>NZ_JAWHPL010000004.1:0-146134 GCF_032587875.1 Pseudomonas syringae group sp. 243L2
TCCCAGACGCCGCTCGTTCCTCACGCTCCGCGTGGGAATGCAGTTCGTGACGCTCCGCGTCACACAGCGGTTCCGAGACATCAGTGATATATGTTTCTAGCTCAGGTCACCTTTGCGCCCTTACGGCGCCCTACTTTGAGGGACCAAAGTAGGCAAAGTCCTCGCTCCTGTTTCCGGCCCGACTTCGTCGGGTTCCTTCGCCCTGTCACTGATCCGGGGGCCGCCGCAACGGGCCATCCTTGGCCCGGTGCGGCTTGCTCGGCGTCCTGCCTCGCATCCCCCGGATCAGCGTCAGGGCTCAGCCGTCACTAACGTCGCACTCTGCGTCGTCTGTGCCATCGCGGTTGAAAAGCACTGCTCTGGCGGCGGCTGCGCGTAAGGCGTGGATGTTGTGCGGCAGCACAGATGTGACGCGGAGCGTCACGAGTTGCGTGTCTACGCGGAGCGTAGGCACGATGGTCATTCGCCTGATTTCGCAGAACCGTTGTGTAAGGCATAGCATTGGCGCGCGAACAGGTTGGACTACTGAAAAATCACAGGCTCTTCAGCACTCGCAGGCGCTTTGCCCGGTTCTGCGATTTCCACCGGCATGCCGTCTTCGGCCGCAACTACATCGCGTACTACGTCCCAGTTCATGCGCAGGTTGGTGGCCAGGTCGTCACGTTTGAGCAACGCATTAATGACCGCAGTGTGCTTGTCGACAACCGACGGGTTGCCCAGATCATCTACCGGTGTGTGTGCTTCAAGGTAAATCTTGCCGCCACTGATGCCGAATTTGTAGGGCTCGCTGATGATTCGCACGGTCGTACCGACCGGAGCCATGTCGGCCAGTTCCAGCACGTTGTTGTTGTACATGCGGAAACAGCCATGACTGGTGCGCATGCCAATACCGAACTTCTTGTTCGAACCGTGGATCAGGTAGCCGGAAAGCCCAAGACCGAATTTGAACGGCCCCAGCGGGTTATCCGGACCGGCGGGCACTACGTCAGGCAGCGGATCACCATCGGCAGCATGCTCGGCCTTGATCGAGGCAGGTGGCGTCCAGGTCGGGTTTGGCGTCTTGGCCGTTATCTTGGTCACCCCGATGGGCGAACCCCAGCCTTCACGACCGACACCCAGCGGATAGGTATGCACGACATTCTGCCCTTTGGGGTAGTAGTACATGCGGTACTCGGCAAGGTTGATGACTATCCCTTCGCGCGGGCCCGGCGGCAGAATGAAGCGGGTCGGCAGCACGATGTCCTTGCCTGCACCCGGCAACCAGGGGTCAACACCAGGGTTGGCCGCGATCATTTCCAGATAACCCAGATCGTATTTTGTGCCCAGATCAGCAAAGGTGTCCTCGTATTTGGCCTTGATGACCTGCACCTGGCCCACGATGTCCTCGCCGGGCGGCGGCAACGGAAACTCCAGAGCATGGACAGAGCTCGCCGCGCACAGAGCAGCAAGCGACAGACAGCGGGTAACGGCTGGTATGCGCGACAACATCCGGGAAGATCCTTCGGGTAACGACTAAAGAGATGGAAACAAGACCTGAAGTGTACACCGGCCCTTGCAGGATCGGGGATATCTGCGGTTGGCCTTCAGGCAGTCATGACAGCTAGAGCTCAGGCCAGATCGGATTCATGCCCCTGCGCTGCGCATCCATGATGGCCTTGCATAGCGGGCACAGGCGCTCATCGCGCATGGCTTGCAGTTCGACGGCGCGCATCTGCGGCTGGGCAGGCAACAACGTGCCACACAACGTCCGGTCGATCGAGCCGCCCAGCTCCAATTGGCGAGCAATCAGATGGACGCGCACTTCCTGACAGGCGAACAGATCCAGCTGCTCATGGGGCTCAAGCATTTGATAGGCATACAGGGACCAGGCGCGACGCGGCATGGGGGGCTCCAGATCGGGGGCGCCACATTAGCCGAAAGCCCCCGTCCGGGAAAGCCTCAAAGCAGCGGTTTCAGGCTCGGCCAGACATTTTCCAGCAACTTGCCCTGAGCAGCCGCCGCCGGATGCAGACCATCAGCCTGCATCAGTTCGGGCACTCCGCCCACACCTTCCAGAAAGAAGGGCACAAGCGGGACTTTTTTCTGCTCGGCCAGGTTGCTGTAAACCTCTTTGAACGCGTTGGTGTAACGCGGCCCGTAGTTGGGCGGTATCTGCATACCCAGCAGCAACACTTTCGCACCGGCTGCCCGAGAGCTGTCGATCATCGATGAAAGGTTTTGTTGCAATTGAGCGGGCTGCTGGCCACGCAGTCCGTCGTTGCCACCCAATTCGAGAATAACCAGTTCCGGCTTATGCTCTGCAAGCAGCGCAGGCAAACGCGCCTGGCCCCCGGCACTGGTGTCGCCACTGATCGACGCATTGACCACCTTGTCGTCGAATCCCTCCTTGCTCAGACGCTGCTCCAGCAGGCTGACCCACCCCACGCGGGTATCCAGTCCGAAAGCCGCACTGATACTATCCCCAACGATCAATACCGTGCCCGCCAACGCGCCCTGTGACAGCAGCAGTAACCCCAGGCCAGCACTTAAAAACAACGCACGCATCGGATTCTCCATGAGTGAAAGTATTCTCAGTGCCCAAAGCCTCAGCAAAGTAGTCCCCAGCACCGAAGGTGACCTGACCATCCTGCACGAACTCTCCCTGGAACTAAACAAGGGCGACACACTGGCCATCGTCGGTGCATCCGGTTCAGGCAAATCCACCCTGCTCGGCTTGCTTGCCGGGCTTGACCTGCCCAGCTCCGGTTCGGTCATCCTCTCGGGCCGCAACCTGAGTGAGCTGGATGAAGACCAGCGCGCCAGAGTACGCGCCGAGCACGTCGGTTTTGTATTTCAGTCATTCCAGTTGCTCGACAGCCTCAATGCGCTGGAAAACGTCATGCTGCCGATGGAGCTTGAAGGCCGCAAGGACGCCCGCGAAAAGGCTCGCGACCTGCTGGAGCGCGTAGGCCTTGGCCAGCGCCTGACCCACACACCGCGTCAGTTGTCCGGAGGCGAACAACAACGTGTCGCCATCGCCCGCGCGTTTGCCGCCGACCCGGACGTACTGTTTGCCGACGAACCCACCGGCAACCTGGACAGCCACACTGGCGAGCGTATCAGCGACCTGCTGTTCGAACTGAACAAGGAGCGCAACACCACGCTGGTGCTGGTGACTCACGATGAGCGTCTGGCGCATCGCTGCCGCCGCCTGATCCGTCTTGAAGGGGGCCGACTGGTCGCCCCGCTGGAGCCTTGATGGCACGTTTGCCTTTTGCCCGTCTGCTAAGCCTCGCCGCCCGCCAACTGCTGCGCGATGCACGCGCCGGAGAGTTGCGGGTGTTGTTCTTTGCCCTTTTGGTAGCCGTGGCTGCCAGCACCGCCATCGGTTACTTCGGCGCGCGCCTGAACGGCGCAATGCTGTTGCGGGCGACCGAGTTTCTTGGCGCTGATCTGATTCTTGAGGGTTCCAGCCCGGCGCGCGCCGAGCAGGTCGAGGAAGGCAAGCGCCTGCAACTCAAGCATGCGCAGATCGTGATCTTTTCCAGCGTGATCGCCACCGATGCCGGTATCCAATTGTCCAGCATCAAAGCAGTGGATGACGTTTACCCACTGCGCGGCGAGCTTAAAAGCGCAGCGGACCTGTATCAGACCGAGCAGGCTGGCAGCGGCCCCAGGCCCGGTGAAGCCTGGGCCGAGGCACGACTGTTTCCAGCCGTTGATCTGAAGGTCGGTGATGATATCGACGTCGGCTCGAAAACCCTGAAACTGACTCGGGTACTGACGTACGAGCCAGACCGTGCGGGCAACTTCTACAGCCTGACCCCGAGGGTGATGATCAATCTCCAGGATCTCGCCGCTACCGGCGTAGTGCAACCGGGCAGCCGAGTCAGCTACCGGGAAATGTGGAGCGGCCCGCCCGAAGCGCTGGCCGCCTACCGTAAAGCCATCGAGCCGACTCTGGAACCGCATCAGGAAATCAAGGACGCCCACGATGGCAGTCAGCAGATTGGTGGCGCGCTGGGCAAGGCTGAACGTTATCTGAATATGGCGAGCCTGGTGGCCGTACTGCTGGCGGGCGTTGCCGTGGCGCTTTCGGCATCCAGGTTTGCCGCACGGCGCTTCGATGCCAGCGCCCTGCTGCGCTGTCTGGGCCTGTCACGCGGCGAGACCATGACCCTGTTCAGCCTGCAACTGGCGATCATCGGCCTGCTGGCCAGCCTGAGCGGCGCGCTGCTGGGCTGGCTGGCGCAATTGGGGTTATTTGCACTGCTGCAAAATCTATTGCCGGCCGCGGTACCTCCGGGCGGCCTTTTGCCTGCGTTGGCAGGCATGGGCACCGGGCTGGTGGCGTTGGCCGGTTTCGCCCTGCCACCGCTGGCAGCACTGGGTCGCGTGCCGCCGCTGCGCGTGCTGCGCCGTGACATGCTGCCGATCCCCGCCAGCTCATGGCTGGTGTATGGCGCGGCGCTGTTCGCGCTGGGCCTGATCATGTGGCGCCTGAGCCTGGACCTGGTGCTGACCTTTGCCCTGTTGGGCGGTGGCGTCGTCGCCGCGCTGATACTGGGCAGCCTGTTGCTGCTGGCGCTTAACAGCCTGCGCCGCCTGCTGGCCGGTGCGTCGCTGCCCTGGCGGCTGGGCCTGGGGCAACTGCTGCGTTACCCGCTGGCCGCTGCCGGTCAATCTCTGGCCTTCGGCCTGATCCTGCTGTCGATGGGTTTGATCGCGCTGCTGCGCGGTGAACTGCTCGACACCTGGCAAAACCAGCTGCCCAAGGACGCACCAAACTATTTCGTGCTCAATGTGTTGCCATCAGAGAAAGAAAACTTCGCCCAGACCCTGAGCAAGCTGTCCACCCACTCGGCTCCGCTCTACCCAGTAGTGCCGGGACGTCTGACCAGCATCAACGGTGAACCGGTGGGCAACTTCGTGACCAAGGACTCGCGTGGTGAGAACGCCACTCGCCGCGACCTGAGTCTGACCTGGGCCGCCGATTTGCCCGAAGGCAATACCCTGACTGCCGGTAACTGGTGGAAGGCGCTGCCGGCCTCAGGCCAGAGCGACGCGACGCCCGGGGTATCGATCGAGACCAAGCTGGCCGAGAGCCTGAAGATCAAGCTGGGCGACCGCCTGAGCTTCATTGTCGGTGGCCTTACGCGTGAAGCCGTAGTCACCAGCCTGAGGGACGTGAACTGGGATACCTTCCAGCCCAACTTCTTCATGATCTTCCAGCCTGGCACCCTGGCGGATTTGCCCACCACTTACCTGACCAGTTTCTACTTGCCGCCTGGCCAGGATAAACAGATTGTCGAGCTGTCGCGGGCCTACCCGTCGATCAGTATTCTGGGAGTGGAGGCCTTGCTGGCGCAGGTGCGCAGTATTCTTGATCAGGTCACGCTGGCCGTGCAATTCGTGCTGCTGTTTGTTCTGGCGGCCGGTATTGCCGTGCTGTTCTCCGGGTTGCAGGCGACCCTGGACGAACGCATCCGTCAGGGCGCGCTGCTGCGTGCACTCGGCGCAGAGCGGGCACTGCTGATCAAGTCACGGCGCATCGAATTCGGTTTGCTGGGGGCTGCCAGCGGCGTGCTGGCGGCGCTGGGCTGTGAGCTGGTGAGCTTCGTGCTGTACCGCTACGCCTTCTCACTGGAATGGCAGCCGCATCCGTGGCTATTGCTGCTGCCGGTAATCGGTGCCCTGCTGGTGGGTGGCGCTGGCGTATTCGGCACACGCCGCGCACTGAACGTCAGCCCGTTGACCGTACTGCGCGAGGGTTGAGGGCGACTGGCCGGACCACGACGCTGTGCGTCCGGCCTCACTTCTCGTAATCAATGGAATTCACGAACCACAGTTTTTCGCCTTCCGGCGTGTTGACCAGCACCTCATCGCCCTCTTCCTTCTTCAACAAGGCGCGCGCCATGGGCGAGTCGATGGAAATGTAATCGTTGCGCCCGTAGATCTCGTCATACCCGACAATGCGAAATTTCTTGAGGTCGCCCGCTTCGTTCTCGATCTCGACCCAGGCACCGAAGAACACTCGCCCTTCCTGCTCCGGCGAATACTGGACGACACGCATGTCTTCAAGGCGCTTGCGCAGGTAGCGCACGCGCCGGTCGATCTCGCGCAGCAGTTTCTTGTTGTACTGGTAATCCGCGTTCTCGCTGCGATCACCCAACGACGCTGCCCAGGCGACCTTTTGAGTAATGTCAGGCCGGTGCTCTCGCCACAGGTAATCGAGTTCTTTCTTCAGGGCTTCATGCCCGCCCCTGGTGATGATCTTTGTACTCAAGACGTTTCTCCAGCCCTGCAAAAATCAGTTCGACAGGCATAAAAAAGTCAGCGACGCGCCACCTCATGCTGGATGCAGCCGTCGTAATACACCTTGCTGACAGCATCAGGCTTCAAACGCGACTCGCTGTCGTAGGTCTGCTCGGTGATACGCAATGCCATGGGTCGCATCCACTGTTTGGCGAACTTGCGCGCCTGCAGCTTTTGCCGCGCCCCGTAACGGGTAACGCCTGACAGCTTGGAAGCCTGCGCACCACCGGCAATGGTCGAGCCCCAGCGACAAAGATAACGCTCGTTCTCCGTCGCGTTTCTGGCCTGAACGGAAAAAGCCAGCCCGGAAAGCGTCAGGCACGCCAGAGCACAATAGACCAAACGCATGCGAAAACCACCTAATCCTTTGATAAGGCGGCGATTTTGCCTGTCAGTTCACAGGCTGGGGGCCAGCAATATGCCTTCTATGCCAATTGAATACGTCCGCCGTTTCAACCCAGCGTAATCAGGCCCTGACGGGCTATACGCGTCAGCTCACAAATGAGCTGCTCGACGTCGTCAGCCTGCGGCGATTGCACCACCGCCAGGTCGAACTCATCGTTGCCAAAGTGGCTCAACGACGAGTTCGTATCGACAAACTGAATTAGAAACGCACAGTTACCAGCGCCCCGACGAGGCCAGCCATCGAGATAGCGCAACAGCGTAGGCTGATGAGAGCCGCTCAGAAGGATTTTCGGGTTCTTGCGTGACAAGACCGTGCTGATAGGGGAAAGACGAATGAGGGGGCGCAGGTTGTTCATGGTTATATCTCTGCCTCGCAAGATCCGCTGGGCAGCGGTGAGAGGCAACACCGAACCAACGTTTTAGCGGTATTTCGACAAGACCTGAGCCTTGCCAGGCGCCCCGCAAGTAGTTGTTAAATCGGCGCTTGAGCACGCATCCTAGAGAAACGCCCCATTCATTGTCAATTGTCATCCGTGACGCGAGCCTGCAAACGCACAAGGCCCGCCAGAAGCGGGCCTTGCAGGACAAGCATAGCCGGTTATCGGGAGATGACGCGGTCCAGCGACAACTTGCCTGCACCTTCGATAAGCACTGCCAGAGCGCCGCCGAGCAACGCCAGCGCATACTCATAACCGTTATTGGCCATGAAGAACCCGTTATGGATATGCACGGTAAAGATCGCTACCAGCAACAACAGGATCACCACTACCGCAGCCGGACGAGCCAGCAGCCCCAACAGCAGGCCCAGACCGCCAAAGAACTCGGCGCTGCCAGACATCAGCGCCATCAGATAACCCGGTGTCAGGCCCAGGCTTTCCATGTACTGCGCAGTGCCTTCCAGGCCATAACCGCCGAAGGCCCCGAACAGCTTCTGACTACCGTGAGCGATAAAGGCAATACCGACAATAACGCGCAACAGGGTAAGGCCGTAACCGGCGCGAGTGCTGAGAACCGATTTGATCATTGTGTTCATGTGGGTAATTTCCGGGATTGATTAAGTGAACGTGGCGCCATCATAATCAAATTTACTTATGTGAAAACCGCAAATAACAGCACTTAACAATCCAATAAATCGATGATTAGCGTTTTACGGCGGTTTTCGGCCCACTCTTTTCAAGCGAGTCCCGCTCGCGATCAAATGCCAGGTAATACTTGTTCACGCTGTTGACGAACGCGACGACGTTGGCACCGCCCTGCTCCATTGCCACGCGCTCGGTCTGGAAAAACCACTGATCTGGATTGAGCCCCCGCCGCCGCGCTTCCTCGCGCATGCCTTGCACACGCTCCGGCCCCAGGTTGTAGGCGGCCATCACAAACGCCATACGCTCGCGCTCGTTGACTCGGCTGCTGGAGAAATACTTTCGCTGGATCAGCGCCATGTAACGCGAACCTGCACGGATGTTGTCGTCAGCGCTCTGAATGCTCGGTACTCCGACGCTTTTTGCCGCCGACGGAGTGATCTGCAACAGCCCTGTCGCGCCGCCACTGCCCTTGGCCGCCGGGTCGAGCTTCGACTCCTTGAACGCCAGGGCAGCGAGGTCCAGCCAGTCCATACCCTGCGCATCGGCGTGGCGTTGCAGCATCGGACGCAGTTGCTCAAGACGTTGCAGGTTGTTGCGGACCAGCGGGTTGTTGACCTTGTAGGTGTTTTTGTAAGCCTTGGCGAGCACCTGATCCTGCTGAGCCGAAGGTTTATAGCCTTTGAGGAAATCATCGATACTGGCCCGCAGCTGGGTTGCGTTGTCGCGTACAAACCAGCTGATGTCGCCGTGGGTCTGCAAGGTCAGGCCGCGCTCGATACGCAGCTTGGGCATGATCTTCGCCCAACGCTCGGCAATAGGCTGCTCGACCAGTGTCATCGGGTAAATACCGGCCTGGACCATTTCCAGCACATCTTCGACTGCCAGGCTAGGGTCGACCCATTCGATCTTGGCCAGCGGCAGCTTGCGCAGCTCCAGTTGCCGATTGACCTGATGCAGGGCCTCGTCGGCCGCGCTGCCGGTGGGCAGGCTCAGTGTATGTCCCGACAGTTGCTCCACACGCCGTACGTTGCGCTGGCCACGCGTGCCGACCAGCACCAGAGGCACATCATGAATGATCGGCGCACTGGCCTGAACACCTTTGGCTTCGCTGACATCAAGCAGTTCGCCAGGCGCGATCATATCGCCTTCGCCGCGCTGCAACGCTGTCAGTAACTGGTTCTTGGCCTTGGGTATGACTTTGAGTGTGACCTTCTGAGCGCCGCGCGAATGGCTGTTGAGGTACTGTTCGAAGGCTTGCAGGCGATGATATTCGATGCCGATTTCCTGACCCTTGACGTCACCGGAGCTGTTGCGGCTTTGATTGACCAGCACGCGCAGCACCTTGCTGCTGCGAATGGCAGGCAGATCGCGCACCTGCGCGTTGTGCTGCACGGCCTGTGGGCCAGTCTGACGAGCAGAAACCTGCAGCGGCAGCAGCGCCAACAGACACATAAAAGACACAAGCGCGGATCGGATCATTCACTTCCCCAGGGCAACGCCGGAAAAAAACAGGAAAAAGGAAATCTTGAGGTCACGCAGCAGCATCGAACAGCGAAGGAAATCGTTGAACCATCCGGCTCAATCGCTTGAATACCCAGCGTTTTCTTATTGTGGCCGGAGCTCTGGTATGCTCGACAGCCTTCAGCTGGAGGTAGCACCATGCAACTCATCGACATCGGCGTCAATCTGACCAACGCAAGCTTCGCCTCGCAACGACAGGCGGTACTCGATCGCGCCTATGCCGCAGGCGTCGAGCAACTGGTGGTGACCGGCACCAGCGTCGAGGGCAGCGAACACGCCTTGCAGCTGTGTCACGAGCTGGATGAAAGCGCGCAACGCCTGTTCTGCACGGCAGGCATCCACCCGCACTCGGCGAGCGATTGGACCGGTGACACCGAGAAACAGTTGCATGCGCTGCTCAAGGAAAATCGCGTTCGCGCCGTGGGTGAATGCGGCCTGGATTTCAATCGCGACTTCTCGCCTCGTCCGCAGCAGGAAAAGGTTCTTGAAGCGCACCTGGCCATGGCGGTGGAACTGCAATTGCCGGTGTTTCTGCATGAACGTGACGCCAACCAGCGCCTACTGGAGATTCTGCGTGACTACCGCGACCGTCTGCCGGCTGCGGTGGTGCACTGCTTTACTGGCGAACGCGCCGCGCTGTTCAGTTATCTGGACCTCGACCTGCACATCGGTATCACCGGCTGGATCTGCGATGAGCGACGCGGCACGCATCTGCACCCGCTGGTGGGCAATATTCCTCGCGGTCGGCTGATGCTGGAAAGCGATGCGCCCTATCTTCTGCCACGCAGCCTGCGCCCGAAGCCGAAAAATGGCCGCAACGAACCCGCTTACCTGCCGGAAGTCTTGCGCGAAGTGGCTTTGCATCGCGGCGAAAGCCAGGAAGATCTCGCCCGTCACAGCACGGCCTGCGCGCGGGAGTTTTTCGATTTACCCCCCCTGGAACAGATAACCGGCGAAAATCTGCAGCTTTCTTGACCCGCATCAAGGGTCTCTTTGATGGCTGAGGCATCGTGATGGCATCTTGCTGCTACCTCACACGACCATCAAAGAAGACCGCTCATGGGCTCATGGCTTGGCAACCTGTCACTGAAATATAAATTCTGGGCCGTGAATGCGGTCGCCTTCGTCACAACCCTGTTGCTGGTGCTTTACGCCATGCAAGCAGAACAGCAGGCACGAATAGATACGTCACGTCAGGCAGCGCAAGCTCAGGCCCGCTTGCTGGCCGCGTGGCCTGCCGACGCAGTGCTGCCC
This sequence comes from Pseudomonas syringae group sp. 243L2, assembly GCF_032587875.1. Classification (NCBI taxonomy): domain Bacteria; kingdom Pseudomonadati; phylum Pseudomonadota; class Gammaproteobacteria; order Pseudomonadales; family Pseudomonadaceae; genus Pseudomonas; species Pseudomonas syringae group sp. 243L2. Next base: position 10,557 of record NZ_JAWHPL010000004.1, read on the forward strand.
GCCAGTGATACGTTGCTGACTTACAACAGAGGTCAGACACCGACCTTCAATACCCTCGCGCTGCCGGAACTGGCTGACGCCCGCGACTGGGTTGCGCTGAATAAACCAGCCAACGACAGACTGCTGAGCGGTGCGCAGATCTTCACCCGCAGCACCGGCCAGCAGGTCGCGGTGCTGGCTTTTGCTCCGACCTTCCTGCAGGTATTTCAAGATCGCTTCAGCCATTACGCAGCCGCGGTTTTCGTGCTGATGCTGTTGATGCTCTGCGCCTCGCAACTGCTGATCCGTTTTCTGCTCAGCCAGCTCAACGCGCTCAAGGATGTGATGCTGCACGTCGAAAAAAGCGGCGATCTGGCGGCCCGCGTGCCTAACCGCAGTGACGATGAGGTCGGGCAGATGGCCAAGGCGTTCAATGCCATGCAGGCCGGGTATCAGCGGGTGGTCAATACAGTTTCGCAAACCGCAGGCCGACTCGATCAGGGTGCCGCGCATCTGGCTGCGGGCATGAAGGATGTGCGCCAGGGCATGCTCGGTCAGCAAAGCGAAACCGATCAGGTAGCCACGGCAATCAACGAGATGACCGCCACGGTCCATCACATTGCCCAGCACGCCACGGCCACACGCGACCAGTCGCAGACCGCCGACGCGTTGGCGGGCAGTGGCAAGGAAGTGGTCGACCGCGTGCAGGTATCCATCGCCGGGCTCTCCAGCGGCGTGCAACAGACCGCCGAAATGATCCAGCGCATGGCCCAGGACAGCCAGAAGATCAACGGCGTGGTCAACGTGATCCACAGCATTGCCGAACAGACCAACCTGCTGGCCCTGAATGCCGCCATCGAAGCCGCACGCGCCGGAGAAATGGGTCGCGGCTTTGCCGTGGTAGCCGACGAAGTGCGCAATCTGGCCAAACGGGTGCAGACCTCGACCGATGAAATCACCACGATGGTTTCGACCCTGCAAAGCGGCACCCGCGATGCGGTGGATTTCATGCAGGAAAGCTCGTACAAGGCCGATGAATGCGTGCAGCAGGCCAAGGAAGCGGGCGAAGCGCTGGCGGCCATTGCCGGTGCCGTGGCACAGATGCGCGAAAGCAATACGCAGATTGCCGTCGCCGCGCAGCAGCAAAGTCAGGTGGCCGAGGAAATGAACCGTGCGGTGGTGAGTATCCGCGATGTCACCGAACGCACGGTGGTGCAGACCGTGGACTCGGCCAGCACCAGTGACGAACTCGCCACGCTGGCGGGCGAGTTGAATGCTGCAATCGGCCAGCTCAAGTTGTAACAGGCTATCGCGGCGATAGACAGGCTTGAGTCGTCAGCGATCAGCAAGCGGGCCTATGCTTCAGGCATTGAACGGCGCTTTACGCACCGTCCTGAACAAGCGCTATCTTTAAGAGGACCGCAGCATGAACAAGCCACTTTCCGATCTGCAGCTCAATCAATGGCGTAACAACAACGACAATCAGGAGCACTCGGCCAGCCTGGCCATGTACCTGATTGCCGTACCATTGTTCATTCTGGCGGCCCTGCTGATACTCAACGGCCTGTTCTCCGAGAGCCTGCCATCGATTGCCATCGGTGTGATCGGCCTGCTGGCTGCGCTGGGTTTTCAGCGCAAGGACGCCGCCCGCTCCGCCCGGAAATATTGACCTGCCTTGTCAGTCAGCCAAACACCGTCACCGTCTGGCGGCTGATTGCGATCAGTTCGCCGTCGGGGCTCCACAACGCTGCTGCGGTGTGACCATAGCCATCCCGGGCGTGTTCGATGACTGCGCGATAACTGCACCATTGCAGCGTATCGAGCAATGGCTGTGGCTGGACGAATTCGATGGTCCAGGTCAGCGAACTGCCCGGTGCGGGCTTGTTGAGGTGCGGCAATACCGCAGGCGGCCAGGTGTCGACCAGCGCCAGAATATGGGCCTCGCTCATGGGGCTGGCATGCGCCTCATCACGAAAACGCACATGACCACCAATTGCCGGTGACGGGGTATTGCTGAATGGCATGCCGCCCAGCGCCCAACGAATGTCCATGAAACGCAAGTAGTCGGGCATCACGCCCTTGGCAAAAGGCAGCTCCGGGCATTGTTCTACCGGCTTGAGCACTGGCGCGGCCTCTGCTGCAACCGCAATCATCGACACACGGGGTGCGCCGAAGCTGCCTTGTATCAGGGTCATCACCTGACCGTTCTGCATGGCGCGCCCCGACACCTGACTGACAGCCTTGCCGTGACGCAGAATTTCAACGTCAAAGGCAATCGGTACGCCCGGCTCGGCCGGCCCGACAAAGGTAATCGCCAGCGAGCGAACCGGGCGCCCTTCCGGCACCTCGGCACGCATCGCTTCATAGGTCAGCGCCGCCATCAACCCGCCAAAGCAGGCGCGCCCCTGGGACCATTCGGCAGGGATCGTGACAGCACGCGGGTCGCGACGCACCGCATCGATCAATTCGGAAAAGGTCATGCTTACTCCAGCAAGTCGACACACAAGTGGATGGATGATAACCATCCTCTTAGTCAACGACATGCCGCATATTGGCCATTATTGCGGCCTGAATGACCTATTTCATAAAAAAGCCACTGCCTTAGAAACAGGCCTTGGCCAGCCGCTTGAGCGACGCCTCGGCCTTGCGCTCGGCACGCACGATGCCGATCTGCCAACCCGCAATGCACGGCGCCAGATCCGGCTGCTCTGCAGCCTGCGCCAGCCATTGCAAATGATCATGCCAGTCGCCCAGCTCGCCTTGTGCGGCCTTGAGCCGGGCCTGCATGTTTTTCGGCTGGTGGCTGAGTTCCGGGTACGCTTCGGCGGCGTAACGCACGCGTTTGATCAACAGGCGCAGGTCATGCCGATCATGCCCAGGCTCGGCGATGGCCACACGTAGCTTGCTCCATTGTTTGTCCATACGCTTTTCGATGGTCTTGCGCAGGCCGCGCAACATTCCCTGACGCTGTTGCAAACGCAGTAGCTCCGGGAATTGGTCGATCAGCTTGAGCAGGCGGCTCAGTTCAGGCGACGTCGCAACCCTGGGGCAGGCATTTCCCAAGTACTGGTTGCGCTTGAAAGCGGCCTCGTTCAGGCCCTGCTCTTCGAGAAACGCGGCGAGCACCTGCATGTCACGCAAAGGCGTGGTCAGTTGCCCTACCGCTTTTGCGGCCTCTTCCAGTTCTGCGGCAGCCGGGTTTTCCCGCAGGGGCCGCAGTACGCTACGCAGACGACGCACGGTGGTACGCAAATCATGCAGCGCTTCGCTGTCCGTCGAAACCGCAAGGCGTGCCTGGCACGCGAGCAATTTGACATCCAGCGCCAGCACCTCGGCCACCAGATGATCCACCATTGAAGACATGCAATTCCCCTTCGACACACTCATTCATGAATGCCTGTCCCTGACGGCTGACAACCTCCATGGCAGACGACGACGCAACGTGCTTAATGCATGCCTCAAGCGGCTGGCCGAAGCAAGCCGCCCGGCATAGCGCTGCGCCTGAAATTCGCGGATGAAAGCTTCGATGGCCTCGGCATGCTGCGGAAAATACAGCACCGCTCTGCGGCAGAATGCGTCAGCGCCTTCACCCGGCATACGACGCAGACCATGACGGGCGAGCAAGCGTTCAAATGCGTTGAACACCCGCAGTTGCGAGTCGCTTTCGCGTTGCCAGGGTTTGAACAGCCATAACGCTACCAGCCCCAGTGAAAACAGGGTTCCCAGGACGAAAACCGGCGCCTGGAAGCCAGAAAACCAACGGCCGAGAATTTGTAACTGCTGTTGTCCCTGATAGCCCAGCACCCAGCGCTGCCAGCCATAGTTGAGGTTGTCCCAGCTCAGGCGTATGGCGTTGACCCAAGGCACATTGCGATAGCGTAACGCTGAATAGGGCGAGTCCTGCAGAAAGGCTTCGTCTGCTGCCAGCGCTTGCTCCAAGCCCTGTTCGATACGCTGCGGTGCAACTGCTGCGGTGGGGTCGACACTGAGCCAGCCGATACCCGGCTGCCAGTATTCGACCCACGCATGCGCGTCGAACTGGCGCACGGTCAGGTAGTGCCCGTCGGGGTTCAGTTCGCCGCCTTGATACCCGGCCACGACACGCGCCGGAATACCCGCAGCGCGCAGCACAAAAGTCATTGCGCCGGCGTAGTGGGCGCAAAAACCCTGACGACTCGCAAACAGAAACTCATCAATACTGTCATTGCCCAACGGTGCGGGCTTGAGGGTGTAGTGAAACGGCTGGTCGCTGAAATAACCCAGCATCGCGGCGACCATCGCATCCGCCGTAGTGTAGCGACGGCGCAGTTCAGCCGCCCACTGCCGGGCCTGATCATTCCCCTTGGCGGGCAATTGCAGGTTTTGGCGCTGGACCTGTTCGCTGGATTGCGGGTCGCGAATACTCAGCGGCCAGGAATTGACGGCATATAACAGCGATTGCTCGACGGGACGCCGGCGTTGCAGGCGGAAGTCGCTCATCTGCCGAACGTCCGGCAACGTGGTCTCGGCCACGTCGAGGCTCGGCAACCAGGGCCGACCGCTGGCTTCCATGACAATGCTGTAAGCCAGTGGATCGCCGCGCTTTTCCCACTGCGGGATCTGCACGGTCTGGGCACGTGCCGACTGTGACCAGCGCCGCCCATCGAACTGCTCAAGGGTCAGACCGCGCCAGTACAACTGATTACGCGCCGGTATCGGCCCTTCAAAACTGGCCCGAAATACCAGTGCCGGCGACTTGCTCAGCTCGGCCATGTCGCCCGGTGCCATGTTGTCGGACAGCCCAGTGACGCCCTTGTTGCTCGGTTGCGGCAATGACCAGAGCGGGTCGAGGCGCGGAAAAAACAGAAACAGCACAAGCATCAACGGCACAGCCTGCGCCATCAGCTTGAACGCCAGCTTGAGCGTATCGGTTGATCTGCCAGCCAGATCCGCGTGCTGCAGACCAATCAACGCGGCCAGCAGCGCGCCGACCGGCAGCAGGCTGAAAAGCGCCCACAGCAGGTTGTTTTCAAACAGATAGCCGACCGCCACGCAAAAGAAACCGAGGAAGATCAGCACCCGAGCGTCGCGATGGTTGTTCATTTCCAGCATTTTCAGAACGAATGCCGCCACCAGTAACGCCGCACCGGCATCCAGCCCGACCAGACTGCCACGCGCCAGATACACGCCACCGGCAGTGCCCACCAGCACCCCTGACTTGATCCAGGTGCCGGGCAGCCGCGCGCGCATCCGGAACACCTGAACCCGCCAGCATGTGCAGCCCAGCCACAGAAGCGTGATCGATACCGGCACGTGCAGCGCGAACGGCAACACGACCAATGCCTGCGCCAATAGCAGCCAGGTAAGGCTGACACGCGGAATGGGTGCGCCTGCGAGCGCCTTATTCTTGTCACTCATGATCGATGACCATAAAGCGCCAACGCACGCAGGCAGGCTTCACGGTGCGCATCACCGCTGTCGACCGTGGACAGAAAACCTGGCAGGCGCAAGGCAAACGGCTGACGACGCTGGGACAGCTCCAGTACCCAATAACACAGGCGCGACAAACGCTCCTCGATATCGCCGCCCAGCGCCATGAAGTCCAGGCACAGATCGTGGCCGCTCAAATCAGTGAAGTCCTTGACCAGCAACCCCTGACCACGGGAGTAGGCTTTCCAGTGCAGACGACTGAGGTTATCGCTCGGCTGGTAGCTGCGCAGCCCCTGATAATCATCGACACCGGCACCCTGAGTGGCCTGACCGTCGTCCTCGGCGTGGGGCTGCACGCCTTTTAGCAGCGGCATGGCACCCGACAGTGGTCGCGGATAGATCAAGGCGCTCTGCTCCAGATCCAGCCAGCTCCAGGCGCGGAAAATGCCCAGCGGAAACACACTCTCGACCCGCAGCCTTGGCGCATGCAGCCAGCCGCGCTTTTCGGCAGGCAGGGTCAGTTCCACATCGGTCAGCCCGCGAGGCAGTACATCGCCGGATTGCAGAGCTGTCGCAGTCCAACCCACGCCCAAGGCGTGGTGGGCCTGGCTGGCACTTTCCAAGCGCAGGCGCAATTGCACCGGTTCGCCGACAAACACTGAACGCGCCACACCCGCACTGAGAATCAGGCCGCTGACGTTGCGATACGTGTGCAAAATGGCCAGCACGCCAATCGACAACAACAGAAAGGTCAGCCCGTAGGCCAGGCTGTTTTGATAATTGATCGCCACCAGCAGCATGAGCACGATCACGACCGCAAAGGTCATGCCGGTGCGCGTCGGCATGATGAAGATGCGTCGATGGTCGAGCGTGATGCGTGACGCCGGAGGAATTCGTCTTGCCAGCCAGCGTTGCCAAAACGGTTTGAGCGGCTCGATCAAAGCACCGGCACCTCGCGCAATAACCACTGCACCAGCGCCCCGCCGCCATGCCCGGTCGGGTCGCTGCGCTCGCGCAGCCGATGGCCGACCACCGACGGCAATACCGCCTGCACATCCTCGGGAATGACGTAATCACGCCCCAGCAACATCGCCCAGGCCCGCGCTGCGGCCAGAATCGCCAGGCTCGCCCTGGGCGACAGTCCATAGGCGAATTGCGGCTGGCTGCGGGTTGCCTCGACCAGGCGCAGCACATAGTCGACCAGCGCATCGCTGGCCCGCAACTGCCGCGCATGCGCTTGCAACTGGCCAAGCATGGCGTGGTCCAGAATCGGCTGCAGGCGCGGTAAAAGTTCGCGACGTGACTCGCCAAGCAGCAACGCTTTCTCCGCCGCTCTCGCCGGATAGCCCATGGAGATGCGCATCAGGAACCTGTCCAGCTGAGACTCGGGCAAGGCAAAGGTGCCACCGGAACTGAACGGGTTCTGCGTCGCAATCACGAAGAATGGATCGGGCAACAGACGTGTCGCGCCCTCGATGGAGACCTGCCCTTCTTCCATGGCTTCCAGCAACGCGCTCTGACTCTTGGGCGTGGCGCGGTTGATTTCGTCGGCCAGCACCAGTTCGGCGAAGATCGGCCCGGGATGAAAGGTGAATTGCCCGCTGTCCCGATCAAATACCGAAGTCCCCAGGATGTCACCCGGCAGCAGGTCGGAAGTGAACTGAATGCGCTGATAACTCAGGCCCAGAATTTTCGCCAGCGCATGGCTGAGCGTGGTCTTGCCCATCCCCGGCAAGTCTTCGATCAGCAAATGCCCGCCGCCGATCAGGCAGGTCATCGCCAGCCGTACCTGCACTTCCTTGCCCAGTACCACTTCATTGATGGCGCTCAGGCATGCATCGAGTTTTCTACCCATCGAAAGCCCCTTCCGGCAACTGCTTAATGACTGTGGGACTGCAAGCGATGCTAGTGTCCGAACACTTTAAGATGAGCGTAGGCCGTTTCGCTAGAGTCGGTAGGGATTTGATGTGATGCGAGCATACGGAGCGAGAGGTATCTGGACAAACACTGTGCGGAACGGGCGACGGTTCGCTAGTCCGCGAAGGTGATGTTGAGAGCGATACATCTCCTGCGAATTTAAGGCCCTTTTCGCGGACAAGTCCGCTCCCACGACTTGAACTAGCGTAAGACGCTCCGCGTAAGCATGCCGTTTGCGGCTTTTGATTATCGTGCGACGCTCCGCGTCGGCATGCCGTTCTGGACGCTCTGCGTCCACGATGGCATGTACAACGCGGTGCAGGCTCAGCTATCAGCGGCCAGCGCGGGACTCGCGGATGTAGAAGCGGGCTTTTTCGGCTTTTTCGGTGCAGCCTTCAAATGCTTCGAACTGTTGCTGGGTCTTGGCACCGGTCAGCAGCGACAGGGCCTTGGAGTAACTGACGGTGCCGGCGAAGCCTTCGGCCTTGGCCAGATCAAGCTCGTGCCAGGCAGCGTCTATCTGGGTGGCGCAGCTGTCTCGATACCCGGTCTTGCCAGCGCAACCTGCAAGAACCAAGACAAGCAATGGCAGACAGATAAAGGCTTTCATGGGGGGTGTTACCTCAGGAGTGAATATGGAGTGTGCGGCTTTGACGGTTCGATGCAGTAAAAGTGCCGTGCCACGGGGGTATGGTCGCTTTTTTCATCTAGTGGTCGGCCAGCAAACGATACCCTATTCCAGGCTCGGTGAGGATGAACCTCGGGGCGGTCGGATCGTCTGCCAGTTTCTGACGCAAATGCCCGACCACAATGCGCAGGTAGTGGCTGTCATCGGTGTGGGTAGGCCCCCAGATATCCTTGAGCAACTGCTGCTGGGTAATGACCCGCCCAGGGTGGCGTGCCAACTGCGCCAGCACCGCGTATTCCTTGCGCGTCAGCGCCACTTCGTGACCATCGAGCAGCACCCGGCGATAGGCCAGGTCGACGGTCAGCGGACCGAATTGAAGGGCCGACTCCGGCTTGTCGCTACCGGAAACCTGCCTGAGCAGCGCCCTGATTCTGGCCAGAAACTCCTGAATGCCGAACGGTTTGGTCACGTAGTCGTTGGCCCCGGCGTCCAGTGCCTGGACTTTCTGTGCTTCGCTGGCGCGTACCGAAAGCACCAGTACCGGCACCGCTGACCACTCGCGAAACTCGCTGAGCACTTGCTGGCCGTCCATGTCCGGCAGGCCAAGATCAAGCACCAGCAAATCCGGCTTGTTCAATGCCGCCTGGGTCAGGCCATCCCCGCCAGTGGCCGCTTCCAGCACCCTGTAGCCCTGAGACACCAGACTGATACGCAAAAATTTGCGAATCTGCGGCTCGTCATCGATGACCAGAATGGTTGCCGCCTGGCTCAAGCTGACTCCTCCATTTCCACATCGGGCTGCGCCTGCAATGGCAGGAACAAGGTGATGCGCGTACCCTGCCCGTCAATGCCTTCCTCTACCGTGAGCCGTCCACCATGCGCGCCAATCATTCCCTGACAGATCGCCAGCCCCAGGCCCGTGCCCTGCCCGCCCCGATCACCGCGTGCCGCGGTATAGAACATGTCGAAAATCTTCGCCCGTTCATCCTCCGGAATGCCCGGCCCTTCGTCACTGACCGAGAAGAACAGCTCGCTGTCGAGCACACCCGCCGCCACCTGCAAGCGCCCGTCGACAGGTGAAAAGCGTGCAGCGTTTTCCAGCACATTGACCAGCGCCTGCTCGATCAGCGCCGCATGCACGTACAGCAATGGCAGCTCGCCGGTCACCTGGGTGCTGACCTGCAAGGGTGCCAGCACGGCGCGCAGCCGGTTGAGCGCACTGCCGACGATATCGGCAGGCGACACCCAGTCTCGTGCAAGTTTCAGCGCGCCATGCCCCAGGCGCGTCATGTCCAGCAGGTTCTGGATATAGCGATCCAGACGTTCGGCTTCGTCGCGTGTACCTTCCAGCAGCTCGCGGCGATCCTCCAGCGGGATGGCTTCGCCCAGCGCCAGCAGGCTGTCGATGCTGCCGCGCATGGAGGTCAGTGGCGTGCGCAGGTCGTGGGACACAGAGGCCAGCAAGGCGCTACGCAATTGCTCGGTTTCACCATGCAGACGCGCGGCTTCAAGCTCTTGCGCCAGTTGTGCGCGAGCCAGCGCCTGCGCCAGCGGCTGGGTCAGCGCCGCCAGCAGACGCCGGTGTTGCGCGGTGAACGACTGGCCTTCACGCGCACTGACACCCAGCAGGGCCAGTGGCCCTTCTTCCGCGGTAATCGGCCACCACCACCAGCGCCCGGACGGTAGCGTGCCGGTGCCGCTGCCAGCCGGTTGATCGTGCTGCCAGGCCCAGTCGGCGGCGGCACGTTCGGCTTCCGAGAAGGTCAGCGGCCCACCAGTCTCAACAACCAAACCGCCCTGACCGTCACGATCAACCAGGCACAGATACAATTCCTTCCAGCCGGAAAAATGCTGTTCGGCGGCATTGAGCACCGCTTTGCGATCCGTGGCAGCGGTCATCTTGCGCGACAGGTCGAGCAGTTCGCTGGTCTGTTCCTGAGTATCACGCAACGCCTGCAACTGCCTGCGCTGGCGCGCCGCAAGCTTGCCGGTCAGCGCCGACATCAGCAGGAAGAACAGCAGCGTCAGCACGTCTTCTTCGCGCTGTATGTTCAGGGAAAAACTCGGTGGAATGAACAGAAAGTCATAGGCCAGAAATGACAGCCCGGCACACGCCAGCGCCGGTCCCATGCTGCTGCGCACCGCAACCAGTAACACCGCCGCGAGAAAGATCAGGGAAATGTTGGGCAGCGCCAGCACGCCCGACACACCCCAGGCGACCAGACTGGCAAGCAGCGTGGCCACAAAGGCCAGGCCGTAATCGAACCACACCACTTCGCGAGCCGGGCGTGCGCGAGGCGGTTGATCGGGTAGCTCTTCACTGTCGTCGAGCACCGAGATTTCCAACCCGTGCCCTTCACGCAGCAAACGTGCGGCAACGCCGCCGCCAAACACCCGGCGACGCCAGTGCCGACGCGACTGGCCGACCAGTACCACGCTGGCACGCCGTTCGATGGCATGCTGCACCAGTGTTCTGGCAACCTCTCCGGCACGTAATGAAACCGCCTCGCCACCCAGCCGCTCGGCCAGTTGCTGAGCGCTTTGCAGGCGCGCGCGGGACTGCTCGTCGAGGGTTTGCCCGTCGTCCACATGCACGGCGCTCCACGGCAGGTGGCGACGCTGAGCAACCCGACTGGCGTGACGCACCAGGCGCTCGGCATGGGTATCACCGTCGATGCCCACCAGCATCCGCCCACGAACTGCCGGAGCCGACTGGCCCAATTGCCGGTAGCCCTGCGCCAGATCGTTATCGACCTGCGCCGCAGCGGTCTGCATGGCCATTTCGCGCAGTGCAGTGAGATTGGTTTGCGTGAAGAAAGCGTCGATGGCCGCGCGCGCCTGCTCAGGCACGTACACCTTGCCGTCGCGCAGGCGCTCCAGCAGTTCGCGCGGCGGCAGGTCGATCAGCACCAGGTCGAAAGCTTCCTGCAACACCCAGTCCGGCAGCGTTTCACGCACCTGCACCCCGGTGATACCGCGCACCTGATCATTAAGGCTTTCCAGGTGCTGGACGTTGACCGTGGTGTAGACGTCGATGCCGGCAGCGAGCAGTTCCTGAATGTCCTGCCAACGCTTGGTATGCCGACTGCCGGGCGCATTGGTGTGCGCCAGCTCGTCGACCAGCACCAAAGCCGGTGCCGCCTTGAGCAAGGCATCAAGGTCCATTTCTTCGAGGGTCATGCCGCGGTATTCGGTGCGCAGCAAGGGCTGTTGCGGCACGCCATTGAGCAGCGCTTCGGTTTCCGCACGGCCGTGGGTTTCCACCACGCCCGCCACGACCCTGACGCCCTGACGCAACTGCGCATGGGCCGCCTGAAGCATGGCGTAGGTTTTGCCCACGCCCGGCGCGGCGCCGAGAAAAACCTTCAGCCGCCCGCGCCCTTCGCGGGGCAGCTGGGCCAGCAGTGCATCAGCTCGACCGGAATCACTCACCTTGGTTACCACCCCTCTCTAATCATCTACAGCTTAGTGAATCTGCTGCGAACACGGCGCACTTTGTTACAACTGCGCGTTGCGCGGTGCAGACGGTAACTGATTCAGGCTCATATTCAAGGCCAATACGTTGACCACGGGCGGGCCTATCAGCGGACGTTGCGTGTTGGCGTCGATCAGCGCCTGTACTTTCTCCAGCGGCAACTGGCGCGCCGCGGCAACGCGACCGGCCTGCCAGGCAATGGCTTCAGGCGAGAGATGCGGGTCCAGACCGCTGCCGGACGTGGTCAGCAAGGCCAGTGGCACCGGTTCCTGCGAGGCATTGGCCAGTTTCGCAACGTCCTCTTTCACGCGTGTCACCAGTGCCGGGTTGCTCGGCGCGAAGTTGCTCGCGCCACTGGCTACCGTCGCAAACGCGCCTGCCGAAGGACGCGACTGAAACCACTCATCACCCGTAAACGACTGGGCGATGAGTGCCGAGCCGCGCACTTTGCCCGCCGCGTCGTACACCAGGCTGCCATTGGCCTGCGCCGGAAACGCCACTTGCGCAACCCCGGTGACTACCAGTGGATAGGCCACGCCGGTGATCAGGCTCATCAACACGATCAGGCTCAAGGCCGGACGCAATACATTGGACATCTGCACATCCTCAATCAGGTGAGGCTGCACGCCGACCGGCGTGCAGCACAGGCTTCAAACAAGGCCGAGTGCGACTAGCAGCATGTCGATCAACTTGATGCCGAGAAACGGCACAACGATGCCGCCCAGGCCATAGATCAGCAGGTTGCGACGCAACAGATGCGCCGCGCTGGCGGCCTGAACCCGCACGCCACGCAGGGCCAGCGGGATGAGCACAACGATGATCAGCGCGTTGAAGACGATGGCCGAGACAATCGCACTTTGCGGGCTGGCCAGCTGCATGACGTTGAGCACGCCCAGTTGCGGATAAATCGAGGCAAACAGCGCAGGCAATACGGCGAAGTACTTGGCCACGTCATTGGCAATCGAAAACGTCGTCAGCGCACCGCGTGTGACCAGCAATTCCTTGCCGATCTGCACCACGTCCAGCAGCTTGGTAGGGTCGCTGTCGAGGTCAACCATGTTGGCCGCTTCACGTGCGGCCTGGGTGCCATCGTTCATCGCCATACCGACGTCCGCCTGCGCCAGTGCGGGCGCATCGTTGGCACCGTCGCCGCACATCGCCACCAGTCGGCCTTCGCCCTGCTCCTGACGAATCCGCTCCAGCTTTTTCTCTGGTGTGGCTTCGGCCAGCACATCATCGACACCCGCTTCAGCGGCGATGGCTGCGGCAGTCAATGGGTTGTCGCCAGTCACCATTACCGTGCGAATCCCCAGCTTGCGCAACTCCTCGAAGCGCTCGCGAATACCCGGCTTGACCACGTCCTTGAGATGAATCGCACCCAGCAAACGACCGTTGGCGCAGACCAGCAGCGGCGTGCCGCCGGTCTTGGCAATCTTGTCGACTTCCCGCGCCAGGGCAGGCGGCAGGTCGCTACGCTGCATGTTGATGAAGGCCAGCAGCGAATCCACCGCGCCCTTGCGGTACACATGGCCCTGATAATCCACACCGGACAGACGTGTATCGGCGCTAAACGGTACAGCGGTTACCGAACTCAGGGTGGGCTCGTTCATCGGGTGCAGGTCGCGCAGGAACTCGACGATGGATTTGCCTTCCGCCGTATCGTCGGCCAGCGAGGCCAGCAAGGCGCCCTCGCCCAGTTCCTTCGGGGTCACGCCGGGTGCTGCGTAAACGGCAGCGCAGCGGCGATTGCCGAAGGTGATGGTGCCGGTCTTGTCCAGCAACAGCACATGCACATCGCCCGCAGCTTCCACGGCGCGACCGGACTTGGCGATCACGTTGAGGCGCACCAGCCGGTCCATGCCGGCAATGCCGATGGCCGACAGCAGGCCGCCAATGGTGGTCGGGATCAGGGTGACCAGGAGTGCTACCAAAAACACCAGCGGCAGGCTGCCCCCGGCAAAGTGGGCGAACGGCTGCAAGGTGATGACCACCAGCAGAAAGATCAGGGTCAGGCCGATCAGCAGAATATCCAGCGCGACTTCGTTAGGGGTCTTCTGCCGCTTGGCACCTTCCACCAGCGCAATCATGCGGTCCAGCGTCGATTCGCCGGGGTTGGTGCTGATGCGTATCAGCAGCCAGTCGGACACCAGTCGGGTGTTGCCGGTGACGGCCGAGCGGTCGCCGCCGGATTCACGAATCACCGGGGCTGACTCGCCGGTAATCGCCGCCTCGTTGACCGCCGCGATGCCTTCGATGACTTCGCCGTCGCCAGGGATCATTTCCCCGGCGTCGACACGCACCACATCGCCCTTGCGCAACTCGCTGGCATTAATGGTGCGCAGGCTGCCGTTCTCATCGCGAATGCGCGCCTTGAGCCCTTCGCTGCCGGCCTTGAGACTGTCGGCGCGGGCCTTGCCACGACCTTCGGCCAGCGCTTCGGCGAAGTTGGCGAACAGCACGGTGAACCACAACCACAGGGCGATCTGCACGCAGACCGAAGTTGGCACCTGCGGGTTGGGGATGACGCACAGCACGGTGGTCAGAATGGCAGTCAGTTCCACCACCAGCATCACTGGCGAACGCTTGAGCTGGCGCGGGTCGAGCTTGACGAACGCCTGCACTAGCGCCGGACGCCACAGGGCAGCGATGCCGGTCTTGGCTGACTCGCTGGCGGCCTGAGGCTCGGCAGTTTTTACAGCATCACGTCTTGAAAAATCAGTAGTGCTCATGATCGGTTCCTCAGAAACCCAGGCTCAGGTGTTCGGCAATCGGCCCCAGTGCCAGGGTCGGCAGGAAGGTCAAACCACCCACCAGCAAAATGGTGACGGTCAGCAGAGTGACAAACAGCAGGCCGTGGGTCGGGAAGCTGTTCTGACCCTGTGGTGCGGTTTTCTTCATGGCCAGGCTGCCAGCCAGTGCCAGCACCGGCAGGATGTAACCAAAGCGGCCAATGAAGATCGCCAGGCTAAGCATCAGGTTGTGGAACACGGTGTTGGCACTGAAACCGCCGAACGCCGAGCCGTTGTTGGCCGTGGCCGAGGTGTAGGCGTACAGCAACTGGCTGAAACCGTGCGGGCCGGGGTTGCTGACCGCACCGGCCGGGCCAGGCAGGCTGGCAGCAATCGCGCCCAGCACCAGCACGCCGACCGGCATCACCAGCAAGGTGGCGACCAGCAGCCGGACTTCCTGCGCTTGCAGCTTCTTGCCGAGGTATTCCGGCGTGCGGCCAATCATCAGGCCGGAGAGAAATACCGCAATCAGTACGTTCAGCAGCATGCCGTTGAGGCCCACACCCACGCCGCCGAAAATCACTTCACCGACCATCATGTTGACCAGCGCAACCATGCCGGTCAGAGGGTTGAGGCTGTCGTGCATACCGTTGACCGAGCCGTTGGAGGCCGCAGTGGTAGCGACTGACCACAGCACCGTGCCGGTGGTGCCGAAGCGGGTTTCCTTGCCTTCCAGCGGTGCGGTCTGCTCGACACCGGCGATGTTCAGTGCCGGGTTGGGCTGGTACTCGGCCCACAGCGACACCGCGCCGCCGATCAACAGCAGTGCCAGCATGCAGCCAAGAATCGCGCGGCTCTGGCGCATGTCCTTTACGTAGTGGCCAAAGGTGAACACCAGCGCTGCCGGGATCAGCAGGATCGACACCAGTTCGAACAGGTTGCTCCACGCCGTCGGGTTCTCGAACGGGTGCGCCGAGTTGACGCCGAAGAAGCCACCACCGTTGGTGCCCAGCTGCTTGATCGATATCTGGCTGGCCGCAGGGCCCATCGGCAGGCTTTGATCCGCGCCTTGCAGGGTCAGCGCATCAATGTAATGACCGAAATTCTGCGGCACGCCCTGCCAGACCAGAAACATGGCCAGCACGATACTGATCGGCAACAGCCCATAGAGCGTGGCGCGGGTCATGTCGGCCCAAAAGTTACCGAGGCTCTGCGACGAGCGACGGCTGATACCGCGACATAGCGCGACCAGCACGGCGAGACCGGTGGCAGCGCTGACGAAGTTCTGCACGGTCAGGCCGACCATCTGGCTCAGGTAGCTGAGCGACGCTTCGCCGCTGTAGGCCTGCCAGTTGGTGTTGGTGATAAAGCTCATCGCCGTGTTGAAGGCCAGCGACCACTCCATGCCCGGCAATTGCTGCGGGTTGAGCGGCAGCATGCCTTGCAGCATGAGGATGGCGAACAGCACGACAAAGCCCGCCAGGTTGAACGCCAGCAAGGCCCACATGTATTGCTGCCAGGATTGCTCGGTTTTCGGGTCGACGCCGGAAATTCGGTAGCAGGCCCGCTCGACCGGCCCCAGCACCGGGCTCAGCCAGGTGCGCTCGCCTTCCATGACCCGATAATAGAAACGCCCCAACCAAGGCGCGGGTGCCAGCAGCAGGACCAGAAAGGCCAGGATCAACAGATAATCGTAACTGTGCATGATCACTCCTGACTCTGGTCGGCGCGCAACAGCGCCACCAGCAGATAGATGAACAGCCCGACTCCCATCAGCAGCGAGATACCATCCATAACGCTCATTGAAATTTCCCCCATCAGGCAACACCGATACGGCACAGGCCGCGTGGGGAGATTGTCCGCAGGCAGGGCGTAAAGGCGCGAGATCGACAGGCTGGTCGGGGCGTAAAGAAGCTGTAAAAAAGCGCTACAGCCTTGACGGCGCAAGGCCTTCGCGAACCTCCAGCGCTGTCATTTATGTCAGGTTCGCGTTGGGGATTGCGGGGGTATCGTGGTGCGGCGATCTTCAGGAAAAGGACTTCACCATGCTTCGCGACAACGGAAAACCACCCGGCACCACGCCGCCCTCCCACACCACACCCGCCACTGTCCAGTTGACTGTCAAGGAACGACAAGTCCTGGAATGGGTGGCGATCGGCAAATCCGCGTGGGAGATATCCCGTATTCAAGGGTGCACGGAAGCGACCGTGCACTTTCATACCAGCAATATCCGCCGCAAGTTCGGGGTGACGTCATTGAAGGCGGCGCTGGTGATGGCGATCAGGCAGGGGGTTATTTTGGCGGAGTGAAGTATTTAAAACCGGTGCACCCCACAGGAGGTAATCCCCTGCGTTGTGCACTTGGATGGCGGATCAGCACTTATATTTATTAGTCTGAGTCGAAGGTATATTTATCCTTAGGTTTTCCACGCAGGTACCGGTCCAATCCTACTTTTCCAGGAGCCAGTTTTGGATGCCTTATGTTTTCTACGGTGGGAATTTTTTTAAGCTCTTTTCTGGCAAGTGATAAATCTTTTTTAATCACAGAACGCGCATGAGCAGTCATTCCGGTTTTATCGATATTCTTCCGCATGTATCCTAATGCTTCGACAGCGTTGACTTCTTTGCCAGTAAGAAATTCTGCTGTTTTAAGCTCGTAATTACTTATGGCAGAATCAATTCTACGGCGATAACTTTTGGTAGTCTCAAGCAATCTAGCTACGTCTTTTTGCCTGATGGTTTTTAATGCTGTTACGCTTTTACTCCCACGAGTGGTAAGTAGCTCAGGAATTTGTTCGACGCCTGGAGATTTTGTGGTCAGAGTAGGAGTCTGCTTTAAGGCTCGGTACAACAGCTTGAATGGAGTAAATATCCCAAAGTGCCCCGACGGATCCACCCTGTTCACCGGATCGCCCTCGACATACGCATACCCATTCACCCCTCCCTTGCCAAACGGACTCCAACTATCGGGACTGTTGAAGCGCATCAACACCGGGCTGTAGGCCCGATAACCATTCCCCAGCATTTGCCAGCCGCTATCCGCCTCGGCCAGTTCGCCATTGAACCCCAGTTTACCGAGTGGTGGAGCTTCACCGCTGGCATGGCCGTAGGCCGTATACCTCCTCCGGTTGATCCCGTCGCCACCCACCTCGCCCAGCACGCTATCGCTGCCGTCGGTGGCAAGCAGCAGCGTGTGACCACTCTGCTGTTCGGCCAGCAGGTAGTCGTCGCCACGCATGAAGGTGCTCTGGACATGGCTGCCAAGTTGATTGGCCAGCCCTGCGTCGCTATAGAAACGCAGGTCCCTGTCGTCGCCACGGGTCTCCCCGGTCAGTTGGTCCTGGGGGTCATACTGGTAATGAATGCCGGCCGAGGGCGTGCCTACTTCGATCAGGCGGCCGAGGGGATCGTATTTAAGCGTGCGCCCGGCTTCGTCGGTTTTGAGGTTGCCGTCCAGGTCGTACTCAAGTTTGATTTCAGACGGGTAGTATTTATCATTACTGTTCGTCACCCGGCTCAACTGCACCGGGTCGTCACCTTCGTAAAAATACCTGGCATTGTTGCTCTCGACATTGCTGTCGTCGTCGCTGCCGTCATTGAAGCGGGTCGTGACGACCGTCAGGTTGTTCGCGCCATCGAAAGTGAAAGCCTGCGCGCGGAGGGTCCTGCCATAGGGGTCCACTGGCCGCTGAGTTCCCGTGCATTGGTATTGACCCAGGCGACCGGACGTATCGTAAAGGTAGGTTTCGTCACGGAGTGTTTCCGTGCCTTGGCGCAGGGTACGCTGGACCATGTTATCCACATCATCATAGACCTGAACCATCTGTTGCTCGACTCCGTCGAGGTCAAACGTACGCTTTACTTCCCGACCCAGATCATCATATTCAAGGCTGATCGCGACGGTTCTCTCGCGGCTGCCGTCGGTCTTGTCGGTGGTGGTGATTTTTGCGAGGCGACCAAAGACAGTGTCGTAGTCGAACGTTGAATAGACCTCACCCAGCGAGGTTTCGTAAAGACGACCGCAGCTGTCATAGCGATTGACCTGCTCCTGTCCCAGTACGTCGGTGTAAGACAGCAGCAGGCCCAATCGGCTGTAGCTGTAGAACATGTCGTAGGTCTTGCCTGCCGAGGTGCGCTTCTCGCTTTTCAGCGAGCCGGTACTGTAATACTCGCGATCCAGTATCTCGCCCTGCTCCGAGGAATGAAGCAGACGAGCATTCTGCTTATCGTAACTGTAATCGGCAGCCAAACCCGGCTCCGCAGTCCGGACAGGCCCGGACTCTTTCAGCGGATCAACTTCGCAGGTGGTTTCAGGTTCAGGCACAGCTTCGGACTGCACCCTGCGCCACGGCTCATCGCCCACCTGGGGCTTGTATTCGTAGTCGATTTTCCGCTTGCTGGGCAGGGTTATCGTTTTGGGCTGCAGCAGACCGGGGTCGTAAACAAACGTACGTTTACGCCCCCCGGTGACAGAGCTGACCAGACGATCCAGCCCATCGAACTCCTGCTCTCCCAACACAATGCTTTTGTCGTTGTGCTCGATGCCGATACTGACGGGCAAGTCTTCGCTGCTGTAGCCAGCATAGCTGCGACGCACGATGGCCCTGCTTGGCAATGTGGACTCGATCACCCGATCAAAGACGTCGTAAACAGAGGTGGTGCGCCGCTCGCCGCCCGCTTCCCCGACAATTTCCTCGACACGGCGGCCAAGGCCGTCGTAATGGTACTGGCTCAGACTGACCGAGTTTTCAACCTGATCCTTTCGCTCGCTGCGGGTCGGCTGTTCGAACAGGTTCATCCAGGTCTCGGTGAACTCGCTTTTACCGCCACCGTTGCCTTCGATCCAGCTACGTTGAATCGGGCCCTGCGATTGCGCCGTACCAATAGGGTCGGTCTCTTCGAGCGTCTTGACGCCATCCGGCCCGGTGACGCAGCGCTGCTTGCCCCAATCGTCGTATTCGAAGACGCTCTTGAGCGCCAGATCCTGCTGGCCCAGCCAGTCAAACTCGGTCTCACTGACCATAAGCCCCCACGCATCGTAAACAGCCTCGTAGGTCTGTCGGGGCTTATCGGCGCGTGCAGGATTATCTGCGTCATCCCGTTCCTCACGGACGACTCGGTTGAGGCCATCGAAGTGGCTGCAGGTTTTTACCCCTTTGACGTCGATGAGCGTCTGCATGGCCTGATCAGTCGCGTTGGCACATAGCTGATACTCGTAACTTCTGGTCGCGTTGTAGGTTTCATCATTTGGCGCCACGGTTTCACTCAGCACACGTCGCAGGCTGTCGTAGACATAACTAATTTCCACGTTGTTGTCGTCGCGATTGAGCAAGGGTTCGCCATCGAGCAGAGAATCCTCCAGCGTAATGACCTTCTTCGCGCCATCGAAGCCGGTTACGGTCTGTACGGTTTGCAGCACTGTCGCGGCATAACGGCTGCTCTCAGGGACGCTTTCGGAAGTGTTCTCGGGAGCACTTTCAGTGGTGTTCTTGAGGAGGCGCACAGGAATGCTGTAGGCGTACGCTGTGCTGGTCACCTTCCCACCCATGATCACTTGCTGCAATTTGAGCCGACCGTGCAGGACTGCATTGTTCGGCTCATCGAAGTATTCGTAGGTCGTGCGTTGCTGTTCCTGCTCACCGTCAGTAGCCTGCATCAGTAACGTCTCGCTTTGCGGTGCAAGCCATTTCTGTAGCTGGCCGCCACCCACTGCTGGCAACGCAAGGTAGCGATAGCGGGTGATCAGGACCGGTGCCTTGCCGTAGCCGGATATCGCCGGGGTGACCTTGCTGCTTTTCATCCAGCGGACGAAGCCTTCAGGGTCCTTCGGGCATCCGTCCTCGCCGTCGGCCAGATACCACTCACTGGCCTCGACCACACCGTTGGCCTGAGTCTGAGTGAGCAGATTACCGTGCTCGTCATACGTGCTGCTGACAGTCTCACTGCGCGGCACACTGCCGTCTGACGACAGCCGCCAGGTGGTCTGGATCTCTTTGGGCAGCTGACAGTAGGCAAGCTGAGTCGAAAAGGGTTTTCCCGGCTCGATGTAGTAACGAGTGTCCACCTGCATGACGCTAAGGTTCTTGCGCGTGGTTTCTCGAGTGAGCAGGTGAAACTGGTTGAAGGTTCGTTCGATGCTGCGCTCGGCATCAGCCTTGCCCGCGACCTCGACACGCAATGTTTCGGTGGACGAATACTCGTATAGCTCCGCCCCGAGGTACAGATACAGATTGTCCAGACCATTGTCTTCCCAGGCGATATCCAGCCCTGCGCCCAGAAAATTGTGCTCGCGCCCGGAGCTGTCCTAGTAAGTGTAATAAACGTCCATTTGCGCCTGCCCCACGCCGGGCGTCGTGCGATGGCGCGTGACTCTGGGGAGAGGCACGCGTTCCGCCCTCTCAGGAAACTGATGGCCGCTGTCGGTATAAAAAATCTCTTCCCGGCCGCCAGCGGGTGTTTCCACCGCCGTCATGCATAAATGCTCACGGATCGTGTCGTATACAAAACGCCAGGAGGCAGCATTGTCGGTCGGCAATTCGATACGGTTGACACGGTGATCCGATCCACCCAGCACCATCACGAATGTCGCATCCGGTTCCTCGCCAGCGATCATCCGCAACGTTACCGACGTTTCGTCGCGGCTGATGCCGAGCAGGAGCTGATCCGAGTCATCCTTGATTTCGCTGAGCATTTGATGCCCGCCGAAAGAAGCGTAATCCAGCGTGATACTGTGACCTTCAGGGGCAAATACGCGCACCGGCAGCGCGACTCTGTGGGTGCCGCTGCCGCGCATTTCGAGCTGCTCCACCAGACCGGACTTGTGCATCACCCGGTAGTGATTATCGTCCTCCTTGTACAAGTGAAAGCTGTCGATTTTCTTTTCCGACATCAGCATCTGGCCGTTGCCGGTTTGATCGACCTTGAATGTCTCGCCGCTGCTCAGCGATACGATCTGCTTACCCGGATCGTACTGCGACAATTGCAGGTTCCAGCCAAGACCAAAGCCGCTGTCCTGACGGTTGAGAGGATTATAGTTGAGTGCCAGTGGCATGCCCGGGCCACGCAACCCGTTGGTTTTGACATCGGGCAGGGTGATCGCCACTGTGTATTGCCCGGTGCGGGGGTCAACGCCGCTCTGTACATAACTGAGGAAGTTGAACGCGTTGGAGTGCACTGAAGTCGATGCTGTCATGTTCCATGAACCTCGAACTTTATGTATTAAGATAACCGCCGCCCACGGGGCAACGGTTAAGCAGGTCTGACAAGTCCAGTTGTACTAACAGCTAATCCGATACATCGACACGCACGCAGGACAACTTGCCTTTTATATTTTCATCACCGTCATACGCCTTGATCACAACAACGCCGCGACTGACGATGGTGTCGACCGGTTTGCTTCTGAGCTGGTCGATGGATATCCAGGGTGTTGTAAGGGGGTCGATATAAGTCTCGAGCCCAAATACCCAGCCTCCCGAATCATTACAATCTCTGGATTCCAGGTATATCTTCATGGCCGAGCGCACATTATCCAGCTTGATAAAACTCATCTCATCGTTCGTGCACCCATGATCTTCTTTGTTGAGATAAACCGTGTCGTCCTTGGCGGTAAAGTTGCAGTTCTTGCCTCCGCCATCAGCGTTTGCTGCGAGCATGATCAGTCGAACCGCCTGTGCCGGGGGCTTTGGCACCGGGCTGTGGGACGGGACGAGCGTACAGCCTGTCAAACCCGCAAGCACTACACAGGCAAAGGTTTTACTTAGCGCATTCATAATAATAATGACTCCCTGTCGGTGTGTGGCATCAATGCCTTATTCGGGCTTCTATACCGAATAGAGGGTATGCATGAGACGGTTGCGCCTGCCGACGCCGGTGGCCAGAAAACCGATTCGTCGTTTATGGGCATTGCCCTGCTTATCGAGCAACAGGACTACTATTTCCCCCATCAATTTGTCGCGTGAGTCACCTACCGGGATATATTTAAGGCCCCGGAGGCGGTGCAGGCTGATGACCAGTTTGCCGGTCTCGAATAAGGACATCTTGACGTCAATGTCCAACGTGTGGACATCCCCCATCACGTCCTGGAGCGCTTCGTCAAAGTTCACCTTGCTTACATCACCGATAACCGCAGGGTCGTCGAAAATAAAACCCGTCCAGCTGAACATTTTTTCTTCTTCCAGCTCGCTCTCCCAGAGAATGATCGACGTATTGATCCCGTCACCGTCAGGCTTGGAGGGCAGAAACTTCAGCGTCTCGAAATTCACCCATTGCTGGGTTTCGGGGTTAATGACAGTCAGCGTCCAGTAATCAGTGGTCTCGAACTGGTAATCGAAATGCACATCTTCCCCAAAGTCCGGAGCCCCACTCGACGGCGGATCAACCGGAGGATCTCCGCCATCCCCATGTGCACGCCGCGGAATGAAGGTGTAACTGCGGGCATCGAACCTGGGCAAGTTTCGCGGGGTGATTTCAACCTTGCTGTTGATCTCTTCAACCATCAAAGAGGTCCACCACTTGGCGTTGTCATCCTGAAATTTCGCGTGGAAGACTTTGACGAAACCCGATACCGCCCGGCTGTGCAGGAAGAAGTACTGCGTGATTGTCCGTGACGCATCCAGGCCCGATTCAGCAGCCAAGACGCCGGCCCCGGATAGCTCGAAGCGGTTATATTGACTGCGCACGCGCCACGTTTGGCCATCCCCCTCGGGTATGCCTTCGAGATGGGAGAGTACTGACTCGATACATTGATTGGATTCATCGTCTACCAGACGCATGGAGGCCCTTTCGGTGGGACTCAGCTCGTACTCGATGTTGTTGTGCGGCCTTATCTGGGTCTTGATCTGCAGCCTGAGTTGCTGATAACCGTTGGGGTACAGATTGCCTGTATTACCGTAAGGCGGTGACGAGCCAGGAACCGTGACGATAAACATCGACATTTCTTGCCAACTTTCTTCATCGATGACTTCGGATAATTCGATGACGCTATAGCCGTACGCCATAACCACCCCCTTGCTCAGCACTTCACAGCTCACCACGCTACTGGCGACAAACGCCTGATCGGGCGGCATGAAAAGCCCCTGCTGATCAACAGTGCCTAGCCCACCCGCCACTTTCCAGCGTCGCTCAAACCCAAGCAGCAGTGCGCTGTCATCGTGTAACTGCACCGCTACCTTTGGCCGTGCTCTGGGTACGAAAGCTGGCTCGATACGCAGCGTTTGCTGCCCTTTGGCAATAAGCACCGTAGCGATGCCACGGTCATTACCCAACGCCTGTATCTGTTGCACCGCCAGTGCTCTTTTTCCGGACCTGGCATCCGGACTGAAGAGCGCGCCCTTGTCGACCGTACTCAAACTGCCAAGCTCAGTGCCCAACAGCGCCCAGCTCACCGGGCTGCCGTCAAGCGTCGAAGCCGCCAGCGAGACCGGTTGCAGCGCATCCCCCCCTGGCACTACCGTTACACTTGGCGCCAACTCCATGCTGCGTGATACCACACCCACCAGCGCCGAGACCTTGACGACAGCGCCTGACTCTTCATACGTGGCTGTGATGACCACGCGCAACGCGTCATGGCCAATCGCCTCAAGCCCCGGCGCCGTGTAAACACCGCTGGAAGAGATGCTGCCGCTTCCCGCAGCCAGGTGGCTTTTAATGCTTAACGCACTCCAGCTGGTGGCCGGTATTTCTTCGCCTTGCGGGTTGTGCAGGGCAAATCGCTGAGTCTGCCCGGCCTTCAGGGTCGAAAACAGGGGTGTAATGCTGGCCTGTGTCGAACGAAGGCTGCCAAACAACAGCAGGTCATGTGGACGGTATTGCTCAAGTGGTTCGAATACGCGTCCACCGGTGAACTTCAGGCAGTCCGCCACGTGCAGACGTTCACGCTCGATCATCGACTGAGTCTCTTGCGAGAGCATCAGCACCGTGCCATAGGTTGGCTGACCGTCTTCCCCACGATCATCAGGTATCGGATAAACGAAATCATCTGTCGGTGCAAACACGCCTTCAGCGTCGCCATCCTGCGCGCCCATGAACAGCACAAGCGCGCCATCACCGGTAGTAGTGTCCATACGCGCATCGCTTGAACGCGGCGCAGCGCGGGTAACAAGCCGCAAGCTGGCTGGCGTCTGAACATGATAGCGATTGAGCTGTGCCTGCAGCACAGAGAAAACCCGGCGATGAAGTGCAATCTGCTTGAACTCCTCAGCAAAGAAATCTGCCAGCCGCAGATTGATCACATCATCGAGCCCCCCCAGATTACAGGCAATGTCAACCCCGCCGGCCAGATCGAGCAGCACATGCCCCTCATCACCCACGAAGAGGTCAACAGTCATTGCCAGCCTGAAGCCCATGGGCTCGCTGATGATGGAGCTGCCGGACACGGTGGTTGCACTCCCCTCCGGCTGATGCAAGCCGCTGTAACGGCCAGACACCATGTTCATCGTGACGAGGACACTGCCGGAGCCCGGCGAGTCAGGCAGAAACGACAGGACCGGCACGCCCAGCTCGACCTGTTTCAGACGAACAGTGTCGCCTTGTCGCTCATCCACCACGATGTCGCCGGTGAACAACGGCAAGAAGGCCAGATCCTGATAGCGCTCGATGTATTGTTGCTCTATATGCCGGTTGAGCTCGCTGCGACTGACCGCCGCGACGGCTCCCCAGCCTTGGGTCAAGGTACCTGCACCCGCTCGCTGCACAATACCGCTCAATGAACGGGGCATTGCATTAGCCGCCGAGCCCCCCGCTGTCCCGGTCAGTGCCTGCACCACACCGGAGGAACCACTCAATGGCAGCGGCAGAATCAAGTGCCCGGCCATTGTGCCCAAAGCGTCGTCTTCAAATTCTGCAAACACGACAACGTAGCGTTCGGGTGCTTCGGCATCACAGCTGTACACGCCAGTGGCGTCTATAGAGCCCGGCCCATCAAGACTCCAGGTGACTTGAAGGTCATGACCATTGACGACGACTTTCAGCTCGGCACGCTGATCATTGACGCTGACAAGCGTGATGAACAGCATCGGTGAGTGGCGAAGAACCAGAACCTGAATTGACTGGGTGTGCTGATCGTCGCTGACCGTTATTGTGTCGAGGACATAGGTATTCCCTGCCCCCCCTGCACCGGCGACGTAAAACTTCTCATGCGGTGCATCGACGCCGTCCTCAAGCGTCCCGCTTTCTCCGGCTACCGGATCGACCACCGTCCATTTCAGGGGAGTTGCACGCGAACTGCGTGCTGAAAGCGCTATCCGTTCACCGTAATTACACACCTGAATCAACGGGCTGACGCTGACGCTGCTGGTGAGCACCGTCAACACTGCGGTACTCTCATGCTCCGACACCGGGTCAATAGCCTTGATCAGTACACGCTGAAAACCCTGCCTTGCGGGCAGCGTTGCGGGAGCCGTATACCGGCCCTGCATATCGATTTTTCCCAGTCCTTCAGCATCGCCACCCAAAGGATCTTCCAGAGACCAGGCGATGCCCGCCCGCGCAGGCCGGGTGGTCAATTGCAGCTCTTCGCCTATACCGATCAGTGCCTGGTGCCCGGCGATACTGAACGTGGACGCACCGGGATCGATACGACCGAACACGGCCAGGTCATAAGGCAGACGCTTGAGTACGGGTTGCAAAACTTGCTCGTCAGGCAATAACCAGCCGCCCAGAAAACGCTCGGCGCCGGTAGCATCCAGAGTTTTGCTCAACCCTTGAAGCACAGCGTGTTTGACGGTGTAGGCCACGAAGCCGTTGACCTGCTCCAGCTCCCTGACACTCAGGTTGTCCAGCGTTCCTGGAACGGCGCTGACCTCATGATCGAACAGGTAAGGTGTATAAAGATGCCCTTCCACTGCTTGATCATCTGACTCACCTTCCAGCAGATGAAACTCATGCTTGAGGCTGATGTTGAAGGTAGCGTTGTGCGATTGCCATTCATCGCTGTCCAGCGCTCTGTAGCGAAAACCCAGCGTGCAGGGAAATTCCCAGGTCTGCGTGGTCTGGGCGTACTCGAAGTCAATGGTCAGGGGATGCTCGGCGTTGAAGGCCTGAACGTTGAAGGATTCCGATTCAAAGACGAATTCCGCGCTGCGATATTCTCCAGCCGGAACTTCAAACGTGCCGGCCTGAGCGACCATCTGCTTCAGTGGTTTATCGTTTGGAACGTTGTAGCTGAATTCAGACGCTTGCAGCATCTGTATCGCCGCATGACCAAAGGCAGCACGGTGCAGTGCGTGAGAGGAAAACACGGCGGTCGCCGAATACGAATGCTGAGTATCGTTGGGAATCAGGTAACGGAAGTCGGAGTCGCCACCCGGAATCCCGCCCGACACGCCGTATTGCATGGTCGTGAACAGCAGCAACGCGCCTTTTTTATGGACTGATACAGCATTGGGGCTTTCAAGCTGTGATCGCACATCAATTCTACGTACATTGAGCAATTCGTTGCTGTGCTCGTTGAAAATACCCAGCCTGAACTGCTGCTCCTGATTTTCCGGGTTGCTGAACCAATCCTGAAAAAAGTCGCCGATCGTCTCTCGTTCGGTAGAACCGCCCGGAAAATCCAGTGAAAGGTTTTTAGCCAGACCAAGGTCCACCACCAGATCCGCGCTTTGACTGCTCATTTCCAGATCGAAATCCAGGCCCGGCGCATTCAGTGGGTCGTAGGCTGCGATTCTGTGAACATTGTGCTGCCCTAGAGCGTTCTCTACCACGGTATGCAAACCGGCGATAACCGGAATGCGCCAGGCCAGCAGCGAATTCTCCAGAACGCTGTGCTTGAACGACAAGGTTGGTGCCCCGAGAACACAGCCCGAGAAAAAATGGGAATCAATCGTATCGGGAATCGTGATACTTCCGTCCGGCACCGGACGCGACATTTCCTGAGCCAGACTCTGTTGGTAAACATGGTCGAGGAGCTCGTTGACCTTGTCGCCATCCAGAGCAATGATCGCGTCCCAGCCTCTGAGACGCGTGTTATCTTTCATCCATGCCAACAGACTTTCCGCTGAATAACCAGCCATGACATCACCTCCTGTGATGTTGATATAGATAAGACCGATGTGCCTTGGGTCAGGACGCCGGTACTTCTTTGCCCTTCATCAATTCCAGCTCCGTGGCAAACCCGTCCACCGGTAGCGGCAATATGATATGCCCCTCAATGACGTCAAAGACTGAATGATCGGCCTCGGCAAAAATAAGCACAAACCGGTCAGTCGACGATATGTCGGGGGTGTACAAGCCGTCACTGATGCTCCCGCTCCCGGCGCCTATTCTCCACTCGACGCCGGCCGGCGTAGCGCCATCGGCAAACGCTTGCAGTTGAACCTGATCGGCACGAATGGTCACAACGTCCACGGGCTTGCCGACCTTCGCAACCTCCAGAACTTGCGAAACCTCCACGGTTCTTACGACTTTCACGGTTAACAGTGGGATTTGATGCTTTACCAGCACCCACGACGAAACACTCGCCTGCCCACTGGTCACGACTATCTGATCCAATAGGTAGGTTTTGCCGGACACCTGCTGCGCCGCGACGTAACGGTGATCACCATCAGCCAGTTGGCTGGGCTCCAGGACACCGCTTTCGCCGGGAACCGGATCCTTGAGCGACCAGTGCATTTCTTCTGTGCCGAGCGAGCCTGCCTCGAGCTCCACAATCTGCCCGGCGTCACACACCTGAATCAACGGATTGAGGGCGATCGGGTTGGTCACGATCGTAACCAGCGCCGAACTCTGATAGTTGGAGTTCATGTCAGTGGCCGTCACCCGAACACGTGTGAACGGAAACTCGGTTGCCGAGCTTTCTGGCGCGTAATACCGGCCGGCACCATTGATGGCACCGTAGTTCTGCGTATGACCATCCAGACGTTCGACACCCCACGTCACACTCAACGCCAGCGGTTGAGTGGTGAAGGTGGTGAAGGTGGTGGAACTGTCGACTACCATCAGATGCTCCGCCGGGCTGACGACAAAGTCTGCCCCGGAACTATTGATGCGCCCGAAGGCGGCTATGTCTCTGGGCGCACGCAGTACATCAGGCACAATGGCTTCGTTGAAATTGAGATTGATACTGTCCCGGATGAACGAACTGATCGGCACACGGGTAGCGAGTTTGCCCTTTAGTACGGCCCTGATCCCGGACTCGAACGGATGAGTGTCCAGACTCTTGAAATTCGCCTTTACTATCTCTATCAACACCTGTAATTCGACGCTCAATGGTGGTGGATCCAAATCTCCGAAAGCCGGTTCACCGCTGGTGGTATTTATCGTGAGGCTGGGGGTCAGAACGAGGTCGTTGTTTTCTTCGGCGAAGGTATAAATGCACCGTACATCGACCGTGATGACCTTGGTCATGACCAGTACCGTCTTGCCTAGCAACGTAAGCACAACGCTGGGTGTAGCTTTGGGCTTCCAGGTCAATGCCACCGTGCCATCGCAAATGAGTTCCACTGACAAAGGCGTGCTCTCCAACGCCTCAAGCCAGGTCTCGGGTTTGTAAACATTTGCCATGACTGGCACGCGATCGATTTCAACCTCAACATCCCGGCTGCTCGACTCGGACGTCTTCAATCTGCCCGACTTGGCCGTCGCCTTGACCAGTCGGCCGGAGCCATCATGAACAAATTCGAAATCCACGTCTGCAATAACCGAAGCAATGGTCTTGGTCACCTCGCCGATGAACAGTGCCGCCTTGAACGTACGCTCAGCACTGAACAAAACTGTTGCTGAGTAATCTTTCCCGACATCATCCGGTATCAGGTATTGATACTCTACCGGGATGTCGCCGTCTTCCTGACTGCCTTCCAGACGAATGAACACCAGCACGGCCCCGTCGCCATAGTTGGCGGCATCCGGGTCGAGAGGTGCTGCAGGATTGGTCTGGGTGCGCAGTTTGAAAGACTGAGGGTGCATCAGATCATTGCTGCCACGCTTGATCACGCCAAGCGTCCATATGCGCTCATCGTCCGGCAAATCATTGAACAGGGCTTTGAAAAAATCTCCGCCGAGTGCCCGGTCAGCCCTGTCAGCCGCGAAGGTAAGAATGAAATTGTCACTGTCCTTGAGGTCGAGCCGCACCCGGCCATCGCTCTCGATATTGCCCGGGACCATTTCCAGCGCGAGATCCAGTGTCAGCTTCGGACCTTGCAGCGCATCGATATGGATAACCCTGTAGGCTTCCCAATTATCGACGTTATTCTTCATCGTCAATTGGGTTCCGCCCAGAATCGAACAGGTCAATGTCGCACGAGAATAACCGAGGTTATCGTTCGAGAAGGCCAGTCTGGGCGCATCCAGAATAAAATTGTGAATACATTCTTTAAACCCGTCGCTCAGTATCACCTCTCCGCTCACAGGCTTTATACAGGTGTCCGACGAAAAACGCGCAACATACTCCTGAAGCAACAGGTTATTCACCTCGCCTCGGGCCATTGCAGCGATGGAGTCCCAACCCCACATAACATTGTTAGCGGGGTCTTTCATCCACTCGGTCAGGTGGTTCAGCGTGTTATTGGCCATAGGGTTGCGTCCTTGCATGTGTGGGGTCATACCAGTGGCTGTTGCGTCCTGCGCCAGCCCGCCGGCCTGTAAAGAATGACCGTCCAGTACCTCGAAATTGATAGACGGAAACTGTGTGTAAGTCGCCCCGTCATCAAAGCTGACTTCAACCGCCACGGTGTTGGTCAGATTGTTTCTCTGCAGACTCTCCAGAAAGTCCCTCGGGATGATCACCGACACCTGCTTGGATTGGTATTCCGCCTCACTGAGCGGTTCGGCTGCGCCGGTACGTAGCCCGAGCGCTTGTGGCGAACCCGATTGTGACAAGCCAATGGCCTTGATTCGTACCCGTTGCCCGGGTGCCATATAGGGCCAGGATGCGAGGTCCAGACCCGCACCTTCTGACGGCACAAGGTCGAGGTAAAGCTTGGTATCGGTAATGCGTGGTCGCATGATCTGGATAACCGGCCAAACACCGACAAGGCCTCTGACTTCCAGTTCGAATACTGGCGAAGTGCCTGACTGCGACAGCGAAACGACCTTGTAATACACATCTACCCACTTGCCCATATTGGCCGGAACCGCCGTGGACGGGATGATGAACAGGCGCGGATCGTCTGGTGAAGGATCAGCGATAAAGCTGCCCGTGCTTGTATTGCCATCCCAGTGCATCTGTACCGTGGAATCGTCACCGATGAAAGCATTGTCCGGTATGCGAATTTTCACCCCGCTCTGCAGCCACGAGGCATTGATATAGCCCTTTACTCCCCATTCTCCAGAGCTCTCGATCGTGGCGTGGTCGATAACGGGCACAGGAAGATCGAGCGCAAGACTCAGCATGACCTTGCGCGGCAACGAGCTGGCGGCATGGCCTGGTCGCGCGTACTGATACACCAGCTCGATTTCCTTGCCGTTATTGGCGCAAAGCCAGGCATTCGCCAGCGAGAACTGCAGTACGCCACTGTCGAGATTGGATATGTCAGCCCTGAGGGTCTGCACCAGCATATTGCCGCTGGAAACGTAAACCACGACATCGTCATCGATCTGCATGCCCGAAGGATCGATCAGCAGGGTGATGCCGCCAGGAAAGGCTTCCGGATCCAGTGAGCCACCGTTGAAATCCTTGATCCTCAATGCCGGCAATAACGCCGCTGACGGTGCGACGATGGCCAGTGACTGGGTGACTGAATCCGTTATCAATGTGGAATCGGCATACTCGATGCGGTAGCTCATCAGCGCGACGCCATTTGCAATTGGAAAAAATACGCTAGTGGTTATCGACCACCGCAAAGGCTGGCCCACCTCGTCCCCAGTCAATAACCGGGACTCGACCCAAGGGTCCGAGGGGCAGCCGTCGTCGAAATAAAGATCCAGTGTGAGGATCACTTTGTCGCCCTCGCGCATGGCCAGATACGGCGGCGTCACGATCGACACCTGATTGACTCCCCACAGCAGGTCGGGATCAAGCTTCAGATCGTGAGACTCCTTGCATTGCGGCACCCCCAGCCCGGCAGCCGTTGGTGGACGTTTGCCAACATAGAAAAACAGGCGCTGGGATTCCTCGATGCTGCCTTCGACTATGTACGAGTAAAACACCCAGCCATTGTCAAGCCTCGTCAGCAACGGGTTATTGATCTTCAGCAGCATGCCTTCAGGCTCCAGGTCCCCGACCTCGACAAGTTCGCCGACATAGTCCTCCACTGCGCCCAAGGCGCTGCAACCTCGCCAGTTGGGCATGAACCAATCACCTTTTTCGATACCTGGATAGTTGATCCAGGTGAGCAGGTCGGCGCCGCCCAACTGATCCAGGTCGAGGTAATTCCCGGGCTGCTGCAGGTCGGGCACCTTGGGGGCGGGAAAATCCAGCGCCATGAGTGAGACTCCTTTCTCGTTTCCGCCTGAATGGGTGTATCGCAAGGGTTGACCTTGCAAATGCGGATAGGACTTTTTTACGCCGGTGCCCACCAGTTGCCCACTAGCACTACTGCTAGGTTGTTGCCCGGGTTCGGACTGTTAGGGTTAGGCAAGACCTCCAGCCACACGGACGCCTCAGGGAGTTCAGGCTTGGGGGGCGTCAATGAACAGAGCGCAAGGACTGCACAATCGTCAGACACCGCAGCGCTTGTCCCGCATCAATCAGCGAGGTCCGCTCCATGGCTGCTTCTACTTCCGTGCACTCCAACGCGTTCAATTTCATGAGTTGTCTGAAAAGCGGCGTTGACCCGCGCACCGGGCTGTACAACATATCGATCAGCATGCCCGAACTGCAAAGCAATGACCTGCGCGGACCAGGGTTCCGACTCGACCTGTCCTACAGTCAGCTAAATACGCTGGACAGCGGCTATGGCATGGGCTGGAATCTACAGGTTTCACAATACAACCCTGCCACTCAGATCCTGTCCCTCAGCACAGGCGAGACCTTCCTGGTCGACGGCACCGGCAGCAACGGCCTACGGACGATGACCGAGAAGAAAATTGACACCTTCCACTTCTACAAGCAGGACGATACGTCCTACCGGGTGGTGCACAAATCAGGTCTGGTGGAAATCCTCGAGTTGCACATCAGCGGCAATAAAAGAATGGCCTGGGCGGTGAAAATCATCGCGCCGTCCGGGCACAGCATCACGCTCAAGCACAAGCTGTTCAAAAGCAGCACCTACATGCTTGCTTCGATCACTGACGACCTGGGTCAGACGCTGTTGGAAATTGCACGCAGCGACGATTTCGTCGAGCTGAAACTGCATCCGTATGAGGGCATTGGCGGTGCTCCACTGGCGCGCTTTTTGATGACCCTCGTCGGCACCGACAGACGCGTATCGCGCATCACCCTGCCCACCGAGAATAATGCGTCATGGCGCTTTGAATATACCCTGGAGAACGACCATCAATGGTGCGTGAAGCATGTAGAGACACCGTCTGGAAGCAGCGAAGATGTTTACTACGAGGATGAAGGCCATGCGTTTCCATACAGCGCCGGTCGCCCGCCCCTACCCAGAGTGACCAAGCACGTCATCGATCCCGGCCTCGGTCAGGCAAAGGTCGATGTGCGATATACCTATAAGGACGGCCAGCAACACTCACGAAATTTTCTCGGTGCAGAGCTGCGCATCGTCTGGGAAGACGACGGCCTGGACAACCTTTACAAAACCTTGCAGGACTACAACTATGTCTGTACCGAAAGCCTGTGGGTCGACAGCAAGGCCGTGCGCAGCATAGAGCGGACCTTCAACCGCTTTCACTTGCAGACCCTTGAAGTCACCACCCAAAACAACAACCAGCAAACGGTCGCGACCGCCTACAACATTCTGCCGGGCGAGCGTTACTCCATGCAGCCCAACAATTGTCAGCTACCCAGCGAAGTCACCACCCGTTGGCAACGGCTGGACGAGCCTGAGCGGACGCGCACAGAAACCGTCACCTATACCTATGACCTTTACGGCAATCCGCTGGTGCATACACGCGCCGACGGGATCCAAGAAGTCAGCAGTTGGTACCCGGCCGGCGGTGGCGACGGTTGCCCGGCCGATGCGGAAGGGTTTGTCTCCCGACTGAAAGAAAAAGTGGTCGAACCCGCGCCATCGTCGCAGTCCGGGGCCCCTACCCTGTCCACACGTTATCGCTACAGTACGCTGCCTGCACTGACGGGCAGCGAGTTACCCGACTGGATCGTGCCGGAAACCGAAACACTGCTGCAGCTTGAAAGCGGTGGAACCTCTGTGGAGTTGCAAAAGATCCTGCTGGAGCACATCAACCAGCCGGACGCGCCTTTCCAGCATGGTCGGATCGCGAAAAATATCGAGTCCGTGAACGGAAAGGACACCGTTACCGTCTACGAGTACAGCCACGCCAGCATCAGTCACAGCGACAGCAACAGCACCAATAGCAGCAGCCGCAAGAAAAAGGGTAAGGGCAAGATCAGGATCAAGATCAAAGGCAAGGGCAAAGACCGGATCAAGATCAAGATCAAGATCAAGGGCAACAACAAGGGCAACAGCAAGGGCAACAGAAAGGGCAACAGCAAACACTTGCAGGTCCCGGTACAGCTGATAGAGATCACCACTATCGGCTTCGACAACACTCGCATAAGCAAGCAGCAACAGCAGTCGTTGTTGACCGGCCAGGTGCTGCTGATCCTGGAAGAAGGCGTGGAGATCCGCTATGTCTATGACGCGCTCAACCGGCTGACCAAAGAAACGATCGCACCGAATTCAAGTGCTGGCTATGAAGCCAGTCGCGAGTACGAGTACACCCTGTGTTCCGATACGGGACAGTGCGCAGAACAAGTGCTGACCGACGCCCGCAAGGTCAAGATCCGCTCTGTCATGGACGGCCTGGGCCGGGTAATACTCGAGGAACGGGACCACATCGACAGCAATGATCCGCAAGCAATGTGCATGATCCATAAAACGCAATACAACGCCTGGAACAATGTGCAATACGAAACGGATTACGACTGGTTCGACAACCAGCAACTGTTCGCTATGCGAAACACCTACACCTACGACGACTGGAACCAGCAATCTGTCATTGCCTCGGATCACGGCATGCAGACTCACCAGTACCACGACCCCATCGGCAGTAAAGAACATAACGGTCCTGTTCAGAAGACCTGGGTGCAAAGCGGTGACGCAGAACCTCTGATCAGTGGTCGTAGCGAGACCTGGCTGAACATGTTCGGCAAACCGGACAAGATCAAGAGCCAGGACGCAGCAGGAAGAGATCTGGGCTCACAAACCTTTCTCTACGACGGAATTGGACGCTGCACGGAACAGACCGATGCGTCAGACCACAAAACGCAGTTCAGTTATGACGCCTGGTCGCGCATGGTCAGCACACGCTTGCCCGATAGCAGCGAGGCACATCGTGAGTATGAACCGTTCAGCACCACCGAGCTGCCGACCAGCCTGAACGTGATTCATCCGGACGGTATTACCAAAACCGCGGCAGGCAAACAGACGTTCGACGGGCTCGGGCGTCTGACACTGGCCCAGGCAGGGCAACGTATCGAGCATTACGAGTATGAGGACGGTCACCGGCAGATCAAAACCCGTAAAACGGCCAAGGGTGATGACATTAGCTACACCTACAACCTGGCACTCACCGATCAGATCGTCTCCAGTGTCTCCAGTACTGCACCGGATGACGCTGCCCGTTTCGAGTATGACAACGTCAGTGCCCGCCTGATCTCTGCCACCAATAAGCAGGGCAAGCGCACTTACGCTTATGACGCGCATAACCAGCTGACCAAAGAGACCTGGGAAGATCTGCAAGGCCGGACCTGGCAAACCCTTCATCGGACATCCTTGCAGGGCCGTGCGATGTATCGCACCGATGTCGAACAAAAAGACGTCAAAAACCCGGTTAAAGGTGTAGTCAAAGGCCGGAGCAAAGGCGGCGTCAAAAACAGTGTCAAAGGCGTTGAAACGATTTACCGGTATGACACGTTCGGCCGACTCGAAAGTGCCGTTCAGGGCAACGTGGAGGTGACCACCCGTTATGACACACTGGGTCAGCCCTGCGAGATGACGACCCATGACACAGTAGCCGGAACCAGCCTGGTAAACCGTATTGAATATGACGACCAGGGACAGGAAGTTCTCAGAACGCAGAATGCCGGCAATCACCCTGTACGTACGCTGACACAGCAATGGCAACCCGACGGGCTCATGCAAAGCCGTCATTTGCAGGAAGCGGGCAACCCGCTGCTGCTGGAAGAGTTCCAGTATGACGCTCGAGGTCGTCTGAGCGGCGTCGCCTATTCAGGCAGTAACCGGCCAGTGCACGCATCCGGCAAAGCGATCATCAACCAGAGGTTCATCTTCGACGAGCTGGACAACATGACCCTGACCACTACCAGATTTGACGACGTCAGCAATGAGGCCTGCTTCAGCACTGAGACGGCCATTTTCCGCTATGGCAAAGAAGGGGACCCCGATTCCAGGGACCGATGCCAGTTACTCGGCATCACCTACCTGCCTCCACGGGACACACCGCCCCCGACGTTCAGCTATGACGCCAACGGCAATCAGTCCGCTGACGAGCATGGCAACCTGTTGTACTACGACAGTGAAAGCCGCCTTGTACGGACGGACAAACCGACAGGTGAGCCGATCAACACATACGCTTACGACAGCAATGATCATCTGGCCACCACCCGCAATGGCAGTGACAGCGAAATACTGCGTTTTTATCAGGGCCAGCAGTTGAGCAGCACGGTGCAGGACGACCGACGAACTCAGTTTCTGCACATTGACGAGCAACCCATAGGCCAGCAGACCATCGGAGAACCTGCCGAAACCCTGCTGTTGCTGACGGATGCGAACCAGAGCGTTATTGGTGAGTTCCAGCAGGACACGTTGCGAACAGCTGTCTACAGCGCCTACGGAGAACGCCACAGCGATGACGCGCTGCTCAGCGTCGCTGGGTTCAACGGCGAGGTATGCGAAAAAGACACGGGCTGGTATCTGCTGGGCAATGGCTACAGAGCCTACAACCCCGGCATGATGCGTTTTCACAGCCCCGATTCCTTGAGCCCCTTTGGCGCAGGTGGGGTCAACCCCTATACCTATTGCCTGGGCAACCCCATTGCCTGGCGCGACCCCACCGGGCATGACGCCAGCTCCCAGAGCGGCAGGCTGCGACGGCCCGATGAGGATGCGATACCGGCAGAGATGCGGGGTGACCTGGGCCTATGGACCTGGGTCTCGCTCGCGGCTGGCGTAGTGTTCACGCTACTCAGTTACTACGCGACAGTTACCACGTTTGGAATAGCCACCCCCGTCACGGCCCCTATAGCATTTCTAGGCTTATCGATGACCTCATACGCGGGCGCCAGCATTACAACCGCAGTGTTGGCGACAGGAACCTTTATCAGTGCTGCATCAACGGCTGCCAGTACTTATGGTGCGGTGACGGGAAACACCAAAGCCATGCAAGCAGGGCAATACCTCGGCTATATCGGGGCCGCTGTAGAGATCAGTGGGGGGATATTGAGACATACGCTTAAAAGAGCGGTCCATGCTGCGGTCCACGTTGGGGACGATGTAACTAAGCCGGTATTGACGGGCAGACTATTCAGGTTTTTGAACAGGTCGAAGTCCACGTCTGAGGATGGGGCTGCTCCAACGAATCCAGCGAATTCAGGCGCAGGTAACTTAGCAGAGAATACGTTGATTCCAAGAGCGGTCGGGAAGTCAAAGCCTGTGCCACCGCGACCCAACCCGCGGCCAATGACAGGCCCTTACGCCAGGCGCGACCAGCAATTGGTAACTAATGAAGCATCACCCAGCAGCCCTTCATGGCTGGCACGAAGCACAGCTTTTACAAAACAGCTTGGCAAATTAGGACAGAACGTATACATGCTTATATACGAGATTCGCAGGTGAGAGAACCGAACTTCCCGCCGCCGATAAAAAGCCCATCGCTGTCGGCGGCATTTCAGTCAACGCCTGTATTTCCATACCGTTACATTTGCCCCTTCGGATTCTCTGCCCGAACAGACAAGCACAGCCCGATGAAAAACCCGGAACAACGTAAAACTCAAGATTTTAAATGTATGACACTAATTTAGGAAATGTCCTACACCTCCCGCCACTAACCAAAGCCCGCCAGAGACTTCGCAACTAACGCACCTGCTGTAAACTCCCGCCCCGTCATGACGTACAACACAAACCGTCTCTCAAGACACCATAAATAGTTACATTTCCACTCTTGTAACGTTAATACTTATAAGGTTTTTATCGTGAATAAAATGCTATCCGTACTAGGCCTTGCTCTGGCAACCACACTGACCGGCACTGTCGCATCCGCCAACTCCGGCACCATCCGTTTCGAAGGCAAGATAACCTCCACCACCTGCCCTATCGAAGTGGTCAATCCGGGCGATGGCTCTGCCGGCAACCTGGTTAACATGGGCTCTATCGAGGCCAGCCGCTTCACCGGCATCGGTGACGAACTGTCTGGCAAGAGCTTTGCCCTGCGCGTCAATGACAACGGCAACTGTGGCCTGGCGAGTGGTAACTTGAATACGGCCAAAGTCACCTTCACCGGTGATGCGGACAGCAGCGGCGACTACTTCGACGTCACCCCTACTGCCGACGGGGCAAAGGGCGTTGCGATTGTCATCAAGGACCAGACCGGGGTCTC
This sequence comes from Pseudomonas syringae group sp. 243L2, assembly GCF_032587875.1. Taxonomy (NCBI): domain Bacteria; kingdom Pseudomonadati; phylum Pseudomonadota; class Gammaproteobacteria; order Pseudomonadales; family Pseudomonadaceae; genus Pseudomonas; species Pseudomonas syringae group sp. 243L2. The sequence goes on from NZ_JAWHPL010000004.1 coordinate 48,324, forward strand.
GATCAAACCAGGCGACATGTCGGCGCCTTACACACTGGTCGAAGGTGGTGTCACCGACATGGTGTTCAACGCCTACTACCGTTCGACAGCAGCTACCGTTGAAGCCGGTGCTGCCTCGGCGGATGTCCAGTTTGTTGTCGCGATTAACTGATACATCGACCCACTCGCTCACTGTGTAAGGATCAATAGTCTTTTCACGTGAAGCATCTTCAATACGTTCAGGTCCGTTTCGGATCTGAACGTACAAGGTAACTTTTCATGATGTGCCAACAGTCTTTTAAAAGACCTGCCCTCGCGGGGTGCACGATATTATTCATGTGCGCAGCCTATATACCTGCCAGCCAGGCAGCACTGACCGTCAACGCAACGCGCATAGTATTCGATGGCGACAAGCGCAGTACGTCGGTGGTCATATCCAATCCAAGTGATCGGCCGTTCGCGGTACAGACCTGGGTAAATACGGAGGCAGACGACACTGTCACCGTCGTTCCATTCGCACCTTCGCCGCCACTTTTTCGCCTTAATCCGGGCAAGGAACAACACGTACAGATCAATGGCCTGCCCCAGGACCTGCCCTCCGATCGTGAATCATTGTTCTACTTCAACGTGCAGGAAATACCTCAGGCCAACTCTTCGCAAGGCAATGTACTGAATATTGCCCTGCGTACCCGTATCAAACTGTTTTATCGCCCGGCTCTGCTGACTGACAACCCCACTGCCCGCCTCAAGGACCTGCAATGGTCGGTCCGGCAGATTGCCGGCAAGGCAGAGCTGACCGCCATGAATCCGACCCCCTTTCATGTGTCGTTCATTCGCCTCGACGTCTCCGGCGGTGGCAGGACTGAAAAGGTCAGTGAAGTCGCCATGCTTGGCCCGTTCAGCTCTCGCCATTACAAGCTCAACGAAACGAAAGCGGTACCGGGCCTTCAGGTGGTGTTTGCCGCGATCAACGATTACGGCGGCTACAGCCAGCCGCTGACAGCTACGGCCACGCTGACTGACTGAAACAGCGCAAGCCCGCTTCATCCCAGGACATTGAACATGACCCTATTACCCGATTCCGGGTTCATACCAGTGCGCCTGCGCTTTATGCAGGTGCTGATTGTGTGCGGCAGCGTTACCGTTGTACTGGAGCCGACCAGAGCGGCAACCGCCGTCAATTTCCAGCCCGGCTTCCTGCGTCAGGGCCAGGACTATGACAGTGCAGCCGCGGCCAGCGTGCTGAACCATTTGTCAGCTGTCGAGAGCCTCGGGCCAGGCGAGCATTGGGTAGAAATCCACGTCAATATGCGCTATTTCGGCCAACGTCAGATCCGTTTCGATGCCGACCCACAAGGCAACGGCCTGCTACCCTGCCTGTCGCCGGAGTTGCTGGAGCAGATCGGCGTACGTCTCGGCAGTCTGGCCGACCCGGCCTTGTTGCAAGTCGCCTGTGTCGCGCTGGGGCAACTGATTCCGGACGCCAGGGTCGTACTGGACGGGGGCAGACTGCAACTGTCGATCTCAATACCGCAGATCGCCATGCGCCGCGATGCCAACGGGCGAGTGGACCCGGCGCTTTGGGATTACGGCATCAACGCCGCCTTCATCAATTACCAGACCTCGGCGCAACAGACGACCCACAGGGAGACAGGCACCAGCAGCAGCGCAGACCTGTACCTCAACACCGGTATCAACCTGGGATCATGGCGATTGCGCAGCAATCAAAGCGTGCGTCAGGATGCACAGGGACATCGCGAGTGGACCAGAGCCTATGCCTATGCACAGCGCGACCTGCCCGGCACGCACGCTAACCTGACCCTGGGTGAAACCTACACCGGCGGCGATGTCTTCCGGAGCGTGCCGATCAAGGGCGGGTTGATCAAAACCGATCAGGAGATGCTCCCCGATTCCCTGCAGGGTTACGCACCGGTGATTCGTGGCGTTGCGCAAAGCAGGGCCAAACTGGAAGTGCTGCGCAACGGATACCCGATCTACTCCACATATGTCAGTGCCGGCCCCTATGAAATAGATGACCTGAACACGGCGGGCAGCGGCGAACTGGAGATCGTGCTGACCGAGGCCGATGGTCAGGTACGGCGCTTTACCCAACCTTACTCGACCATGAGTAACCTGTTGCGCGAAGGCGCCTGGAAATACAGCGCCGCCCTGGGCCGCTTCAACGGTGCCTACGCCACCGAGCATCCCTGGCTGTGGCAAGGCACGCTGGCCGTTGGAACAGGCTGGAACTCGACACTTTATGGCGGACTTATAACCAGCGACTTCTACCACGCAGCTGCACTGGGCGTGTCACGGGACATGGGCACGCTGGGGGCGATGGCATTCGATGTGACCCGGTCAAGCGCCAGCATCGACCAACCCGGTCAGTCCAGCGCGCAAGGCATGAGTTACGCCATCAAGTATGGCAAGGCGTTCACTACCCAGACCAATCTGCGCTTCGCAGGTTATCGCTATTCCACCGAAGGCTATCGGGATTTCGACGAAGCCGTCAGTCAGCGCAGCAACGACGCTACGTTCACAGGCAGCCGCCGAAGCCGCCTGGAAGCTTCGGTTCATCAGAGAATCGGCTTACGCAGCAACGTTGGTCTGACGCTGTCGCAACAGGATTACTGGGGCAGCGATATCGAACAGCGACAATTTCAATTCAATTTCAACACCCATCGTGCCGGGATCACCTATAACTTCTACGCCTCACAGTCACTGAGCGCAGCCAGTAGTAGCCGCGGCAACGACCGGCAGTTCGGCCTGAGCATCTCGATGCCCCTCGACACCGGCCATTCGAGCAATGCCACATTCGACCTGCAAAGCAGCGCCAATCGCCACAGTCAACGGGGCAGCCTGAGCGGCAGCCTCTATGAAAACCGCGTCAACTATCACGCCAGTCTGAGCAACGATGACGGCAAGCAGCAAAGTGCAGGCCTTGCGGCCGGCTATCAGGCGCCCTTCGCCAGCCTCGGCGCCGGTGTGACCCAAGGCAATGATTATCGAAGTGCATCAGTCAACGCCAGTGGTGCCTTGTTGCTGCATGCGGACGGCATCGAGTTCGGCCCGAATCTGGGCGACACCATCGCCCTGATCGAAGTACCCGATACACCCGGCGTTGGCATACAGAACGCTACCGGTGTCAGGACCAATAGTCGCGGCTATGCATTGATGCCCTATCTGCGTCCCTACCGCCATAACCCGATCACCTTGCAAACCGACCGACTGGGGCCCGAGGTGGAAATCGATAACGCCAGTACTCAAGTAGTACCTGCCAGGGGTGCCGTGATCAAGACCACTTTCGCTGCGCGCACGGTGACACGCCTGATCATCAATGCAACCACTGACGGTGGCAAACCGTTGCCATTCGGTGCCCAGGTGAGCGATGCGCAGGGCAACATTCTGGGCATCGCAGGTCAGGGCGGGCAGATTTTGCTGTCCACCGGCATGCAGGCACAAACCCTCGATGTCCGTTGGGGTGAGAAAAGCGACCCTCAGTGTCATCTGCACATAGACCCCGCCGGCATGACTCTGGCCAAGGGCTACCGAATGCAAGACATGACGTGTGCCCAGTGACATCAGGTCTGAGCCATCCGCGACATTGTTATTTCAGGAATCCCCCCATGAACTCTGCATTGAACGCCCTGCTCCCCAGTCTGATCCTGTTGGGGACCAGCTATAGTGCTGCGGCTTATTCCGACGTACCGGATGACATACCGAGCAACGATTGCTATTGGATTTCCCCACCGGGAATAAAAGATTACCGGCGCGACATCGGCACGCTCTACGTCCCGAAAGACGCCCCAGTGGGCACCTTTATCGGTAGCATCGATATGCTTCAAGCCACGCCAGACAAGGCAGGTCTGGAGGCGGCCTGCAGAAATGACGGCACTGCTCTTCTGGAATTCAATGCAACGGCTACGGTTCCGATATTTCCTGGCACGCTGGAGCCGATAAACGGGGAAGACCTCACAGGCAAGATACTGCAAACCAATATTCCGGGCGTCGGAGTGCGGATAAGACTGGGGTATCCGTATGACAGGAACTGCAGCAATTGCTTCACGCCTGTAGGAGGAAGCGCCTCCGTTCCGTTCATCGGCCTCAACGACCACCAGAAAATGCTCACGAGCCTGCCTTTGGTTCATTTGCACAACTATGTAACGCTGGTCAAGACCGGACCGATCCCCTCCGGCCCCAATGTGCTCAATGGCAGCGAACTGTTCTCCGGAAGCGTGACAACGCTTGGCAGGATCATGAAGTACGGGCTAACCGGCACGATACTTCAGGCACAGTGCAGCGTTGGTGCAGATCCGGTCAGTGCCGACCCGGTGCAGTTGGGTGAGTGGGACAGCGCGGACTTCACCGGTCCCGGCTTCACCACACCGGCGGTGCCCTTCAGTATTGCGTTGAGTAACTGCGAGACCTACATGGACGCAGGCTTCGTGGCAACGGCGCATATCCAGCTCGATGGTGTCGAAGGCTCTGTTCCCGAGGGCCCTGTCGGCAGCGGGGTTTTCACCCTGACCAGCGACTCGGACGCCAAGGGCATGGGGATTCAGATTCTCAAAGGTGATGGAGTCACGCCCATGGAGCTGCAGACCGAAGTGCCAATGATGGTGATCACACCCGGTAACGTTGTGCTGAACTTTTACGCCCGCTTCTACCAGACACAGGCCAGCAGCGCGATCCGGCCGGGCAAGGCCAAAGGGGCCCTCAGCTTCACGATGACCTACAAGTAGCAATGCGCCGTGGACTGCCAACCTGGCGGTCCATGACCTCCTCAGGGGTACAACATTAGTCTGAGCGAAGGGAAAGACTGCCAGGAGAGCGTCTGGTCGAAACTCACACGCACCCGGACATCCAGCTGAGTTTCGATATTAAACGCCTTCAAATCCGTTTTGCTGATAACACCGGCGTCGATTCTATCGGCCACCCGCGGCACCGGGTATTCATCCAGAACGTTAACGATCAACAACTCATTATCAGCACCGCTGACACCACGCACATCAATGGTGATGAACTGATCAGTGCCCATGAATGACCAACTGTCGAGCGTGAACTGTGCGTAGCCTCCCTCGGGAATGTCCTGCAGGCTCAGAATCGCTCCGGAGACCTTGTCACACTGCACGACTGGAAAGCCTGTCATCCCCAGAATAGTCAGAGTATGCCGGTCCGAAAGATAAGGTGGGTCGGCGCTATTTTCGAACACCTCGTAGTACACCGGGATCGACTTGCCGAAATGCTGGGCAATCTGAGTGGAAGGCACGTTGAACAGCCTCGAGTCTGCTACCTCCGTAAGAAAGGAACCCACACTACCGGGCTCGGCCCACTGAACGCGGACGGTGTCACCGGGAGCAATCACGGCATTCTCGGGTATCGATACCACTGCGCCCCGATAAGCATTTACCGGATCGAGCGTACTGGCGCTTGGCCGGCCTGTGGCCTTCTGAACCTGAGGGGGTGGCAGCACACGGGGTACTGGCCGAGCGCACACCAGCAGCGAAACAGCCAGCGCACGGGGCCCGGCATTCCCCGAGCGATCCTTCAGCCTGTAGGACACATAACGCATGCCGTCGCCACTCTCTAGAACCATTTGCTTGTCGAAGGCAATACTAATCGTGCTACCGATGTCGGACGCTTCAAGCGTCAGGGTTCCGGTGTGCTCCGAGCCCGTCAGCGTACTGCTCCAGTACCAGATAACGAGATCCCCGGGGCTCGGCGAAAAATACGCGGGCACTTCGGCCAGCACGGTGTCGTCATGAGTGTTCAGCCAGGCCGCGGTAAGACCGTCGCTGACGATTTCCTGCGGAAAAATCAGCGCCTCTTCGTCTGCGAATACCGGTGCCGTTTTATCAATGACAAAGGCCAGTGTTTCGGATTCAGTCAGCATCTGGTTCGCGGTCTGGACGCTATAACGGAGTCGATGCCGGCCTTCGCCAAGGTGTTGCTGCGCGATCATGATGAACAGATCGTCAGGCTGTACAGGTCCGGTCCAGACCTTCTCGTCCAGCAGCACGTCATTCCAGTACACGCGCAGATACTCAGGGTAGTCCAGGCTGGGCCCGGAGTTTTGCCACATGGGAAAATCGACCCGCAACGGCACGAGCCAGGCACTGCTGGGAAGCAGATTGGGTTCGCCGCCGGGTACGTCAGGGAGGAGTTCGGCGATCAAGGGCGGCGCAAGCAGCACGCTCTTGCGCCATGAAGCCGGCCAGAAAAGGATTCTGATCCGTTCGATCCACTTTGAAATGACAGACATGAGCCGGGCCTCCAGCACGAGAAAGCGGTGGCCGACCCGTTTGCCGACCGCCATGCCTGTCAGTTAACACCCTGTTTTTTTTTGCGGATACTGGCACAAGTGATAGGACCGTTGGCGCATCAGCGCCAGTCGCTTCACTGTCACTACCAGCTGTAACGCAAGCCTGCACTGGCACCCCACGGCTGTTCGATGGCATCGCTGTTGCTGTAATCGAAATCAGCATGCAGCTGCAGGTTGTCAGATAGCGACACCGAAACGCCCGCACCCAATTCGCCACGGGAACCAGAGAGGTCGTTATTGAACATGTTGTCGTTGACCTTGACCTCGTTCCTGTTGACGAATTCGTGAGCCACGGCAACCCGCACGTAAGGTTGTAGCGTACGCCCCTTGCCCACATCAAAACTGCGCCCCGCCGTCGTACCGACCTTGCCGAGCAGCGACCGGCTGCGGTCACCTTCAGCATGCATACCGTTATCCAGTGCATAGTCCTTGCCCTGAACGACCAGGCCCGCCAGTTGGGTATAGGGTTCGAGAAAATAACCGTTGTCCAGTTTGATGTGCCGCCCCAGCTCCAGTGACGCGCCAACCCCCAGATTGTCGTAGTTGCCGCGCGTGCGGGAACCATCGCTGAGATTGACTCTGGCCTTGTTTTTGAACTGATTGAGTTTGATCACGCCATCGACGTAGTAGCCGCTCTCGCTGTCCAGCCAAGTGCTGTAAGCGCCCAGCGAGTAGCTGTCGACCTTGCCACTGGCACCGTGATCCAGGCTGAGGTCGGACGTGCTCTGTCCGATCATGACACCCGCCAGCCATTGCCCCGACCCCACAGGCAGCTTGCCATCTGCGCCAAGAGCAACACCGCTCTGAACCTGCTGATATCCGAAGCCCGAGGCGTCGGCGACATTGAATTTGTTGCCGTAGGTACGCATCCAGCCACCGGAACGGGCCTGGTCCATGCGCAACTCACCCATGCGCGAACGTAACGTGCTCAACTCTCCGTACCAGACAGTCGGTGCGGTATTGAACAACGCCATGACAGTCTGTGCGCCCGGGCTGATGGTTCGGGTGGCGGTGTCCAGATACCAGTCGTTTGCGCCATGCTTGATCAGGTCATAGGACCATGCCCCCAGATCCACGGCGCCGCCTGCCAGGGAAAAACTGGCATCGCCGGCTGCGGCATGTACTACGTGCAGAGAGGTGTCACTGAGAGGATCGGTACCGGTGCTGCCGATAAGCAAGGAATGGCTGCCGGTTGCATTGCCGGTGATATCCAGAAAGTCTGTGGCCGCGCCGCCGAAATCCACGTCCATCATGAACGTGCCGCTCCCTGACAGGCTTGCAAGTGACAAGGTGTAAAACGAGGCCGCGTCACCAAACCTGACCGACCCGCCATTCATGGAAACGTTACCCACCTGGCTGTTTTCGACCATCGTCCACTGCCCCCCGCTGGCAAGCGAAAAACTGGCGACGTTCTGCAGACGTCCGGTCAGGGTTGCATTGTTTTGTAATACCAGGCCAGCAGTACTGCCTGCGTCAGCGAATATGTCGCCCAGCAATTGACTGTTGTCGACGGTCATATTGGCTGTAGAACCGTTGATCAGCTCCAGTATCTTGCCGTTGCCGCCGGTCAGCGTGGAGCCATTTTTGACGAAAATAGTGGCAGTGGCAGGCGCCCCGGTGGGCGTTCCGACAATCAGTGCCGAATCCGTGACACCTTCGACCCGGGTCCCTTCCAGGGTCAATAGATTGCTCGAGGGCACGCCGGGGTCGGCACGCATACGGATCCCATATTGCTGCCCGGTGATGGTGCTGTCGGACGCCTTCACAGTGGAGTCAAACATCTCCACGCCTCTGCCGTTGGTGCCCGTGGCCGTTACTGCGCTGTGCTCCAGTGTCAGATTGGCGAGCGAGCCGGCATTAACGCCACGATTGGTTGCCGTGATCGTGCTGCCGATAACCGTTGCCGTGGAGCCAACCAGTTGCGCAGTGTTATTGCCCATCCCCATACCATCCGCGCCACCCGTCAGCTGGCTTCCGGTAATCAAGGCATTTGCCCCGGTCAACGAGACTGCTGTGCCGGTAGCCGCGCTGACCTGACTGCCATTGAGTGTCAGCTGCGCGCCGGTGACTGTAGATATTTGCAGGGTGGTCGCGCCATTGGCGGTCAGCACCCCATTGCTGCCCACCCGATAGCTGTCCAGCGGGGTCGTGGCCTCAATGGTCACGGGGCCATTGACAGAGGTTTGCGCAAAGACAGAACTGCTGGACAGGAAGGGGGAGAGAAACGCCATGATCTTTAGTGTTCGTGAGAGCGGAAGCAGCGCGAATGGAGCATTCATTATGGTGTATTACCTGAATGAAACGGCGTTGAACCCCGTGGTCTTTGCCCGAACCTGGCCACGAGAAAGAGGCCGGAAGATTACGGGGATCAAACTGAATGCTCTGTAGGACGTTTCCTATGTAAATGTAGGGAGGTTCTGGTATTGAGGCTCTGCCAGTCGTTAATTTACGGGGAGGTACCGGTAAGCGTAGGCAAAATGCCCCCATACGCACAGCTTCATTAAACTGTTTGGGAGCAACCTGGGCCGGCGCAATAACTGAAAACACGGCGCGCAGAGGATCGCAGGCACCTTCTGCCTGTGATCCGTCTTTAAAGCCCCCTACACGATAGGACACGATCCATTTGCCCAGTACATACCCACCTCGGCAGTGGTTTCCAGTGAGGTAATGGTGGAGCCCTTCAGAGTGAACGAATACTTGATCTTCCCGCGCGCGTTTCTGCCATGACCAGCAGGGTCATAAGTGGGCAGAAGATGTATCTCGTATGGCGTGACCAGCCAAGTAAAGCCCGTGACTGGATAATCGTCCCCCAACACAATATGTTCGGTCTTTTCGACACCTGAGATAGGCGTATCGTCTTGTGGATCCTGCGGAAAAGCGTTCCAGTACAGAGTGACGGTATCGCCTGCCGCCAGATAGTTCGATAGATCAGGAACGACCACCCGCACACCTGGCTCTCCTGAGGATGGATTGGCAGGATCCTTATAGAGCGAGGTGCAATTCAGCCATCCGCCTGAACTGGTACCTTCAAAGACCGGGGCATCGGGAGTGATGACCACAGCACTCACGTCGACCCGCGTATCCGGCGATTGTTGCGAATTCTCTGAGTCGGCGGCACGAATGCTGTAATGAACCGGCAAATCAGGGCGATTACCTTCAAATTCGATATAACTCCAGGGTATTTCGACCTCGAGCTCGTCTCCGGCCGCATCAGTGTCTGCCACGGTGTATTGCACCTCAGGCACATGGCTTGCGCCCCAGTAGAAATCTACAACTTCGCCCGGCAGAAGCGGGTCATAAAGTTTGAATCTGACACTGGCATCCTTCTTATCGTCCGACGGCTTCAAGACATTCAGCTCGTTGGAAACTTCGCCGTAGACCTCGACCGGTAACAACTGATCGTTGATTGGATCAGGCCAGTCAGGATCAGGAAAGGGATCAGGTCCGATAGTGGAGAAATTGACATTGACACTGATGCTTTTCACTTCGGACGGAACAACGCCACGCAGGACTCGATAACTCACTGTAGTCGGCTGATCACCGCCAGTCGCTTGAACGTACTGATCACGCAACACCGTGTCAGGAACCCTGACCGAAAACGGAAACTGCGGGACCTCTCCCATGTATTCAGGCCACAGTACTGCTGTACCCCAGGTAACCTCGATACGATCGGTAGGCTTCCAGTTATCGAACGACTCGATCTGCACCTCGACGCCCATTCGTGCGTCAGGCAGGTTGATCAGATTATCCGGAGGCGACGCCAGTGGCACCAGCGGGTCCTTCAGATTGTCGGGCAGCAGACCCAACGCTACTTCTATGCGCTTGTAGTTGGAAAGCGGACTGCGGTTGGTCGCTTTGTCCACCAGAAAGTAAGCGACATAGTAGGCCTCATCCTTGGAGTCGCCAATTATATCAACCGGGAATGTCACCTTATTACCCGTCGCGCTGGCCACGTCAACGACATCGACAGGAGCCGGCAGATCTGCGGGCTCGTCGGGAAACGGAGTGCCAACCCAATAGAACGCTACCTTGTCGCCGGGTTTCCAGTCGTCGTAGTCAGGCAACGTGCCGACAATACCGCCCGGATTGTCATCCAGAAACGCCTGGGTCAACTGATCTGTATTCAGACTCATCTGCCCGGGCTCAACATGCCCGCCGGGCGGCGTGGTATCGACGATCAGCTTGAGCAGCGGGCTGACAGTCTCCTGGTCGTTCGGCTGCCTGATCCGATAGCGAAGACTGTAAACACCGTCTGCCGGTTTGGGGAATCCAGGCGAAAGGGTGGCCAGCGGAATGTTGATCGTCTTTGGGAAGGTGCCAACGGCCACTGGCGCAGTGACCGTATCTGTAAACACTTCCACGAATCCGTCGTCAGCCGGTACTTCACCCACTGCCCAATCGATGAAAAAGGTATCGGATGCGCCATCCTCAGTGACCAACTGCGCCCACTGGGCGAGAGTAACGTCAAGAAATGTACCGAGCAAAACGTCCTTGTTCAACGTCCCGTCCGTCGGGTCCACGATGTTGGCCACTTGCGCCACTGCGAGCTCTGCCTTGAGGTCCATACCCCGCAGACTGCGCGCCAGCCGGTACGCGATGCGCGCCGCCTGGCTTTGTTCAGGTGTCAGTGTTGTTTTCGAATCGACCATAATCAGCACTCCTTTGCTACCGATTGCCGCCCCCCTCCCTTCACAGGAGCCCCGCGGCAGGTTGATGTGTGAAAAGCTCTCTCGATGAGCGCTTCTCTTTCAGCACACAGGTCATCCGGACCTGCGCTCCATCTGATTAAACGGCAGTTACCTGAGACGGGATACTGTCAGAACTACCAGTAGCCAGTAGCAGGGGCGAGCCGGAAAGCACATTCGACAGTTTTTGTATCAGGCCGGATACATTTCTGAAATGCCCCCGACATTCGATCACGTCACCCTTCCGCCGCAACTCCCGGCGAAGTAGCATGAGGAGCAGCGTTGATCTTCAACAGCGGCCGGACGACGGCGGCACACGCAGGCGACAGACGCACTATGCAAGCACTTCCCGATAACCCCCTGGATGCCACATCGACCGAACAACGCTGGAGCGTTCGCGCGCTGATTGTCGATGACGATGTGGCCATTCGCGAACTGCTCTGCGATTACCTGACGCGCTTCAATATCAACGCTCGTGGCGTCACCGACGGCACGCAGATGCGTCAGGCATTGACCGATGAAACCTTCGACGTGGTGGTGCTCGACCTGATGCTGCCCGGTGAAGACGGCCTGTCGCTGTGCCGCTGGCTGCGCAGCACCTCGGACATACCGATTCTGATGCTGACCGCACGCTGCGAACCGACTGACCGGATCATTGGTCTGGAACTGGGTGCCGACGATTACATGGCCAAGCCGTTCGAGCCGCGCGAGCTGGTCGCGCGTATTCAGACCATTCTGCGCCGGGTACGCGACGAACGCAGCGATCAGCGCACCACCATTCGCTTTGACGCCTGGCGGCTGAACAGCGTGCTGCGTCAATTGACAGCCGCCGACGGTCTGGTGGTGCCGTTGTCCAACGCCGAGTTCCGTCTGCTGCGCGTATTTCTCGAACGGCCGCACCGGGTGCTTAGCCGTGAACAGTTGCTGGACGCCGCCCGAGGCCGATCGATCGAGGCGTTCGACCGCAGCATCGATTTGCTCGTCTCGCGTTTGCGTCAGAAGCTCGGCGACGATCCGAAGAACCCGCAGTTGATCAAGACTGTGCGCGGTGAAGGCTATTTGTTCGATGCCAGGGAGCTGGGTTGATCCGCCGGTTCGACACGCTGTTTGCGCGCCTTTTCGGGGGCGCACTGCTGGCTATTCTGCTGGCGCATTTACTGGCTTTCATCTGGTTCACCCAATACGGCATGCGCCCTCCACCTGATGACCGCCCAGACGCGCAGCATTCGCAGGATGATCAAGGGCGACGTCATCGACCGCCACCGGGTGGCCCGCTGGTGCTGCTGTTCTTTCAGTTCGTCACCCTCATTGTTGCTGCATGGTATGGCGCCAAGGCACTGAGCCGCCCGGTACAGCGCCTGAGCGAGGCCGCCGAGCGCCTCAGTGAAGACCTGGACAGCCCGCCCCTTGAAATAAGCGGCCCGCAGGAAGCACGCCAGGCTGCGCAGACCTTCAACCTCATGCAGCGCAAGATCCGCGAACAGATGCAGCAGCGCGGGCGCATGCTGGCTGCGGTATCCCATGACCTGCGCACTCCCCTTTCGCGGCTCAAGCTGCGTGTTGAACAGATCGAAGAGCCAAGGCTGCATGGCCAGATGACTCAGGACCTCAACGACATGATCAGCATGCTCGACGCCACGCTCGCCTACCTCAATGAGCATCGGCGCAGCGAAGCGTTGCAGCAGTTCGACCTGCAGGCGCTGATCGAATCCCAGGCCGAGAATGCGCAGGACAATGGCGATGATGTGCAGTACCAAGGCCAGTGCAAGCCGCTCAGAACACAACCGATGGCACTGCGTTCGTGCCTGCAGAACCTGGTCGACAACGCGCTTCGCTATGCCGGTAGCGTCCATATCGTGATCGAGGACAGCGCCGAACGCGTACGCATATCGGTCGTTGATCACGGACCGGGCATTGCCCCTGAATTTCACGAAGCGGTGTTTGAGCCGTTCTATCGCCTGGAAGGTTCGCGCAACCGCAACTCCGGCGGTATCGGCATGGGCATGAGCATCGCCCGTGAAGCTGCGCGAAGAATCGGCGGCGAGCTGACGCTTGCGCAAACACCGGGTGGCGGCCTGACCGCGATACTGAATCTGCCGCGCCTCTGACACATTCTGTATCACACCGCGTACAAAGCTTAAATCTCCAGGACAACTGACGCCCCGAGGCTGCAAAAGCCGGTACACCGCTACCGGACACATTTATCTCAGGGGAGTGAGACTCATGATCAACGGGATCAGCAGCAGCTTTTCCAGCTACACCAGCTCGACCAGTGCCACCGCCAGCACCAACAGCAAGAAGTTTCAGGAAGAGTTGCTGGCAAAACTGGACACCGATGGCGACGGCAGCATCGGCAAGGATGAGCTGAGCTCGGCCTTGTCGTCGAACAGCAAGGACGGCATTACTGTCAGCCTGAGCAAGGCGTTCAGCGATCTGGACAGCAATGACGACGACAGCCTGGATGCCGATGAACTGGCCGCCATGACGCCGCCACCGCCGCCGCCCATGCAGTCGGTCGATGAGCAGGCAGAAGACCTGTTCGGCTCGCTGGACAGCGATGGCGATGGCGCGATCAGCAGCGACGAGCTGACCACCGGCCTTAGCAATGCGGGCAGCACGGCGAACAGCAACCAGGTGTTCGATGCACTGGACACTGACGAAGACGGCACAGTCAGCCTTGAAGAGCTGGTCGCCGGTATGCAACCGCAACAGCCTCCTGCCGGTATGCCGCCTGCGCAAAAGAGCACCTCCGGCAGCACTGACGGCGCCAGCCTGTTCAGTACCCTCGACAGCGATAGCAACGACAGTATCAGCGCCTCCGAGTTGTCGGCCGCGTTGAAACAGAGTGACAACACCATTGATCAGGGCAACACCAACCAGATTGCGACTCAGGCCTTGAACAAGATGATCGCCGCACTCAGCGAAAAATATGACACCCAGAGCAGTAAGCCAGTCGGTAAGTACCTGAACACCGCTGCGTAAAGCGAGGCTCCGCCGCCCGTCCTGGTGCGGCGGAAACTTTCGCCGTCAGCGGCTGCTGCGGGCACGCTCGCTGCCGACCCAGTCGGTCAGCAGGCTATAGGCTACCGCCAGCAGGGTCGGGCCGATGAACAGGCCGATGAAGCCGAACGCCAGCAATCCGCCGAACACACCCAACAAGACAATCACCAGCGGCAGATTGCCGCCCCTGCTGATCAGGTATGGCTTGAGCACGTTGTCCACGCCACTGATGATGAACATCCCCCAGATGCCCAGAAATATCGCCATGCCGTACTCGCCCTGCCAGACCAGCCAGGCAGTGGCAGGCAGCCAGACCAGGGGCGGGCCCATCGGAATCAGACTGAACAGAAAAGTCAGAATACCCAGCACCAACGCGCCGGGAATGCCCGCGATCAGGAAGCCGATCAGCGCCAGTACCGCCTGGGCCGCTGCCGTACCGATGACCCCGTTGACCACGCGTTGCACCGTGCCAGCGACCAGATCCAGATAATACTGGGCGCGATCACCGATCAGACGCTCAAGCAGGCTGAGCACGAATGCGGCCAGGCGCGGACCGTCCCTGTAAAAGAAGAAGGCGAAGACGATGCTCAGGGTCAGTTCCAGAATCCCGCTGCCAATCTGCGCACTGCGTGCCAGCACCCAGTTACCGACCTGACCCAGATGCGGTTTGAGCGTCGCCATGAACGCCGCGCCTTGCTGATCGATGGTGGTCCACAGCGCTACCAGTCGTTCGCCCACCAGCGGAATACCCGCCAGCCACTGCGGTGGATCGGGCAAGCCGTCGACCTGAATATCCTTGATCAGGCCTGTAGCGTCACGCACATGGTCGGCGAGATTGAAGCCCAGCCATACCAGCGGCGCCGCGACCAGCAGCATCCAGCACAGGCACATCACCAGCGCGGCCAACGACTCACGGCCCTTGAACCAGCGGGTCAGCAAACGCATCAGCGGCCAGCTGGCAAACGCCAGCACCGCGCCCCAGATCAGTGCCGACCAGAAAGGTGCCATCACCCAGAGGCAGGCACCGAATAGCGCGAGCAGCAGAATCTGCACCAGTAAACGATCATTGTTGAACATGCGGCATCCACGAATAGGCTCGGAGGTCACGAGCATAAGGCTGAACAAGGCTGACGTCAGCCATTGTTCGCCATAACCTTACGCATCAGGGTTAGCGGATGACCTCGATCACCAGCCCCTGGCTATCGGCAGCGCCCGCTTCCAGACGCGCAGCGCGCACGCCCTTGGCCACCAGAGCGTCGCGCCATGCACTTGCACTCCGGCCGGAGACGGTTGCGCGCAGCGTGCTGTCCAGATTCAGACCGCGGGAAATCAGCGTGACCCAAGCTTCCTGTGGCTCGCCACCCAGCTTGGGCAATACCAGCTTGCCCGTGCTTTTCAGTTGGCGCAGCAATGTCGCCGAGGTTGGCAGCAGTTCACCCAGCGGCGCAGCCGATTCAAACTGCTCAACATGCAGGTACGCCCGACGGTTACCACGAGTGATGCTGTATAGCGCGACGAGGGTTTCACTCCGGGGCTCGGCCAGACGCAACAACAAGTAGGCCTGCCGGTCGTCCGCACCATACAGCTTGGCATTACCAAACACCTCGTTGGCCCACAGACTGCTTTCTCCGCAATCACGCGCCTGGCACCAGAACAGCAATTCTGCACCCTGCTGCTGCAAGGCTTCACGCGCGGCGGTAAAGGCGTCGTCGGATGCATGTTCGGCAGGCAGTTGATAGGTAACCGACGTCAGAGTGCCGCGTGCACTGATCTGGCCGTCGAAACGCAACTGACCGCTGATCTTGCGGATCGAGCCCATCGGATAGACACGCTCAAGCTCGGCGGCAGGACGATAGTCTACGATTTCGGTATCGGTCAGACGGGGCAAAATCTCCAGATCACGACTGCCCGGCGCATCGGCAGCGAAAAGGACAGCGCTGAACAGCGACATGCACAACGCCGCAACGGGAACACTTGATAAACGCATGAGTGCTCTCATCGGCAGGCAAGCAGGGGGCGAGAATAAAAAAGATCGCCGACAAGGCGGTCGCGAGAGGCTGCGGATTGATCCATCACGGTTGACTCCTGTTTCAACCCGCTCAGCGTCGGCAGTTGCCGGTCTCAAGTCAAGAAGCAGCGAAAAAGCGATTGATACAGTGTGCAACAGAACGTGCTCCGTGCTCATCGTTCAGGTGCAAATGATGCCCGCCGACCAGCCGTTCGACGTCAAAAGGCAGCGCTGACAACAGCTCCTGCCTTTGCGCCAGCATGCCATCGGAGGCAACCACCAATTGCGTCGGGCAACGAATGCCGTGAACGAACGCCATGGCCTGTTGATCCGTGAAGCGTATTGCGGAGGGCAAGGTCAGGCGGCTGTCGCTGCGCCAGGTGTAACCACCCGGCACCGGCATCAAACCCCGCTGAGCCAGCAGCTCAGCCGCCTCGCGACTGACCGCCACCACGCCTTTCATTCGCGCCTGAATGGCTCGATCCTGATCCTGATAAACCGGTTTTTTCTTGTTCGCCAGTTCGAGTTGCGCCTGCATGGCGGCACCCATTCGCTCGGCGGCGGATTCGGCCTTGCCCGTCAATGGCAGCAGACCGTCGATCAGCGCCAGGCGCGTGACCCGCTCGGGTAGCGAGCTTGCCAGCAACACAGAGATGATCGCGCCCAGCGAGTGCCCCAACAGGGCAAAGCGCTGCCAGCCAAGTTGCTCGGCGACGCGCAGCACGTCGAATGCATAATCAGCCAGTGTATAGGACGAGCCTGCCGGTCGGTGATCAGAATGACCGTGCCCCGCCAGGTCCAGCGCCACGACCTGTAGCCCCTCAAGACGTGGTGCGAGCCGGGCGAAACTGTTGGCGTTGTCGAGCCAGCCGTGCAGCGCGATAACCGGCTGACCGTCCTTGGGGCCGTACAGATGAGCCGCCAGCTCGATATGCCCCAGGCTCAGGCGCACTTCCTCCACCGCAAGCGTCATGCACTGGCCCTGGAGGCGCTGCGGGCGTTCCAGCGAGCAAACAGCGTCTTGAGCAGCAACGCCGTTTCATCCGGTCGTTCAAGTGGAAACATATGCCCTCCGGGCATGGACAGGTATTCGCCTTCGCGCATGCGTCGGGCAAGGTAACCATGATGAGGCATGATCACCCGGCTGTGTTGGCCACGCACCATGGCCAGCGGTACCTTGAGCTGCCGCGATGGTATTGGGCTGGTGTGAGGAATGCTGCGGTAAATACTGATTTCCGTCGCCGGGTCAAAGCGCAGACGCAACTGCTCGCCATCCTGCTGCAGGCCGTGTTCAAGGTAAGCGGTCAGGCAGTCGGGATCGAAACGGCGAAACAGGGTCTTGCTGGCAAAATAGGTGCGGGCTGCGTCCAGATCGGCAAATGCCTCGCGACGGCCCAGTGTGCGGCCCGCTGGCGTGATGCGGTCAATGAAGCCCAGACGTTTGGCTGCGCGGATGAACAACTGATCAGCCAGACCCAGCACCGGCGAATCCAGCATCACCACGCCACGGTAAAGCTGCGGACAGCGCAGCGCGGCATGCAGGTGCAGAACCCCGCCCAGCGAGTGCCCTACACCCCATACCGGGCCGGGCTGCTCACGCAGATGATGGATCAGCTCATCGACCAGGTTCAGCCAGTTGTCATCCACCGGAAAGCGCGGGTCGTGAGCATGCTGATCAAGGTGCATGACGGCATATTCCGGTGCCAGCGCGCAGAACAGCTTTCCATAGGTAGCCGATGGAAAACCGTTGGCGTGAGCGAAGAACACGGGCTGCGACATACCGATACTTCCAGAGGCCGTACGAGCCGCAATTGTGCGCAGCCGCTTCAAGCAACAGCAATGACTGGAACTGCCATCGCAGATGGCACTCCGGCCATCCACAAATCAGGCGCATGAACTCAGCGGGCAGGCGGCTCCTGGCCATGTGGCACAACCGCCACGGTCAGACGCGATATGCAGCTGAGCTTGCCTTCTTCGGTGCTGATGCGGATGTCCCATACATGGGTGGTGCGGCCGATGTGCACGGGACGTACAACACCGGTTACACGTCCGGTACGCACGCCGCGCAGATGGTTGGCGTTGACCTCGAGCCCGACGCAAAAATACTTGCTCGGGTCGACAATCAGGTAGCTGGCCATCGACCCCAGAGACTCGGCCAGCACCACGGATGCACCGCCATGCAGCAGCCCGAAAGGCTGATGGGTACGCTGATCGACGACCATGCTGGCCGTCAGGGAATCGTCCGTGAACGATTCGAAGCGGATATCCAGCACCTCGCCAATAGTGTTTTTCTGAGCCGCCATAAGGGCTTCGATATCAGGAGCCTGACGCCATACACTCATGTTAAATCCTTTTTCAAAGTGGGCCGCGTTCGCGGTGGTTCATTACTCGAACAGACCGTTTCAAACGTGTCGAACGCTGTTGAGCTGCATTGCGCCAGCCAGCACGAACTCGCCTTCCAGCTCGGCCAGACTGGCGGTACTCATAGGCTCGGCCTGCTGCGGACTGCCGTGAGCCAGTACGCCGATCAATTCGCCCACCAAGGGTTGATGACTGACCAGCAGCACTTCATCGACGCCCAGCTTGTCCAGCTGGAGCAACACCTCACGCGGGCTGCTGTCCGGCGTCAGCCAGGGCACCGTCACGACCGGGTCATTGAACCCCAGCGACTGACGTACCAGCTCGGCAGTCTGCTGTGCACGAACATAGGGACTGGCGATGATCCGCTGCACCGACTTGTCACTCAGGTGCACTGCACTTTTGAGCACTTCTTCACGCCCGTGTGCCGTAAGCTCGCGTTCGGCATCACTGCGCGCCCGCGACTGCGCTTCGCCGTGACGCAATACCCAGACCTTCACAGTTTTGGCTCTTCGTCACGCACCGGATGCGGCGCTGGCGGAACATGATGAGCCGCCTCGCCTTCAGGGGCGCGCGGCGCTGGCCAGTCGGCGAAGGGCCAGGGCTTATGGTCGCTGTGAAACGTCCCGAAACGACCAATCTGGGCCAGGTACTGGCTGACACTGTCGCCGAAATTCATCAGGCCGCCATTCGGTGCGCCATAGATAAGGCGATAAACCAATTGCACCAGCACTACGCCCGCCAGAATGATCTGTGCAACGTGCCATACACCCAGAAACAGCAGCATCCACAGAATGCGCAGCAGGATCGATTCGTTATGCTGGATTTTCGACTCGTTCAAGACGTTCTCCCTGATCGGAATGAGTTCAATTAAAGCCGGTAATCGAAATGAAATCGACGTCCGTCTTGGGCTCGGCACGCATCAACGCCTCGATGACCTGACTGAGCGTACGGCCTTCAAAAAGAATCGCATGCAGCCCGGCGACCAACGGCATATAGACCTGAACCTCCTGTGCTTTGACCTTGAGCACCTTGAGCGTGTTCACGCCCTCGGCTACTTCGCCCAGACGAGTGACCGCCTCCTCCAGCGTCAGCCCCTGGCCCAGCGCAAACCCGACCTGATAATTGCGACTTTTGGGTGAGGAACAGGTGACGATCAGATCGCCCACCCCGGCCAGGCCGAGAAAGGTCATCGGGTTGGCACCCTGACTGACCGCAAAACGGGTCATTTCGGCCAGCGCCCGGGTGATCAGCATGCTCTTGGTGTTTTCGCCCATGTCCAGCGCTACGGCCATGCCAGCGATAATTGCGTAGACGTTCTTCAATGCCCCACCCAGCTCTACACCAAACCGGTCGTTGCTGGCATAGACCCGAAAAGTACGACCATGCAGCGCGGCCTGGACCTGCTGACACAGCGCCTCGTCTTCGCTGGCAACCACGGTGGCGGTCAACGCATGCTCGGCGATCTCCCGGGCCAGGTTGGGCCCGGACAATACGCCGATACGCGCCTGGGGAACGATCTCTTCGAGGATCTGGCTCATCAATTTGAAGCTCTGCGCTTCAATACCTTTGGTCAGGCTGACCAGCATCTTGCCGTTCAGGCGCTCGACATGGGGCGAGAGTACCGCGCGCAGTGCGCTTGAAGGCAGAGCGACGAAAATCAGCTCGCAGGCCTCAAGCGTGGCGGTGATGTCGGTTACCGGCTCGACTTCGGGCCGAACCTTGATGCCCTTGAGGTAACGGGGGTTCTCACGGTTGACGCGAATCGCCTGCGCCTGCTCCGGATCACGCATCCACTGGAGAACCTGATGGCCGTTCTCGGCCAGCAGATTTGCAATGGCAGTGCCGAAGCTGCCACCACCAAGAACCGCGACTGGTTGCTGTGTGGTCATAAAACTATCCATCCAGAGCCATTCAAGTGGCGATGCCAGCATTATACGGAGCGCCGCGGTATCGGCCAGCAACAAAGCTGATCTGTCGAGCATGCAGGGCGGCATGCGACAACAAGTTCGCTGGAAACGCGCGCTATCTCGGTTAACATGCGTGCACAGCATGAATTATCGAGACACCCGGCACTGCGCTGCACAGCCGGACCGGGTCGCGACCAACGGGCGAACAGGCATGGACGCATCAATCGAGTCACCAGCGCAAAGCATTGCGCGCAAGGCACGCAGCCGATGAAATTTCGGCACTGGGATATCAATACCCGCACTCAGATCATCAGCCTGGGCCCTGCCCTGTTGTTGACGGCTCTGCTGATCAGTTTTTTCACTTTCGTGCGTATTCAGGACTTGCGTCAGGAGCTCAATCACACCGGGCAGCTCATCGCCAATCAATTGGCCATGGCCGTCGAACCGGGTGTGGCGACAGGCGATATCGACGGGTTGAAGGCGTTGATGCGCGCCACCCTGTCCATGCCCAGCGTTCGCTATGTAGAGATTCAGGACAGCTCCAATACGGCCATGGTCTACATAGATCAGCCCCGCGAAACCGAGCAGGCGGCACGGCAGATGGAGATATTCCAGGCCCCTGTCTACCTTCAGCGCACAATGGCTAACAGACACTCCGCCACGTCGCCCAAAGGCAATCGCCAGGCACCTGATAATGCTTCGCAGAGCTATATGGGACGAGTGTTGGTCGGGATGTCCAATGAAGCCTTCAGTCGACGGCAACAGGAAATATTGCTCAAGGCCGGTGTTCTGGCGCTGGGCGCGTTGCTGTTCGCTTTTTTGCTGGCCCGCGGCCTGGCCTTGAGCCTGTCAAGACCCGTCAAGGAAATGGGCGAAGCCCTCAAGGCGATTCAGCAGGGCGACTACCATGTGCCCCTGCCGGTCAGCGACGATGCCGAGTTAGGCGCACTGGCGCGGCACATCAACAATCTGGCAGAGAACCTGCACCGCACCAGCCTTGAACAGCAGCGCTCGGTGGCGCAGTTGATCCAGACACGTGAGGAAGCCGAACAGGCCAACCGCGCCAAGTCGGATTTTCTGGCAATGATGAGTCACGAGTTGCGAACCCCCATGAACGGCGTACTGGGCATGCTGCAACTGATGGAAACCACGCGCATGACCGCTGAGCAAAGCGAGTATGCGACGCTGGCGACCGAGTCAACCGAGCATCTGCTACGGGTCATCAACGACATTCTCGATTTTTCCCGCATTGAACGCGATGCCCTGCAAATGGAAGGCATAGCGTTCAACCTGGCCGAACTGGTCAGTGCCTCCACCCACGCGTTCAACCACAGCGCGCTGCAACGCGAGCTGCTACTGGAACTGCATATTCAGCCTGGACTGGACACAGTGACCGTCACAGGCGACCCGACCCGGATCAGGCAGATCCTGGTGAATCTGATCGGCAACGCACTTAAATTTACCGAGCAAGGCAAGGTCAGCGTTGTCGCCCAATGGGCGATGCTCGACAATGACCAACTGCACTTTACCTGTGCAGTGCATGACAGCGGCATTGGTATCGACGCGGAGCGACTGGAGTCGATGTTCGATGCGTTCAAACAGGCCGACAGCTCGATTTCCAGGCGCTACGGCGGCACGGGGTTGGGACTGCCGATTGCCCGTACGCTTGCCGAACGCATGGGCGGCACATTGCGTGCCGAGAGCCAGGAGGGTTCGGGCTCTGTGTTCACGCTGCAAATCCCGCTGCCCGTTTCACGCGATGTTTCAGTGGATATCGCCAAGCCGCTGTCTGTACTCGATGCACATGGCAAGGAGCGCAGCATATTGCTGGTCGAGGACAACCCGGTGAATCGCACCGTGGTGCAGGCCATGTTGCGTAATCTGGGTTGCGAAGTCGACGTGGCGGTGGACGGCGCCGAAGCGGTGATGAAGGCAAGTGCGGGAAACCACGCACTGATTCTTATGGATTGCCGACTGCCGGTCATGGACGGCTATGAAGCCACACGTCGAATCAGGCAACTTTCCGGCCTGGAACGAATCCCAATCATTGCCCTGACTGCCAATGCACTGCAGGGTGATCGGGACGCGTGTTTACAGGCAGGTATGGATGATTACCTGGCTAAACCTTTCAAACACGCTGATTTACAGCAGGTTTTACACCGCTGGCTGCCCTTTGACGCACCTGTGACTGGCGATAAATGTTAAATTGCGGCAGTCTTGGCACGCAAATCAGCCAGCAAAATCGGCTGAATGACAAAATTCAGTGAACAGGTGTACCTTGATTTCCACCTGAGCTGTGACTTTCATTACAACGCAACAGTCTATGAGTAGGCTGCCGGACAGGGTCCTGGCGAATTGGTACGACAGGACCAGCGTTCTAGCCAGTGACGCCACAACCTGCCGCACGAGATTATTGAGGAGCTCGCATGACCAAACAACACGCCTTTACCCGGGAAGACCTGCTGCGCTGCAGTCGTGGCGAGCTGTTCGGCCCAGGTAATGCGCAACTGCCCGCCCCCAACATGCTGATGGTCGATCGCATCACACACATCAGCGACGAAGGTGGCAAGTTCAGCAAGGGTGAATTGGTCGCCGAACTGGATATCAACCCGGACCTGTGGTTTTTTGCCTGCCACTTTGAAGGTGATCCGGTGATGCCTGGATGCCTGGGCCTTGACGCCATGTGGCAACTGGTTGGTTTCTATCTTGGCTGGCAGGGCAACCCCGGCCGTGGCCGCGCCCTGGGCTCGGGCGAGGTGAAGTTTTTCGGTCAGGTGCTGCCTACCGCCAAAAAAGTCACCTACAACATTCATATCAAGCGCGTCCTGAAAGGCAAACTGAACCTGGCCATCGCCGACGGCTCAGTGAGTGTCGACGGTCGTGAAATCTATACCGCCGAAGGCCTTCGGGTCGGCGTGTTTACTTCCACTGAAAATTTCTAAGGGTACTCGCATGCGCCGCGTCGTTATCACTGGTCTGGGTATTGTTTCCTGCTTGGGCAATGACAAAGAGACCGTCACCGCTAACCTGCGTGCTAACCGCCCTGGCATCCGCTTCAACCCGGAATATGCCGAAATGGGTCTGCGCAGCCAGGTTTCCGGCTCCATCGACCTGAATCTGGAAGAACTGATCGATCGCAAGATCTTTCGCTTCGTCGGTCATGCGGCAGCTTATGCCTACCTGGCGATGAAAGACGCAATCACTGATTCGGGTCTTACCGAGGAACAGGTTTCCAACGTGCGTACCGGCCTGATCGCTGGCAGCGGCGGCGCATCGACCCTGAACCAGATGGAAGCGCTGGATACCCTGCGCGAAAAAGGCGTCAAGCGCGTCGGTCCTTACCGTGTCACGCGGACCATGGGCAGCACCGTTTCGGCCTGTCTGGCCACGCCGTTCAAGATCAAGGGCGTGAACTACTCCATTTCGTCCGCCTGCGCCACCAGCGCTCACTGCATCGGCAACGCTGTCGAGCAGATCCAGCTGGGCAAACAGGACATCGTCTTTGCCGGTGGCGGCGAAGAAGAGCACTGGAGCCAGTCGTTCCTGTTCGACGCAATGGGCGCACTGTCCACTCAGTACAACGAGACGCCGGAAAAAGCCTCCCGCGCTTACGACGCCAAGCGTGACGGTTTCGTCATTGCCGGTGGCGGCGGCATGGTCGTTGTCGAAGAGCTGGAACACGCTCTGGCACGCGGCGCTAAAATCTATGCCGAAATCGTCGGCTACGGTGCTACATCCGACGGCTATGACATGGTTGCGCCAAGCGGTGAAGGTGCAATTCGCTGCATGCAGATGGCCTTGGGTGATATCAACTCCGGCGACATTGACTACATCAACACCCACGGCACCTCGACTCCGGTCGGCGACGCCAAGGAAATGGAAGGCGTGCGCGAAGTATTCGGCGCCAAAGCTCCGGCGATCAGCTCCACCAAGAGCCTGTCGGGCCACTCCCTGGGTGCCGCCGGTGTTCACGAAGCGATCTATTGCCTGCTGATGATGGAAAACAACTTCATCGCAGGCTCTGCGAACATCGACGAACTGGACCCGGTAGTTGCCGACATGCCGATCCTGCTCAAGACGCGTGAAGATGCGAAGCTTGACCTGGTCATGAGCAACAGCTTCGGTTTCGGTGGCACCAACGCTACGCTTTTGTTGAAGCGCTGGGCAGGCAAGTAATACTGCTTTTGCGACAAACAAAAAGGCGCCTTTCGAGGCGCCTTTTTTATGAGTCGGGCAAAGTAGCTAGTGTTCTCCGGCATGCCCAGGCGGAGAATGGGCACGATGATGCTCTCCGGTGTACCTAAAATCTTCAGAACACCTCTCGTTCCTCACGCTCCAGCGTGGGAATGCAGTTCACGACGCTCTGCGTCGAAAGAGGACGCAGAGCGTCCAGACCGGCATGCCCACGCGGAGCATGGGCACGATAGTGTTCCCCTGCACGCCCTAGGGGACGATAGGTGTTCCTTCAGCCGAACACTTCGCTCAACAAATCATGCATCGACTTGAACGCACGGCTCGACACTTTGGCGTCGTACATCATCATGCCGGGAACATTGGCGTGCGGGTCGGTGAAGGAATGGAATGCCCCACCGTAACTGTGCAACTGCCAGTCCACACCAGCGGCGTTCATTTCCTCTTCAAAAGCAGGTAACTGCTCTTTTGGCACCAGCGGGTCCGACGCGCCGTGGAGAACCAGCACCGAGCCCTTGATGCTCTTCGCATCAGCCGGGTTGGGCGTATCCAGCGTGCCGTGGAACGAAATGGCGGCCTTCAGCTCTGCCCCGGTACGCGCAAGCTCCAGCGAGCAGCAGCCACCAAAGCAGAAACCGAATGTTGCGATCTTGCTTGAGTCCAGAGACACATCCGCCTGGCTCAACAACTGGTCGAGGCCTGCTTGCATACGCTTGCGCAACAACGCGCGATCGTCCTTGAGCGGCATCATGGCAGCGCCCGCCTCGTCATTGTTACTCGGGCGAATCTGCTGACCGTAAAGGTCAGCCAGCAGCACCACATAGCCCTTCGCAGCGACCGCTTTGGCGATATCTTCAGCGCCCTGACTGACACCCATCCAGTTAGGCGCCATCAGCAACCCTGGCTGTGCAGCGCTAGCTTTCGGGTCGTACGCAAGACGGCTTTCATAAGTCTGGCCATCGATCTGATAGACCACAGAACGAATTTCAATGTTGCTGCTCATTACTGACTCCTGATCGTTAGGGAGATGAAAAACGTGTCGCGGGAACTGAAACAAAAAACCCGCCGAGGCGGGTTTCTTGTCAACCGGCTATCAAACCGACAGTTCTACCAACAGCTTGTTCAGACGACGCACATACGCAGCTGGATCCTTGAGGCTGTCACCGGCGGCCAGCGCCGCCTGATCGAACAGGATGTGCGACAGATCGCCGAAGCGCTCTTCGCTCTGCTCGGCATCCAGTTTGCCGATCAGCGGGTGAGCCGGGTTGAATTCGAAGATTGGCTTGGAGTCCGGAACCTTCTGCCCGCTGGCTTCCAGAATCTGACGCATCTGCAGCCCCATGTCCTGCTCGCCAATGGCCAGAATCGCAGGCGAATCGGTCAGACGATGGGAAACACGCACCTCACTCACAGACTCACCCAGCGCAGCTTTCAGGCGCTCGATCAGGCCCTCTTTGTCCTTGGCGATCTCTTCCTGTGCCTTCTTGTCCTCTTCGGAGTCAAGATTGCCCAGATCAAGGTCGCCACGCGCCACATCCACAAAGCCCTTGCCATCGAAATCGCTCAGGTAGCTCATCAGCCACTCGTCGATACGGTCGGTCAGCAGCAGCACTTCGATGCCTTTCTTGCGGAAGACCTCAAGGTGCGGGCTGTTCTTGACCTGTGCGTAGGATTCGCCAGTGAGGTAGTAAATCTTGTCCTGACCTTCCTTGGCACGCGCCAGGTACTCGGCCAGAGAAACGCTCTGTTCACCGCTGTCGTCGGACGTCGATGCGAAACGCAGCAGACCGGCGATTTTTTCCTTGTTGGCGAAGTCTTCTGCCGGACCTTCCTTGAGGACCTGGCCGAAGTTTTTCCAGAAACCCTTGTACTGCTCGGGTTCGTTTTTCGCCAGCTTCTCCAGCATGTCCAGCACGCGCTTGGTCAACGCCGACTTCATCGAGTCGATGATCGGGTCTTTCTGCAGGATTTCGCGGGAAACGTTCAGCGACAGGTCATTGGAGTCGACCACGCCCTTGACGAAGCGCATGTACAGCGGCAGGAACGACTCGGCCTGATCCATGACGAAGACGCGCTGCACGTAGAGCTTGAGGCCGCGCGGTGCTTCACGCTGATACAGATCAAACGGAGCACGCGCAGGCACGTACAGCAGCGAAGTGTATTCCAGCTTGCCTTCGACCTTGTTATGGCTCCAGCTCAGCGGGTTCTCGTAGTCGTGCGCGACATGCTTGTAGAACTCCTGATACTCCTCATCCTTCACCTCGGTGCGCGGACGGGTCCAGAGGGCGCTGGCGCGGTTGACGGTTTCCCACTCCAGCGCCGGTGCCTCCTCGCCTTCGGCTGCCGGAGCCTGCTCTTTGGGCAGCTCGATCGGCAAGGCGATATGGTCGGAGTATTTCTTGATGATGTTACGCAGGCGGTAGCCGTCAGCGAATTCCTCTTCACCGTTTTTCAGGTGCAGAACAATACGGGTGCCACGATCAGCCTTGTCGACGGTGGCGACTTCGAACTCGCCTTCGCCCTTGGAGGACCAGTGCACGCCTTCATTCGCTGGCGTGCCGGCACGACGGCTGAACACTTCGACCTGATCGGCAACGATGAATGCCGAATAGAAACCCACGCCGAACTGACCGATCAGGTGCGAGTCCTTCTTCTGGTCGCCCGACAGGTTTTTCATGAAATCAGCGGTGCCGGACTTGGCGATCGTGCCCAGGTGGGTGATCACGTCTTCACGGCTCATACCGATGCCGTTGTCTTCAAGCGTAACGGTCTTCGCGTCCTTGTCGAAGCTCACGCGGATCTTCAGCTCGGCGCCGCCTTCCAGCAACTCCGGCTTGGACAACGCTTCAAAACGCAATTTGTCGACCGCGTCAGACGCGTTCGAGATCAATTCGCGAAGGAAAATTTCCTTGTTGGAATACAGCGAATGGATCATGAGGTGCAGCAGTTGCTTTACCTCGGTCTGGAAGCCCAGGGTTTCCTTTTGAGTTTCCACACTCATAATCATCAAACTCCGATCTGGATGGTATAAGCCGTCACGATCAGGCATAAGCCCGTGTGACAGCGGGTAGTCATCAAGGTGGGGGCTGGGTCGGGGATTTCAAGAGCCAATGATGCGCGGAGCGTGTTTCATGCGCCGGATACCGCACGCATTGCGTTGGTGGGTGCTCGCCAGAACTGTCCGCAATCGGCACAGCGCCATCGGCCTGTAACGACCGCGAAACAACGGCCTCCGATATTGTCATCACGGGTGGAACTTAACTCACGACGGCAGGCTCTTAGCCTCGTGAACACTCAATAAGGAGAAACACCCCATGCGTAAATCTTTAGCCTATGCCTTGATGCTTTCTGCCACCCTGGGCCTTGCCGCCTGTGACAAAAAGTCCGAAAACACTCAGCAAGATGCCAACAAGGCAGCTCAGCAGTCCCAGGAGTCGATGGAAAAGGCTCAGGAAAAAGTGAATGACGCGGCCAAGGAAAGCCAGGAAGCCGCTCAGAAGAACGCTGAAGCCGCTCAGCAGCGTACCAATGAGAACGCCAACAAAGCGCCAGAAGCAGCGCCAGCCACCAAGTAAGGCTGAAACGCTTACAGAACTAAAAAAGCCCGCTTAAAGCGGGCTTTTTCATTTAACTCGTTTCACTTGGCACGTAACGTCAGTTCGACATTGCATCGTGTACCGACTTCAAGCCAGCGCCTCGCTGCGCTTGCCCATGAGCCTGTCAACGGCTACAGCGCCCGCCAGCGTGATTATCGAGGGCACCAGCCATGCCAGGCCTTGATCACTCAGCGGCAGACTGGTCAGCACACCCGGCAGATAGTCAGTAAAACCGGCACCCTTCAGCGCGTCGATCAGGCCAAAGATGAGCGATACCAGCATCACCGGTGCAACAACCCGTCCCTGGCTCTGCCAGAGGCCTTTGCAGAAGCTCAGCGCCACCAGCACGATACACGGTGGATAGATAGCGGTGAGTACCGGAATCGAAAACTGGATCAGCTTGGTCAGCCCCAGATTGGATACCAGCAGCGAGAACACCGCCAGGATGATCACTAGCGTCCGGTAGGACAGCGGCAGCACCTTGGCAAAGTATTCAGCACAGGCACAGGTCAGGCCTACCGCAGTCACCAGACACGCCAATGAAATCAGCACGGCGAGAAAACCGCTGCCCAATGAACCGAAGGTGTGCTGCACGTAAGCATGCAGAACCGCCGCGCCGTTGCTTGCGCCTGCCGCGACCGCATGGCTGCCGGAACCCAGGCGAAACAGGCTGACATACACCAGCGCCAGCCCGACACCGGCAATGAGCCCGGCAATGATCGCGTAGCGCGTAATCAGACGTGGTGACTCGACACCACGAGAGCGAATGGCATTGACGATGACAATCCCGAAGACCAGCGCCCCGAGGGTGTCCATAGTCAGATAACCATTGATGAAACCCTGGGAAAACGGCGCAGCGGCATAGGCGGGCTCAGCCTCGCCTATTCCGCCTGCGGGTAATGCGAATGCCGCGATCCCCAATACTGCCAGGGCGATAATCTTGAGCGGTGCCAAAAAGCGCCCGACCGTGTCGAGCAAGCGCCCCGGATACAACGAAACCCAGAACACCACCAGAAAATACGCCAGGCTGTAGAGGAACAACGCGACTGGAGTGTCACCGGTCAGAGGTGCCAGGCCGACTTCAAACGAGACGGTAGCGGTACGCGGGGTCGCGAACAGCGGGCCGACCGCCAGATAGCAGACGGCTGCGAGCGCCCCGCCGGCAATCTTGCCGATCGGGCTGCTCAGGGCATCCATTGCTCCCCCTACCCTGGCCAGAGCAATCACCGTAACGACCGGCAGCCCGACCGCCGTGACCAGAAAGCCCAGCGCCGCCATCCAGACATGTGGTCCGGCCTGCAGGCCGACAATAGGAGGGAAGATAATGTTGCCAGCCCCGACAAACAGGGCAAATGTCATAAAACCGAGTGCCAGGATGTCCTGGCCTTTCAACACTTTCATTACGAGGGACCACACGGAATCGAAATAAGGGATGGGACGTCACCCATGAATGGGGCAGACGCAGCCCGTCGGCGTAAGACGTGGCAGTACCTTGCGAAACGCCCCTCGTGAGGGCAACGCAAAAACGGCGGACAGGGTAGCCAACTTCGACCGAAAATGCACTGTCTCAGGGCGCGCCAGCCGACGACGCACCGTTTGTTGGCGGTTGGAAAGCCCCAGACAGTTGGAAATGCCGGCAATGAGAGGTCCAGGTGAACCAGACCGGGTAAGGCGAACCTTTTCAGGCGCCCAAACAAAAGCCACCCGAAGGTGGCTTTTGTCGATTGCTCGAATCAGGCGAGCGAGCTTACCTGATCAGCAAACAGTGAAGCTTACTTGGTTGGCCAGCCAGTCAGCTCGGCCAGGGCCTTGCCGATGTCTGCCAGGGAGCGCACGGTTTTTACACCAGCGTCCTGCAGTGCAGCGAATTTCTCGTCTGCAGTACCTTTACCACCCGAGATGATTGCACCGGCATGGCCCATGCGCTTGCCCGGAGGAGCAGTCACACCAGCGATGTAGGAAACAACCGGCTTGGTCACGTGTGCCTTGATGTAGGCAGCCGCTTCTTCTTCAGCCGAACCGCCGATCTCGCCGATCATGACGATCGCTTCGGTCTTCGGGTCTTCCTGGAACAGCTTCAGGATGTCGATGAAGTTCGAACCAGGGATCGGGTCACCACCGATACCTACACAGGTGGACTGACCGAAACCGGCGTCAGTGGTCTGCTTCACAGCTTCGTAGGTCAGGGTGCCGGAACGCGACACGATGCCTACCTTGCCTGGCAAGTGAATATGACCTGGCATGATGCCGATCTTGCACTCGCCCGGAGTGATGACGCCTGGGCAGTTAGGACCGATCAGGATCACACCCAGCTCGTCGCACTTGACCTTGGCTTCCAGCATGTCGATGGTCGGGATGCCTTCGGTGATGCAGACGATCAGCTTGATGCCGCCGAACGCTGCTTCAAGGATGGAATCCTTGCAGAAAGGAGCCGGAACATAGATGACGCTGGCAGTAGCGCCAGTGGTGTCTACGGCTTCTTTCACAGTGTTGAACACTGGCAGGTTCAGGTGCGTGGTGCCGCCCTTGCCTGGAGTCACGCCGCCAACCATTTTGGTGCCGTAGGCAATGGCTTGCTCGGAGTGGAAGGTACCTTGCGAACCAGTGAAACCCTGGCAGATAACCTTGGTGTCTTTATTGATCAGGACGCTCATTACTTGCCCTCCGCGGCTTTGACAACTTGTTGAGCAGCGTCGGTCAGGCTGGTCGCAGCGATGATGTTCAAACCGCTTTCTGCCAGTACTTTAGCGCCCAGTTCAGCGTTGTTACCTTCAAGGCGAACAACAACCGGGATTTTCACGCCGACTTCTTTCACTGCACCGATGATGCCTTCGGCAATCATGTCGCAACGAACGATGCCGCCGAAGATGTTGACCAGTACTGCGGCGACGTTGGTGTCGGACAGGATGATCTTGAACGCTTCGGTAACGCGTTCCTTGGTGGCACCGCCGCCAACGTCAAGGAAGTTTGCAGGCTTGCCGCCATGCAGGTTGACGATGTCCATGGTACCCATGGCCAGGCCAGCACCGTTGACCATGCAGCCGATGTTGCCTTCCAGCGCTACGTAGTTCAGTTCGAACTTGGCAGCGTGAGCTTCGCGAGGATCGTCCTGCGAAGGATCGTGGAAGCCCTTCAGCTTGGGCTGACGGTACATGGCGTTGGCGTCGATGTTGATCTTCGCGTCCAGACAGTGCAGATCGCCGTCAGCCTTGATCACCAGCGGGTTCACTTCCAGCAGGGCCAGGTCATGGTCCTGGAACAGCTTGGCCAGACCGGTGAAGATCTTGGCGAACTGAGTGACCTGCTTGCCTTCCAGACCCAGCTGGAATGCCAGATCGCGGCCCTGGAACGGCTGAGCGCCGACCAGTGGGTCGATCGTGGCCTTGAGAATCTTTTCAGGAGTGTCGTGAGCGATCTTCTCGATGTCCACGCCACCTTCGGTGGAAGCCATGAACACGATACGACGGCTGGAACGATCGACCACAGCGCCCAGATACAGCTCTTTGGCGATGTCGGTGCACGATTCGACCAGGATCTTGGTCACTGGCTGACCGTTGGCGTCAGTCTGGTAAGTCACCAGGCGCTTGCCCAACCACTGTTGAGCGAACGCTGCAGCGTCTTCCTTGCTGCGAACCAGCTTTACGCCGCCCGCTTTACCGCGACCACCTGCGTGAACCTGGGCTTTGACGACCCACTCGGTTCCGCCGATCTTGTCGCAGGCTTCTGCTGCTGCTTCCGGGGTGTCTACCGCGTAACCCTTGGATACTGGCAGGCCGTACTCAGCGAACAGCTGCTTACCCTGATACTCGTGAAGATTCATGCTTATTACCGTCTTCGTTTAGGTACTGCGCATTCGGTGCTGCACGTCAGCGTGCCGCACCACCTGTGACCGCTACTCCGGGTGGACTCCGCAAGTGCCGTGGGACACTCGTGAAGCCGCCTGAGAGGTCGAGTCCGGCGCAGATTCCGCGGTAAGCCCTGCTTGCAAGGCCAACGACGGGCACTGCGCCGTGGTTTCTCTTGTTGTCTCAGCGTTTCTTGCGATTCTGGATATGGATGGCACCGCCATTCACAGCCAGTGCAGCTTCATGCAGCGCTTCGGACAGGGTCGGGTGCGAGAAGACCATCATGCCGATGTCTTCTGCGCTGCTGCCGAATTCCATCGCGATTGCGCCCTGCTGTACCAGTTCGGCAGCGCTTGGACCAATAACGTGAACACCCAGTACGCGGTCAGTCTTGGCGTCGGCAATGATCTTGACGAAGCCGCCGGTGTCGTTGGCTGCCATGGCACGGCCACTGGCCGCGAACGGGAACGTACCGACATTGACTTCAACGCCTTCGGCCTTGAGCGTCTGCTCGGTCTTGCCGACCCAGGCGATTTCCGGGTGGGTGTAGATAACCGACGGGATCAGGTTGTAGTTCATCTGAGCCTTGTGGCCCTTGATGCGCTCGACAACCATGATGCCTTCTTCCGACGCCTTGTGTGCCAGCATCAGGCCACGCACCACGTCACCGATGGCGTATACGCCAGGAACGCTGGTGGTGCAGTAGTCGTCAACGTAGATGAAACCGCGCTCGTCCAGATCAACGCCGCTGTCCGATGCCAGCAGGTCAGTGGTCACTGGACGACGGCCAACGGCAACGATCAGACGATCAAAGGTAATCGACTGCTCGCCAGCGGCGTCGGTGTAGCTGACCACCACTTCTTCGCCATCGACCTTGGAACCGGTCACGCGAGCGCCCAGCTTGATGTCCAGACCTTGCTTGGTGAAGGTTTTCAGCGCTTCCTTGGAAACTGCTTCGTCAGCCGCCGGAATGAACTTGTCCAGTGCTTCCAGAACAGTAACCTGAGCGCCAAGGCGAGCCCATACAGAGCCCAGCTCCAGACCGATCACGCCAGCGCCGATGACGCCCAGACGCTGTGGAACCTGTTGGAATTCCAGAGCGCCGGTCGAATCGACGATGACTTTCTGGTCAACCGGAGCTGGCGGGATGTCGATAGGACGCGAGCCCGAAGCCAGAATCACATGGTCAGCTTCGATGATTTCAACGGTGCCGTCGGCAGCCGTCAGCTCGACCTTCTTGCCAGCCAGCAGTTTGCCGTGGCCTTGCAGAGTGGTCACGCCATTGGCTTTGAACAGGCTGGCAACGCCGCCGGTCAGGCCTTTGACGATAGTCGACTTGCGACCGATCATGGCCGGCACATCGATATTCACTTCAGATGTCGAGATGCCGTGCACGCTGAAGCCGTTCTTGGCTTCATAGAACTTCCAGGAGCTGTCGAGCAGCGCCTTGGAAGGAATGCAACCAACGTTGAGGCAGGTACCACCGAGGGCCAGTTTGCCCTCCTTGTCCTGGTACTTCTCGATGCAGGCAGTCTTGAGACCAAGTTGCGCAGCCTTGATGGCGGCAACATAACCGCCAGGGCCTGCGCCAATCACTACCACGTCGAATTTCTGGGACATAACAAAGAGTTCCTCTTTAGCTGCGAGCTTTTAGCTGCAAGCTGCAAGTCGATCCGCGATCAGGCAAAAACGACTTGCGACCTATTAATCAGGTAAAACACACCAGCCCCGGCTGCACGCTTTATCGCTTCTGACTTGAAGCTTGAAGCTTGCAACCGCGGGCTGCCTCATCAGATATCCAGCAACAGACGAGCCGGATCTTCCAGCAGGTTCTTGATGGTCACGAGGAAGGTTACCGCTTCCTTGCCGTCAATCAAACGGTGATCGTACGACAGTGCCAGATACATCATCGGACGAATCACTACCTGACCGTTGACTGCCATCGGGCGCTGAAGAATGTTGTGCATGCCCAGAATTGCAGCCTGTGGCGGGTTGACGATCGGCGTCGACATCATCGAACCGAAAGTACCACCATTAGTGATCGTGAAGGTGCCACCGGTCATCTCGTCGATGGACAGTTTGCCATCACGGGCCTTCTTGCCGAAGGTGGCGATGCCGCCTTCAATTTCAGCCAGGCTCATGTGCTCGGCGTTACGCAGAACCGGTACAACCAGACCACGGTCGCTGGATACTGCAACACCGACGTCGGCGTAACCGTGGTAGACGATGTCGGAGCCGTCGATCGACGCGTTGACAGCCGGGAAGCGTTTCAACGCCTCGGTAGCAGCCTTGACGAAGAACGACATGAAGCCCAGACGCACGCCGTTGTGCGACTTCTCGAACAGGTCCTTGTACTTCGAACGCAGTGCCATGACTTCGGTCATGTCGACTTCGTTGAACGTGGTCAGCATGGCCATGTTCGACTGGGCTTCGACCAGACGCTTGGCAACGGTTGCACGTACACGAGTCATCGGCACGCGCTTCTCGGTGCGGTCGCCAGCAGCGACAACCGGAGCGGCAGCGGCAGCAGGTTTGGCAGCAGGAGCAGCGGCTGGAGCGGATTTCTTCGCTTCAACGGCAGCGACCACGTCTTCCTTGGTGATACGGCCGTCTTTACCAGTGCCTTTGAGGCTGGCCAGGTTGATACCGTTTTCTTCAGCGAGTTGACGCGCAGCAGGCGCGGCAATCGGGTCTTCTTCGCCAGCGGCAGCCGGTGCAGCGGCGGGTGCCGAGGCAGGCGCAGCAGAGGCAGGCGCAGCAGCAGGTGCTGGAGCAGCAGATGCCGTGGCACCATCATTCAAAGTGCCAAGCACTTCGTTGGAGAGGACGATAGCGCCCTCTTCCTTGGTGATCGAGCCCATCACGCCGTCAGCTTCGGCCAATACTTCCAGAACAACCTTGTCAGTCTCGATATCGACCAGCATCTCGTCCCGTTTTACCGCATCACCCTCTTTTTTGTACCACTTGGAAATGGTGCCATCGGCAACGGATTCCGGGAAAGAGGGGGCTTTGATCTCGATAGCCATTATCTGTAATTCCTTAATTCGGTTTCTAATGCTCGAAGGCGTTAAACAGTGAAGGCATCTTGCAACAGTTTTTCCTGCTGCTCGGCGTGCATCGAAGCGTAACCACAAGCTGGAGCGGCAGAGGCGTCACGACCGGCGTACTCAAGAACGAGTTCACGTTTGTGGTTGCCCATGCTGCGACGCAGATGGTGCTGACTGCTGTACCAGGCACCCTGGTTCATCGGTTCTTCCTGACACCAGACCACATGCTGCAGGTTGGTGTACGGCGCGATGGTTTCCATCAGGTCGTCTTCAGGGAACGGGTACAGCTGCTCGATACGAACGATGGCAATGTCTTCACGCCCTTCGGCACGGCGTTTTTCCAGCAGGTCGTAGTAAACCTTGCCGCTGCACAGCACCAGACGCGTGACCTTGGCCGGATCGAGGGCATCGATTTCCGGAATGACGGTCTGGAACGAGCCTTCGGCCAGATCTTCCAGGGTCGAAACAGCCAGTTTGTGACGCAGCAACGACTTGGGAGTCAGCACGATCAGCGGCTTGCGCAGCGGACGGATGACCTGACGACGCAGCAAATGGTAGATCTGCGCCGGAGTCGTTGGCACGCACACCTGAATGTTGTGCTCGGCACACAATTGCAGATAACGCTCAAGACGTGCCGACGAGTGCTCTGGCCCCTGCCCTTCGTAACCGTGAGGCAACAGCATGGTCAGACCGCACAGACGGCCCCACTTGTGTTCACCGCTGGTGATGAACTGGTCGACAACCACCTGGGCACCGTTGGCGAAGTCGCCGAACTGCGCTTCCCAGATAACCAGTGCATCCGGCTGGGTGGTCGAGTAACCGTATTCGAATGCCAGCACGGCCTCTTCCGAAAGGAACGAGTCGTACAGGTCGAAACGCGGCTGACCGGAGTACAGATTCTGCAGCGGGATATAGGTCCCGGCGTCTTTCTGGTTGTGCAGTACGGCGTGGCGGTGCGAGAACGTACCGCGACCGATGTCCTGCCCTGTCATACGGATCGGGTGACCTTCGAACGCCAGCGTGGCGTATGCCATGGTTTCGGCGTAACCCCAGTTGATCGGCAAGCCACCGGCCTGCATCTTCTGACGGTCTTCGTAGATCTTCTGAACCTGACGCTGCACGACGAAGCCTTCAGGCAGTTCCATCAGCTTGGCGGACAGTTCCTGCAGGGTCTTGAGGTCGAAGCGAGTGTCGTGACGCGCAGTCCAGGCGTGGCCCAGATAAGGACGCCAGTCGACGAACAACTCCTTGTTCGGCTCCTTGACCAGGCTTTTCACTACGTGCAGACCATTGTCCAGCGCGCTGCGGTAATCATCGACCTTGGCCTGAACACGGGCTTCATCGAGAATGCCGGTCTTGATCAGATGCTCGGCATACAGCTCACGGGTGGTGCGCTGCTTGGTGATCTGCTGATACATCAGAGGCTGAGTGCCACTCGGCTCGTCAGCTTCGTTGTGACCACGACGACGGTAGCAGACCAGATCGATCACGATATCGCGCTTGAACTGCATGCGGTAATCGATCGCCAGCTGGGTCACGAACATCACGGCTTCCGGATCATCACCATTTACATGGAGGATCGGCGCCTGGATCATCTTGGCAACGTCGGTGGCGTACTCGGTCGAACGCGAGTCCAGCGGGTTGCTGATGGTGAAGCCCACCTGGTTGTTGATGACGATGTGGATCGTGCCGCCCGTCTTGAAGCCGCGGGTCTGCGACATCTGGAAGGTTTCCATGACCACGCCCTGACCGGCAAAGGCCGCGTCGCCGTGGAGGGAAATCGGCAGAACCTTGTCACCGTTAGGATCGTTGCGACGATCCTGACGCGCACGCACCGACCCCTCGACCACCGGAGAAACGATCTCCAGGTGAGACGGGTTGAATGCCATGGCAAGGTGAACCTCACCGCCTGCGGTCATGACGTTGGAAGAGAAACCCTGGTGATATTTGACGTCACCGGAACCCAGTTCCACTTTTTTCTTGCCTTCGAACTCGTCGAACAGGTCGCGCGGGTTCTTGCCAAAGGTGTTGACCAGTACGTTCAGGCGGCCGCGGTGGGCCATACCGATCACGACTTCCTTGGTGCCATAGGACCCGGAACGCTGAATCAGCTCGTCGAGCATCGGGATCAGGCTTTCGCCACCTTCCAGACCGAAGCGCTTGGTACCCGGATATTTGGTACCCAGATACTTCTCGAGACCTTCGGCTGCGGTGACACGCTCGAGCAGGTGGCTCTGGATATCAGCCGAGAACGCTGGACGGCCGCGAACACTCTCAAGACGCTGCATGAACCAGTTGCGCTGCTCGGAATCCACGATGTGAGTGAACTCGGAGCCGATGGTGCGACAATATGTCTGCTGCAACGCTTCATGAATTTCGCGTAGGCTCGCTTCCTCTTTGCCGATGAACAGGTCGCCGGCACGGAAGGTCGTATCAAGATCGGCATTGGTCAAGCCGTAATGATTGATCGACAGATCCGCAGGCGCAGGGCGCTGCCAAAGGCCCAACGGATCGAGCTGAGCAGCCTGGTGGCCACGCATCCGATACGCCTGGATCAGTCGCAGCACTTCAACCTGCTTCTTCTCGTGCTCGCTGCTCACACTGCCGGCGGACACCGGTTGAGCGCGGCGCTGGTTTTTGGCCAGCAACACGAAATGATCGCGAATAGTCGAGTGCGATACATCAGTGGCAGAGCTGCCGTCTGCTGGCAACTTCTGAAAGTAGGTGCGCCATTCTTCTGGCACAGCGTTAGGGTCGTGCAGGTAAAGCTCATAGAGCTCTTCCACATAGGCAGCGTTACCACCGGATAGGTGGGCACTGTTCCACATGCGCTGCATCACGCTTTCTTGCATGCTTGGTCACCCTCGGTAAGGGGACACCACCGGCGAAGACACCAGAGCAATCCTGAAATAGTCGTGTGCAGCGACTGTATCAAGTCACCAGGGATCACGCAGATAGTCCGGGTACCAGCCCGGATGCCCCTGCTGGTCTCATTTCTTCAAAATAAGAGCGGCAGCTTTGCGAGCTACTGCTCAGGTTAAAACTACGGCGCCGGTTGAAGCCTGCGCCGCAGCCACTTCAGTGCAACGGTGTAACAGATAAAACGATCAATCAGACGCCGCTTTGCAACAACATGTTGCGCACGTGACCGATAGCCTTGGTTGGGTTAAGGCCTTTCGGGCACACGTTGACGCAGTTCATGATGCCGCGGCAGCGGAACACGCTGAACGGGTCATCAAGCGAAGCCAGACGTTCATTGGTGCGGGTGTCACGGCTGTCAGCCAGGAAACGGTAGGCTTGCAGCAGCGCAGCAGGACCCAGGAACTTGTCGGGGTTCCACCAGAAGGACGGGCAGGAAGTCGAGCAGCAAGCGCACAGAATGCACTCGTACAGACCATCGAGCTTTTCGCGCTCTTCCGGAGTTTGCAGACGTTCGATGGCCGGAGCCGGCGTGTCATTCTGCAGGAACGGCTTCACCTTCTCGTACTGCTTGTAGAAGATGCTCATATCGACGACCAGGTCACGAATGACCGGCAAACCAGGCAGCGGACGTACGATCAGCTTGTTCTTGGCAACAACGGCAGACAGCGGCGTGATGCAGGCCAGACCGTTCTTGCCATTGATATTCATGCCATCGGAACCGCACACGCCTTCGCGGCACGAACGACGGTAAGAGAAGCCTTGATCCTGTTCTTTGACCAGGGCGAGCACGTCCAGCACCATCAGGTCCTTGCCACCGGTATCGACCTGAAACTCCTGCATGAACGGCGCGGCGTCCTGCTCAGGGTTGTAACGATAAACACTGACTTGCAACATATCGGTCACCCCTTAATAAGTCCGAATCTTAGGTTCAAAAGTCGGAACAGTCTTCGGCGAGAAGTTCACGGCACGCTTGGTCACGCGCTTGTCACCCGGGAAATACAGGGTGTGGCACAACCAGTTCTCGTCATCGCGATCTTCAAAGTCTTCACGGGCGTGAGCGCCGCGGGACTCTTTACGATGCTCTGCGGCGATCGCCGTGGCTTCGGCAACTTCCAGCAGGTTTTGCAGTTCAAGCGCTTCGATACGGGCGGTATTGAATGCCTGGCTCTTGTCGTTGATCTTGACGTTGGCGATACGCACGCGCAGGTCAGCCAGCTGAGCAATACCCTTCTGCATGTATTCACCGGTGCGGAACACACCGAAGTAGTTCTGCATGCAGCTTTGCAGCTCTTTACGCAGCGTGGCGACGTCTTCGCCGGTAGTGCGCTCGTTCAGGCCGGCAACGCGTGCCAGCGCAGCATCGATGTCGGACTCGGAAGCACGGGCGTAGTCGATACCTTCGCTCAGCGCTTTCTCCAGGTGGATACCCGCAGCGCGACCGAACACAACCAGATCGAGCAACGAGTTGCCGCCCAGACGGTTTGCACCGTGAACCGATACGCAAGCCACTTCACCTACCGCAAACAGACCCGGAATGATCTGATCGACACCGGCGGCGTCCTGAGTGATCGCCTGACCATGAATGTTGGTGGCAACGCCGCCCATCATGTAATGGCAGGTAGGAACTACCGGAATCGGCGCTGTTGCAGGGTCGACGTGAGCGAAGGTCTTGGACAACTCCATAATGCCTGGCAAACGGCTGTGCAACACTTCTTCGCCCAGGTGATCGAGCTTGAGCATTACATGGTCGCCATCCGGACCGCAGCCGTTACCGGCAATGATTTCCTTGACCATGGAGCGCGCAACCACGTCACGACCTGCAAGGTCCTTGGCGTTAGGAGCATAACGCTCCATGAAACGCTCGCCGTGCTTGTTGATCAGGTAACCGCCTTCACCGCGGCAGCCTTCGGTGACCAGTACACCTGCACCGGCAATACCGGTCGGGTGGAACTGCCACATTTCGATGTCCTGAACCGGGACACCGGCACGCAGCGCCATACCGATACCGTCACCGGTATTGATCAGGGCATTGGTGGTCGAAGAGTAGATACGGCCTGCACCGCCGGTTGCCAGCACGGTAGCGTTGGCACGGATGTAGGAGGTTTCGCCGGTTTCAATGCAGATGGCGATGATGCCGACAAAGGCACCGTCCTGATTCTTGACCAGATCCACGCCGTAGTATTCGTTGAGGAATACGGTGCCAGCCTTGAGGTTGGCCTGATACAGGGTGTGCAGCAGTGCGTGACCGGTACGGTCGGCAGCAGCACAGGTACGTGCAGCCTGACCGCCCTTGCCGAAGTCCTTGGACTGACCGCCAAACGGACGCTGGTAGATGCGACCCTGTTCGGTACGGGAGAACGGCAGACCCATGTGCTCGAGTTCGAAAACAGCTTCAGGGCCTACGGAACACATGTATTCGATAGCGTCCTGGTCACCGATGTAGTCGGAACCCTTGACGGTATCGTACATGTGCCAGCGCCAGTCATCGTTCGGATCGGCAGAGGCAATTGCGCAGGTGATGCCACCCTGGGCAGAAACGGTGTGCGAGCGTGTCGGGAACACCTTGGTGACCACGGCAGTCTTGTGACCGCCCTGAGCGAGCTGCAGGGCAGCGCGCATACCGGCACCGCCACCACCAATGATGATGGCGTCGAAGGAAAGCGAATTTATGTTAGCCATGAATCAGATACCCCAAAGAATCTGCACGCCCCAGACGAAGTAGGCGAACATCAGAACGCCGCATACCGCCTGAAACAGAAAACGTACTGCAGTGGCGGACTTGCCCAGCGCCATCGGCGTCAGGTAGTCGGTCGCGATGGTCCACATGCCGACCCAGGCGTGAGCGCCAAGGGCAACGAGGGCCAGCAGACTGAAGATACGCATTCCGTTGTGTGCGAACAGATCATGCCATTGGGCGTAACTCAGACCCGGATGAAAGACCATGTATCCGATCAGGAATATGAAATAAGCCGCGAGCACGACCGCAGAAACACGCTGAGCCATCCAGTCATAGAGGCCCGAACGCGAAAGGTTGGTGACGTTGGTTACCATATCCATACTCCCGCCAGAAGAATCAGTACCACGGAAACCGCGATAACGATTTTGGAGCCCAGCTTGCCGCCTTCGAGCGTCTCGCCTACCCCGGAGTCCATGATGAGGTGACGGATACCGGCCACCATGTGATACAGCAGGGCAGACAGAAGCCCCCAGATGATCAGCTTGGCCAGCGGGCTGGTCAGACACGCCTTGACTTCACCGAACCCTTCTTCGGACGCCAGCGACTTGTCCATTGCATACAGCATGATTGCAATACCGACAAAGAGGATGACACCGGAGATGCGGTGAAGGATGGACGTGTAAGCGGTGACTGGGAGCTTGATGGTCCTTAGGTCTAGATTTACAGGTCGTTGGCTATTCACGGCTTTTTTTCACACTGAAGAGCCCCTAACAATCAGGGCAAGTTGTTGGGAAGTGCACTGGTCAGGTACCCACCACCCAGGAAGTGACGACCCCCTTGAAACAGGCCAAAAAGCCTTTGGCGGTCGGACGCCGAGTATAGACAGTTAGGTTACTAATGACAACGCGCAGACTTACCGCCAATGGCGCATTGCGTTGCCGGGACAAAAGGCGTAAACGGCAGGAAACGGTCTGAAAAAATCCACGGCGGGCCCTTGCGGAACACGACTTTAGGCAAATTGACTTTAGAATTTATCTCACTATAGTGATGCGGGCCCTGCGTGGGGGGCCTGTCTGATGATTTGAAGCATAAATAGGAGGCCACATGGCTGACAAAAAAGCGCAGTTGATCATCGAGGGCGCAGCCCCCGTCGAGCTGCCAATTCTGACCGGTACAGTGGGTCCGGACGTGATCGACGTACGCGGCCTGACCGCCACCGGCCGCTTCACATTTGACCCTGGCTTCATGTCCACGGCCTCTTGCGATTCGAAGATCACCTACATCGATGGTGACAATGGCATTCTGCTGCACCGCGGCTACCCGATCGAACAACTGGCCGAGCAGTCCGATTACCTCGAAACCTGCTACCTGCTGCTCAACGGCG
Organism: Pseudomonas syringae group sp. 243L2; assembly: GCF_032587875.1. Lineage (NCBI taxonomy): Bacteria > Pseudomonadati > Pseudomonadota > Gammaproteobacteria > Pseudomonadales > Pseudomonadaceae > Pseudomonas > Pseudomonas syringae group sp. 243L2. The sequence goes on from NZ_JAWHPL010000004.1 coordinate 90,248, forward strand.
AACTGCCGACCGCCGAACAGAAAGCCCAGTTCGTGGCCGTGGTCAAGAACCACACGATGGTTCACGAGCAACTCAAGACCTTCTTCAACGGCTTTCGTCGCGACGCCCACCCGATGGCCGTCATGTGCGGCGTAGTCGGTGCCCTGTCAGCGTTCTACCACGACTCGCTGGACATCAATAACCCGCAGCACCGCGAGATTTCCGCTGTACGCCTGGTGGCCAAGATGCCGACCCTGGCAGCGATGGTCTACAAGTACTCCATGGGCCAGCCCATGATGTACCCGCGCAACGACCTCAGCTACGCCGAAAACTTCCTGCACATGATGTTCAACACCCCGTGCGAGATCAAACCGATCAGCCCGGTGCTGGCCAAGGCGATGGACAAGATCTTCATCCTTCACGCCGATCACGAGCAGAACGCCTCGACATCCACCGTCCGCATGGCAGGCTCTTCGGGCGCCAACCCGTTTGCCTGTATCGCTGCCGGCATCGCCGCGCTCTGGGGCCCGGCCCACGGCGGCGCCAACGAAGCGGTACTGACCATGCTGGATGAAATCGGTGACGTGTCGAACATCGACAAGTTCATCGCCAAGGCCAAGGACAAGAACGACCCGTTCAAGCTCATGGGCTTCGGCCACCGCGTCTACAAGAACCGTGACCCGCGCGCCACCGTGATGAAGCAGACCTGCGACGAAGTGCTCAAGGAACTGGGTATCACCAACGATCCTCAGCTCGAACTGGCCATGCGCCTCGAAGAGATCGCCCTGACCGACCCGTACTTCATCGAGCGCTCGCTGTACCCGAACGTCGACTTCTACTCGGGCATCATCCTCAAGGCCATCGGCATTCCGACCAGCATGTTCACCGTAATCTTCGCTCTGGCGCGGACCGTCGGCTGGATTTCGCACTGGAAAGAAATGCTCTCCAGCCCTTACAAGATCGGTCGCCCTCGCCAGCTCTACACCGGCAACGTGCAACGCGATATCGTCGCCCTGCAAGACCGCAAGTAAGCGTTACACGCAAAAACAAAGGGCTGCCACTGGCAGCCCTTTTTTGTGCGTACTGCATACTGCAGATTATTGCGTCTGCGCAGCCCGCTCTCTGAGCGCTTTCAGCGTATTGAACGGCGCGTCGACAACAAACTTGTTGGCCAGCATCGATGGCACACTACCACCCGGCTCGGTGTGAACCTGATAAGTCACCTCAGTCTGGTTCGGCCCCTTGGGCACCATCTTCCAGAACCCCTTGACCTCGGTCACACGCACGAAACCCTTTTCCTCGGGAATGTACGTGGGCTGCTCTTCAAGATTCCGGGTAATACTGCCGTCAGCCCCCTCCTGAGTAGTGATCAACAGCACCGAGTCACGAGGCGTCACCGGCCAGGGCGTGTTGAACTGGCTGTAGGTCCAGGTCTTGTTACCTTCATGCTTGAGTATCTTCTGTAACTTGCACTCATGAATCCAGGCGCAGGCCCCCGCAACATCCTCTTGAAGCGCGCGCAGCTTGCTCACGCTGGCATTGATCAGCGCAATGCCCTGATAGGCCTTGTAATCGGACCCAGGCACATCACTCAACGAAACCTTGATGCCATCCTCGTTCTTGACCACTTTCCAGTCGTCAGCCTGCGCCGTTCCGGCAAGCATTACAGTCAAACCACAAGCAACAGCGATGCGATACAGCGGACTCATTGTTTTATCCCTTGTTTTGAAGTTCCGACAAAGCACTAGCGCCCAAAAACCGCCCTTTCATGCAACTGCTGTAGCTTTTTCCCACCAGCCAATAAGGCGAATGGCATCCGCCTGATCGACTCCGCAGACATCTTCCGCCGCCTTGAACTGACTGCATACCGCAGGGCGCTCGGGCCTGCCGAACAAGGCGCACAGAAGCTCGACCGACAAGTGCAGGCATCGCTCACCTGCCGGTTTTCCATCGGGCATGCCGGGTATGGGAGACGTGATGGAAGGCGCTATGCAGCACGCACCACAATCGGAACGGCAGTCCATGACCAGACACCCTTACTGAAAAATAGAAAAAGAGGAAGAATATTAACCGTCAAAACGTCTGTTTGAAAACGCCGTATCGGACGATAGGCAGGGCTTACTGCTTGAATTTGAAATCCAGCGCAGCACCTTCGACATCGCGACGGTTTTCGTTGCGCATCTGCAATTGCATTTCGTTGGTCAGCAATCGACCTTCAAGCTCAAAGGGGCCGGGGTTGGCCGAAGCCCCCTTGTCGCTGAACATCTGCGGCAATATCGGCTTGCGCTTGCTGGTGATCACATTGGCAGGCGGGTCCAGTTCCTTGACAAGCTCGGGCGGCAAACTCAGGTCCAGCTTTGGCGACTTGATTCGCATATCCTTGGCACTGGCCGTTTTGACATCTTTGGCGTTCTTGCGCTTGCTCACAGGCGCCTTGGCGGCCACTACTTTTGAAGGCGACTTTTCAGAGGCTACCGCTTTGGTCACCGGAGGCGCTGAAGGTTGTGATTTTTCCTTGCCCACCACTACCGGAACCACCGGGACCCCCGGCATCAACTGATGCATGGTATCGGGCGCCTGTATCTGTTTTGCATCCGTCGCCACCGCCTCCACAGGGGCCTCGGTCTTCAAGTGCACTTCAGGCGAGACCGGAGCCGTAATAACCGTATCGGTTTTGGGCTTGGGCACAGACGGGTCCTGAGCATCACAACCACTCAGAAGCACAACGACAAGCAATCCCAGACAGCGAAAAACATTCATAGGCAAAAAGTCAGGCAAGACAGTGGCAAATAGCCGGAAAAGAAACACATGCTGTCCTTTTGAGGCCAACCTGACAAGCCAAGAGTTCAAAACAATTGACAAAAAATCTTTACAACTCAGTACACATGTACCGCTTCCTGACACAACTGCTTGGCCAGAATACCCAGCGTCATCAGTGCCCGCTCAGCCTCTTTGTTCCAAGGCATCCCGCAGTTGAGGCGGATGCAGTGATTGAACTGCTCGGTATTACTGAAGATCAACCCCGGCGCGATACTGATACCCTGCTCCAGCGCACGAACATGCAGCTCCTGAGTATTGACCCGGCCCGGCAGGCTGACCCACAGAATGAACCCACCCGCAGGGCGACTCATCTGCGTGCCCTCAGGAAAGAACTGCTGCACCGCCAATTGGAAGGCGCTGAGATTCTTGCGGTATTCCAGGCGAATGAAACGTAAGTGCCGATCGTAGCCGCCGTTTTCGAGGTATGCGGCGACCGCCATCTGCGTAACACTGCATGCAGAATGCGTGCTGAAAGTCTGCAGACGTTGAATTTCTGCCTGGTATTTGCCAGCAATGATCCAGCCAATGCGCACACCGGGCGACAGCGTCTTGGAAAAGCTGGAACAGTAAATCACCCTCCCCAGCCGATCGAACGCCTTGAGCGCCTTGGTCCTCCCGACTTCGAACATCAACTCACCGTAGACATCGTCTTCAACCACTTGAATATCGAAGTCCGAGGCCAGACGCAGCAGGTTCTTCTGCCGCTCCTCCGGCATGGTGCCGCCCAGTGGGTTGCTCAGGCGTGACGTCAGCACCAATGCTTTGATTGACCATTGATTGGCCGCCAGTTGCAGGGCCTCCAGGCTGATGCCGGTGGCCGGGTCGCTGGGGATTTCGATGACTTTCAAGCCCAATAGGTCGGCAAGTTGCAACAACCCGTAATAAGCAGGCGACTCGGCAGCGATCAGGTCACCCGGCCGGGTCAGCACGCGTAGAGTCATCTGCAGTGCATCCACGCACCCGTGGGTGATCACCACCTCGGACGGATCGACCACCACGCCGGCGTCGCGCATACGGATGGCGACCTGCCTGCGCAGCGGCTCGAAACCCGGACTGAACATATAGCTGAAGGCCCGCGGGCTGTGAAAACGCGTCACTTTCGCTAATTGCTGGTGCAGCGCGCGCACCGGCAGGTAGTCCACATGAGGCACAGCGGCGCCCAGAGCAAACACGCCCTCGCGTCGGGATTCCTCGAGCACTTGCTGGATGATACTGCTGCGCGTGACCAGACCAGGCCGCTCGACCCGCGCGATATCCGGGGTCGAAGCCGTAAGTGCCGGGGTTTGATGAACATAGTAGCCGGACTGAGGACGCGCCCGGATCAACCCTTGATCTTCAAGGTTCGCATAAGCCTGCAATACCGTCGCATGGCTGACATTGAGCTGCGAACTCATCTTGCGAACCGAAGGCACACGCTCACCGGGTTGATACACCCCACGACGAATATCTTCGGCAAGCTGCTGGGCGATACGCTGATAGAGCAAAAGATTGGTCATGACACAGCCTCGAAAAGACCGGTGATTTATTGTTTTTAAAAATACAGATACGGAATGACCGGCACAGTTCAGAAGTGTACGGGAACAGTTTACGTTCAAGCCAGCGGTCACGACCGCTGCACGAAAATAAACGCGGCTGAAAACGCCATATGCAAAGCCTTTAAAGCCAAAAAAGCCCGAGACCGTTTCCGGCGTCGGGCTTTTTGAAAAGTTTTTATCAGCGCGCTGCGCCTAACTGACCTTTTTCATCAGAAAAAACAATTTCCACACGGCGATTTTGCGCGCGCCCTCGTTCGGAGGCGTTGGCGTTCACCGGGAACTGCTGACCATAGCCCTCGACATGGATACGTTTTTCGTCGACACCCAGGTCCATCAGAACGTCTGCGACCGCTTGTGCACGATCCTTCGACAGCTTCAGATTCTCCTGACGGTCACCTGTGCTGTCGGTGTAGCCCTCGATCCGGACCACTCGACGCGGATTGATCTGCAAGAACTGCACAACCTTGAGAATGGTGCGACTGGCCGAGCTTTTCAGCTCGGCGTGCCCGGCGTCGAACAGCACATCTCCCAACGTCATGACCAGCCCGCGATCGGTCTCGGTGGTTGCCAGACTGAGGATCTGATCTTCCAGCCAGCGCCCCTGCTGCTGTGCGCTGGCCAGCTTGGCCTCACGCAGCGCCAATTGCAGACGCTGGCGCTCCATGTCCATTTTCGCCAAGCGCTCCTGGCTCAGCATCAAATTGCTGTGCTCACGCGCGATCTCGCTGTAGCGGCTGCTGAGGTACGCGTAGTGAGCGACATCGGCACCGCTCCCCAAGTAACTGGACAGACGCTCGGCGCGAGCCAGAGATTCGCCAGCGCGAATGACATCCTTGGGCGCGCTGCGCAGCACATCGGTATCTTCCTTGACCTTCTGGAAATCGGCACTGGCCTGTTGCAAGGCCTGCCCGCTGTCCTGATGACCGGCACACCCGTAAAGGCCAGCCGAACCCAGCAACAGGCACACACTCAGTACACGCGGAAGACGGTTCATTGCGCCTCTCCAAGTTGCTTGCGTAACCGATTGAGGCGGGTATTCAACTGATTGACCTGCTCCTGACTCTTGAGGGTGAGCACTCGGGCCTCTGCCAGCCGGGCATCCAGCTCGGCCTGCTCGGCTTTCATGCGCGCGTCCTTGTAGGCGTGGGTCGCCATGGAGGCGCGAGCTTCGGCAAAGCGGGCCAGAGCGACTTCCATCTCGGGCTGGTCATCACCCGCGCCAACAGCTTTGGCCTGCTCCAGCGCCTGCTCGGTCAGCTTGAACTGCTCGGTCGGTAGCGGGTCGCTGGCACAGCCAGCCAGCGTGGCGATGGCCATGACGGCGATTGAAAAACGAATACTCACAAAAACATTCCTACTTGTCTGGTGCGCTGGCGCTGGCAGGTTGCAACAGCTGGGCTTTCCACAACTCCAGGTTGTGCCTGATGACATCACCCGCAAGGCCGGAGGCGGCCGATTCTGTCATCTTTTTCGCCAGTTGTCCGCGCAACCATGGTTCGTTGCAGGCCGAATTGAACGACAACGCCAGATAAAACCCGGGTGTATCGACCGGCAAGGGTTGCGCAGCCAGGTCTGCAGAAAGACCCAGCGTCTGCACCATGACCATCCCGGCGTAACGACCGGCAAGCACGTAATCCACCTCACCCAGCGCCAGCTTCTGAAAAGCCGGGGTCAGGCCGGGCAGGCGTGTCAGGCTCAAATGCTGCTTGGCCGCAGCCTCAAATGAAGGCGTCAATCGGGTCTTTTCCGACATGGCACCAGGACGGTCGTGCAGCTCGGCCAGGGTATTGAACGGTACGCTGTGATCGTGGCGCGTCCAGACCATGATGTCGTTCTGCACGATCGGCGGGTGAATGTAATCAAGCGACTCAAGTTGCGCTGCATTGAACGGCGCGTCCGCCAACAGATCCATGCGTCCGGTGCGCACCTCTTCAAGTGCCTGACTGCGTTTGCCGCCGTACAGGAACTCGACCTTGATACCCAGCTCACCTGCCGCCTGCGTCAGCAGATCGGCATTGGCGCCCATCAGATGACGTGGGTCCTGAGGATCACGCCACAGATAAGGCGGCGCGTCCGGACTGCCGGTCACAATCAGACGCTCGCACTTGCCGGCAGCAAATGACAGCGTCGGCAGCATGATCAGCCCGAGAAAAAGCGAAGACAGCAGCCGGAGGTGCACCATGAAAAGTCCTTTGATACCCGATAAAAAACCCGCTCGATCCGGGACTATGTACCGCAAGCAATCTGCCGGCACACAAACCCCGAACGGAACGGGTTCTCTTTATAGTGGAAGCGCGTGGCTTAAACCAGCTTCTCCAGCTCGGGAATGGCTTCGAACAAATCAGCCACCAGCCCGTAATCGGCCACCTGGAAGATCGGAGCTTCCTCATCCTTGTTGATCGCAACGATCACCTTGGAGTCTTTCATGCCGGCCAGATGCTGAATGGCACCGGAAATACCGACAGCAATATACAGCTGAGGCGCGACGATCTTGCCGGTCTGGCCGACCTGCATGTCGTTGGGCACAAAACCGGCATCGACCGCAGCACGGGAAGCACCCACTGCAGCACCGAGTTTGTCGGCCAGCGTGTACAGGTGCTTGAAGTTGTCGCCGTTCTGCATGCCACGACCGCCGGATACGACGATCTTGGCCGCTGTCAGTTCTGGACGATCGGATTTGGCCAGTTCTTCGCCGACGAAGCTGGACTTGCCCGCATCGTGAGCAGCCGAAACCGCTTCGATAGAAGCCGAACCACCCTCGGCAGCGACCGGATCGAAACCGGTGGCACGCACGGTGATGACCTTGATCGCGGCAGTGGACTGTACGGTGGCAATGGCGTTACCGGCGTAGATCGGGCGGGTGAAGGTGTCGGCCGAGACCACCGAAACGATCTCGGATATCTGGTCGACATCCAGCTGCGCAGCAACGCGAGGCAGGATGTTCTTGCCGTTGGAGGTTGCAGCGGCCAGAACGTGACTATGGCCCGCAGCCAGCTCTACGACCAGTGGCGCAACGTTTTCAGGCAATTGATGTGCGTAGGCAGCGTTGTCGGCCACCAGCACTTTCGCCACGCCAGCAATTTTGGCGGCGGCGTCGGCAACGGCACTTACGCCTGAACCGGCAACCAGCAAGTGGATGTCACCGCCGATCTTCTGTGCGGCAGCCAGGGTATTGAGCGTAGCCGGGGCTACGGTCGCATTGTCGTGTTCAGCGATAACCAGGATCGTCATTTAGATTACCTTCGCTTCGTTTTTCAGTTTCTCGACCAGTTCAGCCACCGATTTGACTTTGATGCCCGCGCTGCGTGCAGCCGGTGCTTCAACCTTGAGGGTCTTGTTGGTCGAGGCCGTGGAAACGCCCAGTGCATCCGGGGTCAGCACTTCAAGCGGCTTCTTCTTGGCTTTCATGATGTTGGGCAGCGAAGCGTAGCGTGGCTCGTTCAGACGCAGGTCCGTGGTCACGATGGCTGGCAGGCTCAGGGAAACAGTCTGCAGACCGCCGTCGATCTCACGGGTCACGGCAACCTTGTCACCGGAGACTTCAACCTTCGAGGCGAACGTACCTTGCGGGTAGCCGCTCAGTGCGGCCAGCATCTGGCCGGTCTGGTTGTTGTCACTGTCGATAGCCTGTTTACCAAGGATAACCAGTTGTGGCTGCTCCTTGTCGACCACTGCCTTGAGCAGCTTGGCCACGGCCAGAGAGGTCAGTTCTTCGGTAGATTCGACCAGCACGGCACGGTCTGCACCCAGCGCCAGCGCAGTACGCAGTTGCTCCTGAGCAGTGGTAGGACCAATGGTGACGACCACGATTTCCGTTGCCACGCCCTTCTCTTTCAAGCGCACCGCTTCTTCAACAGCGATTTCGCAGAACGGGTTCATGGACATTTTGACGTTGGCAAGATCGACGCCGGAGTTGTCCGCCTTGACGCGAACCTTGACGTTGTAGTCGACCACTCGTTTGACAGCTACAAGAACCTTCATGGATTCCTCACTCTCCGGTGAAAAGAAGTCGCCTGGCGACACCAGGCGATCGATATGTGTCCTCAACAAGCAATCGCAATGCGTGCAGGCCGTCCGGACGACTTCAAAAAGCCATATAAAAGCCGGGATTCACCCATCAAGCTGCGGCAGGGTGTGTAAAATGCGCCGTGCGACGTTGACCTGTTGCCTGCACCGCGTCCGCCTGATGCCTTTTGAGAGACTTCCTGCAACGCAGGTGCCTCGTTTCAGCCTACGGCAAACGCAAAACCGCCCGTATATTGACCGCAACGCCTTTTCCGGTCAATACGCCAAATCGGCCAGTTCCGAGTCTGGTGTCTTTGATTTATCTGGGCTGCGGGCAATTCAAACAAACGTTTGTATTGGACCCATGCAGTGGTGTAGATATAATGCGTGCCATTAAAAGACGGGTGGTGCCCAACACCTCCTGTGTCGGCCTGCAGCGACTCATAAAGCAGCGCCCATAAAAATACCGTGAGCCTTGAAAGTAGGAGATAGCCTGTGGAACGCGAATACATGGAATTCGACGTCGTCATCGTCGGAGCCGGCCCTTCCGGGCTTTCTGCCGCTTGCCGCCTTAAACAGAAGGCCGCTGAAGCCGGGCAGGAAATCAGCGTCTGCGTGGTGGAAAAAGGCTCCGAAGTCGGCGCACACATCCTGTCCGGTGCCGTGTTTGAACCGCGCGCACTGAACGAGCTGTTTCCAAACTGGCAGGAATTGGGCGCTCCGCTCAATACACCGGTCAAGCGTGATGATATCTACGTCCTGCGCGACGCCGAAAAGGCGCAGAAAATTCCGGACTTTTTCGTCCCCAAGACCATGCACAACCAGGGCAACTACATCATATCCCTGGGCAATCTGTGCCGCTGGCTCGCCCAGCAGGCTGAAAACCTTGGTGTGGAAATCTACCCGGGCTTTGCCGCTCAGGAAGCACTGTTCGACGAAAACGGCGTGGTACGCGGTATCGTCACCGGCGATCTGGGTGTCGACCGCGAAGGCAACCCCAAGGAAGGCCTGTACACCCCCGGCATGGAACTGCGCGCCAAGTACACGCTGTTCGCCGAAGGCTGCCGCGGTCACATCGGCAAGCAATTGCTCAAGCGCTTCAACCTCGACGACGAAGCCGATGTGCAGCATTACGCCATCGGCCTGAAGGAAATCTGGGAAGTCGACCCGGCGAAGCATGAACAGGGGCTGGTGGTGCATACCGCAGGATGGCCACTGGACGACGCCAATCCGGGCGGCTCGTTCCTGTACCACCTGGAGAACAATCAGGTGGTAGTCGGCCTGATCGTCGACCTGTCATACAGCAACCCGTACCTGTCGCCGTTCGACGAATTCCAGCGCTACAAGCACCACCCGGTCATAAAACAGTATCTTGAGGGCGGCAAACGCATCAGCTACGGCGCACGCGCCATTGCCAAGGGCGGCCTGAACTCACTGCCGAAGATGGTATTCCCTGGCGGCGCGTTGATCGGTTGCGACCTGGGCACCCTGAACTTCGCCAAGATCAAGGGCAGCCACACGGCAATGAAGTCCGGCATGCTCGCAGCCGATTCGGTGGCAGATGCCCTGTTCGCCGGCAAGGAAGGCGGCGACGTGCTGACCTCCTACGTCGATGCCTTCAAGGCCAGCTGGCTGCATGCAGAGCTGTTCGCCAGCCGCAACTTTGGCGTGGCGATCCACAAATACGGCGCGATCAAGGGTGGTGCCTTCAACTTCATCGATCAGAACATTTTCGGTGGCAAGCTGCCGTTCACGCTGCACGACACCACGCCGGACTACGCCTGCCTCAAGCTGGCAGCGGACTCAAAGAAAATCGATTACCCGAAACCCGACGGCAAGCTCAGCTTCGACAAGCTCAGTTCGGTATTCCTCTCCAGCACCAACCATGAAGAGGAACAACCCTGCCACCTGAAGCTGACCGACCCGAGCATCCCGATCAGCAAGAACCTGCCGCTGTACGACGAACCGGCACAGCGCTATTGCCCGGCTGGCGTGTATGAAGTCATCACTAAAGAAGATGGCGAAAAGCGCTTTCAGATCAACGCGCAGAACTGCGTGCACTGCAAGACCTGCGACATCAAGGACCCTTCGCAGAACATTACCTGGGTTGCACCGGAAGGCGCTGGCGGGCCGACTTACCCGAACATGTAAGGCGGCGGCAAGCTACAGGCTTTGATCTTGCCGCTTGTAGCTTGCCGCTAAACCCTACAGCCCTCTTCTCCCGGACTGCGTTCAAAGTAGCGCTTGTATTCACGGCTGAACTGCGACGCACTTTGATAGCCGACCCTGAGCGCGACCTGCGACACATTCAGCCCGTCGGCCACCAGCAGTTGCTGAGCCTTGAGCAGGCGCAGACGTTTCAGGTACTGCACCGGTGACAACAGGGTGCTGCGCTTGAAGTGCTCGTGAAAGGTCGAGGTACTCATGTTTGCGCAACTGGCCAGCGTGTCGACATTCAGCGCGTGGTCATAGTGCTCATGCAGATAGGTCACCGCCGAGGCAATCCGTGCGAATTGCCCCTGTTGCTCGACCAGCGCACGCAATACACCTGATTGCGGTCCACGCAGCGCGGTGTATAACACCTCGCGAATCCTTGATTGCCCCATCGCCTGACACTCCAGCGGATCGTGCAGGCAACGCAGCAGGCGTTCGACGCTGTCACGCATTGCGGAGTCGATACGTACCGAGGTCATCGACTCCGGGGTCTGCATCTGGCTTTCCTGGCCGCTGGCCGGGCCCATCGCTTGCACCAACTCGCCAAGCAGCACACGGTCAATGGCTACAGATACGCCATACAGCGGCTTGTCCGGGGTGGCGAAGGTCTCGCATTTGAACGGCACAGAAAGCGCCTGAATCAGGTAATGCCCGGTGCCATACTCAAACGTACGCGGCCCCAGGCAGGCGACCTTGCTGCCTTGCACGACAATCATCAGGCTCGGCTCGTAAATCTGCGGGCTGCTGGCGACATAGCCGAACGCCGAAAGCACGCGAACCTCGGGCAAATGCGTCGCCACAAAGCCTGGACGCACTGCCAGCGGCTGGATCAAGGAGACAAGCGTGGCATTGCCATCGATAACAACAGGTAACGTCATGGGAACAGCCTGACAGAGAAACAGACAGCTCTATCATCGCAGATTTGCGCTTCATAGCCGACCCTGAAACGCCAGGTCGGAGGAATAGGCATGAAACACGTAGGATTCACCATAGCCGTGAGGGACGCATATCAGGACAATTGACCGCCTCTATTCCGTAACACCTTGCGAGGTCAAACATGTACACAGCTATCGGTTATGCCGCACAGTCCGCTACCGCCCCCCTCGCCCCGATGACCTTCGAACGTCGCGCTCCGCGTGCCGACGACGTTGCCATCGAAATCCTCTACTGCGGCGTCTGCCACTCTGACATTCACCAGGCGCGCAACGAATGGGGCATCGCCGTCTACCCGCTGATGCCTGGCCATGAAATTGTCGGTCGCGTCACCGCCACTGGCACCAACGCCAGCAAATACAAGGTTGGCGATCTGGTCGGTGTTGGCTGCATGGTCGATTCGTGCCGCGAATGCTCGGCCTGTAAATCGGATCTCGAACAGTATTGCCTGGAGGGTCCGACCATGACCTACGCCACGCCTGACCGCGTGGACGGCAGCAACACCATGGGTGGCTACTCCAACAGCATCGTGGTCGCCGAGCATTTCGTTGTGCGCATTCCAGAGAAACTCGACCCGGCTGCTGCTGCGCCAATCCTTTGCGCAGGCATCACCACTTATTCGCCACTCAAGCACTACGGTGTGAAGGCTGGCGACAAGGTCGGTATTCTGGGCATGGGTGGTCTGGGCCACATGGGCATCAAGTTCGCCAAGGCAATGGGCGCTGAAGTGACCCTGTTCACTCGCTCCGCAGCCAAGGCTCAGGAAGCACGTCGTCAGGGTGCAGATCATGTGATCGTGTCCACCGACGCTGAACAGATGAAAGCCGCTGCCGGTCATTTCGACTTCCTGCTCGACACCATTCCGGTCCAGCATGACCTGAACCCCTACCTGGAAACACTGCGCTTTGACGGCGTGCACATTCTGGTCGGTCTGATCGAACCGGTCGAGCCGCCACTCCATGCAGCCCACCTGGTGATGAGCCGTCGCGTATTGGCCGGATCGCTGATCGGCGGCATCGCTGAAACCCAGGAAGTACTGGATTTCTGCGCCGAGAACGACATCACCTGCGACATCGAAATGCTCGATATCCGCAATATCAACGAAGCCTACGAGCGCATGCTGGCCGGTGACGTGAAATACCGCTTCGTGATCGACATGGCCACGCTGCAGGCCTGATTCACTACGAATCAGCCGCCGAGATCGGCCGAGAGTTCCGCTGCTATCTGCTTGATCAGCGGGACCAGCTCGGCCATCTTCTCCAGCGGCATGTAGGGCACGGTACTGGCGACACTGATGCCGGCAACGATCTGTTTGCTGGCATCACGTACCGGCGCTGCAACGCAACGGATCGACGGTTCGTTGTCCTCCAGATCGAACGCATACCCTCCCTGCACGTATTCTTCCCTTCGCGCCTGCAACTGCTCCCAGGTTTGCTGCTCATGAGCAGGCCACAGCGCATTCCTGCCACTGCTCGGCATGCTGACGTCATACAACCGCTGCCACTCCGGCAACCCGCTGTCCAGCAGCAACGCCTTTCCGATACCGGTTCGCACCAGCGGCATGCGATGCCCGACCCGTGAGCGCATTTCCGGGCCATTGCGACCAGGGTTCTTGTGCAGATAAAGCACGTCGTCCCCTTCCCGCACCGCCAGATGCACCGTATCGCCCGTCAGCTCCGACAGCCGATCCAGATACGGCCGGGCGAGAATTGCCAGTGGCACTTCTTCGCGCGCCTGAAACCCCAGCTCAATCAGTTTCGGCCCAAGCAGATAACCCACTTGAGGCACCACCCGAAGATAGCGCTCCTCGACCAGGCAACTGGCCAGCCGGTGCGTGGTACTGCGTGTGGTGCCGATCAGCCGGGCGATTTCCTTCAGGTCGCGTGCGCCACCGGCCACCGCCTGCACAACGCCAAGCCCACGCAACAGAGTCTGGGTCCCTGTCGGCGCCGGTTCTTTGCCGGTAATTTTTTCAGGGATGATCGAATCGTTGTGCATGACAGGCCATTTTCATAAAAGGGGCGGATCGAAAAGCTGACGGCATTATCGCCGCCAGCGTCCAGATACGTCGACATCAGAGCTCGATACGCTCTACTTTGCCTACCAGCAGGATGTACGACAGCGCGCCCAGCAATGCCAGCACTGAAATGTAAGTGATGGCAGGCGCAAACGAGTCACCGGTTGCCAGAAAGCCGATCACGATCGGCGTGGCGATGGCGGCGAGGTTGCCGATGAAGTTGAACGTGCCGCCAGTCAGGCCCAGCAAGCGCGCCGGGGCCAGGGTCGACACCAGCGACCAGGTGATCGACGCCAGACCGTTGCCGAAGAATGCCAGCGCCAGAAAGGTGATAACCAATGGTGTGGAGTCAACGAAGTTGGCACCGATGATCGAGGTCGAGATCAGCAGCCCGGCAATGATTGGCAACTTGCGCGCAAAGCCCACGCTATGCCCGCGACGGATCAGCCAGTCGGAGAAGAACCCCGAACACAGCACGCCGACAAACGCCGCGAGAAACGGCAATGACGCCAGTAGCCCGGACTTGATGAAATCCATGCCGCGGTATTTCACCAGATAGGTCGGGAACCAGGTCAGGAAGAACCACAGCGTGGAGTTCAGGCAGAACTGGCCCAGATAGATCCCCCACAGCTTGCGCTTGCTCAACACAATGCCCAGGTCCAGCCAGCTGAAACCCTGCTTCTGTTTTTCGACATCCTTCTGGATGTCTACCAGACCGCCGCCCTCTTTGATCAGGTCGATTTCCTGCTGATTGACACCTTTGAAGTCACGCGGCTCGCGATAGACCGTATACCAGATCAACGCCCACAGCACACCGACACCACCTGTAGCGACAAACACCATGTGCCAGCCATAATGAGCCTGCAACCAGGCCAGCACCGGCGTCAGAAACGCCAGACCGACGAACTGCCCCGAGGTATAGACGCCAATGGCAGTAGCCCGCTCGCGCTCGGGGAACCAGGTGGTCACGACACGGCTGTTGATCGGATAGGCAGGTGCTTCCAGCGCACCGACCGCCATGCGCAGTACGAACAGCGCAATAAAGCTGGCCGCAAAACCAAGCATGATGGTCGCAATGGACCACAGCAGCAGCGCCGCAGTGTAAAGGATACGCGGCGGCACACGGTCCACCAGCCAGCCACCAGGCAATTGCATGGCGGCATAGGTCCAGCCGAACGCGGAGAAGATCAGCCCGATGTGAACCGTATCAAGGCCCAGCTCGGCGGTCAGCGCCGGAGCGGCAATCGACAGGTTGCTGCGGTCCAGGTAGTTGATCACCACCGTAATGAACAGCAGCACCATGATGAAGAAACGTTTGCGGGACGGCGTCACCAGGGATGCCGCACCCTCAAGAGTTCGAGTGCGCATGGAATGTAGCCTCTTGTTGGATTTATTGAGGTCTGTGTTTCGATTGGCGAGCTATCGTTCCCACCCTCCCGCGCTCAGTGCTATACAAATCCGCTTTTGATTCTGGCTGAAGGCCGTGGGAGCGAACTTGTTCGCGAAAGGGCCAGTGCATTCCCCAAAAACGCATCGGCTGAACTACCTTCTTCGCGAACAGGTTCGCTCCCACGCCCTCCGGGCAGAAGCCCGATCTACGGGCTTCTCAGGACTTATGTATAACGCTGAGTGCAGAGCGTGGGAACGATGGTTATGGGGATTTACTGTGCTCTACCACTCGGCAAAACTGCCATCGGCATGGCGCCAGATCGGGTTGCGCCAGCGGTGGCCGATGGCCGCGCGTTCGATGACATATTCTTCGTTGATCTCAATGCCCAGGCCCGGCCCGTTGGGAATCTTGACCATGCCCTTGTCGTAGTCGAAGACTTCCGGGTGCTTCACGTAATCGAGCAGATCGTTGCTTTCGTTGTAGTGAATGCCCAGGCTCTGTTCCTGAATGAAGGCGTTGTAACAAACCGCGTCCAGTTGCAGGCATGCCGCCAGCGCGATAGGTCCGAGCGGACAATGCAGCGCCAGCGCGACGTCATACGCTTCGGCCATATTGGCGATCTTGCGGGTTTCAGTGATGCCACCGGCGTGGGACGCATCAGGCTGGATAATGTCGACATAACCTTCGCTCAACACGCGCTTGAAGTCCCAGCGTGAGAACAGCCGTTCACCCAGGGCAATCGGCGTGCTGGTCAGCGGTGCCAGTTCCTTCAGTGCCTCATAGTTCTCGCTGAGCACCGGCTCTTCGATGAACATCAGCTTGTAGGCGTCCAGCTCCTTCATCAGCACCTTGGCCATGGGCTTGTGAACCCGGCCATGGAAGTCCACACCGATGCCCACATTCGGCCCGACCGCATCGCGCACGGCAGCCACGTTGGCCAGCGCCAGGTCGACCTTGTCGAAGGTATCGAGAAACTGCAGCTCTTCGGTGCCATTCATTTTCACCGCAGTAAAACCACGTCCGACCGCTTCTTTCGCAGCCCGCGCCGTGTCTGCAGGGCGGTCACCACCGATCCACGAATAGACGCGAATCTTGTCACGCACCTGACCACCGAGCAGGTCACTGACGGAAACGCCCAGGGCCTTGCCCTTGATGTCCCACAACGCCTGATCGATGCCTGCCAGAGCGCTCATGTGGATCGCCCCACCCCGATAGAAGCCGCCGCGGTACAGCACCGTCCAGATGTCTTCGATATTGCGTGGGTCCTTGCCGATCAGGTAATCGGAGAGCTCTTCCACTGCAGCGGCCACGGTGTGCGCACGGCCTTCGACCACTGGCTCGCCCCAGCCGACAACGCCCTCGTCGGTCTCGACCTTGAGGAAGCACCAGCGTGGCGGAACGATGAACGTGGTGAGTTTGGTGATTTTCATGGGTGCGGTTTCTCTTGTTGATTCTCTTATTGGATAGCGACTACCGGCGCCGGTCAGTCTGCAAGCGTTGCGCTGTGCTGCTTCCAGGCAGCAACATAGGCCTGGGCGCGCTCAGTAACGTCGGCGACGCTCATGCCTGGCTTGAATAGCCCGGAGCCCAGGCCAAAGCCTTTAACGCCGGCATCAAGGAACACCTTCATGTTGTCCGGCGAGATCCCCCCGACCGGCAACAGAATCGTGCCCTTGGGCAATACCGCCAGCCACGCCTTGACCACCGCGGGCGACATCTGCTCGGCAGGAAACAGCTTCAGCACATCAGCCCCTTCGGCCAGCGCGGCAAAGGCTTCGGTCGGCGTCGCCACGCCCGGTGAGAGGAACAGCCCGGCAGCCTTGGCTGCACGCAACACCTTCGCATCGCTGTGCGGCATGACAATCACTTGGCCTCCGGCATCCTTGACCTGAGTCACCTGCTCCGGGGTCAGCACCGTTCCCGCACCGATCAGGCAATCGGCTGGCAGTTGCTGGCGCAACAAGCGGATGCTGTCGAACGGCTGTGGAGAGTTGAGCGGCACTTCAATGACCCGAAAACCGGCCTCGTACAACACATCGCCAATCGCAGGCGCTTCTTCGGGACGCAGGCCGCGCAGGATTGCGACCAGACCGTTTTCCTTCAATGCTTGCTTGAGCATGTCAAACCTCTCGAATGTGTTGGGACGAGCGGCGCGCGATCAGACCGGCTTGAACGGCGACCTGCCAGAGGCCGCGCTCGGTCGCCTGCTCGGCCAATGTCACGCCGGGAAAGCCACAAACGGCCAGCCCGCGTGCATAGCGCGTGCACAGCGAATCGCTGCCGATGAGGATCACCGCAGGCAATTGTTCGTGGTTGTGCAGATGCAGCCTGGCGATGGCGCCCAGTTCATGGCCAATCAACAGGCCGGAAAGATAGTCAGGTTGCGCACTGGCAGCCAAATGCCCGGTAAGGCCGAGCGTTCGTGTGCTGAAAATCGTCGATAGCGGCCCGGCAGAGCCCGCGTCGGACAGGGCAATCGACAAGCCGCAGTCAAACGCCTGCTCGTCGAACGCCTCCGAAGGCTGCATGGTGCGTCCCAGAATAGTGTGCGCGCAGAGCGCGGCGTAGACCTCGCCGGTCATGAAGGTGTCGAAGTGAACAATGCGACCCCGTTCTACCTGCACCCATTTGGAGTGGCTGCCGGGCAGACCGATCAGCAGCTGCTGGCTGCTCTGCCCGGCGTCGAGGCCGGCCAGCACACCCAGCACCTGGGTTTCTTCGCCACGCATGACGTTGGGCAGGGTCGAGCGTTGCAGGACGCCGGGGATGATGTGCACCGTCACGCCGCGCACGCTGCGCACCGTCTGCAGCGCTGCGCTCAGCTCATTGACGCTGGCCGGCGTTTCCCGGTAAGCCGCCTCGCGCCAGCCCTGTGCGCTGCCGACCATGCCACAGGCAATCACCGGCAGGTCCGGTTGGGCGTCGAGCCAGTCGCCGCACGCCTGGTCAAAGGCCAGTTCGAAACCGTCACTGCAGAACTGCCCCGCGATCAGCCGCGGCGTGGTCGGCAACTGCATGATGCCCGCGCTCAATGCGCGCTGTTCCAGTACCTGGCCATGTTCGCCAAGTCGATAAGCACGAAGTGAGGTTGTCCCCCAATCGAGCGCGATCAATTGCGCCTGCATTGCGTCACCTGTTGTTTTTTTGGAAGTGAGTGCAGGACGACTATAAACCCGTTGTCACACTTATCTCAATATGTAAATTTCAATCCCATATATAGGGAAAAAAGACAGTCAATCAAAAGTATCAGGCACTAAAAAACCCGCCTTCCTTTCGGAAAGCGGGTTTGCTGTAAAACCGAAGCCTCAACGCTCCAGCAGGATTCTCAGCATGCGGCGCAGCGGCTCTGCCGCGCCCCACAACAGCTGGTCACCCACGGTAAAGGCACCCAGGTACTGCGAACCCATGTTCAGTTTACGCAAACGGCCCACCGGAATACTCATGGTGCCGGTTACGGCAGTCGGGCTCAGCTCGTGCATGCTGGCTTCACGGTTGTTCGGCACCAGCTTGACCCAAGGGTTGTGCTGGCTGATCAAGCCTTCGATGTCCGCAATCGGCACATCCTTGTTCAGCTTGATGGTCAGCGCCTGGCTGTGGCAACGCATGGCACCGATGCGTACGCAAATGCCGTCGACCGGGATCGGGCTCTTGAAGCGACCGAGAATCTTGTTGGTCTCGGCCTGGCCTTTCCACTCTTCGCGGCTCTGGCCGTTCGGCAGCGCCTTGTCGATCCACGGGATCAGACTGCCCGCCAGTGGCACGCCGAAATTCTCGGTCGGGAACGACTCGCTGCGCATGGCTTCAGCCACCTTGCGGTCGATATCCAGAATGGCGCTGGCCGGGTTGGCCAGATCATCGGCCACCGAGGCATGCACGGCGCCCATCTGCCTGATCAGCTCACGCATGTTCTGCGCGCCGGCTCCGGAGGCCGCCTGATAGGTCATGACGTTCATCCACTCGACCAGCCCGGCGTCGAACAGACCGCCCAGGCCCATCAGCATCAGGCTGACCGTGCAGTTGCCGCCGATATAGTTTTTGGTGCCCGCATCCAGCTGCTGATCGATGACCTTGCGGTTCACAGGGTCGAGCACGATAACGGCGTCATCCTGCATGCGCAGACTGGAGGCGGCATCGATCCAGTAACCCTGCCAGCCGGCTTCGCGCAGCTTGGGGAACACCTCATTGGTGTAGTCGCCACCCTGACAGGTCAGCACTACGTCCAGGGTTTTCAGCTCGTCGATGCTGTAGGCGTCTTTCAGTGGCGCAACATCCTTGCCCACCGAAGGCGCCTGGCCACCGACATTGGAAGTAGTGAAAAACACCGGCTCAATGAGATCGAAGTCCTGCTCTTCCCGCATCCGCTGCATGAGCACGGAACCGACCATGCCGCGCCAACCGATCAGACCTACACGTTTCATCGCAACTACACCTTGAATAAAAGTGGGACCACCGCTCTGCGCATGCACAGCAGGCGGCGGCGGGCCAGAGAGATTACAGATTCCGCAGCGCGGCGACTACTGCATCGCCCATTTCCTGCGTACCAACTTTGACTTTGCCTTCCGACCAGATGTCGCCGGTGCGAATGCCCTGATCCAGTACCACGCTGACCGCCTTCTCGATGGCGTCAGCCGCATCGGTCAGGTTGAAGCTGTAACGCAGCATCATCGATACCGACAGAATGGTCGCCAGCGGGTTGGCAATGCCTTTGCCGGCGATGTCCGGCGCCGAACCATGACAAGGCTCGTACATGCCCTTGTTGGCGGTGTCCAGCGAAGCCGACGGCAGCATGCCGATGGAACCGGTGAGCATCGACGCCTGATCGGACAGAATGTCGCCGAACAGGTTGTCGGTCACGATTACATCGAACTGCTTGGGCGCACGAACCAGCTGCATGGCGGCGTTATCGACGTACATGTGGCTGAGTTCGACTTCAGGGTAATCCTTGGCCACCTGCTCGACGATTTCGCGCCACAGCTGGCTGGACGCCAGCACGTTGGCCTTGTCTACCGAGCAGAGCTTTTTGCCACGCACCATGGCCATGTCGAAACCGACCTTGGCAATGCGGCGGATCTCGCTTTCGCTGTACGGCAGCGTGTCATAGGCCTGACGCTCGCCATTATCCAGCACGCGAGTGCCGCGTGGCGCGCCGAAGTAGATGCCACCGGTCAGTTCGCGGACGATCAGGATGTCCAGACCGGCAACGATTTCCGGCTTGAGGCTCGACGCATCCGCCAGTTGCGGGTAAAGGATCGCCGGACGCAGATTGCCAAACAGGCCCAGTTGCGAACGAATTTTCAGCAGACCGCGTTCAGGACGGATGTCGCGCTCGATGGTGTCCCATTTCGGGCCGCCGACTGCGCCCAGCAGTACGGCATCGGCCGCACGGGCGCGATCCAGGGTCTCGTCTGCCAGCGGCACGCCGTGTTTGTCGATGGCTGCGCCGCCGATCACGTCGTGGGTCAATTCAAAGCCCAGCTGATACTTTTCGTTGGCCAGTTCCAGCACCTTGACCGCTTCGGTCATGATTTCCGGACCAATACCATCACCTGGGAGAATCAGAATCTGCTTGCTCATAACATCCTCGATTTTGTGCATCGGCGTCGTGAACAACGCCTGTTTATAACGCTCGCAGCGGCGAAAAATTTATCACCTGTCTTAAACACTTTTGCCAGCAAGGCGCAGGGCCCCTTGCTGGCAAACAGACAGGTTGCGATGAATCAATCAGTCGCGGAACAGCCACGGCTGACCGGCGCGATGCCTGCTTTCGAAACTGGCAATGGCGTCAGCGTCCATCAGCGTCAGGCCGATGTCGTCCAGGCCGTTGAGCAGGCAATGTTTGCGGAACGCATCGATTTCAAAGCTCAGCACCTTGCCGTCGGGACGGGTCACGGTCTGTGCCTGCAGATCAATGCTCAACTGGTAGCCGGGGCTGGCCTCGACCTGCTTGAACAGCTCGTCGACCTCGGCTTCAGACAGAATGATCGGCAACAGGCCGTTCTTGAAGCTGTTGTTGAAGAAAATGTCCGCGTAGCTCGGCGCAATAATCGCGCAGAAACCATACTCTTCCAGTGCCCACGGCGCATGCTCGCGGCTGGAGCCACAACCGAAGTTTTCCCGGGCCAGCAGCACGCTTGCACCCTGATAACGCTCGTGGTTGAGCACGAAGTCATGGTTCAGCGGACGCTTGGAGTTGTCCTGATACGGCTGCCCCACATCCAGATAACGCCACTCATCGAACAGGTTCGGGCCAAAACCCGTGCGCTTGATCGACTTGAGAAACTGCTTGGGGATGATCTGGTCGGTGTCGACATTGGCACGATCCAGAGGAGCGACCAGGCCATTGTGCTGGGTAAAGGCTTTCATGCTGGATTCCTCAGAGCTGGATCAAGTCGCGAACGTCAATGAAACGGCCATTGACCGCCGCCGCGGCAGCCATCGCAGGGCTTACCAGATGCGTACGGCCGCCAGCGCCCTGACGGCCTTCGAAGTTGCGGTTGGACGTGGATGCGCAATGCTCGCCGGAACCCAGGCGGTCCGGGTTCATCGCCAGGCACATCGAACAGCCCGGCTCACGCCATTCGAAACCGGCTTCGATGAACACCTTGTCCAGCCCTTCCTTCTCGGCCTGCTCCTTGATCAGGCCCGAACCCGGCACTACGATGGCCTGCTTGATGGTCGCAGCCACCTTGCGGCCCTTGGCGACGTCGGCAGCCGCGCGCAGGTCTTCGATTCGCGAGTTGGTGCAAGAACCGATGAACACCCGGTCCAGCTGGATATCGGTGATCGGCTGATTGGCCTTCAGGCCCATGTACTTCAAGGCGCGCTCGATGGAGCCACGCTTGACCAGATCCGGCTCTTGCGCAGGGTCCGGCACGTTCTGATCGACGGCGAGCACCATTTCCGGCGAAGTGCCCCAGCTGACCTGTGGCTTGATCTGCGCGGCGTCCAGCCTGACCACGGTGTCGAATACAGCGTCAGCGTCGGAAACCAGATCCTTCCAGGCCTCGACTGCCAGGTCCCATTCTGCACCTTTAGGGGCAAACGGACGACCCTTGACGTACTCGACGGTCTTTTCGTCGGTGGCAACCATGCCGACCCGGGCACCGGCTTCGATAGACATGTTGCAGATGGTCATGCGGCCTTCGATCGACAGGTCGCGAATTGCGCTGCCGGCGAACTCGATGGCGTAACCGTTACCGCCTGCCGTACCGATCTTGCCAATCACGGCCAGCACGATGTCTTTAGCGGTCACGCCGAACGGCAGTTGCCCTTCGACCGAGACCAGCATGTTCTTCATTTTCTTGGCCACCAGGCACTGAGTCGCGAGCACGTGCTCGACCTCGGAAGTGCCGATACCGTGCGCCAGCGCACCAAATGCGCCGTGGGTCGAGGTGTGCGAGTCGCCGCAGACCACGCTCATGCCTGGCAGGGTTGCACCCTGCTCCGGGCCGATTACATGAACGATACCCTGACGCGGATCGTTCATCTTGAATTCGGTAATGCCGTACTCGTCGCAGTTGTCGTCGAGAGTCTGCACCTGCAGGCGCGACACCTGATCTTCAATGGCGTCGATACCCCCCTTGCGTTCCGACGTGGTCGGCACGTTATGGTCAGGCGTGGCGATGATCGAGTCGATCCGCCATGGCTTGCGCTTCGCCAGCCGCAGGCCTTCGAACGCTTGCGGCGAGGTCACTTCATGGATGATATGGCGGTCAATGTAGATCAGCGCCGAACCGTCGTCGCGCTGCTTGACCAAATGCGAATCCCAGAGCTTGTCGTAGAGCGTTTTCCCGGCCATCGGACGTACTTCCTCATCAGCTTGTTTCTATGCCTTGGGCAATCGTGACGATGACCCCTTGGCTTGTGCGGTCATCGTATGGAATATGCTTAAATAACTCAAATTCATAATTTTCATACTTTGGATAACCAAATGGAATCCGACCATGGATCTCGCCAACCTTAATGCTTTTATTGCCATCGCCGAGACCGGCAGCTTTTCCGGGGCAGGCGAACGCCTGTACCTGACTCAACCAGCCATCAGCAAGCGCATTGCCGGTCTGGAGCAACAATTGAATGTGCGCCTGTTCGACCGCCTGGGCCGGGAAGTCAGCCTCACCGAGGCCGGACGCGCCCTGCTGCCACGTGCCTATCAGATTCTGAACGTTCTGGATGACACTCGCCGCGCGCTGACCAACCTGACCGGCGAAGTCACCGGGCGGCTCACTCTGGCGACCAGTCACCATATTGGCCTGCATCGCCTGCCCCCGGTATTACGGGCATTTACCCGGACCTATCCAAAGGTCGCACTGGACATTCAGTTCCTGGACTCGGAAATTGCCTATGAGGAAATTCTTCACGGGCGCGCCGAACTGGCAGTCATTACACTCGCACCCGAACCGCATACGCTGATCCGCGCCGTGCCCGTGTGGGACGACCCGCTGGACTTCGTCGCGGCACCGGAACATCCGCTGGCCAACAGCGGCCCCATGAAACTGGAGGATGTCGTGCGCTATCCGGCAGTATTTCCGGGCGGTAACACGTTTACCCATCACATTGTCAGCGGTTTGTGCGAAGCCCAGGGCCTCAAGCCCAACATCGCGATGAGTACCAACTATATGGAGACTATCAAGATGATGGTCTCCATTGGCCTTGCCTGGAGCGTTCTGCCACGCACCATGCTCGACGAACAAGTGGCGCGCATTCCATTGCCGGGCGTGCAACTCAATCGCCAGCTAGGCTACATCCTGCATACCGAACGCACGCTATCGAATGCAGCAAGAGCATTCATGAAACTGCTCGATGCGCAGACATAGTAGGTAGACCATGCTGCAAACTGCAGACTGATCGCCCTATCGGTTCTTTCGATTAAAGGCTCGTGATCACATGTCCAACCCACCGGATAACTCCGTGCTGAAAGTCCCTGCACAGGCAGCCACCCCCAGCCTGCCGCCGACAGGCGCGGAGCGCGTCCTCCAGCAAACCCGGGACCGTCTGGAACTGGCGCTGGAACTGGCGCATATGGGCACCTGGGATCTGGACATTACCGGCAACCGGCTGCAAGCCTCGGCGCGTGCGTCTGCGCTGCACGGCATGGCGGCACTGCCCTTCGACGAGGATGGCCGACAGTTCTTCGGCAGCCTGCCCGCTGAAGAGCGACGACGCATGCGCGCAGTTTATGCTGCGGCACTGGAAAACCAGCAGGATTGCCTGCAGGTGACGTACCGTTTTCAGTTGCAAAACGGCACATCGCGCTTGCTTGAAAGCCGTGCACGAATCTATCGCAATGAACATGGCCAGGCCGTGAAGCTGTCGGGAACCGTGCTGGACATCACCCAACAGTGCGTCCAGTCAGCGCTGGAGGCCAGCGAGGAGAAGTTTGCCAAAGCATTTCACTCAAGCCCGGACTCGATCACCATCACTGAAATCGAGTCAGGCCGCTATGTAGAGGTCAATGACGGCTTCTGTCGCCTGACCGGCTTCAGCGCTCAGGAAGTCCTGGGGCGCACAGCCCACGAAATCGGTATCTGGTCCGACACTGTGCAGCGCGAATACATGATTGACGAACTACGCCAGAAAGGCCGCGTGCATCATCGGGAAATGAATGGTCAGGACAAGCACGGCGCGCCCCTGGTGCTGGACATCTCGGTCGAGTTCATCACTCTGAACAATACCGCCTGCCTGCTGATGAACGCCCGAGACATCGGCCAGCTGAAAACCGCCCAGGCACAGGTTCAGCATCTGGCTTATCACGACCCGCTCACCGGGCTGCCCAACCGCGCGCTGCTGATGGACCGCCTCAGCCAGCAAGTCTCGCTGCTCCAGCACCAGAACCTGCGCGGTGCCCTGCTGTTTCTCGACCTGGACCATTTCAAGCACATCAATGACTCACTTGGCCACCCGGTGGGCGACAGCGTGCTGAGCATCATCGCCGCGCGCCTGGAGGCCAGCGTACGTCAGGAGGACACCGTGGCCCGCCTGGGCGGTGACGAGTTCGTGGTGCTGATCTGCGGGCTGGACGGCACCCGTGATGAAGTCACTCAGCAGGTCCGCGTGCTGGCCGACAACCTTCGCGAGCTGCTGGCCGAACCGATGTTCCTCGACGGTCATCGCCTGCAGGTTACGCCGAGCATTGGCATCGTTCTGATTCCGGACGATGGCCTGGCCCCTGCCGATTTGCTCAAACGGGCCGATATTGCGCTGTATCGCGCCAAGGATTCCGGACGCAATGCGTCACAGTTTTTCCATGTATCCATGCAGCAGGCCGTTAGCCAGCGCCTGCGTCTTGAAAACGACTTGCGACTGGCGCTGACCCGCAACGAATTCCAGCTGCACTTCCAGGCCCAGATCGATTGCCGGGACCAGTACATTACCGGTGCAGAGGCACTGCTGCGCTGGGAGCACCCTGAATACGGGTTGCTGTCACCTGATCAGTTTGTCCAGATACTTGAAGAAAGCGGGATGATTCTGGAGGTCGGCAGCCATATTCTGGACGAGGCCTGCAAAACCGGAGGCCTGCTTTTAAAGCAGGGGCTGATCTCGAAAAACAAATTCCTGATGGGCGTCAATATAAGTCCGCGTCAGTTCCGCCAGAACGACTTTATCGAGCGCGTGCAACACAGCCTCAAGCAGCATCAATTACCTGCCTCCATGCTCAAGCTGGAAATCACTGAAGGCATCGTCATCCAGAACCTTGACGACACCATCCTCAAAATGCTCAGCCTGAAGGAATTGGGCGTGAGTTTTGCGATGGATGACTTCGGCACCGGCTATTCCTCACTGACTTACCTCAAGCGCTTGCCGGTGGATACGCTGAAGATTGACCAGTCCTTCGTTCAGGACGCCACCAGCGACCCCAACGACGCAGAAATCATCCGCGCCATCGTGGCCATGGCTCAGAGCCTGAACCTTAACGTCATCGCTGAAGGCGTCGAAACGCCGGAGCAACTGGCGTTCCTGGAAAGAGTGGGCTGTTACAACTATCAAGGCTACCTGTTCAGCGAACCACTGCCGGGTCCGCAGTTCGAGAACCTGCTGCTAAAACGGCAGTTTCAGGAAACTGCGTCTCTGGAGTGAAGACAGAAAAGGCGCCCGAAGGCGCCTCTTCTGTAGACTGGCTCATCAGTTGCCCAGTACTTTCTGGGTATTAAGCGGAATGCGCTTTGGTTTTGCCTCTTCCGGCACGTTGCGCACCAGGTCGATGCTCAACAGACCGTGAGACAGGTCGGCACCCTTGACCTCGATATTGTCGGCCAGCCTGAACGACAGCTTGAATTCACGCCGGGCAATACCCTGATGCAGATAGGTCACGTTGTCGGCTTCCTGCTCGCGCTTGTTGCCGATCACGGTCAATACGCCCTTCTCGACCTGTAGCTCAAGGTCCTGCTCTTGCATGCCTGCTGCAGCGATCACGATCCGGTAATGATCATCGGTATGCCGCTCCACGTTGTAGGGAGGGTAGCCGCTGGTTGTCTCATTTCGTGCCGCAGACTCGAACAGGTCGTTGAAGCGGTCGAAACCCACTGAGTTGCGAAACAGTGGAGCCAGAGAAAATGCAGTAGCCATAACAATTCTCCTGTTTATCAGCGAGTGGTGTACGCGACCCGTTTTCGGCATCGCTTGATCAGCAAAATAGGGATACCCATTCACTTTTCAAGAGACTTTTTTCAGGTTTTTTTCGACCGTTCGTCGGGGTTAGCTTTCGGGTGAGCAGCCAGGCAGACAGCCCAGCATCACGCCGATTCGATCACAGTCGGTTTCGCGGCGTAGCGCATTGAACATCAGGGTCGCCTCAGGGTAGCTCTTGGTCAGCAGCACCAACCATTGCTTGAGACGACCCGGCGCCTGAATGAGCGTCATCTTGATCAGACAGGCCTGCCAGAAAGCGCGCAGCATGGGCTGCAACTCATCCCAGGTCATCGGCACGACCTCTTCACCCTTCTGTGCCGCAGCTATCTGCCGGGCCAGATCAGGGCGCGCCACCAGCCCGCGACCAATCATGATGTCGCGTGCGCCGCATATTTCCCGGCAACGACGCCAATCGTCAACGGTCCAGATTTCACCGTTGGCCACCACTGGGACCTTGACCACCTCCTGAATGCGTGCAATCCACTCCCAGTGCGCGGGCGGCTTGTAACCGTCGACCTTGGTGCGCGCGTGAACGACTATTTGCTCAGCCCCGCCGTCAGCCAGTGCCCGGGCACAGTCCAGCGCGCCATCGGTGTTTTCGTAACCCAGACGCATCTTGGCGGTCACTGGAATATGCCTGGGCACGGCACGGCGTACCTGGCTGACGATGGAATGCAGCAGTTCCGGCTCTTTGAGCAGGATTGCGCCACCACGGGAGCGATTGACAGTCTTGGCCGGACAACCGAAGTTCAGGTCCAGTACCGGTGCGCCCAACTCACAGGCGAACGCGGCGTTCTCGGCCAGACACACTGGGTCGGAGCCCAACAGCTGGAGCCGCAAAGGCGTACCTGCGTCGGTCTTCGCGCCTTTGTGGAATTCCGAAGCGTATTTGTAAAAGTAGTGCGCAGGCATCAAACGCTCGGACACCCGGATGAATTCGGTCACGCACCAGTCGATACCACCTACTTTCGTCAGGGCATCGCGCAGGATGTCGTCGACCAACCCCTCCATGGGCGCCAGAGCAATTTGCATGGGTCACACTCGAAAAAAAGTCCGGCAGTTTACTGCCCGGCGTGCGGATTGGGAACGGTGCCGTCAGGGATGGCTGCGCCATAGCCCTCGATGAACTCGGCGGGCATGCGCTTGGGCCGACCGCTGGACAGTTCGATGCAGACAAAGGTGGTTTGCGCGCGCAGCAACGTCAGGTTGTCGGCGGGTCGCTTGAGCTGAAAGCAACGGGTCATTTTCAGGCGGCGATCCCAATCGACGATCCAGGTCGCCAGTTGCAGTTCATCGTTCTCATAGGCACTGGCCAGATAGTCGATCTCGTGTCTGACCACCGCCATGGCCCGGTCCAGACGCCGGTATTCGGTCAGGTCCAGGCCCAGATACTGCGAATGCCGCCAGGCACAGCGCTCCAGCCAGGAGACGTACACGGCATTATTGGCATGCCCCAGCCCGTCGATGTCTTCAGCGCCGACGTTCAGATCAATGACGAAAGGCGTTGCCCGATCCCAGACCATGCGTGCTCCTGCTTGAGTGAATGTGATTGGCGGGAGTGTAGCGAAGTCAGGATAGTGGCGCGTCTGCTTTTGATTCTGGCCGAAGGCCGTGGGAGCGAACTTGTTCGCGAAAGGACCTGTACATTCCTCACGCTCCAGCGCTCAAAGTCATACACAAGTCTGAATAAGCCCGGATAAAAGGGCTGAAACCGCAATTGCAGGCTGAACACATACCTGTGGGAATAAATAGAAGCAGGAAGGGCGATTTTTCAAACCCTGAAAAAACAAAAGGGCCATTCAATAATCGAATGACCCTTGGTCCCGCAGAGCGGGAAATCGTGGCGTCCCCTAGGGGACTCGAACCCCTGTTACCGCCGTGAAAGGGCGGTGTCCTAGGCCACTAGACGAAGGGGACGCAAAACCTTCAGTCAGGTTCATCGAACGATGAACCCTGGCGAATTTGGTGGAGCTTAGCGGGATCGAACCGCTGACCTCCTGCATGCCATGCAGGCGCTCTCCCAGCTGAGCTAAAGCCCCGGATTTATCGCCTCGCGGCGGAGATCAACGTTGAAGTATCACTCGGTGAAACTGGCGTCCCCTAGGGGACTCGAACCCCTGTTACCGCCGTGAAAGGGCGGTGTCCTAGGCCACTAGACGAAGGGGACAAAACCTTCTTACAAAACAAACGATTGCTGGATCCGCTTGTTTCACATCGTTTCAGAGCAGTGTAGCAGCGCTCTGAAACGCTAAATTTGGTGGAGCTTAGCGGGATCGAACCGCTGACCTCCTGCATGCCATGCAGGCGCTCTCCCAGCTGAGCTAAAGCCCCACATCAGTGGACGGGGCGCATATTAAGCGTGAGTGACAGGGCTGTCAAATTTATTTTTTACATTTTCCAAACTTTTTTGTCGGTAATACAACCACTTACCTTTAAACCCCCGGAAAACCGGGGGCGACTGACAGGAACAGGGAACGCCTCAGGCAATGGAGCCCAGCAGCTTTTCCCATTCCTTGTTTTCTTTCTTCGAAACGCCACCCAGCAAATCCAGGGCCTGACGCAGGCGGAAGCGGGTCAGGTCCGGACCGAGGATCTCCATCGCATCGGTCACCGAGACCGAATTGGCCTGGCCGGTAATCGCCGCAAACATCAGGGGCATGGCGTCACGCAGTTTGAGCTCGAGGTGCTCAACGACGGCCTGGATGCAACCCATGATCCGGTCTTTCTCCCACTGACGCAGCGACTCCAGTTTCCACAGGATCAACTGCATCACCTGACGGACCTGCTCCGGGGACAGCTTCTTGTGCTCAAACAGCTTCACATCGGGCGTAACGCCACCGGCGAAGAAGAACCCGGCCAGCGGAGCGACCTGACTGAAGGTCTCTACCCTGCCCTGCACGTGCGGTGCGATCTTCATCATGTAGTCTGGGTTCAGTGCCCACGTTTTCAATCGGCTGGCAAACTCCTCGACCGGCAGATCACGCAGCCACTGACCATTGAGCCAGGACAGTTTTTCGATATCGAAGATCGGCCCGCCCAGCGAGACACGCGACAGGTCGAAGTTGTCGACCATTTCCTGCAACGAGAACTTCTCGCGCTCGTCCGGCATCGACCAGCCCATGCGCCCCAGGTAATTGAGCATGGCTTCAGGCATGAAGCCCATGCGCTCGTAGAAGGTCACCGACGTCGGGTTCTTGCGCTTGGACAGCTTGCTCTTGTCCGGGTTACGCAGCAGCGGCATGTAGCACAGCTGTGGCTTGTCCCAGCCAAAGTACTCGTAAAGCAGGATCAGTTTGGGTGCCGATGGCAGCCATTCTTCGCCGCGCAGTACGTGGGTGATGCCCATCAGGTGGTCATCGACCACGTTGGCGAGAAAGTAGGTCGGCAGACCGTCGGTCTTCATCAGGACCTGCATGTCCATGCGGTCCCACGGGATTTCGACTTCGCCGCGCAGCATGTCCGGCACGACGCAGACGCCTTCGGTCGGCACTTTCATGCGAATCACGTGGGGCTCGCCAGCGTCCAGACGGCGTTGTACTTCTTCCTTGGAGAGCAGCAAGGCGCGACCGTCATAGCGCGGGGTTTCACCCTTGGCCTGTTGCTCGGCGCGCATCTCGTCCAGCTCTTCGGCGGTGCAGAAACACGGGAAGGCGTGACCCAGCTCGACCAGTTGCTGCGCGTATTTCTGGTAGATATCGCCCCGCTCGCTTTGACGATACGGGCCGTGTGGACCACCGACATCCGGCCCTTCGCTCCATTCGATACCCAGCCAGCGCAGTGCGTCGAAGATCTGCTGTTCGGACTCGCGGGTCGAGCGCAGTTGATCGGTGTCTTCAATGCGCAGAATGAACTCGCCGCCATGCTGTTTGGCAAAGCAATAGTTGAACAGCGCAATGTAGGCCGTGCCGACGTGAGGGTCGCCCGTGGGCGATGGCGCGATGCGGGTACGAACGGTGGTCATGGAAAATCCCGAAATAGGTCAATCAAGCGCGGAATGTTAACAGGCTGGGGGCATGCGGCTCCAGCGTGAAAGGTAATCGCCGGAACACCTATCGTTCCGCACGCTCCGCGTGGGAATGCAGTTCGTGACGCTCCGCGTCACACGGCGGTTCTGTGGTTTCAGGTAGATTAGGGTTCGACTCAGGTCACTTTTTCGCCCCTCGGCGACTCACTGTGAGGGACCAAAGTGAGCAAAGTCCTTCGCTCCTGTTTCCGGCCCGACTTCGTCGGGTTCCTTCGCCCTGGCACTGATCCGGGGGTCGCCGCAACGGACCATCCATGGTCCGGTGCGGCTAGCCTGGCGTCCTGCCAAGCTAGCCCCGGATCAGCGCCAGGACTCAGCCGTCACTAAGGTCGCACTCTGCGTCGTCAGTACCACCGTGATCAAAAAGCGCTTTTTCTATGTGCAGCGACTACGAGCGCCGATCTTGAATGTGCGGTGCGGCGCAGAATGGCATGACGACGCGGAGCGTCGCACGATAGTTTACCTATCGTTACCACGCTCCAGCGTGGTAACGCCGCTCTGGACGCTCTGCGTCCGATCTTGAGCGCATGGCGCGACGCAGGCTTGTGAGACAGAGCATCACCCCTCTCTCAAACCGCCAGCAACCGCTCGCGCAATTTGCCAATCTCGTCGCGCATCTGCGCCGCAGCTTCGAATTCCAGGTCGCGGGCCAACTGGTACATTTTTTCTTCCAGCTGGCGAATGCGCTTGTTGATCTCGCTCGGCGAGCGCAGTTCGTTTTCGTAGCGAGCGTTTTCTTCGGCGGCCTTGGCCATGCCCTTGCGCTTCTTGCTGCGCGAGCCTGGCACCGTGGCACCTTCCATGATGTCGGCAACGTCCTTGAACACGCCTTTTGGGGTAATGCCGTGCTCAAGGTTGAAGGCGAGCTGTTTATCGCGGCGCCGTTCGGTTTCGCCAATGGCGCGCTCCATGGAACCGGTGATGCGGTCGGCGTACAGGATCGCCCGGCCATTGAGGTTACGCGCAGCCCGACCGATGGTTTGAATCAGCGAACGGTCGGAACGCAGGAAACCTTCCTTGTCGGCATCGAGAATCGCCACCAGCGACACTTCCGGCATGTCCAGGCCCTCGCGCAGCAGGTTGATCCCCACCAATACATCGAAGGTACCCAGACGCAGGTCGCGGATGATCTCGACACGTTCAACTGTATCGATGTCCGAGTGCAGGTAACGCACTCGCACCCCGTGGTCGCTGAGGTAATCGGTCAAATCCTCTGACATGCGCTTGGTCAGCGTGGTGACCAGTACCCGCTCTTCCAGCGCCGTACGTTTGTGGATTTCCGACAACAGGTCGTCGACCTGGGTCAGCGCAGGGCGAATCTCGATCTGTGGGTCCACCAGACCAGTCGGGCGTACTACCTGCTCGACGACACGTCCCGCGTGTTCCGCTTCATAGTTGCCCGGCGTCGCCGAGACAAAAATGGTCTGCGGGCTGATCGCTTCCCACTCGTCAAAGCGCATGGGCCGGTTATCCAGCGCCGATGGCAAACGAAACCCGTACTCAACCAGGGTTTCCTTGCGTGAGCGGTCGCCTTTGTACATCGCGCCGACCTGCGGCACGCTGACGTGAGACTCGTCGATCACCAGCAAGGCATCGGCAGGCAGGTAGTCGAACAGGGTCGGAGGCGGCGCACCGGACGGACGGCCCGACAGGTAGCGCGAGTAGTTTTCGATACCGTTGCAGTAGCCCAGCTCCAGCATCATCTCCAAATCGAAGCGGGTCCGTTGTTCCAGACGCTGGGCTTCCACGAGCTTGTTCTGAGTGCGCAGGTATTCAAGACGCTCCTGCAACTCGACCTTGATCCCTTCCATTGCCTCGATCAGCGTCTCGCGCGGGGTAACGTAATGGCTCTTGGGGTAGAACGTGAAGCGCGGCAGCTTGCGGATCACCTCACCGGTCAGCGGATCGAACGCCGACAGGCTTTCGACCTCATCATCGAACAGCTCGACGCGGATCGCTTCCAGATCGGATTCGGCCGGGTAGATGTCGATGACATCGCCACGCACCCTGAACGTCGCACGGGCGAAGTCCATGTCGTTGCGGGTGTATTGCAGGTCGGCCAGTCGTCGCAACAGGGCGCGCTGGTCCAGTTTGTCGCCACGGTCGATGTGCATGACCATGCGCAGATAGGTTTCCGGGCTGCCCAGGCCGTAGATGCACGACACCGTGGTGACGATGATCGCGTCCTTGCGCTCCAGCAGCGCCTTGGTTGCAGACAGGCGCATCTGCTCGATGTGGTCGTTGATCGACGCATCCTTCTCGATGAAGGTGTCAGACGACGGCACATAGGCCTCGGGCTGGTAGTAGTCGTAATAGGAAACGAAATATTCCACGGCGTTGTTCGGGAAGAACGCCTTGAATTCGCCATACAACTGCGCGGCCAGGGTCTTGTTCGGTGCCAGGACCAGCGTCGGGCGCTTCACCTGAGAGATCACGTTGGCGATGCTGAACGTCTTGCCCGAGCCGGTCACCCCCAGCAAGGTCTGGTGCGCGAGCCCTGCGTCGATCCCTTCGACCAGTTGGCGAATGGCCTCGGGCTGATCGCCGGCTGGCTCAAAACGGGTAACGAGCTGGAACTCGGACATATCCTACCTCTTGGTTCATACGCGACTTGATTCGTACGCGACGGGATCGCGCAAAGGGCTCGCCTCACCTGAATGGACTGACAGGCCATGACGAAATCATCGCCAACGCCCGGTCCCGCCGGGAAAGGGCGTGCTGCGATGTCTTGAAATGATGCTTACTAGATGGAGCCACATGCTGGCCTTTCAAGTCACGCACTTAAAGCATTGAGGCTCGAACGGGACGAACGTTCTGAAAATATGCACATAACCTCGAAAAAAGCCGCCCCGACCTGTCGCCCGGCGAGGGGATGCTCTCTATACTAAGCCCTGTTTGTGCACCGCTTTGGCGCATTCAGCCGCAGCGTGCATCCCTACCCACTCTTCATCAAGAGCCGCCGCACAATGAGCCTGTTCTCCGCTGTCGAAATGGCACCCCGCGATCCGATCCTGGGTATCAACGAAGCCTTCAACGCCGACACCCGCACCACCAAGGTCAACCTTGGCGTAGGCGTCTACTGTGATGAAGAGGGGCGCATTCCTCTGCTGCGTGCCGTGGCTGAAGCTGAAAAGATCCGTGTCGCCCAGCACGCGCCGCGCGGTTACCTGCCGATCGACGGCATTGCCGCTTATGACCAGGCCGTGCAAAAACTGCTGCTGGGAGCTGATTCACCGCTGATCGCTTCAGGCCGTGTGCTGACCACTCAATCGGTCGGCGGCACAGGTGCCTTGAAGATCGGTGCCGACTTCCTCAAGCAACTGCTGCCCAACGCAGTGGTAGCGATCAGCGACCCAAGCTGGGAAAACCACCGCGCACTGTTCGAAACCGCAGGTTTCCCGGTGCAGAACTACCGTTATTACGACGCAGCCACCCACGACGTGAACCGCGCCGGCATGCTTGAAGACCTGCAGAACCTGCCAGACAACTCTGTGGTTGTGCTGCACGCCTGCTGCCACAACCCGACTGGCGTCGATCTGAGCCTGGATGACTGGAAAAAAGTGCTGGAAGTGGTCAAGGCCAAGGGCCATGTACCGTTTCTGGACATGGCGTACCAGGGCTTCGGTCAAGGCATTCAGGAAGATGCACTGGCTGTGCGCCTGTTCGCCGAGTCGGGCCTGACCTTCTTCGCCTCCAGCTCGTTTTCCAAGTCGCTGTCGCTGTATGGCGAACGTGTGGGCGCGCTGTCGATCATTACCGAATCGAAAGAAGAAACTGCCCGCGTTCTGTCGCAGGTCAAGCGCGTGATCCGCACCAACTACTCCAACCCGCCGACCCACGGCGCAATCATTTCCGCTGCCGTCCTCAATGACCCGGCACTGCGCGCCCTGTGGGAAGAAGAACTCGGCGAGATGCGCGTGCGCATTCAAGGCATGCGCAAAGCCATGGTCGAGCGCCTGGCGGATAACCCGGCCGGTCAGGACTTCAGCTTTGTCGGCCGTCAGTGCGGCATGTTCTCCTATTCCGGCCTGACCGCCGCACAGGCACAACGCCTGCGCAGCGAATTCGGCATCTACGCGCTGGATACCGGGCGTATCTGCGTGGCGGCGCTGAACCAGAAGAATATTGATGCCGTGTGCGACGCAATCAAAAAAGTGCTCTAACCGCGCTGCCTATATCTTCTGTAGCGAACCTGTTCGCGAAGGCTATATTCCGTTCAATGCATCTCATGCAACTGTACGGCCCCCTTCGCGAACATCGTACCTCCCGTAGCCTCACACAACACCCAATCCTGCATCACCCTCCTTCAGCACCGTTCGGCAACTGAATCGAACGATCCATATGGCTACCTTTCGAAACCCTGTCAGACCATTTTCTGAAACAGATATCGAGGTACTCATGTCCATCGAACCGCAACGTCAGAAAGAACAGCCACCGGGCCAGCATACGCCCGCTGACCAGGGCGCAGACCGCAACGACCCGGCCATCGAGCCACAGGTTGCGGACGTAGAACCAGAAACGGAAAAAGGTGGATGCCAGAATCAGGGCAAAAGCCCTGCTCCCAGCCAGTCTCAGTCTCAAGGCCAAAGCCAAAGCCAAAGCCAGTCATCCGGCGACAGCGCTTACGTGCCTGACCATGAGCCTGAGGAAAAAACCGAGGATCTGCGCAATCATCAGCCTACCCAAGGTGTTGACGCCGATATCGATACGCCCGGCGGCTAATCCCGACAGGCAAGCGCATTTGGGCCGCCCGGCCCAAACGCTTCTCCTGCCATGTTCAGCGGCTGCCCTCCTCGCTGATCACCTGCACCTGATACGCTGGATCAGCCTTGATTTGCTGTTCGGTGAACGGCAACTCACTCCACTGTTTTTTCGAAAACGCCTCGGTCTGGTCCCTCGAGTGGGCCGACTGCGGGTTGCTCGATTCAGAGAACGCCAGCAGGCCTTGCGCTTTGGGCCCCTGCTCATCAAACGTCACCACCTGCAGATAGCTGGTGCCGCTCACCACCTCACGCTTGCCGTCCTTGCCAGCGATGGTCTGCATGGCGTTGTAGACGCCGAGCCCGGCCGGGCCACCATGAATCGGAATGGGTTTGCCGCTGAGGCTGGAGACCTGAATGTCGCCCCATTTACTCTCGGGCGAAAGACCGGCCTTGGCCACCTCATCAACCGCCGCAAGCATGGCGGCGCGCAGTGCGCTGGCAACCTGAGGGTTTTCAATGGCCAGCCCGGTTGGCGTATGGATCGGGTTCTGCGGGTCGAACACCACACGCCAGCGCGAGGCAACGCCTTGCATGGATGTCATGATCCGCTGGAAGTACACGAACCCGATGCCACTGTTCAGATCAGCGCGTCCGTCCCAGGCTTTCAAGGCGGCGCACAACGGCGTCAGACGCGTTACATCATCACCCAGCTCCGAAGCACAGAACTTCAACAGATCCGGCAGCACTTGCCCGGCCTGATACACCTCGTTGTCCATGACCATCGCTTGCAGATTCTCGGCGCTGACCTTGCCAGCCTGTTGCAGGCTGCCCAGCCGATCCAGCGCGAAGCGCGCACGCTGACCGAGTGGCTGACCGTCCTGGCTGATCAACGGCGAAAATCCCTTCAGTGGTGCCGCGGGATTGACCATCCAGGCAGAGTCATTGGAATGCTGCACAAAGTCGCTACGCAACAGTTGCGGCTGGCGTGAGGACGGATAAATACCCGCCTGAGCCGCCTCCGCGGATATGTCCCAGTTACATTCAC
Source organism: Pseudomonas syringae group sp. 243L2 (assembly GCF_032587875.1). NCBI lineage: Bacteria > Pseudomonadati > Pseudomonadota > Gammaproteobacteria > Pseudomonadales > Pseudomonadaceae > Pseudomonas > Pseudomonas syringae group sp. 243L2. The sequence goes on from NZ_JAWHPL010000004.1 coordinate 126,538, forward strand.
TGCGCGAGCCGTCGAGCACGATCAGCTCGGTGCCGATACGCGGGTCACTGCACTTGGCGAGCTTGGCGGCGTCCACGTTCGGTACTACCGAGAGGTTCATGTACAGCGCCTGCCCTTTGGCATCGACCGCCAGGGTATTGACCCACGGAATGCCCTGAATCTTGTGCACCGAATCCTGAAACGCCTTGAGGCTGTCAGCCTTGTCCATCGAATACCACTGCTGTAACACACGGTCGTTTTCCAGGTTGGCGTCACGCAGGCTGAAGGCGAACTTGTCATCCCAGTCCAGCTTGCCCGGCCACTGCACCACCGGGCCGAACTTCGAGGAATAAATGATGCGTGGCACAGCCTTGAGGCTACCGTCCGGCTGCTTCACCTCGACGCTGACTTGCTGCTGGCCCATAGCGATGGATTTTCCATCCAGCAGGTAACGGGTCGAGTCTTTCGGGTCGAGCTGCAAGCGATGCAAGGTGAAGTGTTTCGACGTGTCGACGGTATGGCTCCAGGCCAGATGCCGGTTGAAACCGATATTGATCAGCGGCAGGCCCGGCAATGCGGCGCCCATCACGTCGAGCTTGCCAGGAATGGTCAGGTGCATTTGATAGAAACGCATGCCGCCGCCCCATGGAAAATGCGGGTTGGCCAACAGCATGCCGCGCCCATTGGCGGACAGCTCGTGCCCTACTGCAACGGCATTGCTGCCACGCTCCAGGGCAAAGCGCTGGTTGCGCACAGCGGCCAATTGCAGCGCCTGAACCTGCTGGCTATCAACCTGCAATGGCTTTTGCGCAGAAGGCGGTTTGGCACCGGCAAAGGCCTCAGTGAACTGCCCTACGCCGCCCTCGACCAGCAAGCGGCGAGTCAGGCGCAGCAAATCATCGGTACTGATCGGTCGAACCCAATCGGCTGCGCAAGGCTGCGGCAGCCCCTTGGCCTTCTGCTCACCCAGCGAGCGGTTGTAGCCGGCGACATAGCCCTGCATCAACTGGCGAATCTCGGGCGGCTGGGCTTTCCAGAAATCAGCCAGTGCCTCAGGCGTGTTGAGCCACTTGAACAGCAGGTCGCTGGCCATGTTGCTGCGTTGCTCAAGGGTCGCCTTGTCCGGCCCGAAATAGCGTGAGCGCTCGCCGTTTACGGTGACGATTTCGTTGGCCAGCAGGCACAGGTTGTCCTGCGCATACGCATAACCGATGCCGTAACCCAGACCGCGCTCATTGGCGGCGACGATATGCGGCACGCCAAAACCGGTACGCCGGATTTCGGCACGGGCGGCCTGATGATCCGCGGCAACCAGGGCCTGGGCAGGCAATATCACCGCGAAAGAAAGACCTGCAAACACAAAACCGCACAGGGGTCTGGAAATAATCACGCTGACTCCAACTCGACAAGACGACCCGAATTAGCCGCTCCCCTTAAACGAAGCGCAGACGCAAAATTTACTCGCGCAATGCAACCTGCAGCCGACGCTAAATTCCCGTCCTCATCCCTCGTTTAAAGGGCAGCTCTATATAAAGGCCCGCTCTGCAGCCGGCGTCCGTCGATCGGTTGATTTTTCCCACCCCAGGAACCTGCATGAAACGCTCTCGCCCTCCTCGACGCGCCCTTCTCGTGGCGCTGTGCCTGTTCCCGGTCATCGCCGTGTGTGCCTGGCAGATCATGCCCGACAGCAAAGGTCATGCAGCGACCGTGACGGTGACCCGCAGCAACATCGAAAACAGCGTGACCGCACTGGGCACTTTGCAGCCACGCAGCTATGTGGACGTTGGCTCGCAGGCCACCGGGCAGATCATGAAAATCCACGCGCAGGTCGGCGATCAGGTCAAGGAAGGCGACTTGCTGGTCGAAATCGATCCGTCGACACAAAAAGCCAGGCTGGACGCCGCGCGTTACGCCATCGAAAACCTCAAGGCCCAGCTTCAGGAGCAGCGGGCGCTGCACGAGCTGGCCGAACAGAAGCAACAACGTCAGAAACGCCTTGCGGCGGGCGGTGCCACGCGTGCCGAAGACGTGCAGGCTGCGGAATCGGAATTTCGTGCCACACAGGCACGGGTCGACATGTTCAAGGCACAGATCCTGGAAGCTCAGGCGGCGCTGCGCAGTGACGAGGCGGCGCTGGGCTACACGCGCATCTACGCCCCCATGAGCGGCACGGTGGTCGCACTGGATGCGCGAGAAGGTCAGACCCTGAACGCGCAACAGCAGACGCCGCTGATTCTGCGCATCGCCCGCTTGTCGCCCATGACAGTCTGGGCCGAAGTCTCGGAAGCTGATATTGGCCATGTCAAACCCGGCATGACGGCCTACTTCACCACTCTCAGCGGTGGCAATCGGCGCTGGAGCAGCACGGTGCGGCAAATTCTGCCAGTGCCGCCCAGACCGCTGGATCAAGCCAATCAGGGCGGCGGCAGTCCGAGCAGTGCGCGCAAGAGCGGCGGCGGTCGGGTTGTGCTGTACACCGTGCTGCTGGACGTTGATAACAGCGACCAGGCACTGATGGCAGAAATGACCGCACAGATATTCTTCGTCGCCGGCAGCGCGCAGAACACCCTGACCGCCCCGCTCGCAGCCTTGCAGAACGGTCCTCAGGCCGATGTGCAGATCGCGCAGGTGCTGTCCGCCAATGGCGAAGTGCAAAACCGTCAGGTACGCACCGGCATCAGCGACCGCCTGCGCGTGCAGGTGCTCGACGGTTTGAATGAAGGTGATCGCCTGTTGGTGCCGGCTTCTGTCGGCAGCGGGGGCTGAATGCAAACGCCGCTGATCGACCTGCGCGCCATCCGCAAATCCTACGGCGGTGGCGACAGCCCGCTGGTCAACGTTCTGCGTGGCATCGATTTATCGATCCATGCCGGGGAATTCGTAGCGATTGTCGGCGCCTCCGGTTCCGGCAAGTCGACACTGATGAACATCCTCGGCTGCCTCGATCGCCCGACCTCGGGTGAATACCTGTTCGCCGGGGAAAACGTCGCCGATCTGGGCAGCGACGAACTCGCCTGGCTGCGCCGCGAGGCATTCGGTTTTGTGTTTCAGGGCTACCACCTGATCCCTTCCGGCTCGGCACAGGAAAACGTTGAAATGCCAGCCATCTACGCTGGCACACCCGCCGCAGAGCGCCACGCCCGAGCTGCCGCACTGCTCGACCGGCTGGGCCTGGGGTCGCGCACCGGCAACCGGCCACACCAGCTGTCTGGCGGTCAGCAGCAACGGGTGTCCATTGCCCGCGCCTTGATGAATGGCGGGCATATCATCCTCGCCGACGAACCCACAGGTGCGCTGGACAGCCACAGCGGTGCCGAGGTCATGGCGCTGCTGGACGAACTGGCCAGCCAGGGCCATGTGGTGATCCTGATCACCCATGACCGGGAAGTCGCAGCCCGCGCCAAACGGGTCATCGAGATCAGCGACGGCCTGGTGGTCAGCGATACCGCATGCGATCTGTCTGCGCCACGTTCAGCCAACCCCGCTGCGCTACAGGCCGTCGACCTGCGCAAGCGTCTGAGCGACGGCAGCGGCAGTCGCGGGGCGTGGAAAGGCGAACTGCTCGACGCGGTTCAGGCCGCGTGGCGGGTGATGTGGATCAACCGCTTTCGTACCGCGCTGACGCTGCTGGGTATCGTCATCGGCGTTGCATCCGTGGTGGTCATGCTGGCGGTCGGTGAAGGCAGCAAGCGCCAGGTCATGGCACAGATGTCCTCGTTCGGCTCCAACATCATTTACCTCAACGGCAAGGCCCCCAACCCGCGTGCACCCAAGGGCATCATCACGCTTGAAGAGGTCGCGGCGCTGGGCGAGCTGCCCGAGGTAAAAATGATCATGCCGGTCAACGGCGGACAGGCCGGCGTGCGCTACGGCAACGTCGATCATTCCAGTTATGTCGGCGGCAACGACACGCACTTTCCGGCGATCTTCAACTGGCCGGTAGTGGAAGGCAGTTATTTCAGCGAAGCGGATGAGCAAAGTGCTGCCGCCGTGGCAGTGATTGGTTACAAAGTTCGCCAGAAACTGTTCGGCGAGCATACCGACCCTATTGGCCAGTACATCCTGATCGAAAACGTGCCGTTTCAGGTGGTCGGCGTGCTTGAGGAAAAAGGTGCCACTTCCGGTGACCTGGACAGCGACAACCGCATCGCCATTCCCTACTCGGCGGCCAGCATCCGTCTGTTTGGCTCGCAGGACCCCGAGTACATCACCATCGCTACACGCGATGCCAACAACGTCAAACACGCCGAAGAAGCAATACGCAACCTGCTGCAACGCCTGCATAACGGCAAGCAGGATTACGAGCTGACCAACAACGCCGCGATGATCCAGGCTGAAGCACGCACCCAGAACACCCTGTCGCTGATGCTCGGCTCGATTGCGGCCATCTCGTTGCTGGTCGGCGGCATCGGCGTGATGAACATCATGCTCATGACCGTGCGTGAGCGCACCCGTGAAATCGGCATCCGTATGGCCACCGGCGCGCGGCAGAGCGACATCCTGCGGCAGTTCCTCACCGAAGCGGTGATGCTTTCCGTGGTCGGCGGGCTGGCCGGTGTCGTGCTGGCGCTGGGCATGGGCGCAGCCTTGTTGCTGAGCAAGGTGGCGGTTGCGTTCACCGTGCCGGCAGTGGCCGGAGCGTTTGCCTGCGCACTGGTCACCGGCGTGATCTTCGGCTTCATGCCTGCCCGCAAAGCTGCCCGGCTCGACCCGGTTGCGGCCCTTACCAGTGAATGAACAATCAATGAAGCCGAGCCTTTCCCTTTTGACCGTCTGCCTGTTACTGACCGCCTGCAATACCCCGGCTCCGCGCCTGGACAGCGGCATTCAGCCACCTGCACGCTGGGCGTTTGCCCAGAGCGCTGCCGCCCAGCGCAGCGACGCCCGCTGGTGGCAGCAGTTCGGCAGCCCGCAATTGAATCGCCTGATCGAACAGGCCAGTCGCGACAGCCACGAAGTCGCTGCAGCAATGGCGCGTGTGCGTCAGGCGCAGGCCACCGCCATCATTGGCGGCGCACCTTTGCTCCCGGAGCTGGCCTTTGACCTGCGCGGCGAACGCAACAAGTTCGTGCGCAACAGCGACCGCAAGGCCAACCCTTCCGACGACAACAACACCAACAACTTCACCAGCGACCTGACCGCCAGCTATGAAGTGGATTTCTGGGGCGGTATCGCCGCCGGACGCGACAGTGCGCTACGAAGCCTGCGGGCCAGCGAATTCGATCAGGCGACAGTGGAACTGACCCTGCTCGGCAACGTCGCTGACCGCTATGCGCAAACCCTCGCGGCGCGCGAGCAAGGCCGGATTGCCGAGCTGAACCTGGCCAACGCGCAAAGCGTTTTGAGGCTGGTGCAGACCCGTTACGACTCGGGTTCGGCCACTGCACTGGAACTGGCGCAGCAGAAAAACCTGGTCGCGACCCAGCAGCGCGAACTGCCACGCGTTCAGCAACTGGCCAACGAGCAGTTGATCAGCCTGGCAGCGTTGCTCGGCCAGCCGGTACAGAATCTGAACCTCGGTGATCAGGCATTCGCCACCCTGAACTGGCCGGACATCGGCCCCGGTCTGCCCAGCGAACTGCTGACCCGCCGCCCGGATCTGGCCAAAGCCGAAGCTGAACTGGCCGCGGCGCAAGCCAATGTCACGGTGGCGCGCGCTGCCATGCTGCCAAAGCTGACCCTGAGCGCCAGGCTCGGCACCGAAGCCACCCGCGCCGAAGACTGGTTGCGCGCACCGTTCAGCAGCCTGGCTGCCGGTCTGGTCGGGCCGATCTTCAATAATGGCCGTCTGGCTGCCGAGCGCGACAGGGCCACAGCTCGTCAGGAAGAGCTGCTGGAAACCTATCGCGGAGCGATCATCAACAGCTTCGCCGACGTCGAAAAAGCCCTGAACAGCATTCAAGGCCTGGACCAGCAACGCTACTGGCACGAAGAAGAACTCAAACAGGCGCAAACCGCTTTCAACATCGCCCAGAGCCGCTATGAAGAAGGTGCCGAGGACTTACTGACGGTACTGGAAACCCAACGCACGCTGTATCAGGCGCAGGACGTGAGCGTGCAGTTACGGCTGGCACGCTTGCAGGCGAGCATCGCGCTGTACAAGGCACTGGGCGGCGGCTGGCAGGTGCGCTGAGCGCACGATCCACTATCGTGCGACGCTCTGCGTCGACATGCAGGTCTGGAAGCTCCGCGTCCTCTTGCGACGCAGAGCGTCGAGAACTGCATTCCCACGCTGGAGCGTAGGGAACGATAATCCCAACTATCGTACTGAAGCTCTGCGTCGGTCTGCGCAGATAACTCAATTATCGTGCGACGCTCTGCGTCGCATGCCGTTCGGGACGCAGAGCGTCCTCTTTGCGACGCAGAGCGTCATGACCTGCATTCCCACGCTGGAGCGTGAGGAACGATAATCCCAACTATCGTACTGAAGCTCTGCGTCGGTCTGCGCAGATAACTCAATTATCGTGCGACGCTCTGCGTCGCATGCCGTTCGGGACGCTCCGCGTCCTCTTTGCGACGCAGAGCGTCGTGACCTGCATTCCCACGCTGGAGCGTGAGGAACGATAATTCCAACTATCGTACTGAAGCTCTGCGTCGGTCTGCGCAGATAACTCAATTATCGTGCGACGCTCCGCGTCCTCTTGCGACGCAGAGCGTCGTGACCTGCATTCCCACGCTGGAGCGTGAGGAACGATAATCCCAACTACCGTACTGAAGCTCTGCGTCGGCGTGCGCAGATAACTCAATTATCGTGCGACGCTCTGCGTCGCATGCCGTTCGGGACGCTCCGCGTCCTCTTTGCGACGCAGAGCGTCATGACCTGCATTCCCACGCTGGAGCGTGCGGAACGATCATCTCAACGACCGTTCGCTAAAACCAACTGTCCGGCAACAGATTGCGCGCATACCAAGGCCTGCGCGGCACGCGGCGTAGCAGGTTGCTCAATTTGTCATCCGCCGCAAAGGTAATACGCAGCGCAAGCTTCATGACTTCCGGGTCCATTTCCATGGTCGTGCCTGCCGCCTGCCCGGGCACGGTGCTGCAGCCGTGGGTTTCCGGCCCCAGCCACGGGTCGCTGACTTCGACCCAGCGGCCCGCCGCGAACCACGGCACGCCATTGACTTCCAGGCGCTTCACTTCACCCGGATGAAAGCGCTCATGGGCGCGGAACCAGTCGTCGATGCGGTCGTCGATCCAGCCGTGAAACATCCAGAACACCGGGTTCACATGCGATGAAAACGGATCGGCGAGAAAGTCGTTTTCCGGCTCGAACCAGCGCTCGGCGAAGTCGTCCGAACGACGCGCCATGGGCACCGGCTGGCCGTTGGCGGGGTCGCGAGCGACGGACGCCCAACGCATGTGCAACCAGTCGTGCAGTTCCAGCTCGACCTGCGAACCAAACTGCCCCAACGTCAGCTTCGACAGAAAGCGCGGGTCGCGGTACTGCGACTCCCAGACCTGAAAGTGCGTGTGAAACGTCTCGTGGCTTTTGATATCGCTGACCAGTTGCGTGTATTCCTCATCGCCCTGGGCCAGCCAGTTGGGCGGCAGCGAACAACCGTCGTGATTATCGAAATAACGTGCGAAACCCAACCGGTCACGCTCCAGCTCAGGCTGAGGCAACGGAAACCGCGGCCACGACGGCAGGTCCTGAATCTTGCGCGCCTGAATCAGCATGTGCCGGTGCATGTAAAAGAAGTCTTCACCCGAACCGTTGCGGTCCTTGTGCGGGCCACGCGCATCACGCTCTTTCTCGCGCGGCCCCGGCTGCCAGCCGATACCACGCAGGGCGTTGCGCTTGTCTTCGGGCAGCTTGTGCCATTTGTCCCGAGAGGCATGCCACAGCTGGTGAAACAAGCGATGCTCCTTGGAAACCAGCCAGGCCAGAAACGGCGGACTCAGGCCGACCCGCTCGCGCGCCTCAGGGAACACCTGCTTGATGGCAATCAGGCGGTTTTCCAGCTCCGGCAGGGCCAACGGCCGGTCCAGACGTTCGATACGTCCGCTCAACGTGCCGCTGCCCGCATTGCCGAACGCGCCCCAGACTTCATCAAGGGTCAGGCTGAATTCGTAATCCGGAGTGTCGCTGTGCGGATCATTGCCAGCATGGCCGTCCATCACCCGCAGATACAGTTTTGCCGCGTTGGCCGGTTGCAGGTCGCCAATCACCCGGAAGCGTGGCTGTGCGTCGCTGCGCAATTGCTCCGGCGTATCGATATAACCGCGCAGGCCGCGACCGCGCGAGGCAATGTCGAGAAACATTTCCAGACCTTCAAGCGGCGCATCGGCCAGCCCGGCATCACGCCCTTCGAAACGCAGCGTCCATACCCCGCGCAGCTTGTCGGCCAGGCGCTGGGTAGACGTATCTGCGGGCCCGGCCGTGGCCTCGCCCGGTGTCACGGGTTCCTCGACACGGGTGAATTCCCGATGCGCATAATAGGCAGCCGGAACTGCCGCGCCGGTCAGCGCCAGCCCTGCTATGAACCCTCGTCGAGAAATCGTCATTACCCTACCTGTTCCAGCACCGAGACAGCCGTTATCCAAGCTAGAACGTAAACCCGGCAGACAAATTTAGCTCAGCGTCTGAATCCAGGATACGGCGCTAAATTTTTCGCCCATCCGCTCGTTCTCCACCAGATAGCAACAGCCCTTGCAGGCTGCGCAACGGTTAATCTGAACGAGACGGAAATGACAAGACCGCGTTGGAAAAAGGCTCTCTTCATCGGCCTGCCGCTGGCCCTGGCCATCAGTGCAGGCGCGGGTTTTCTGGCCTGGAATTACTGGTCGCCTGCCGGTTACCCGGTCAAGGTCATGAAGCAGGCCGACGACCTGCAAGAGCGGATCATTTCCTTCGACAGCCACATCACCGTGCCGATGAAATTCGGCAGCGAGGGCAATGAAGCCGACAAGGACGGTTCGGGCCAGTTCGATCTGGTGAAAACCGCACGCGGGCGCTTGTCCGGCGCAGCACTGACGGTATTCGGCTGGCCGGAAATCTGGAACGGCGACAATGCCCCGCATCGCCCGACACCCGGCTTTGTCGACGAAGCGCGCCACCAGCAGGAAGTGCGCTACAAGATCATCACCGGCATGGTTCGGGATTTCCCCAATCAGGTCGGCATCGCCTATACTCCCGACGACATGCGCCGCCTGCACGGCGAGGGCAAGTTTGCGATTTTTATCAGCATGCTCAACGCCTACCCGCTGGGCAATGACCTGAGCCTGCTGGACCACTGGACAGCGCGCGGCATGCGCATGTTCGGTTTCAGTTACGTCGGTAATAACAGCTGGGCCGACTCTTCACGCCCCCTGCCCTTTCTAAACGACACGCCCGACGCGCTGGGTGGCCTGTCGGAGATCGGCAAGCAGGCAGTGCAGCGCCTCAACGACCTGGGCGTGATCATTGATGTCTCGCAAATGTCTAGCAAGGCGCTGGAGCAGGTCAGCCAGTTGAGCCGTACGCCAATGGTCGCCTCACACTCGGCCCCGCGTGCGCTGGTGGACATCCCGCGCAACCTCAGCGACGAGGAAATGCAGCTCATCAAGCGCAGTGGCGGCGTGGTGCAGATCGTGGCTTTCCCGGCCTATTTGAAGCCGCTGACCCAGAAGACCCAGGACAAGCTCAACGCCCTGCGCAAGGACTTCGACCTGCCGCCACTGCCCAACCTGGCCATGGCACTGATGCCCGGCGACGCGATTATCACGGTCTGGCCGGAACAGCGCTTCGGTGCCTACGCCAGCAAGCTGTACGCGATCCTTGAAGAAGAACCCAAGGCCACGGTCAAGGATTTCGTCGACGCCATCGATTACACGGTCAGAAAGATCGGTATCGACCATGTCGGCATCAGCTCCGATTTCAATGATGGCGGTGGCGTAAAAGGCTTCAACGATGTCAGCGAGGTTCGCAACGTGACCGCCGAGCTGATCGAGCGCGGTTACGCCGAAGCGGATATCACCAAGCTCTGGGGCGGCAATTTTCTGCGCGTCTGGGAGCAGGTGCAGGCTTCGGCGCGTCCGGATGCGAAACAAACCAACCTTTCGAATGCCGCTAGCCGAACATCAGGCGCTACCGCTCATGACTGACCGCAGAACCTTCCTCAAACAGGCCGGAGTGCTGGCCGCAGCCTTGCCACTGGGCTCCGGTCTTGCGTCAACGGCACTGGCGTCCGCACCTGCACCGACATCCACAGACAAATGGGCGCGCTTGAAACAGCTGTTCAATCAGGACCCGGATTACGTCCACCTTTCCAACTTTCTGGTCACCTCGCACCCCACTCCGGTTCGCGAGGCCATCGAACAGCATCGCGCGCGCATCGACCGCAACCCCGGACTGGCGATGGACTGGGACCTGGGGGAAACCGAGCGCCGCGAACATGAAGTTCGCGTCTGGGCGGGCAAGTACCTGAATGCCCAGCCTGGCCAGGTCGCCCTCACCGGCAGCACCACCGAAGGGCTGGCGATCATCTACGGCGGTCTGCATGTGCGCCCGGATCAGGAGATTCTGACCACCGAGCACGAGCATTCCTGTACCCGCGACATCCTCAAATTCCGCCAGCAGCGCGAAGGCACTCAGGTGCGCAAGATTCGCCTGTTCAAAGACCCGGCGACCGTGTCGGCAGACGAAATCATCGGCTCCATTGCGCGCAGTATTCAGCCGAAGACGCGAGTGCTGGGCATGACCTGGGTGCAGTCCGGCAGTGGTGTGAAATTGCCTATCGGGGCCATCGGCGATCTGGTCGAGGAACACAACCGCAACCGTGACGACAAAGACCGCATTCTGTATGTGGTCGACGGCGTACACGGGTTTGGCGTCGAGAACCTGGATTTCCCGGACATGAAGTGCGACTTCTATGTCGCCGGCACTCACAAGTGGATGTTCGGCCCGCGCGGTACAGGCATTGTCTGCGCCCGCTCGGAGCAGGTCAAAGACCTCACCCCACTGATCCCGACGTTCTCGGAAGCCACCGGTTTCAGCACGATCATGACGCCCGGCGGCTATCACTCGTTCGAACACCGCTGGGCACTGAACGAGGCGTTCAAGCTACACCTGCAACTGGGCAAAGCCGATGTGCAGGCGCGCATTCACGAGCTTAACAGCTACCTCAAGCAGCGCCTCAAGGCGCAGCCCAACGTCGAACTGGTGACACCGATTGACCCGGCACTGTCAGCGGGTTTCAGCTTCTTCCGGCTCAAGGGCCAGGAAAGTGACGAGGTGGCCGCCTGGCTGATGAAACAACGCATGGTCGTGGACGCCGTGAGCCGCGATGTCGGCCCGGTGGTGCGCACCGCGCCGGGATTGCTGAACAACGAGGCCGAAATCGATCGATTCATGGCCCTGCTCAGCCAGCGCAGCTGACGTGCACGCACTGAATCCACTGTTTTCCGTTTTCTATCGAGACCCGTCATGAAAAAAACACTGCTGTCCCTTTCCGCCCTGCTCGGCCTGTTGCTCTGCGGCACCACCCTCGCCGCCACGCCCGCGCCAGTACCCGCGCCCGGAAAAGTGTTCAAGGACTGCAAGGATTGCCCGGAAATGGTCGTGCTGCCTGCAGGCACTTTCACCATGGGCGCACCCGAGGAAGAAATGGGTCGCCAGCCGGACGAAGGCCCTCTGCATGACGTGACCTTCGCCAAACCGTTCGCCATCAGCCGCTTTCAGGTACTGAGTGGCGAATGGAACGCCTACATCAAGAGCTCCGGTTACAAGATGCCAGACGGCGATACCCGCCCTGGCCGCGAGTGCAAGGCCGGCAAGCCACGCTACCCGCTGAAGGCGCGCCAGCCCGCCGTGTGCATGGACTGGAACGAAGCCAGGGCCTATGTCGAATGGCTGTCGAAGAAGACCGGCAAGTCCTATCACATGGTCAGCGAAGCGCAGCGCGAATACGCGGCACGTGGCGGCAGCAAGGGCTCTTTCCCGTTCCCGATGGATGAAGGCAAGCCCTACAGCATCGCCAAACACGCCAACACCTACGGCCCGGAAGACGGCTTCAGCTACACCGCGCCCGCTGGCAGCTACAGCCCCAACGATTTCGGCATTTACGACGCCCACGGCAATGTCTACGAATGGACCGCCGATTGCGAGACCAGCAACTACAACGGCGCACCCACTGACGGCAGCGCGTGGCTGGCCGGCGATTGCACCTGGAAAATGATTCGCGGCAATGACTGGACCGAAGCGCCGATCTTCTCCCGCTCCGGCAACCGCAACAGCCGTCAGCCGGATGTACGCGGCGACTGGCTCGGCTTCAGGGTCGCCCGCGACCTGTAACGGACTTAATGCGCGCCTGCGGCCTGCGACAAACGCGGGCCGCACTCACGGACACTGACGAGACACACCATGACCCGCAAAACTGAAAGCCTCGCCCGGGAAACCCTGAGAATCCTCAAGCCCTTCTGGTGGCTGGTGGCGCTGTCGACCGTGCTGGGGATTGTCAGCGGTCTGAGCGTCACCGGCCTGCTGGCCACCATCAACAATGCGATGAACATGCCCGGCGGCCCGGACACGCAGACCGCGCTGCTGTTCGCCGGGTTGTGTGTGCTGACCCTGGCCTGCTCGACACTGTCCAACCTGTCGACCAACTACGTTGGCCAGCGCGTGGTCGCCAACCTGCGCCGCGAGCTGGCCGCCAAGGTGCTGGTGGCACCCATCGAGCAACTGGAGCGTTACCGCTCGCACCGTCTGATTCCGGTGCTGCTCAACGACGTCAACACCATCAGCACCTTCGCCCTGTCGGTCGCACCGATGGTCATCTCGTTCACCGTCACCCTGGGCTGCCTGACCTATCTGGCACTGCTGTCCTGGCAGATTCTGGCGCTGACCGTGCTCACCGTGGTGCTCGGCACCGGCGCGCAGTACCTGGCCCATGCGTACGGCATGCGCAGCATTCTGGCGGCGCGCAACAGCGAAGACGAATTGCAGAAGCACTATCAGGCGCTGTCTGCGGGTGCCAAGGAGCTGCGCATTCAGCGCAAGCGTCGTCAGCACATGCTCGACGAGAAGATTCACGGTGCCACCGAGCACATCTGCCGCTCGAACATTCGCGCCGCCAACATTTTCGTCAGCGCGGAAACCTTCGGTTCGATGCTGTTCTTTGCCGTGATCGGCATCGCCATCGCCTTCCAGGCCATGTGGCCGACCACTGAAAAAACCGTGCTGGGCGGCTTCGTGCTGGTGATGCTGTACATGAAAGGCCCGCTGGAACGCCTGATCACCGCCCTGCCCGGCATCAGCCGCGCGCAGATCGCCATGCGCCGTATCGCCGAACTGTCGTGGAAGTTTTCCAACCCCGAACCCCACTTGCTGGTCAGCGACCGCCCCAATTCGCTGGCCAATATGCAAACCCTGGAACTGCACAACCTGCGCTATGACTACCCTCCGGTCGAGGGCAGCGACGCCTTTCATCTCGGCCCGGTCGATTTGAGCATCAAACAGGGCGATATCGTGTTCATCGTCGGCGAAAACGGCTGTGGCAAGACCACGTTGATCAAGCTGCTGCTGGGTCTGTACACGCCGCAACAGGGCGAAATTCGCCTCAATGGGCAGACCGTCACCCCGGAAAACCTGGATGACTACCGCCAGTTATTCACTACGATCTTTGCCGATTACTACCTGTTTGATGAGCCGTTGCAGGGGCAGGCCGCGCTGCCGCAAGACGCCGGCAAATACCTGGAGCGGCTGGACATCGCGCACAAGGTCAGCATAAAGGACGGTGCCTTCACCACCACCGACCTGTCGACCGGTCAGCGCAAGCGTCTGGCACTGATCAACGCGTGGCTGGACGAGCGTCAGGTGCTGGTCTTCGACGAGTGGGCCGCTGATCAGGACCCGGCGTTCCGGCGCGTGTTCTACACCGAACTGCTGCCGGAGCTGAAGCAGCAAGGCAAGACCATCATCGTCATCTCCCATGACGACCGCTATTTCTACATCGCCGACCAACTGGTGCGCATGCAGACCGGGCAGATTCAGGTCGAGCAGGTGCAAAACGACACTTACGACAAAACCATTCCGGCCTGATTCATCCACGCCTCGAAAGCCCCGCCCGGCCAGTCCGCGAGCGGGGCTTTTTGTTACCCGGCGAAGCCATACCCGCCCTAACCAGATAGCCAAGCGCCATCTTTTTTCCGGAATTGTGAAAAATTCATTAAATAAACGTTATTCGCTTTCGTTCTCATTAACAGCGAATTGCGTGCACAGCCATCTCCCGCGCAGCGCCTTATAAAAAAGTTGCTCACGCCTGCCCCGTCGACGGCTGAACCCGACTGCGCAGACCTGAACAACGCTCTCAATCTCCTTGCCGATACCCACTGGAAAGAGCCAATTCATGCACAACCCGTCACGACTTACCCCGCTCAGCAAAGCGTTGATGCTCAGTCAGATGTTCCGCTCCCGGCCATCCATGGCGGCCATGGGCCTTGCGCTCTGTATGCCGGTGGCCAGCCAGGCACAGGAAACCGCCGCAGACGGTTCGACCACCACGGGCACGGTCAACCTGGCCCCGACCGCGATCGACTCGCAGTACTTGGGCACCGCCACTGACGGCACTGGCTCTTACACCACCGGCGCGGTAAGTATCGGCAAGGGCGCGCCACAGTCGCTGCGTGAAACACCGCAGTCTGTAAGCGTGGTGACTCGGCAAGTCATGGATGACAACAACCTCAACAGCCTGAGCAAGGTTCTGGAAGACACTCCGGGGATCACCTTCCAGTACCGTAACTTCGGCGGTCACGTGTATACCTCGCGCGGCTTCTCGCTGCTGGCGGAGAGCTTTCTGGTCGACGGCATTGGCGGCCAGGGCTATCAGATCACCGGCTGGATGCAGCCGGACATGGCCATCTATGACCGTGTGGAGGTATTGCGCGGCGCGTCTGGCCTGCTGGTAGGTGCCGGTCAGCCCGGTGGCGCGGTCAATCTGGTGCGCAAACGCCCGACCGCCGACAACAAATTTTCGATCACCACTCGCGCAGGTTCGTGGGATCAGTACCGCGTCGATCTGGATGGCAGCGGCAAGCTCAACGATTCGGGTACGCTGCGCGGGCGCATGGTCGCGGCTTACGATGACAGCGGTTCGTACCTGGATGGGCGCGACAGCCGCACCCCGCTGCTGTACGGCATCGTCGAAGCCGACCTGAGCGATGACACCACGCTGACCATGAGCCTGCGTCGCCAGGAACAGGTCATCAATGGATACTCGATCTACGGCCTGCCGCGCTACAGCAACGGCCAGTCGCTGGGCCTGTCGCGCTCGACCAATCTGGCGCAGAAGTGGAACCGTCTTGAAAGCGACATGACCGAGGTCTTTACCGAAGTCGCGCATCGCTTCAATGAGGACTGGACCAGCCGCACGTCTTTGACGTATTCGCAGGGCGGGTTTGATCAGGCTATCGCTTACGCGCGGGGAGCAGTCAACCCTGCGACGCTGGCGGGCTCGACCTTCCAGAACACACTTTTTCGCAGAGACGAAGTGGACAGCACCGGCTTGAACACTCAACTGGAAGGTAACTTCAACGCTTTCGGCCTCGAGCATCAGGTGACGTTGGGCGCCGACTGGTCGAGACAGAACGCCAATACGCATCAGGCTACTGTACCAACCCGATCCGCGATCAACATTTTCGACGTCAACCAAAGTGCGTTCGCCAAACCAGCTCGTCCGGCCTGGACCACCGACATCGACACCACCGAAGAACGCGCAGGCCTGTACGCCAACACGCGTATTCACCTGAGCGAGCCGTTGAGCGTGGTTCTGGGCAGCCGCCTGAGCTGGTATGACTACAAGTACGACGTCAAAACCGGCGCAGCCAACAGTTACGAATCCAAGCAGACTCAGGAATTCACTCCGTTCGCCGGCCTGATCTACGACATCAACGACAACTGGTCGTGGTACGCCAGCTATGCCGACATCTTCACGCCACAAGCCAACTACGTAACCGCAGGCGGCTCGCCGCTGGACCCGGCCATCGGTTCCAACTACGAAACGGGCTTCAAGGGTGAACTGTTCGACAAGCGCATGAACCTGTCGATGGCGCTGTTCTACATCAAACAGAAAGATGTCGCCGCGCTGGACGTGAACACTACTCAGACCTGCCCGACCAGCTCCGACGGCTCCTGCTACCTGCAGGACGGCATCAGTCGCAGCAAGGGTGTCGACGTCGAAGCCAGCGGTGAAGTGTTGCCAGGCCTGCAAGTATTCGGCGGCTATACCTTCAACATGCTGCGTAACAATGGCGATGCAGATGTAGCCTACGAAACACCGAAACACATGCTGCGCCTCAACACCAGCTACAACCTGCCGGGCGCATGGAACCGCCTGACCCTGGGCACCGGCGTGTCGGCAGATTCGGGCTATGAAGTGCCGTCCAACAAACAGCTGGGCGTTTCTGGCAAGGCCATCTGGGATGCGCGAGCCTCGTGGAAACTGGACGAGAACTGGAAGGTGTCGCTCAACGCCGAAAACCTTTTCGACCGCAAGTATTACAGCACCTCGATCGCCACCGACCGCTCCAACGTCTACGGCGAACCGCGCAGCTATGTCCTGACCTTGCGGGGGGATTTCTGATCTGAGTCCAGGCTTTTGATTCTGGCCGAAGGCCGTGGGAGCGAGCCGGGCGACGCTTCGTTTGTTCGCGAAGAAGTCAGTATGTTCTCCGAAAATGCATTGTCTGAACGACCGTCTTCGCGAACAAGTTCGCTCCCACAGGGATTTGCATTTATCCTGCACCCTCGATTTCAATGAGCCATCCTTCCCATGCCAACACCCTTCAGCCGTCTGCGCACAGGCCGCGTGAAAACGCTTGGCTTGCGTCTGGGCGGGCTGGTGCTGGCATTGGCTTTTCAGGGCGAGGCACTGGCTGAAGAGTTCGACTTCGATATCCCCGCACAACCCTTGAACAGCGCCCTTAAAGAGCTGGGGCGCCAGGGCGACCTGCAAATTCTTTACAACCCCGATGATGTGAACGGCAAGTTCAGCAGCCCGGTGCACGGCAGGTTGACGCCTGAACAGGCGGTCGCGGATCTGCTGAAACAGGCTGGTGTAACGCACAACCTCGAGGCCGACACCCTGACCCTCGGCAGCGCGGCGTCCGCGCACCCCATGAACCTTGGGCCGGTGGCGATCAAGGGCGACCCGTTCGGTATCACCACCGAGAGCAGCGGCTCGTATGCGGCGACCGGCGTGAGCATCAACAAGACGTCACAATCGCTGCGCGAAACCCCGCAATCGGTCACGGTCATGACCCGCCAATTGATGAACGACAAAAACCTCAATGGCCTCGACGAGGTGATGGCGCAGACGCCTGGCATCACCTTTTCGCAACGCAACTTTGGCTCTCATGTGTTCAGCTCGCGGGGCTTCGCGCTGGAAGACGAGAGCTACACCATCGATGGCGTTGCCGGTCAGGGTTACAGCGTGACCGGCTGGATGACCCCGGACACGGAGATCTACGACCGCGTTGAAGTGCTGCGCGGTGCTGCCGGGCTGTTGATCGGCGCGGGCAACCCCGGTGGCGCGGTCAATCTGGTGCGCAAACGGCCGACCGCCTTACCGCAGTTCTCGATCACCACCCGCGCCGGCAGTTGGGACCAGTACCGGGTCGATCTGGATGGCAGCAGCAAGCTCAACGACTCGGGCAGCGTGCGCGGGCGTTTTGTCACGTCTTACGAAGACCGTGGATACTTCATCGACGGCCTGAAAAAGACTGCGCCGCTGTTGTACGGCATTCTGGAAACCGACCTGAGCGAAGACACCACACTCACGCTGGGCCTGCGCCATCAAAGCGCGGATACCCACGGCTATTCGATTTTCGGCCTGCCCCGCTACAGCAACGGCAAGGCCATCGATCTGCCGCGCTCCACCTCCTTGGCCCAGGACTGGAACCGTCATCAGACCCGCACCGACGAAGTGTTCAGCGAACTGGAAACCCGCTTTGACGAAAACTGGAGCGGCACACTGTCTGCCACTCACTCCGATGGGGCTTTCGATCAGAAAGTCGCCTACGCACAAGGCGCCATAGACCCTGCGACCCAGAGCGGTTCACGACTGGTCAGAACCCTGTTTCGCTCGGACACGCTGCAAAGCGACGGTTTCGACAGCCATCTGGACGGTCGTTTCGACGCCTTTGGCCTGACCCACCAGTTGACCATCGGCGGCAACTGGTCTGAGCAAAAACGTGATTCGCGCTATGCCACCGTCAACAGCAATCGGCCGCTGGACATCTTCAATCCCGATCACGACGCGATTGCTGAACCTGCGCGTCCGGCCTGGCGCAGCACCGACTACAGCGACAAGCGTTATGGCGTTTACAGCAACCTGCGCCTGAGCCTGAGCGAGTCGTTGAGCCTGGTCATGGGCGGCCGGGTCAGCTGGTATGACTATCAGAGCCAGTCCGCAGGCGTGACTACTCGCGCTCAAGAGGAAAACCAGGTCACGCCGTTCGTTGGCGTGATCTACGATCTGAACCGAGACTGGTCGTGGTACGCCAACTACACCGATATCTTCCTGCCGCAAAGCGGTTATAGAACGGCATCCGGCGTATTTCTTGACCCGGCCATCGGTGCCAGCCATGAAACCGGCATCAAGGGCGAGTTGTTCGACAAGCGCCTGAACGTGTCTTTCGCGCTGTTCTATGTGAAACAGAAAGACGTGGCGGTCGAGGACGATGCCAATGCGGGCCAGTGCCTGAGCAACGACGCTTACGGCACCTGCTATGTGAATGGCGACATCCGGCGCAGCAAGGGTATCGATATGGAGATCAGCGGTGAACCGTTACCGGGCTTGCAGACCCTGGCCGGTTACACCTTCAACCTCACGCGCGGCAGCGACGGGAAATCGATTTCAGCAGAAACACCCCGGCACATGCTGCGCTTGTCCAGCAGCTACAACCTGCCCGGCACCTGGCGTCGACTGACTGTCGGCGGCGGTGTGTCGGCGCAAAGCGGCTACTCGGAGCACGAGTCGACCCAGCCCATCGACAACCCTGGCCGCGCCATCTGGGACGCACGCGCCTCATGGAAGATCGACGAACACTGGTCGGTGGCCCTCAACGGCAACAACCTGCTGGATCGCAAATACTACAAGGCAACCGGCGACATCGACCGCGGCAACTACTACGGCGACCCGCGCAACTACGTCCTGACGTTGCGCGGCGATTTTTAGAAGCCCGCGCTCGCGCCTTACAATCAAGACCGGACGCAGAGCGTCGCACGATAGTTGGGGTCATCGTTCCGCACGCTCCGCGTGGGAATGCCGTTCGTGACGCTCCGCGTCACAGATCTGCGCCGCGCCGCACAATCAAGATCGGACGCAGAGCGTCCAGAACTGCATGCGACGCAGAGCGCCGCACGATAGTCGAGATTATCGTTCCGCACGCTCCAGCGTGGGAATGCCGTGCGTGACGCTCTGCGTCACAGATCTGTGCCGCGCCGCAACCTCAAGACCGGACGCAGAGCGTCCAGAACTGCATGCGACGCGGAGCGCCGCACGATAGCTGGGATTATCGTTCCGCACGCTCCGCGTGGGAATGCCGTGCGTGACGCTTCGCGCCACAGATCTGCGCCGCCCCACACAGTCAAGATCGGACGCAGAGCGTCCAGAACTGCATGCGACGCAGAGCGCCGCACGAT
>NZ_JAWHPL010000005.1:0-164444 GCF_032587875.1 Pseudomonas syringae group sp. 243L2
ATCGGACGCAGAGCGTCCAGAACTGCATGCGACGCAGAGCGCCGCACGATAGTCGAGATTATCGTTCCGCACGCTCCAGCGTGGGAATGCCGTGCGTGACGCTCTGCGTCACAGATCTGTGCCGCGCCGCAACCTCAAGACCGGACGCAGAGCGTCCAGAACTGCATGCGACGCGGAGCGCCGCACGATAGTTGGGATTATCGTTCCGCACGCTCCGCGTGGGAATGTCGTGCGTGACGCTTCGCGCCACAGATCTGCGCCGCCCCACACAGTCAAGATCGGACGCAGAGCGTCCAGAACTGCATGCGACGCAGAGCGCCGCACGATAGTCGCCGGACCAGACACCTATCGTTCCGCACGCTCCGCGTGGGAATGCCGTTCGTGACGCTCTGCGTCACACAAGCCGCTCGGCAAGCCCCTGCAGAAACACTTCCGCGAGCACCACGTTGTCATGCCGCTGATCAACCGTTGTCGAGCTGCGCAGCCCGTTCACCGAGCACTGTTCAAGCAGCACCGCTTCAGCCCGGGCAATCTGCCCTGGCGCACGGCTCTGCCCGGCCCACCAGCAATCGGCCTGTACGTTAAGCGTTTTCAGGGTAAATGCCTGGCTCAGTTGTGCGTTGGCTTCCAGTAGTTTGTAACCGGTTTCGATCTCGTCCTGCACGGCGATGTCCTGGAATATGCTGCGCAGGTTGTCGGCGTTCATGCCGGCCTCCAGCGCGACATGGTCGACCACCCAGTCAATCACCTCGCCCTCGCTGGACAGCGACTGCCGGGCGGTTTCGATAAGCCCCACAATCGACGCTTCCTGCAAGCCCGGCACAAACGCCTGCAAGCTTTTGATCAGGCTGCGGTAGTAGTTTTCGCCCTGTTTTTGCGTGGTGACTTCCGGCGCTTCTTCGACCCACTCCATCCCCACCGAGGCAGGCAACTGGGTGTCCACCAGCCCGAGAAAGCTCACCGTGTCGCCCTCACGCTCAAGTACATGCGCCACCTCGATGGCCAACGCACCGCCCATCGACCAGCCCAGCAGGTTGTAAGGCCCGTGCGATTGAGTCATACGGATTTGCTCGACGTAGTAATCGACCATTTCCTGCCACGACGTATCAAACCAGCCCGGCACCACGTAAGCCTTGTTGACCAGCCCGTAAACCGGTCGGCTGTCGCTCAATTGACCCGCCAGCGGGTAATACGAGTAGGTGCCGCCACCGCCCGGTGGCAGGCAGAACAACGGCGCATTGTCCGATCGATTGGCGTTCATGACGATGACCGCCGATTTGACCTTAGCCTCATTGGTACGCATGAAATCGGCCAGCTCACCGAGGGTCTGCATCAACAGGAAATCATGCAGTTTGATGGAGACATCAAACGTCTCGCGAATCCTGCCTGCCAGCGAAACCGCCAGCAGCGAGTGGCCGCCCAGGGCGAAGAAGTTGTCGTTGAGCCCTACCGGTTCGACCTGCAGCACCTGCTCCCACAACGCGGCAAGACGTTGCTCGAATTCCGTACGTGGCACGACGTGGCCTTGCTGTGAACGAGCCACGTCCGGTTTAGGCAGTGCCCGGCGATCCAGCTTACCGTTGGCGGTCAGCGGCATCACATCAATGAAGGCAAAGTATGTCGGCACCATGTAATCCGGCACGTGAGCCTTGAGGTGCGTTTTCAGGGTTTCGCGCAGAGCGTCCGAATCCAGACCAGCATCAGTGCGCACCAGATACGCCACCAGCTGCTTGCCGGAAGGCCCGTCAATGTCGATTACATTGGCTTCTCGCACACCGGCATGCTCATGCAGACGCGCTTCGATCTCGCCCAGCTCGATACGCAGCCCGCGAATTTTCACTTGATGGTCGATACGCCCGGCGTATTCGATAACGCCTTCGTCACGATAACGCGCCAGATCCCCGGTGCGGTAAAGACGCCCGCCCTGCTCGTCGAACGGGTCCGGCACAAAGCGTTCAGCCGTCAGCGCTGCACGGTTGTGATAACCCCGCGCCAGGCCAACGCCACCCAGATACAGCTCTGCCGCAACGCCTTGCGCGGCAGGCAGCAAGCCGTCATCCAGAATGTGGGTTTTCAGGTTATCGATGGGTCGACCAATCGGCACGCTGAGCACGTCGTCCGGGGTGCAGGTCCAGTGGGTGACGTCGATAGCCGCTTCGGTCGGGCCGTACAGGTTGAACAAACCCGCCTGCGGGAGACGCTTGAGCACCTGACCGGCGAGTTCGGCAGGCAGTGCTTCGCCGCTGCACACCACACGATGCAGGCTGTTACAGCTTTCCACCTGAGGATGAGTCAGAAACGCCTGGAGCATCGACGGGACAAAGTGCAGCGTCGTGACCTGATGTTCGCGGATGGTCTGCACCAGCCGCTCCGGATCGCGATGATCGCCCGGCAACGCCACGGCCAAACGTGCGCCGGTCATGAGCGGCCAGAAGAATTCCCACACCGACACGTCGAAGCTGAACGGGGTTTTCTGCAATACCGTATCGCTGCCATCCAGCGCGTAAGCCTTCTGCATCCAGTGCAAACGGTTGACCAGGGCGCGATGGCTATTACCCGCGCCCTTGGGCTTGCCGGTCGAGCCGGAGGTGTAAATCACATACGCCAGATTTAGCGGGTGGCTGAGGTTTTCCGGGTTGGCAGTGCTGTAACCGACCAGCCAGTCGCCGTCCTGATCCAGGCACAGACTTTGTAGCTGCGCAGAAACCGGCAGACTTTCCAGCAAGAAAGTCTGGGTCAGCAGCAAACCGATACCGCTGTCCTGCATCATGTACGCCAAACGATCTTCAGGGTAATCCGGGTCCAGCGGTACGTAAGCGCCACCGGCCTTGATGATTGCCAGCAGGCCGATGACCAGTTCCAGACTGCGCTCGACACAAATCCCCACCAGCACATCCGGGCCAACACCCGCCTCACGCAAGCGATGGGCAAGCTGATTAGCGCGGGCGTTAAGTTGCGCATAGCTCAGTTGTTCAGCCGCAAAAATCAGTGCCGGAGCGTCCGGCGTGGCCAGCACCTGCGCTTCGATCAGGCCGTGCAGGCAGTGCTCACTAGGGAAATCGGCAGCCGTGGCGTTCCAGTCGCGAACAATCTGCTGCTGTTCGTGATCATCCAACAACGCCAGCTCACCAATCGCCGCCTGCGGATCACGCACCAATGCCTGCAAAACCTGGCTCAGATGCGCCGACAACTGCGCCATGTGCTGCTCGCTGAAATGCTGGCGGGCATAGCTGAAGCGCATCGACAGGGTTTCGCCCAGATTGACCACCAGAGTCAGCGGGTAATGAGTCTGCTCCTGGGTGTGCAGGCCGCCGAACACCAGCCCCTGCGGCGCGGACTGTTGCAGCGCTTCGGACACCGGGTAGTTTTCGAACACCAGAATGTTGTCGAACAGCGCCTCGCCAGCGCTGCGTGCCCAGCGTTGAATCTCGTACAACGGTGTGTGTTCATGCTCACGCAGGGCGATGTTCTTCGCCTGCACTTGCTGAACCCAGTCCGCCACCCGCTGTTCCGGGCGCGGGCTGGCAATTACCGGCAAGGTGTTGATGAACAGCCCCAGTTGCTCCTCGACGCCCGGCAGGTCAGCCGGACGCCCGGCCACGGTTGCGCCGAAGGTCACGCTGGACTGCCCCGTGTAGCGTTGCAGCACCAGCAGCCAGGCCGATTGCACCAGCGTGTTGAGGGTGACGCGCTGCTCGCGGGCAAACTCGCTCAACTGGCGGGTGCCATCGGCATCGATCAGTTGCAGGTAATCGCCATGCCCCTGCTCGCTCCCGGACGCTTTGAAGGCCTGAACCAGCCGGGTCGGCTCGTCCAGTTCGGCAAGCTGGCCGGTCCAGAAACGTTCACTGAGCGCAGCATCCTGGCGTTGCAGCCATTCGATATAGTCGCGATAACGACTGACTTGCCTCGGCAGCGTCTGGCCGCTGTAGCGTTGCAGCACCTCGCCCAGCAGACGCGAGCTGCTCCAGCCATCCATGAGAATGTGATGGCTGGTGTAGATCAGTTGATGCGTCTGTTCGCCAGTGCGCAATACGGCCAGGCGCAGAAGTGGCCCCCGAGCCAGGTCGAAGCCCTGCTGGCGATCGGCATTCGCCCAATCGTCGATCCATTCGCCTGATTGCGCACGGGCATCCAGTTCGACAAACGGCATGCTGACATTGCGCAACACCACTTGCAGCGACTGCTCAAGATGGCTGACAAAGCCGCTGCGCAGTACTTCATGGGCATCCAGCGTGGCCTGCCAGGCGGCA
This sequence comes from Pseudomonas syringae group sp. 243L2, assembly GCF_032587875.1. NCBI lineage: Bacteria > Pseudomonadati > Pseudomonadota > Gammaproteobacteria > Pseudomonadales > Pseudomonadaceae > Pseudomonas > Pseudomonas syringae group sp. 243L2. The sequence continues at coordinate 4,254 of NZ_JAWHPL010000005.1, forward strand.
CGGAAACGCGGCACGTCCAGGCCACTGACCTCGACGCGCATCTGGTTGATGTAATTGCCCGCGTCCTGCTCGAACAGGGTGTGGAACAGCATGCCCTGCTGCATCGGTGCCAGCGGGTAGATGTCTTCGATCTGCGCCGCAGGGATTGGCAAACTGCTCAACTGCGACTGGCTCAGGCGTGCCAGCGGGAAGTCCGACGGAGTTACCCCAGCCGCGCCATCAGTGGTGCAATGCGCAATCAATTGTTGCAGTTCAACCGCGTATTCGTCGGCCAGCCGCTGCACGGTGTCGCGTTCAAATACCGCACCGCTGAAGGTCCAGCTCAGGCGCAATTCGCCGCCATACACCTGGCCATTGATGCTGAGCGGCGCAGCCAACGGTGCATCGGCGCTCTGCGACGCGCCGCTGCTCTCGGCCGAGGGCGTGAACAACGCGCCTTGTGCGTCGAAGCTGCCGTCGAACTGCCCGAGGTAATTGAACACGATACTGCCCAGCGGCAACGCTTGCAGGGTCTGCCGCGCCGATTCACTGCCCAGATAACGCAGGGCGCCGTAACCAATGCCCTTGTCGGGCACTGCGCGCAGCTGTTCCTTGATGGCCATGAGCGAATCAGCCAACGTGGCCTGCGGCGTGAGCCGGACCGGGTACAGGTTGCTGAACCAGCCGACCGTACGGGTGATGTCCAGCGTGTCGAAGAGGTCTTCGCGGCCATGCCCTTCCAGACGAATCAGGGCATGCGGCTGCGCGGTCCAGCGACTGACCACCCGCGCCAGCGCGGTCAGCAGCAGGTCGTTGATCTGCGTGCGATAAGCCGCCGGAGCGTCTTGCAGCAGTTGCCGGGTCTGCTCGCCATTCAGTTGCGTGACCACCGACAGCGCGTGCTTCTGTTGCTGACCGCCGTGCGGGTGATCGCAGGGCAAGGCGTCGCTGACATCCTGCAACTGCGTCTGCCAATAATCCAGTTCCTGCGTCAACGCAGGGCTTTGCGCGTAGGCCTGCAAGTGCTCGGCCCAGCTTTGCAGCGAGCTGGTTTTCGTCGCCAGCGCCAATGGCCGGCCTGCTGCGATGGCGACATACGCCTGTTGCAGGTCTTCCAGCAGCACCCGCCACGACACGCCATCCACCACCAGGTGATGGATCACCAGCAACAAACGCTGCTCGCCCTGCGGCAAGTCGATCAGCACCGCACGCAGCAACGGGCCGTTTTTCAGGTCCAGACTGCGTTGTGCTTCATCGGCCAGTTCAGGCAAGCGCTCGGCACTGTCCAGTTCGTGGGTCCAGAGCAGGTCGCGAGTGTTCAGCGCACCGAATGTGGCGTGCCATTGGCCGTCTTGCTGGGTGAAACCCAGGCGCAGCGCGTCGTGCTGTTCGATCAGCGCGGTCAGTGCAGCTTGAAGGTGGATTGCATCCAGCGTTTGCAGAGGCTTGAGCATCAGCGCCTGATTCCAGTGCTGACGCTCTGGGATATCCTGCTCAAAGAAACGTGCCTGAATCGGCAGCAGCGACAGCGAGCCACTGACCTGTTCAGCCGCCGCAGCAGGCTTTTTCTGGATCAGTTTTGCCACCGAGGCCAGCTGGCCGATGGTCTGCTTTTCGAACAACTGCTTGGGGCTGAGCTTGATGCCCTGGCGCTTGGCGCGAGCGATGATCTGCAGGCTGAGAATCGAATCGCCGCCCAGTTCGAAGAAGTTGTCGGTGCTGCCGACCTGCTCCAGTTTCAATACGTCCGCCCACACGGTGGCGAGCTTTTCCTCGATCTCGCCAACTGGCGCGGTGTAGCGCTGTTTGACCACGCCGGGTTTAGGCAAGGCGCGCTTGTCGAGCTTGCCGTTGGCGGTCACGGGCAGCCTGTCCAGCAGCATGATCTGCGCGGGCACCAGGTATTCGGGCAAGCGCGCAGCCAGTTGCTCGCGCAGGCTGTCGACACTGAGGCTCGCACCGGCCGCCGCAACGCAGTACGCCACCAGTTGCAGGCGTGTTTCGTCGCTTTCCAGCGGCTGCGCCAGCACCACGGCTTCGGCGACGTTTTCCAGGGTTTGCAGCAACTGGCCGACTTCCCCCGGCTCGACCCGGTAACCGCGGATTTTCACCTGATCATCCGCGCGCCCCAAGTACTCCAGCACGCCGTCCACCCAGCGCGCGCGGTCACCCGCACGGTAAAGGCGCTGACCCTCGGCGTGCGGGTCCGGCACGAAGCGTTCGGCGGTCATCGCCGCACGGCCCAGATAGCCCTGCGCCAAGCCTTGACCGCCCAGATACAGCTCGCCCGCCACACGCTCGGCAACCGGGTTGAGATAGGCGTCCAGCACCCGCGCTTTGCCATTGGCCAGTGGTTGACCGACCGGCACACTGCGGCAAGCGTCAACGCGCTCGGCGACTTCATGGGTGAGGATGCCGACCGTGGTTTCCGTCGGGCCGTAGTGGTTGACGATCCGGCAGCCCGGTTTGAGCGCGCGGATTTGCTCGATCAACGCCCAGGAACTGGCCTCGCCACCCAGAATCAGCAATTGGCCCGGCAGCACGTCGGTCGGGTTGGCGGCTTGCAGCAGCCCCTGCAAATGGCTGGGTACGATTTTCAGCACTTCAACCTGATGCTCGGCCATGTAACGGGCGAAGCCATCAGGGTCGAACGCTTGCTCGTGGGACAGCAGATGCAGCGGGCGCCCAGACGCCAGCGCACCAAACAGCAAGGTATGGCCCAGGTCTGCGGCGACAGTCGACACCATCGCCATGCTCGCCCCGTCATCCAGCGACAGGCGCTCAAGCACGCCCTGCACGTAGTTGGCCAGCGCGCCGTGGCTGATCACCACGCCCTTCGGCTGCCCGGTGGAGCCGGAGGTGTAGATGATGTACGCCGGTTGTTCGGCGATGACACGCACATTAAGCGTACTGCCATCCACCTCGGACCATAGCGCAGCATCGAAGGCCAGCACCGGGCACACACCCAGTTGCGCGGCCTTGTCGTCGCCGAACGCGTGAATCAACAACGCCGCGCCGCTGTCACGAACCAGTTGCTGCAAACGCTCGGCGGGCTGTGCGCTGTCCAGCGGCAGGTAAACGGCACCGAGTTTAAGCACCGCCAGCAGGCTGACCACCCATTCCACAGAGCGGTCCAGGCACAGCGCAATGGTCATGCCCGGTTTGATGTCCTGCGCATGCAGGTAGCGGGCGAACTGGTTACTGCGTTGTTCAAGTTCATCAAAGCTCAACACCTGCTGGCCAACGCGCAACGCGGTCTTGCCGCGCCCGATGTGCAGGCCCTGTTGCCACAGGCTGAGGAAGTCGTCGCAGGCAAAATCTGCGCTCTGCTCAGCGACCGGCAACGACAATGCTTGCGGCTGATCGGCAAGTCGCTGGTCGGTGTCTGCGACCAGCGCTTGCAGTACAGCGCGTAGCGCCTCGGCCATGCGCTCGATGGTCGATGGCTCGAACAGGTCGGTGGCGTAAGTGAAATAACCGCGTATGCCGCCCGGCGTGTCGGTGAAGTCGAAGGCCAGATCAAAGCGCGCATCGCTGCTGCCAATCGGAAATTCATCGACAGTCAGACCCGACACACGTTGCCCGCTGTCGTCGGCCGCCAGCACGTGCTGATTGATCTTGAACTGGAACAACGGGTTGTGGCCCAGATTACGCTCGGGTGCCAGCGCGTCCACCAGATGTTCAAAGGGCAGCTCCTGATGCGACTGGGCACCGGTCACGACCTGTTTCACCTGATCCAGCAACTGCGCAAAGCTCTGCTGCTCATCCACCTGCACACGCAGTACCTGAGTGTTGATGAAGAAGCCGATCAGGCCTTCCAGCTCGCTGCGGGTGCGCCCGGCGTTGGGCGCACCAATGCGAATGTCGGCCTGACCACTGAAACGCGACAGCACCACCGACAGTGCCGCCAGAGTCAGCATGAACAAGGTCTGGCCACTGTTACGCGCCAGGCTTTTCAGTTGCGCGGACAATTGTTCCGGCACATCGACGCGCACCGTCGCGCCACGCTGGCTCGGTTGCAGCGGACGCTGATGATCCAGCGGCAGACTCAATAGCGGATGCTCAGTGCCCAACTGCTGTTTCCAGTAATTCAACTGCCGCTCGCCCTCCCCGGCCTCCAGCCATGCGCGCTGCCAGATCGCGTAGTCGGCATATTGAATGGCCAGCGCAGGCAATTGCGCTGGCTGCCCGGAGACCTGAGCCTGATACAACTGCACAAACTCACGAATCAGCACTTCACCGGACCACCCATCGGAGACGATGTGATGCATGCACACGGTCAGGACGTGTTCGGCTTCGCCCAGCTGAAACAGCCTGACCCGCAGTAATGTACCGCTGAGCAAATCGAAGGGCTTTTGCAGCTCGGCGCGCACCTGGTTTTCGATGTCGGCTGGCGCAACCGAGGCAAACTCAAGGGCAACGGTCGCCTGCTGAAGAATCTCCTGATAGAACGCGCCGTCCTCGGAAACAAACCGGGTGCGCAGGGTTTCGTGGCGCTGCACCAGATTGTCCAGCGCTGCGCTCAATGCCTGGCGGTCCAGCGGGCCATTCAGACGCACTGCCATAGGCACGTTGTACGCGGCGTTGCCCGGTTCCATCTGCCAGAGAAACAGCATGCGCTGCTGGGCGTAGGACAGCGGGATACGCGCTACATCATGCCGGGTTACAGCGATGGGCAGCAGTTTGAAGCTCTGCCCGGTCTCGTGCATCTTGTTCAGAATCTGGCGGCGCTGTTCGACGGGCAAACCAACGAAACGCTGGGCGATACGCTCTGCTGCAGACTTGTCCATGTCAGATACCCGCCATTTCATTCATCATTTTTTCAATATCGGACAAGCCGTCCTCGGTCAGCGACAAACCGCTGCTGGCGAAAGCCTGAATAAATTCGTTCAATTGCGGTTTCTCGAAAATCAGGCGCAGCGGGATGTCGATCCCCAGGCCCGTTTGAATTCTGGAAATCAGTTGTGTGGCCAGCAGCGAATGGCCGCCCAGTTCGAAGAAATCGTCGCTCAACCCGACGCGCTCGACTTTCAGCACGTCGGCCCAGATCGCAGCCATTTGCTGCTCCTGTTCAGTCGACGGCGCGACGTACTGGCGCTGCAACTGGCTGGCGTCCGGTGCCGGCAGGGCTTTGCGATCCAGCTTGCCGTTGGCGCTCAGCGGCATGCTTGCCAGCCAGACGAAGTGGGTCGGCACCATGTAATCGGGCAGTGTTTCCTTGAGATACACCTTGAGTGCATCACGCAGGTTATCGCCGCTGTGCTCAGCCACCAGATAGGCTGCCAGCTGCTTGCCGGACGGGCCGTCAACGTCGACAACTACAGCTTCCTGAACGTTTTCGTGTTCCAGAAGGCTGGCTTCGATCTCGCCCAACTCGATACGCAGGCCGCGAATTTTCACCTGATGGTCGATACGCCCGGCGTATTCGATAACGCCTTCATCGCGATAACGCGCCAGATCTCCGGTGCGGTAAAGACGCCCGCCCTGCTCGTCGAAAGGGTCCGGCACAAAGCGTTCAGCCGTCAGCGCTGCACGGTTGTGATAACCCCGCGCCAGACCCACACCGCCCAGGTACAGCTCTGCCGCAACGCCTTGCGCGGCAGGCAGCAAGCCGTCATCCAGAATGTGGGTTTTCAGGTTATCGATGGGTCGACCAATCGGCACGCTGAGCACGTCGTCCTTGGTGCAGGTCCAATGCGTCACGTCGATAGCCGCTTCGGTCGGGCCGTACAGGTTGAACAAACCCGTCTGCGGCAGACGCTTGAGCACCTGACCGGCCAGTTCGGAAGGCAGTGCTTCGCCGCTGCAAACCACACGACGCAGGCTGTTACAGCCTTCTACCTGCGGATGAGTCAGAAACGCCTGGAGCATCGACGGGACAAAGTGCAGTGTCGTGACCTGATGTACGCGGATGGTCTGCACCAGCCGTTCAGGGTCGCGATGATCGCCCGGCAGCGCCACGGCTAAACGTGCACCGGTCATGAGCGGCCAGAAGAATTCCCAGACCGACACGTCGAAGCTGAACGGGGTTTTCTGCAATACCGTATCGCTGCCATCCAGCCCGTAGGCCTTCTGCATCCAGTGCAAACGGTTGACCAGGGCGCGATGGCTGTTGCCGGCGCCCTTGGGCTTGCCGGTCGAACCGGAGGTGTAAATTACGTATGCCAGGTTCTGCGGGTGACTGAGGTTGATCGGGTTGGCGGTGCTGTAACCGTCAAGCCAATCGCCCTCCTGATCCAGACAAAGGCTCTGCACCTGAACCGGCAGGCCCTGTAGCAGCGCACTCTGGGTCAAAAGCAAGCCAATGCCGCTGTCCTGCATCATGTAGGCCAAACGATCTTCAGGGTAATCCGGGTCCAGCGGCACATAAGCGCCACCAGCCTTGATGATCGCCAACAGGCCGATGACCAGCTCGAGGCTGCGCTCGACACAAATCCCCACCAGCACATCCGGGCCAACACCCGCTTCACGCAAGCGATGGGCAAGCTGGTTGGCGCGGGCGTTGAGTTGCGCGTAGCTCAGTTGTTCAGCCGCAAAAATCAGTGCCGGAGCGTCCGGCGTAGCCTGTACCTGGGCTTCGATCAGGCTGTGCAGGCAGTGCTCGCCAGGGAAATCGGCAGCCGTGGCGTTCCAGTCGCGAACAATCTGCTGCTGTTCGGCAGCGTCAAGCATTGGCACCTCAGCAATACGCTGACCCGCATTGGCGCAAATGGCCTGCAACAGCGCGAGCCAGTGCCCGGCCATGCGCTCGATGGTGCTGCGTTCGAACAGCGCGGTGGCATAGGTCAGGCCCGCGCTCAAACCGCCATCGTGTTCGGCGGTGTTGAGGGTCAGGTCGAACTGCGCCGGATAGCTCTCGGACGTCAGCGCTTCGACCTGCAAACCGGGCAGTGCGCGCACCTCAGCACTGGCCTGGCTCTGGTGGTTGAACATCACCTGGAACAGCGGGCTGTGGCTGAGGCTGCGTTGAGGTTGCAAGGCCTCGACCAGCTGTTCGAACGGCAGTTCCTGATGCGCTTGAGCTTGCAGGGCCGCCTGTTTGACCTGTTGCAGCAGCTCGCTGAACGTGGTGTGCAGGTCGAATTCGGCGCGCAGCACCTGGGTGTTGACGAAGAAACCGATCAGGCCTTCGGTTTCCGCGCGGGTGCGGTTGGCAATCGGCACGCCGACACGAATGTCCGACTGGCCGCTGTGGCGATGCAGCAAGGTCTGGAACGACGCCAGCAACAGCATGAACAGTGTGACGCCCTGTTGCCGCGCGACCTGTTTCAAGTCGTCGATCAACGCTGGCGCCAGCTCGACCGCCAGCCGCGCACCGGCGTGGCTTTGCACCACCGGGCGCGGATGATCGGCGGGCAATTCCAGAATAGGCTGCTGTTCGCCCAGTTGCTGCTTCCAGTAATCCAGCTGCCGCGCCTGTTCTCCGGCGTCCATCCAGTTGCGCTGCCACAGCGCGTAGTCGGCGTATTGCATGTCCAGCGCGGTCAACACCACCTCACGGCCCTGGCTGTAGCCTTCGTACAGGCGCACCAGTTCATCGACCATGATCGGCATTGACCAGCCATCGGAAACGATGTGGTGCTGGGTCAGAATCAGCACATGTTCGTCAGCAGCAAGGTTCAGCAAGCGGACGCGCAGCAGCGGGCCCTTTTCCAGATCGAACGGGCGCTGCATTTCCTGCTCCACGCAGGCTTCAAGGGGTTGACCGGCAGGCACGGACTCGACCATCAGGGTCAAGGCACGCGGCGCATGGATGATCTGCACAGCCTGTTCGCCCTGCTGGCGGAAGGTAGTGCGCAGGGTTTCGTGGCGGGCAATCAATGCGCTGAAACTGTGCTCCAGCGCGGCAATGTCCAGCGAGCCGCTCAGACGCAGGGCCGCAGGAATGGTGTAAGCAGTGCTTTCAGGATCAAGCTGCCAGAGAAACCACTGGCGCTGCTGCGCGTAAGACAAGCCCAGCGGCTGGCTGCGGTCGGCCTTGATAAAGCGTGGCGCAGCATTGCCCTGCCCGTTGCCCGCAGCCTGGGCGAAAGCTGCCAGATCACGGGCTTCGAACAGGTCGCGCAACGACAGTTCGACGTCCAGTTGCTGACGGATGCGCGAGATCACCTGAGTGGCGAGCAACGAATGCCCGCCCAGTTCAAAAAAGTTGTCGCTACGCCCGACCTGCTCAACTTTCAGCACATCGGCCCAGATCGCCGCCAGTTGTTGCTCCAGATCGCCTTGCGGGGCGATGTAGGTCGCCTGCAACTGGCTGGCATCCGGCGCGGGCAGCGCCTTGCGGTCCAGCTTGCCGTTGGCGGTCAGCGGCATCTTGTCGAGGACGATAAAATGCGTCGGCACCATGTAATCCGGCAGATGCGCACGGAGCTCGGTCTTCAGGGTTTCGCGCAGGCTTTGCTGATCCTGATCAGGCTCGGCTGGGACTAGATACGCGGCCAATCGCCCGTCCACGGCCAGCACGATCACTTCGCGCACGGTCGGGTGCGCTTGCAGCCGCGCTTCGATTTCACCCAGTTCAATGCGGAAACCACGGATCTTCACCTGATGGTCGATACGCCCGGCGTATTCGATCACTCCGGCAGCGCGATAACGGGCCAGGTCGCCGGTGCGGTACAGGCGACCGCCGTCGCTGGAGAACGGGTCCGGCACGAAGCGTTCGGCAGTCAGCGCCGCGCGATTGTGATAACCGCGCGCCAGACCGGCATGGCCGATGTGCAGTTCACCGCTGCAACCCTGGGCGACCGGGTTGAAATCAGCGTCCAGCACGTACCACGACAAATCCGGGATCGCCTCGCCAATCGGGCTGGCCGGGTTTTGCGTGTCGGCCTCGGTTATTGGCCTGTAGGTCACGTGAACCGTGGTTTCGGTAATGCCGTACATGTTGATTAGCTGCGCTGCCTGATCGCCGAAACGGTCGAACCACGGCTTCAGGCTGGCCACGTCCAGCGCTTCGCCGCCGAAGATGACTTTTTCCAGTGACATCGGCACAGGCGAATCACACGCCACACGCATCAACTGCTTGAACGCCGACGGCGTCTGGTTAAGCACCGTGACCTGCTGTTCAACCAGCAGCGCATGAAACTCTTCCGGCGAGCGGGTCACTTCGCGCGGCACGATCACCAGTCGGCCGCCATGCAGCAGCGCGCCGAAGATTTCCCACACCGAGAAGTCGAAGGCGAAGGAATGGAATAGCGTCCACACGTCCTTTTCGTTGAAAGCAAACCACTCGTTCGTGGCGGCAAACAGGCGCATCAGGTTGTGATGGGCGAGTAAGGTGCCTTTCGGCTTGCCAGTCGAGCCGGAGGTGTAGATCACGTAGGCCAGGTTGTCCGGCGAGGTCTGGTTGACCGGGTTTTCGGTGCTGTAACCGTCCAGCGAATCCGCCAGATCCAGTGTCTGAACATGTGCAGGAATCGGCAGTTGGCCCAACAAATGTGCTTGATTCAGCAACAATTCGATACCGCTGTCCTGCATCAGAAAGCTCAGGCGATCCTGCGGGTAATCCGGATCCAGCGGCACGTATGCACCACCGGCCTTGAGGATCGCCAGCATCCCTACGATCATGTCCAGACTGCGTTCAGCGGCCAGCCCCACGCGAACATCCGGGCCGACGCCCTGCTCGCGCAGTTTATGGGCCAGTTGGTTGGCGCGGCTGTTGAGCTGTTGATAGCTCAATTGCTCGCCAGCAAAAGTCAGGGCGATGGCCAACGGCGTGCGCTCGGCCTGGGTTTCGATACGTTGATGGGCGCACTGCCCGGTCGGGTAATGCTGCACGCTTTGCGTCCAGGCAGTCGGCAGGGTCAGCTCGCCGAGACGTGCCGTTGCGGATGTACTGAGGCTTTGCAGCAAGTGATCGAAATGCGCCGCCAGTTGCAGAATGCCTTCTGCACTGAAGTGTTGCCGGTCGTAACTGAAACGTACCGACAGCACGTCGTTGGCCTCGACCACCAGGGTCAGCGGGTAATGCGCTTGTTCCTGATTGCGCAGGTCGCTGAACGTCAGACCGTCCGGCGCGCGCTGCAAGGCTTCAGACACCGGGTAGTTTTCGAATACCAGTATGTTGTCGAACAGCGCCTCGCCACTGTTACGTGCCCAGCGCTGGATGTCATACAGCGGCGTGTGCTCATGCTCGCGCAGGGCAATGTTCTTCGCCTGCACCTGCTGCACCCAGTCGCCGACGGTCTGTTCCGAACGCGGGCTGGCGATCACCGGCAAGGTGTTGATGAACAGGCCCAGTTGCTCCTCGACGCCCGGCAATTCAGCCGGACGCCCGGCCACCGTGGCACCAAAGGTCACGCTGGACTGACCGGTATAGCGTTGCAGCAGCAACAGCCAGGCGGATTGCACCAGCGTATTGAGGGTCACGTGCTGCTCGCGGGCAAACTCGCTCAAGCGCCGGGTGCCGTCGGCGTCGATCAGCTGAATGTAATCGCCATAGCCCTGCTGATCGGTTGATGTTTTGAAGGCTTGCAGCAAGCGGGTCGGCTCGTCCAGTTCGGCCAGCTCTGCGGTCCAGAAGCGCTCGCTGACATCGGCGTCCTGATCCTGTAGCCACTGGATGTAATCGCGATAACGTCCCGCCTGTTTCGGCGGCGTCTCACCGCTGTAGCGTTGCAGCACTTCGCCCAGCAGCCGCGAGCTGCTCCAGCCATCCATCAAAATATGGTGACTGGTGTAGACCAGCTGCCACGCGTCGTCGCCAGTGCGCACTACCGCCAGGCGCAACAGCGGACCGTGCGCCAGATCAAAACCCTGCTGACGGTCGGCCTGCGCCCAGTCGTCGAGCCAGTTTTGCGGCTTGCCACGCGCATCCAGCTCGACAAAAGGCAGTGTGACCTGACGTTGCACGACTTGCAGTGACTGTTCGCTCTGGCTGATAAAACAACTGCGCAGCACTTCGTGGTTGTTCACCGCTGATTGCCATGCGTTATGGAAACGCGGCACATCCAGCCCGCTGATGCTCACGCGCATCTGGTTGATGTAGTTGCCCGCGCTCTCATCGAACAGCGAGTGGAACAGCATGCCCTGCTGCATCGGCGACAGCGGGTAGATGTCTTCGATCTCGCCCGCGGCAATCGGCAAGCCGTCGAGTTGCGTTTGAGTGAGGCGCGCCAGCGGGAAGTCCGACGGCGTGACGCCCTGATGCCCGACGGTGCAGTGGTCGATCAGCGTGGTCAGCGCCTGCTCGTAGCGGCGCGCCAGGGTATCGATGGTCGAGGCGTGGTACACCTCACGGCTGAAGCTCCAGTCCAGTTGCAGCTGGCCATCGAACACCTGACCATTGAGGCTCAGCCAGTTGCCCAGCGGGCCGTCTTCGCACAGCGCAGTGCCAGTTTTGTCGGCACTCGGCATGAACAACGCGCCTTGTTGTTCGTTGAAGCTGCCGTCGAACTGGCCCAGGTAATTGAACGTGACTCGTGCCTGCGGCAAGGCGGCCAATTGTTGCTTAAACGACGGCTCGCCGAGATGACGTAATACGCCGTAACCAATACCTTTGTTCGGTACGGCACGCAGTTGTTCCTTGATCCCGCACAGGCTCGCACCCGGCGCGATTTGCGGCGTGAGGCGAACCGGAAACAGGCTGCTGAACCAGCCGACGGTACGGCTGAGATCGGTGTCGTCAAACAAGTCTTCGCGGCCATGCCCTTCCAGCTGGATCAGCACCGACGGCTGCTGACTCCACTCGCACAACACTTGCGCCAGCGCGGTCAACAGCAGATCGTTAACTTGCGTGCGGTACGCGGCAGGTGCGACTTTCAGCAGTTTGTGGGTCAGGTCCTTGCTCAACCAGGATGACGCATGGGCCGCATCGCGATTGCGCATCGAACCTTCGGGCTTATCGCGCGGCAACGGTTGATCTGCGCCTTGTAAAGCGTGTAGCCAGTAATCGCGCTCGGCGGTCAGCGTTTCGCCGGTCGCATGCTGTTGCAATTGCTCGGCCCAATGCTTGAGCGACGTGGTTTTCGCTGCCAACGCCACAAGCTGGCCCTTAGTCAGGGCGACGTAAGCCTGTTGCAAGTCTTCCAGCAGCACCCGCCACGACACACCATCCACCACCAAGTGATGGATCACCAGCAACAAACGCTGCTCGCCCTGCGGCAAGTCGATCAGCACCGCACGCAGCAACGGGCCGTTTTTCAGGTCAAGACTGCGCTGCGCCTCGTCGGCCAGTTCAGGCAAGCGCTCGATGCTGTCCAGCTCATGAATCCACAGCAGGTCGCGAGTGTTCAGCGCGCCGAATGTGGCTTGCCATTGGCCGTCTTGCTGGGTGAAACCCAGACGCAGCGCGTCGTGCTGTTCGATCAGCGCGGTCAGTGCAGCTTGAAGGTGGATTGCATCCAGCGTTTGCAAAGGCTTGAGCATCAGCGCCTGATTCCAGTGCTGACGCTCGGGAATGTCCAGTTCGAAGAAGCGCGCCTGAATCGGCAGCAACGGCAGCGAACCACTGATCTGTTCGACCGGCGCAGCAGGCTTTTTCTGGATCAGTTTTGCCACCGAGGCCAACTGGCTGATGGTCTGTTTTTCGAACAACTGCTTGGGGCTGAGCTTGATGCCTTGGCGCTTGGCGCGGGCGATGATCTGCAGGCTGAGGATCGAGTCGCCGCCCAGTTCGAAGAAGTTGTCGGTGCTGCCGACTTGTTCCAGTTTCAGTACGTCAGCCCATACGGCGGCGAGCTTTTCCTCGATCTCGCCGACCGGCGCGGTGTAACGCTGTTTGACCACGCCCGGCTTGGGCAAGGCGCGCTTGTCGAGTTTGCCGTTGGCGGTCAGTGGCAGGCTGTCCAGCAGCATAATCTGTGCGGGCACCATGTAGTCGGGCAAGCGTGCAGCCAATTGCTCGCGCAGGTTGTCGACGGTCAGGCTGGCACCGGCTGCCGCGACGCAATAGGCCACCAGTTGCAGGCGCGATTCGTCTTCATCGACAGGCAATGCCAGCACGCTGGCTTGCGCAACCGACGGCAGGTTCAGCAGCACCCGCGCCACTTCGGCAGGCTCGACACGATAACCGCGCACTTTCACTTGATCGTCGGCACGGCCGATGAATTCCAGCAAGCCCTGATGATTGCGACGCATGCGGTCGCCGCTGCGATAGGCGCGTGCGCCATTCTCTGCAAACGGGTCCGGCACGAAACGCTCGGCGGTCAGCGCAGGCTGACCGATGTAGCCCAGCGCGACACTGTCGCCACCGATGTACAGCTCGCCCGCGACCTGAGTGCCAACGGGGTTCAGCACATCATCCAGCACATAAGCACTGGCCCCCGGCAATGGCGCACCGACCGGCACCTTAGTGGATAGATATAAACCTTGTGGGAGCGAGCCGGGCGACGCTTCGCTTGCTCGCGAAAGCGGTGGTAGGGCCTCAGCCTTTTGCAAGCCTGTGCTGGCCTCTTCGCGAACAAGTTCGCTCCCACAGGGAATCGTGTCCACTTTCAATTCATGGGTCAGTACGCCAACAGTGGTTTCGCTCGGGCCGTAGTGGTTGATCACCCGGCAATCCGGTTTGAGCTGACGCACCTGCTCGACCAGCGCAGGCGAACAGGCTTCGCCGCCGACGATCAGTGCATGCTGCGGCAACACATCGGCAGGCTGGCTGGCCTGCAACAGCGCGGCCAGATGACCGGGCACGATCTTCAGCACGCCAACCTGATGCTCGGCCATGTAAGCCGCAAAGGCATCCGGGTCGAAACCCAGCGCCTCGGTCAGCACATGCAGCGTGCGTCCTGAACACAGCGCGCCGAACAGCACGGTATGACCAAGGTCGGCGGCGATGGTCGAGACCAGCGCCATGCTCGCCTCGGGAGCCAGTTGCAACTGCTCCAGCAGTCCACGCACGTAAGAGGCCAGCGCGCCCTGGCTGACCAATACGCCCTTGGGCTGACCGGTGGAGCCGGAGGTATGAATAACGTAAGCCGCTGAATCGGCTGACAGCGTGATATCAGGACGACTGACCGGCAAGTCCTGCCACAGCGCAGGTGTCCAGGCCAGGCCCTCACAACCGGCAACATCCAGTGACGTCTTACGCACATCGCCTTCGGCGCACAGCAGCAGTTTGGCCTCGGCGTTGCAGAGCATCTGTTGCAGGCGCGCATCCGGGGCTTTGACGTCCAGCGGCATGTACACGCCACCGGCCTTGAAGATCGCCAGCACCGCCGTGAGCCAGTCCAGCGAACGCTCCATCAACACCGCAACCGGCTGGCCTTCGCCAATACCCATACGGATCAGATGATGGGCCAGTTGATTGGCGGCCTGATCCAGCTCCAGTGTCGTCAGGCTACGATCCAGACACCGAGCGGCCAGCGCATCAGGCTGCGTCCGCACCTGCTGGTCCCAGAGTTGCAGCACCTGAGGCGCTGCCTCGCGCACTTGGCGCGGTGGCTCGATTGCCAGTGCACCGAGGCTGAACAACGGCGCCTGCGGCGCATCGAGCAGGGTTTTGAACAGCGCAAGCATTTCGGGAATGAACCCTTCGACGGTGGCGCGTCGATACAGGTCGCTGGCGTAGGCCATGTCGCCATGAATCAGCGTGCCATCGTCGGTGATGTCCAGCGCCAGATCGAAATGCGCGCCCTGCTTGTCGAAGGCGTATTCGCTGACTTCCAGCCCGGCCAGCTTGAGCGCGGTTTTCTGTTTGAGGATTACGTTCTGGTTGAACTTGGCCTGAAACAGCGGGTTGTGGCCCAGGCTGCGCTCGGGTGCCAGTTGATCGACCAGTTGCTCAAAGGGTACGTCCTGATGCGCCTGCGCGCCGAACGAGGTGTCACGGATCTGCGCCAGCAGGTCAAGGTAGCTCAGGCGCTCGTCCACCTGGCAGCGCAAAACCTGAGTATTGATGAAGAAGCCGATCAACCCTTCGGTTTCAGCACGACCGCGGTTGGCGTTTGGCACGCCGATGCGGATATCGCGCTGCCCGGCCTTGCGCGACAGAAACAGCGAAAAACCGGCCAGCACCAGCATGAACAGGGTCATGCCCTGCGTGCGCGCAAAGGCGTTGAGCTGGCGCGACAGATCAGCGCCGAAATCAAAGCGCAGGTGCTCGCCCTGATAGCTTTGTGTCACCGGGCGCGGGAAATCCTGCGCGGCGTCCAGCAAAGGTTGTTCGTCACCCAACTGGCTGCGCCAGTAATCCAGTTGCCGCGCGCCCTCGCCCGCCTCCAGCCAGCTGCGCTGCCAGATAGCGTAGTCGGCGTATTGCAGCGGCAGCTCTGGCAGCGCTGGTTCGCGACCTTCGCAATACGCCTGATAGCAGTGCACGAACTCCTGAATCATGACGTCCATCGACCAGCCGTCGGAGACGATGTGGTGCATGCTCACCACCAGCACATGCTCGTCACTGGCAAGACGGAACAGGTGCGCACGCAGCAACGGGCCTGTGCGCAAATCAAACGGCTGGCTGGTGACGGTAATAACTCGCAACGCCAGTTCGGCATCGCGCAGTTCGACATCAGCCAGACCGGACAAATCAATGCTGTCCAGCGCCACGGTCTGATCATGCAGCAGCACTTGCTGCGCCTGATCACCGTCGGTATGGAACACGGTACGCAGCACCTCATGGCGCTCGATCAGATGATCAAAGGCGCGGCGCAATGCCGACTCGTTCAGCGGGCCTTGCAGACGCAGGCCGGTGGTCATCTTGTAGGCGTCGCTCTGCGGGTCGAGCTGCCAGAGGAACAGCAGGCGTTGCTGGGCGAACGACAGCGGAATCGCGCTGAAATCATGACGGCTGACCGGTACCGGCAACAGGCTGAAATCCTTGCCTTCCTGGCGCAAGCGGGCGAGGAACTGCTGGCGTTGTTCCAGCGGCAGGCCGACAAAACGTTTCGCGATGCGTGCAGCGGTGGTCCCGGTCATGCGCCAAATTCCTCCAGTGAGTCCATGAACTGGTCCATGTCGCTCCAGTCGTTATCCGTTGTGTTGTCGGTCAGCGCGGCCACTTCGAAGGCGAGATCGCTGAGCAGCGGTTTTTCAAACAGGGTGCGCAACGGCAGGCTGATGCCCAGTCGCGTCTTGATCCGGGCGATGACTTGCGCGGCAAGCAACGAATGGCCGCCCAGCTCGAAAAAGTGATCATCCAGACCGACCTGCTGTGCGTGCAGGACTTCTTGCCAAATAGCAGCGAGGCAGATTTCCACATCGCTGTGCGGCGCGCGATAACGCGCCTGCAACTGGCTTGAATCGGGCGCTGGCAGTGCCTTGCGGTCCAGTTTGCCGCTGGGCGTGAGTGGCAACTCCGGGAGCAGCAATAAATGCGTCGGCACCATGTAATCCGGCAGGCTGGATTGCAACTGGCTCTTGATGCCCTGGCGCAGCGCCAGTTGCTCGGCATCGCCGTTCGCCATGACCTGCGGCACCACGTAAGCGACCAGTTGCGTGCTGCCCGCCAGCTCGACAGCCAGTACCACCGCTTCGCGCACGCCTGTGCATTGCTGCAGGCGCGATTCGATTTCGCCCAGTTCAATACGGAAACCGCGGATTTTCACTTGATGGTCGACCCGTCCGATGTACTCGACAGCGCCGTCAGCGCGCAGCCTGGCGCGGTCACCGGTGCGATACAGGCGCTCACCGGGCACGAACGGATCAGCCACGAAACGCTCGGCGCTCAGGCCGGGCTGGGCGTGATAACCCCGCGCCAGGCCGGGACCGCCGATATACAACTCGCCCACTGCGCCCTGCGGCAGCAGATTCAGTTGATCGTCGAGCACGTACAGCCGTCGTCCCGCCAGCGCTTTACCAATCGGCACGCCGCGCCACGAC
Source organism: Pseudomonas syringae group sp. 243L2 (assembly GCF_032587875.1). Lineage (NCBI taxonomy): Bacteria > Pseudomonadati > Pseudomonadota > Gammaproteobacteria > Pseudomonadales > Pseudomonadaceae > Pseudomonas > Pseudomonas syringae group sp. 243L2. The sequence continues at coordinate 20,988 of NZ_JAWHPL010000005.1, forward strand.
ACCTGTTCCGCAGTCAGCGCGCTGCAATCATGAATACTCGACACCACCGTGGCTTCGGTCGGCCCATAGGTGTTGAGCAGGCGCACGTGCCCGAGCCCGGCCTGCTGCCACAGGCGCAGGCCTTCGACGGCCATCGCTTCGCCGCCGACGTGAATCTGCCGCAGCACGCCGTAATGCGCGGGCGGGCTGGCGGCAAAATCCTGAACCAGTGTCAGCCAGTAGGCCGCAGGCAGGTCAGCCAGGGTTACGCCATGTTCGACGACAGCCTGATGGAAGGTGGCGCTGTCCCACAAACGCTCGTCACGCAAGACCACGGCCGCGCCGCGACACAGCGGTGGGTAGAACTGCTCGACGAAGCCGTCGAAGCTATGGGTGGCAAATTGCAGCACCCGGTCGCCTTCGCGCAGGCCGCTGTAGTTCGCGCCCAACGTTACAAATTCGGCCAGCGCGCCATGACTGATCGCCACGCCTTTTGGCCGACCGGTAGAGCCCGAGGTGTAGATCACGTAGGCCAGATTGGCCGGATCAACGGCAATGTCCGGGTTTTGCGGGCTGGCTGCCGCACTGCTCATCTGATCGATGCACAGGCACTGAATACCCGCCAGCTCAGGCAGCGTCGTCTTTTGCTGGCTGTGGGTCAGCAGCAGTTTCAGGCCGCTGTCCTGCAGCACATGACGTAGACGCTCGCTCGGCGCGCTCAGGTCCAGCGGCACATAGGCACCGCCTGCCTTGAGCACCGCCAGCAGCGCGACGGGCATGTCCAGCGAACGGCCCAGCGCCACGCCGACCAGCACGTCCGGGCCGACGCCTTGCTCACGCAGTTGCCAGGCCAGACGGTTGCTGCGCTCATTCAGTTCGGTGTAACTCAGGCTGGGCGCCTGGCCTTCACGGGCGAGGATCAATGCCGGGGCGCTCGGTGTGCGCTGCACTTGCGCTTCGAACTGGCGATGCGCGGGGGTTGTGGTGTCGGCTTTGGCTGCGCTGTCGATATCCAGCAACTGAGCGCGCTCATCGGTCGACAGCATCGACAGTTCGGCAACGGTTTGCAGCGGGTCGGCACAGACCGACGCCAGCAGGTTGCGCCAATGTGCGGCCAGACAAGCGATGGTCGCCTGGTCGAAAATATCGGTGGCGTAGGTGAAAGCGGCGTTCAGCTGCTCGCCTTCGCCGCTGGTGGCAAGCATCAGATCACTGGCCGCGGCGTGCGAACGCTGGGCAAGTGCCTGTTGCTCGGCAGGCAAATTGGCCACGCGCAGGCCGCCGCTCAATTGTTTGTCCAGCAGGTCGGCAACCACCGGCTGGTGGTTGAACATCACTTGAAACAGCGGGTTGTGGCTCTGGCTGCGCTCGGGTTGCAAGGCGTCGATGATCGCGTCGAACGGCAACTCCTGATGCGCCTGAGCACCGGTCGAGGCATTGCGCACGGTGTGCAGCAAATCGATAAAGCGCGTCTGCGCCGTCACTTCACTGCGCAGCACTTGGGTGTTGATAAAACAGCCGATCAGCCCTTCGGTTTCGCTTCGGGTGCGGTTGGCGATCAGGCCGCCGACACGAATGTCGGTCTGCCCGCTGTAGCGGTGCAGCAGGCTTTTGAAGGTTGCCAACAACACGACGAAAAGAGTCACGCCCTGACGTTGCGCGAGGTTTTTCAGGTTGCGCAGCAGCTCGGGCTCCAGCGCCAGTTCCAGGCGCGCGCCATCATGGCTGGGCAGTGCCGGGTACGGGCGGTCTGTGGGCAGCTCCAGTACCGGGTGCTCTTCGCCCAGATGGCTGCGCCAGTAATCCAGCTGACGTTCCTGTTCGCCAGCCTCCAGCCAGCTGCGTTGCCACAGCGCATAGTCGCGGTACTGCACAGGCAGCGGCTGAAAAGGCAGCGGTTTACCAGCCAGCAGCGCATCATAGCCGCGCAGCCATTCGTCGATCAGCACGTTCATCGACCAACCGTCGGTGATCATGTGGTGCAGGTTGAGCAGCAGTAGGTGTTCCTGTTCGGCGAGGCGCAATACCTGCACGGTAAACAATGGCCCGCGCTGCAGGTCGAAGGTCTGCGCCGACTGTTCGGCCATCGCCTGCCGCGCACTCGCCCAGCGCTGTTCGCAAGGCTGCTGGCTCAGGTCGATCAGACGGATGCTGACGGGTGTCGGCGGCGCAACACGCTGAAACGCCCGGTCGCCGTCCTGACCGAAGGTGGTGCGCAGACTTTCATGCCGCTCGACCAGCGCACTGAAGGCTCGCTCCAGCAACGGCAGCTCCAGCGGGCCATTCAGGCACACCGACATCGGCAGGTTGTAGGCTGCGCTGTGCGGGTCCAGTTGCCAGAGAAACCACATGCGTTGCTGGGCATAAGACAGCCCGTCACGCTCGGCCAGCCCTGCGCAGGAAGGGATCGGGAACAGCGAGAAATCCATGTTCTCCTTGCGCATGCCATCGAGAAACAGACGACGTTTTTCAAGGGGCAACTCGACAAAACGACGAGCGAGTTTCTGGGCGTGTTCGGGGTTCATGGGTCGATCCTTGCTGAATGGGGCTGACCGTCGGGCGGGGTCGTATCAACAAGAACGAATTGGCGGGGAAATATTTAGAAAGGTTTCTCAAGGCTGGTGCTCTGCATTGCATCGCACACTCAAGCGATGACGCAGAGCGTCCAGAACTGCATGCCTAAGCGGAGCATCGCACGGTAGTTAAAACCTTGTGGGAGCGAACTTGTTCGCGAAAGGGCAGGTACATTCTCCAAAAATGTACCGGCTGAACTACCGTCTTCGCGGACAAGTCCGCTCCCACAAAAGCACGATTACTTGAGTTCTGCAGGACCGGGGTATAACGCTGGCGCGGAGCGTTGGCACGGAAATCAATAAACAACTACTTATCCGAATGCCCCTGCGCCATGGCCACCACCACTTTGCGTTTGCCGGTGAACGGTGCACGGGAGTGGGCGGTGAGCATGTTGTCGAGCATCAGTACGTCGTTTTCCAGCCATGGAAAGCTGACGGTGCAGTCGTCGAGCACGCCACGAATCTCGTCCAGCAGGCTTTCTTCGAGGGGTGAGCCGTCGCCGTAGTAAACATTGCGCGGCAGGTCTTCTTCATCCACGACATCCAGCAGGGTTTCGCGCACTTCCGGTTGCAGGTTGGAGATGTGAAACAGGTGCGCCTGATTGAACCAGACGGTATCGCCGGTCACTGGATGGCGGGACACGGCCTGGCAGATCTGCCGGGTGCGCAGTTCGCCGTCGTCTTTCCATTCGCACTCGATGTTGTGCGCCCGGCAGTAGGCTTCGACCACGGACTCATCTTCGGTATTGAATACCTGACTCCATTCCACATCGAGCCCGTTGCCGTAGTTACGCACGTACATCAGCTTCTTTTCGATGAAGCGATCACGAATACGCGCCGGAATGCGCCGGTAGATCTCACGGCTGTCGGCAATCGGCGTTTCGCCACCGGTCTGCGCCGCGATCATGCTGTAGAACCAGATCTTCATCGGCCAGTCCAGCGTGTAGGCCTGCTCGTTGTGCAACGGGATGCTCTGATGCGCCGGGTATTCGGTGGAGGTATACACACCCTTGGTCACGTTACTGCGCGGCGTGGAGCCAAACTCGTAGTTGAGCAGCGGATCGCCGAAACCGGCAGCGAACTCACGAAACGCTTCCGCACCGCCGACGTCGAAGCCGCGAAACAGAATGCCGCCCGCGCTGTACAGGTGCGCGGCCACCAGTGGCTTGAGTTCGCCCAGCGCTTCCATCAAGTCCAGACCGGGTTCGGGTGCCTGTACCAGCATGGGCAAGCTGCCCGCCCCTGCAAGCAGCGGCCGGATATCCAAACTCAACGCATGACTCATGATGTCTCTCCCTTGATGGCAAAAGCGCCCGAGCCCCTGCGGCCTGGCGCAACACCAATGTCCAGATTGAACGTACTTCGCCACGAGAAAATTAGCCGTCCAAGCCCTTTTCCTGTGCCATACGGGGGATTCCGGTAGCTCTGAAACAATTTTTTTCATTTAAACGCAAAATATTCCTACAGGAATCTCATTCTCATTCGTCTTTAATTGAATGCGAGGCTTTATATCGCCCGCGCGTACAGACAGAAGGAGTCGCTTTGCGGCTGCTTTACATCGTGAATCGAGATTGTTTATCCATGTCGAAGAAGTCCCGTTCAAAAATCTGGTTTCTCGTCCACAGCTGGCTTGCCCTGCCCATCTGGTTTTTTGTGCTGATCGTCTGTGTGACCGGCACGCTGGCGGTCATCAGCAAGGAAATCATGTGGCTGGCCAACCCGGAGATGCGTGACAACCGCCCCTCCGACGACGCCCAGCGCATGAGCTTCGAGCAGATTCGCGCAACCATCGAGCGCAACGAGCCGGACCTCATCGTCGGTACGATCATGCAGCCTGACGGCGATTACTTCGCCCTGAGCGTGTTCGTCACCTACCCGGACGGCCGCTCGGTGCCGGCTTACGTCAACCCTTACACCGGGGTGATTCAGGGCCTCACGCCGTCGTTCGACTTCCGCCGCTTCACCCGCGCGCTGCACGGCTGGTGGCTGGTGCCGTTCACCAATGGCTATTCGTGGGGCTGGTACCTGGTGTCGATTCTCGGCCTGCCCCTGCTCGCGTCGCTGGTGACCGGGCTGGTGGTCTACAAGAAATTCTGGCGCGGCTTTTTCAAGCCGGTACGCTTCAGCCAGGGCCCGCGGATTTTCTGGGGCGACCTGCATCGCCTCAGCGGCGTGTGGTCGATCTGGTTCATTGCGGTGATTTCCATCACCGGCACGTGGTTTTTGATTCAGGCAATTCTTGGCGATAACCAGATCAGTATCTCGAGCAAATCCCAGGTTGCCTCGATCATTCCACACAGCGCCGTGCCGCTGACTGCCGACGGCCGCCCGGCACAGACCATCAGTCTGGAAAAGGCCGTGGAAATCGCCAAGGAGCGGATTCCAGGTCTTGAAGCAAGCTTCATCACTCCGCCCTTCAATGCCTACAGCAACATGCAGGTTGGCGGGCGCAGCTGGTATCCGCTGATGTTTCAGACCGCCGAAATCAACCCGTACAGTGGCGAAATCGCAGCGTCACACCTGTTGTCGGACCGCAACAAGCTGGAGTTCGTCACCGAATCCATGCGCCCACTGCACACCGGCGACTTCGGCGGTATCTGGATCAAGCTGATCTGGGCGTTCTTCGGCCTGCTGTTGAGCATGATGGTGCTCAGCGGGTTGCTGATCTGGAGCAAGCGCACCGCGCTGGCGACGCTCAATGCCCTCAAGCGTGAGTCCAGAACCAGCCCGGCCACCTTCACCCCGGCATCGACTCCGGACACCACCCACTCGCCACTGGCGACCCGCACCCCGGAGAACAGCCTGTGAGCAAGGCCGCTGTTGCACAACCTGCATCGTCGCTGAGTCGTTTCTGGTACAAGTGGCGCTTCCACATCAACGTGCTGCTGGTGCTGATTCCGCTGGGCTTCATGCCCAAGTACTTCTCCGACAACGCGCTGGATCGCGGCGATCAGGGCCTTGGCCAACGCGACGTCGGCGAGATTCAGGTCGGCCCGTGGAGCCTGCGTCTGGCCGAAGACCGTAACGAAGCCCCGCGCCTGTCCGGTCCGTCGGGCTACATGAAAAGCTTCAATGCCGCGCTGTGCAACGCCTGCATCGACCGGGTCAAGGCCACTTACCTGCGCATCGGCAAACCACGCAGCCTGCGCACCGCCGGGGTTATTTTCTTTGGCGGTGGCTACCGCATGAGTGCGTTCATGCAGATTCCCGAAAACACCAGCCCCGACTCAGACCTGTGGATCACCATGGAAGGCTGGGACGGCGCCGTGCATCAGACTTCCATTCCGCTGCAACAGGCTTCGCCCACCACCGTGGCGTGGCTGAAAAAACAAGGAGCCAAACCATGAGTGCCCGCCCTTCCCTGCGCTGGCTGACGGCCAGTGCCCTGTGCCTGCTTGGCTTGAGTGGCAACGCACTGGCGCACAACCCGATGTGCGAATGCAAACAGATCGACAACGAGCAGATTCGCTGCACCGGCGGTTTTTCCGACGGCAGTGGCGCACCGGGCGTGACCCTCGACGTGATCGGCTACGACGAAACCATTCTGGTGCCCGGCAAGCTCGGTGAGGATTCGACCGTGACCTTCAAGCGTCCGGCTTCCGAGTTCTATGTGCTGTTCGATGCCGGCCCCGGCCATGTGGTGGAAATCGATCAGGCGGACATCCCCAGCCCATGAGTGCGCCAACCCGACAAATCGTCCGCCCGGCCGGCGCCGGGCATGAAACCCTGTACGTCCTGCTGCTGTGCCTACTGATCCTCGGCGTCGCGGCCGGAGTCGTCAGCCTGCACCGTGATACTCAGGAAACACACAGCCTTGCCAGCCATCAACTTGATGCGCGACGAGACCTGACCGCTGCCGAACAAGGCATCTACGCCGACCTGCGCGTGACCCTCGACGAAATTCGCCTGCTGGCAACCGAACAGCAAACCCCTGTTACCCCGCAACAACTGGGTGACGAGGGCTTTGCGCCGTTCGCCCAGGACGCCAGTTCGGTGAGCCGTGGCGGTCACGAGTGGCAAATGGTCGAGCAGTCCTATCTGGGCCTGAGCCAGACGCCGAACGTGGCCGGCTCGTTTCTGATGCGCATCGATTCGGACAACCAGCCTGACATCTGGATCAACCGCAGCGCCTCCATCGCACCTGTCAGCGACCTCGGCGACAAAGCCCTGGTCGACGCGGGCTGGAAACAGGTCGTCGCGCAATTCGATGCTGGCGTAACCCGTCAGCACCCACACTGAAACTTCGCATTCCTTTGAAAGAAGACCGCTTGCCCATGCCTATTTCATTCAAACGCCGTCCCTTGCTGCGCGTCCTGTTGGCAGGGTTGTTTGCCGCCCTGCTGGCACCGTCCAGCTACGCCGCCGACCCGGCCAAGCGCCTGCGCATCGGCATCACGCTGCACCCGTATTACAGCTACGTGAGCAATATTGTCGGTGACAAGGCCGACGTCGTGCCGCTGATCCCGGCCGGTTTCAACCCGCATGCCTACGAACCGCGCGCCGAGGACATCAAACGCATCGGTTCGCTGGACGTGATCGTGCTCAATGGCGTCGGCCACGACGATTTCGCCGACCACATGATCGCGGCCAGCGAAACGCCGAACATCAAGACCATCGAAGCCAACGCCGACGTGCCGTTGCTGGCTGCCACCGGGGTTGCAGCACGCGGCGCAGGCAAGGTGGTCAACCCGCACACCTTTCTGTCGATCAGCGCGTCCATCGCCCAGGTCAACAACATCGCCCGCGAGCTGGGCAAGCTGGACCCGGACAACGCCAAAACCTACACTGCCAACGCCCGCGCCTATGGCAAGCGACTGCGGCAGATGCGCGCCGACGCCCTCGCCAAACTGACCAAGGCCCCCAACGCCGACCTGCGCGTGGCCACGGTACACGCCGCCTACGACTACCTGCTGCGTGAATTCGGCCTGGAAGTGACAGCAGTGGTGGAACCGGCACATGGCATCGAGCCCAGCCCGAGCCAGTTGAAAAAGACCATCGACCAACTGCGCGAACTGGACGTGAAGGTGATCTTCTCGGAGATGGATTTCCCGTCCACTTACGTCGACACCATCCAGCGTGAATCCGGGGTCAAGCTGTACCCGCTGTCACACATTTCCTATGGCGAATACACCGCCGACAAGTACGAGAAGGAAATGGCCGGCAACCTCGACACCGTGGTGCGGGCCATTCAGGAGTCGGGCACATGACTGTCGCGCAGAGCCTCGACATCGTCAGCCAGGGGCCAGGCATCGAGTTTAACCAGGTGAGCCTGACCCTGGGCCGCACAACGATTCTCGACCGCGTGCATTTCAACGTGCGCGCTGGCAGCGTACACGCGCTGGTCGGGCCGAACGGCGGCGGCAAAAGCTCGCTGATCAAGACCCTGCTCGGGCAGACACCGCATCAAGGCCAATTGAGCCTGCAATGGCCTGCCGCGCCGGGCCTGATTGGCTATGTGCCGCAGGCGCTGGAGTTCGATCGCGGCCTGCCGATGACCGTCGACGATTTCATGGCTGCCATGTGCCAGCGACGCCCGGCGTTTCTGGGCTTGTCGAAACACTACGCGGCAGCAATTGGCGATGCGCTGGAACGGGTCGGCATGCAGGACAAGCGCAAGCGGCGCATGGGCGCGTTGTCCGGTGGTGAACGGCAGCGCGTGCTGCTGGCGCAGGGGCTGATTCCTGCGCCGCAATTACTGGTGCTGGATGAGCCGATGTCGGCTCTGGATGAAGCAGGGATTCAAGTCTTCGAGCGCCTGCTCGGTGACTGGCGCCGAAGCGGTATCACCGTGTTGTGGATCGAGCACGATCTGGATGCAGTACGGCGGCTGGCGGATCAGGTGACCGGGCTCAATCGCCGCGTATTGTTCGACGAGCCTGCCGCCACAGCACTGACGCCGGAACGCCTGCTGACGTTGTTTTCTGCTCATCCGCGCACTGCCGATGCCGTTAACGGGAGCGCTGCGTGATGGATTACGAAACGTTTCGCCTGTTCATTCAGGGCCTCGCTTCATCCGGCTATCTGCCGGAGGCGCTGGCCTATGGCTTTGTGGTCAACGCCCTGCTTGCGGGCCTGTTGATCGGTCCGGTGCTGGGCGGTCTGGGCACGCTGGTGGTGGTCAAGCGCTTTGCGTTCTTCTCCGAAGCGGTGGGCCATGCGGCACTGACCGGCGTGGCCATCGGTATTCTGCTCGGTGAGCCGTACACCGGGCCTTATGGCGCGCTGTTCGGCTATTGCCTGCTGTTCGGTATCGTCCTCAACTACCTGCGCAACCGCACCGGACTGGCACCGGACACGCTGATTGGCGTGTTCCTCTCGGTGTCCCTTGCGCTCGGCGCAAGCCTGCTGCTGGTGCTGGCCGGCAAGATCAACGTGCACATTCTGGAAAACGTGCTGTTCGGCTCGGTACTGACTGTCAACGGCAATGACCTGCTGGTGTTGCTGATCGTTGGTTCGCTGGTCATGGGCCTGAGCCTGCCGTTATACAACCGCATCATGCTGGCCAGCTTCAATCCGCAACTGGCTGCAGTGCGCGGTGTGGCAGTGAAGACGCTGGATTACCTGTTCGTGATCCTGGTCACGCTGATCACTGTTGCAGCCGTGAAAGTCATCGGCGCGATTCTGGTCGGAGCGTTGCTGGTGATTCCAGCGGCGGCGGCACGCCTGTTGAGCCAGTCGCTGAAAGGCTTTTTCTGGATATCGGTGGCGATTGCTACCGTCAGCACCCTGTGCGGCATTCTGCTGCCTATCGTCTTCGACCTGCCTGTGCCGTCCGGCGCGGCGATCATTTTGGTGGCTGGCGTTGCCTTTGCCCTGGCCGCCATCGCCCGCGGCACGCTGCCCGGCCTGAAAGGGAATATTGGATAAATGCCTACTTTACGTACATTGACCCTGGCGCTGGCCATGACCGGCCTGTTCAGCAACAGCCTGTATGCCGCCGACGCCAAAGCCGACAGCGCTCAACCGGTACGGGTGCTGGCCAGCCTGCCGATTACCTACGGGCTGGGGGAAATTCTGCTCAAGGACAGCGGTGTAATGCTGGAACGCGCTGCCGCGGCCAACCTGCCCGGCTCGCGCCAGACTGCTTACTTCACAGGGCGCGGTGCCGATGCATTGCGCGGCTTGGCGAACAACGCCGATGCGGTAATCGGCTTGCGGTCGATCTGGGCCGATGACCCGCTTTACCCGAACGCACGCCGCAGTAATATTCGCATCGTCGAAATTGATGCAGCCCGCCCGGTGGACGGTGGTTTACCGGGGATTGCCGTGCAGCCGGGCCAGGGCACTGACGGGCTGAACAGTCAGCCGTGGCTGGCGAGCAACAACATGGGGCGCATGGCCGATGTGCTGGCGGCGGACCTTGTGCGCCTGGCGCCGAGCGCAAAGCCGAAGATCGAGGCCAATCTGGCGGCGTTCAAGCAGCAACTGCTCAAACTGAGTGCCAGCAGCGAAGCGGCACTGGCCGGTGCCGACAATTTAAGTGTGGTGAGTTTGTCAGACCGCTTCGGCTACCTGATCAGCGGGCTGAATCTGGAGCTGATCGACAGCCTAGTGCTGACCGACGAACAGTGGACGCCCGAGGCATTGAGCAAACTGAGCGCGACCCTCAAGGATAACGACGTGGCGCTGGTGCTTGATCATCGTCAGCCGCCAGAAGCGGTGAAGTCTGCAATTGAAGCGGCAGGCAGCACGTTGCTGGTGCTGGGGATTGATGGCGCTGATCCGCTGGCGGAGTTGCAGGGGGATATTCAGGGGGTTATCGAGGTGCTGGCTGGCAAGGGGTGAGCTTATCGTTGCTCACGCTCCAGCGTGGGGAATGCAGGTCGCGAACCTCTGCGTCGCACGATAGCCGCGCGGAGCATCGGCACGATAGTTGAGATTATCGTTCCGCACGCTCCAGCGTGGGAATGCAGGTCGCGACGCTCTGCGTCGCAAGAGGACGCGGAGCGTCCAGAACGGCATGACGACGCGGAGCGTCGCACGATAGTCAGTTATCGTTGCGCACGCTCCAGCGTGGGAATACAGGTCTCGACGCTCTGCGTCGCAAGAGGACGCGGAGCGTCCAGAACGGCGTGACGACGCGGAGCATCGGCACGATAGTTGAGATTATCGTTCCGCACGCTCCAGCGTGGGAATGCAGGTCGCGACGCTCTGCGTCGCAAGAGGACGCGGAGCGTCCCGAACGGCATGACGACGCGGAGCGTCGCACGACAGCCTGGTTGGTCTACCAGCCAATCAGGCCGTCTGCGCTTCCATTTTCTGGCGCAGGCTCAGGGGGCGCATGTCGGTCCAGACTTCTTCGATGTAGGCCAGGCACTCTTTCTTGAAGCCGCTTTTGCCAACGGTGCGCCAGCCGTTGGGGATGGCTTTGTAGTCGGGCCAGATCGAATACTGTTCTTCGTGGTTGACCACAACTTGAAAGACGATGTCTTCCCGATCGAATACTGAAGTCATTGCTGCTCTCCGTGTTGGTTCAGTGCTGCTGTGCCAATTCATAGCAGCTATAGGGATTGAACGTATCGCTACGTCGAAAAATTAAAGCTGTGCGACAGCGGCGTTGAGTGCGCGACCAAAGATTTCGGCCACTTCGTCGACCTGCTCGGCGGTGATCACCAGCGGTGGCAGGAAGCGCACCACGCTGCCGTGTCGACCACCCAGTTCCAGAATCAGCCCGCGCTTGAGGCATTCGCGCTGGACCAGCGGGGCCAGACGGGCAAATACCGGCGGATGACCCTGCGCATCGCGCGTACCGGCCGGATCGACCAATTCGACACCCAGCATCAGCCCGCGCCCGCGAATATCGCCCAGTTGCGGGAAGTCACGCTGCAAGGCATGCAAGTGCCTGGACAGACGCGCGCCCATCGCCGTCGCGTGCTCGCAAATATTGTGTTCCTGAAGATAGCGCATTACCGCCGAACCGGTAGCCATCGCCATCTGGTTGCCACGGAAAGTTCCTGCGTGGGCACCTGGCAGCCAGGTGTCGAGCCATGAACGATAGACCACCACCGCCAGCGGCAGGCTGCCGCCGATGGCTTTGGACATGACCACGACGTCCGGGATGATCCCGGCGTGTTCGAAGGCGAACATCTTGCCGGTGCGGGCAAAACCGCTCTGGATCTCATCGACAATCAGCGCCACACCGGCCTTTTCAGTAATACGCCGCACGCCGCGCAACCAGTCCAGGTCAGCAGGAATGACCCCGCCCTCGCCCTGCACCACTTCAAGAATGACCGCTGCAGGCAACTGCACACCGGCTTCCGGGTCGTTGAGCAGGTTCTCCAGATAATGCAGGTTGGCGCGCACGCCCTGTTCGCCGCCAAGCCCGAACGGGCAGCGGTAATCATAGGGGTACGGCAGAAACTGCACGCCTGTGCCGAGCAACGCGCCGAGCGGCTTTTTCGGCCCCAGGCTGCCCATCAGGCTCAACGCGCCCTGGCTCATGCCGTGATAACCGCCCTGAAACGACAGTACCGTACTGCGTCCCGTGGCAGTGCGTACCAGTTTCAACGCGGCTTCCACCGCATCGGTGCCGGTCGGGCCACAGAACTGAATCTTCGCGTCATCGGCCAGCGCTGGGGGCAACAGACCGAAAAGGTCCTGAACGAACTGGTCTTTGACTGGCGTGGTCAGGTCCAGGGTGTGCAGCGGCAACTCATCACTGATCACCTGCTGAATCGCTTCGATGATCACTGGATGGTTATGCCCCAACGCCAGCGTGCCCGCGCCTGCCAGGCAATCGATGAAGCGCCGCCCTTCGACATCCTCGACGTGAATGCCCTTGGCTCGCTTGAGCGCCAGCGGGATACGCCGCGGGTAACTGCGCGCATTGGATTCCTGGCGATTTTGCCGCGCCAGCAATGGCGACTCTTCGAATTGGTAGAGCGTTTCAGCCGCTGCCGGGGCAACCCGTGTCAACTGATCATCGATAAGCCTGGTAGCAACTGACATCTGTGCAACCCTCAATACGCTGGTTGAATGACCTGATGCATGACGGTTGGCCATGCGGGCTCAGGCGTTTATTCCTTCCCTTGAAAACGCGCCAGCGAGCTGCGGATTTACACCCGGTAACGAGTTTTTTATCCGCAACGCCAGCGCGCCGACGAGAGGCCGATCAGAGCCCTTCCAGTTCCGCCATCAAGTCCGCCAGACGGTCGAATTTCTGCTCGTCAACCTGCGCTCCGCCAAGGCTTTGCAGATGCTCGGCCAACGCCTGAACGGTGTTGAATTCGAACATCGCCCGCAATGGCACGTTGCGCTGCAACAGCTTCTGCGCACGGGTGACGACCTGGGTAGCGAGCAGCGAGTGTCCTCCCAACTCGAAGAAGTTGTCGGTAATGCCCACCCGCTCGACCTTGAGCACATCGGCCCAGATGGTCGCCAGTTGCTGCTCCATCTCGGTCTGCGGCGCGAGGTATTCCTGCTGCGCCTGACTGACGTCCGGCGCAGGCAAGGCCTTGCGGTCAAGCTTGCCGTTCGGCGTCAGCGGCATGGCCTCCAGAATCACCAGATGCGCAGGTACCATGTAGTCCGGCAGGCTGGCTTTGAGATGGTTTTTCAGCTCGTCTCGTAGCGCATCGGGATCCTGCGTGGCAGCGCTTGGCACCAGATAGGCCGCCAGCACTTTGCCCAGCGGACCGTCGACGTCCAGTACCACCGTGTCGCGGATCGCCGAATGCTCCAGCAAGCGGGTTTCGATTTCGCCCAGCTCGATACGATAACCGCGAATCTTCACTTGGTGATCGACCCTGCCGACGTACTCCAGCACGCCGTCCTTGCGCCGCCGCGCCAAGTCACCGGTGCGGTATAGACGCTCGCCCGGTGCACCGAACGGATGCGGCACGAACACCGGCACGCTGCGCGAGGGATCAGCGACGTAACCACGGCCGACTCCGGCCCCGGCCACGCACAGCTCACCCACTGCGCCCAGCGGCACGAGGTCCAGCGCTTCGTCGAGCAGGTACAGGCGGTTGTTGTCGGTCGGCGAACCGATCGGCAGATAAGCGCTGCGTGTGGACGCTGCATCAACGCGGAAGAACGCCACGTCGTCGGAACACTCAGCCGGGCCATAGGCATTTACCAGCCCAATCTGCGGGTAGCGTTGCAGCCACTGGCTGGCCAGCTCGGGCGGCATGGCTTCGCCGGTAGGCAGCATCCAGCGCAGGCTGTCGAGCGTTGCCTGCTGCTCGGCGAGCAGGCCGGTTATCAGCGACGGCACGCTTTCCAGCACGCTGATGCGCTGGGCCTGCACATGCGCCAACAAGGCCTGCGGGTCGCGGGCGATGTCGTTCGGCACAATGTCCACCCGCGCGCCAAACAGCGGCGCAGCGAGGAACTGCCAGACCGAGATGTCGAAACTCTGCGAAGCGGTCTGGGCGATGACATCTCTTTCGCTCAGGCTCAGGTACGGCACCTTGCTCAACTGGTTGTTGAGCATGCCGCGCTGCTCGACCATCACGCCCTTCGGCAGCCCGGTGGAGCCGGAGGTGAAAATCACGTAAGCGAGGTTTTCCGGTGCGCTGTAGCGGCCGGGGTTGTGCTGCGCTGATTCGCGCTGCTGCACAGTTTCCCAGATCAGCAACTGCGGACGAGCGGACTCGGGCAGCGCTTCAAGTAGCGCCCTGCCCTGTTCCAGACATTGCGCGCTGCACACCAGCAGCGGCGTGCCGCTCTGGCCGATGATGCCGCTCAGTCGCGAATCGGGCAGCGCCGGGTCCAGCGGCAGGTAACCGCCACCGGCCTTGAAGCTGCCGATGATCATGCCCGGCAGTTCAACGCCACGCTCGGCGAGCAAGGCAACCGGCTGATCGAAACTGACACCGGCCTCGATCAGGGCATGGCCCAGACGGTTGCTGGCAATATTCAGCTCGGCATAACTGAGCTGGCGATCCAGGCAACTGACCGCAATGCGCTGCGGATGTGCTTCGACCTGCGCTTCGAACAGTTCGACGTAGCTTTTATCCAGCGGGTACGCGTGCTCGCTCTGGTTGCAGCCCTCGATCAGGAACGTGCGCTCCTGCTCGCTGACCAGTGCCAGTTCGCTCATGTCGCCGTGGAAGCCCTCGATCAGCGCCAGCAGCAGACGCTTGAACTCGCCGAGCATGTTCTGCACGGTGGACTCATCGAAATAACGCTGGTCGTAAGACAGATGCAGGCCCAGATCATCGCCCGGATAGCAGACGGCCGTCAGCGGATAGTTGGTGTGGGTGCGGCCGGAATCCGACGTGGCGTTGAGGCTTTGCGCACGGTCGAGCACCGAGACTTCCACCGGCGCATTCTCGAACACGAACAGGCTGTCGAACAGCGGCTGGCCTTTGGGCAGTTCGCTGTTTTCCTGAATGGTCACCAGCGGCAGGTATTCGTACTCGCGCAGTTGCATGTTGCTGTCCAGCAACTGGCTCAGCCACTGGCGCACGCTGCAACGCTGATCGTCGCCGGGCATGCCGACGCGCAGCGCGATGGTGTTGATGAACAGCCCAACGGTGCGCTGCATTTGCGGCAGTTCCACCGGACGACCGGCCACCGTGACGCCGAACACCACGTCGCGATCACCGCTCATACGCCGCAGGGTCAATGCCCACGCTGCCTGGGCGAAGGTGTTGACGGTCAGTTGATGCTGCTGCGCCAGCTCGCGCAGTCGTGCGCCGTCGCGTTCATCGAGACGGGTGTAGCAATCGCCCACGACCATGCCGCCGCTGTCGCCCGCATGTTCACGCAGGAACGGCCGGTCGCTGGGGATCGGCGTCGGCCGTTCGAAGCCGCGCAGGTTGTCTTGCCACCAGTCACGCGCCTGCGCCAGGCCACGGCGCTGCAGCCAGCCGATGTAGTCGCGATAACGCGGGGCAGGCGTCAGTTGTGCTTCACGACCTTCGCCCAGCGCAGTGTAGATATCGAAGAAGTCGTTCATCAGCAGCGAACGGCACCAGGCATCGATGAGGATGTGGTGGTTGCTCATCATGAACCAGTAGCGCGCTTCATCGACGCGAATCAGGCGCAGGTGGAACGGCGGCTGATCGAGCAGGTTGAAACCGGCCTCGCGCTCGGACTTGAGCAAGGCCTGCAAACGCGGCTCCTGCTGGTCCTCCGGTACGTCACGCCAGTCCAGATAATCAATCGGCGTGCTACCCGGCTTGTGGATGACCTGCAGCATGGTTTCGCCGATGTCCCAGCAGAACGAGGCGCGCAGCGCTTCATGACGGGCGATCACCGCCTGCCAGGCCTGGGCAAAACGCTCTGGGTCGAGCGCGCTGTTGATGCGATAGCGGTCCTGCATGTAATACAGGCCGGTGCCCGGTTCCAGCAGGGTGTGCAGCAGCATGCCCTCCTGCATTGGTGTCAGCGGGTAGACGTCCTCGATGTGCGTCGCAGCGACCGGCAGTGCGTCGAGTTGCGCCTGATCCAGATCGGCCAGCGGGAAGTCCGAAGGCGTCAGGCCACCGCTGCCATCGCTCAGGCAATGGGCAATCAGCGCCTGCAACCGGGCCAGGTAATCCTGCGCCAGCGCTTCGATGGCGGCGGGTTGATAACGCTCGGCACTGAAAGTCCAGCGCAGCAGCAGTTCGCCGCCATACACCTGGCTGTCGATGCTCAGCTCGTTGGGCAGCGGCGCATGCGGATCGTGGGCCGCGCCCGCTGACTCTTCCAGCGGACGGAACAACGCATCGCTGGCGAAGCTCTGGTCGAACTGACCGAGGTAGTTGAAGGTGATCGGTGCCACCGGCAGCGCCTGCATGGCGGCTTTGCTGGCACTGTCGGCCAGATAGCGCAGCACGCCATAGCCCAGGCCTTTGTGCGGCACCTGACGCAGCTGCTCCTTGATCGCCTTGATCGACTCCCCCGGCGCTGCATCGCCAGCCACTGCTGGCGTGAGGCGCAGCGGATAAGCGCTGGTGAACCAGCCGACCGTGCGGGTCAGGTCGATGTCGTCAAACAGGGTTTCGCGGCCGTGCCCTTCCAGCTGGACCAGCGTCGATGGTTGCCCGCTCCAGCGGCAGACCACTTGCGCCAACGCCGTCAGCAGCAGGTCGTTGACCTGAGTGCGGTATGCGCTGGGTGCCTGTTGCAGCAGTTGTCGGGTACGTTCGGCATCCAGCCGCACGCTGACGGTTTGCGCATGACGATTCTGCTGGCCGCCCTGCGGGTTGTGGCACGGCAACTGCGCCACTGGACCGCCAAGCTGACGCTGCCACACGTGCAGCTCTTCACGTAACGATTCGTTACCCGCGTAGGCCTGCAAACGTGCGGCCCAGTCACGGAACGCACTGGTCTTGGCGGCAAAGCGCACTGGCGTTGCTTCGCTCAACTGTCGATAGGCAGTTTGCAAATCGTCGAGCAGCACCCGCCACGAAACGCCATCGACCACCAGGTGGTGAATGACCATCAGCAGACGTTGCTGACCCTGCGGACCATCGACCAGCAAGGCGCGCAACAGCGGGCCGTTTTGCAGGTCGAGGCTGCGCTGGGTGTCGGCGTACAGCGCGGCACATTCGGCCATGTCGGCGACCTGCGCCTGTATTAACAGGGTTTCGGCGGTGACGGCGCGGTGCTCGGCCTGCCATTTGCCGTTTTGCCCGGTGAAGCTCAGGCGCAGTGCGTCATGCTGTTCGAGCAGCGCCCGCAGTGCCTGCTCCAGCAGACGCGGGTCGAGTGCATTGATCGGTTCCAGCACCAGCGACTGGTTCCAGTGCTGACGCTCGGGGATCGGCGTGTCGAAGAACCAGTGCTGGATCGGCGTCAGCACGGATGCGCCTTGCAGTAGGCCCTGTTCGGCCTGAATCAGTTCGCTGGCGGTCGCCACGGCGGCCAGGGTCTGCACGGTCTGGTGCTGGAACAGATCACGCGGGCTGAAATGAATACCCACCTGACGCGCCCGGCTGACCACCTGAATCGACAGGATCGAATCGCCGCCCAGTTCGAAGAAGTTGTCGTTGAGGCCGACTTTCTCCACATTCAGCACCGCACACCAGATCGCTGCCAGCTGTTGCTCCAGTTCACTGGCCGGGGCTACGTAATGCTGACGATTGAGTTCCGGGTCCGGTGCAGGCAATGCGCGTCGGTCGAGCTTGCCGTTGGCGGTCAGCGGCATGCTGTCGAGCAGGATCAGGTGAGTTGGCACCATGTAATCCGGCAGTTGCGCCTTGAGGTGCGACTTGAGCGATTCACGCAATTGCGCCTGCTGCTCGTCGCCCTGCCCGGCCACATCACTGACCAGATAACCCGCCAGTTGCTTGCCCGACGGCGTGTCCAACGCCAGCACCACGGCTTCGCGGATGGCCTCGTGTTCCAGCAAACGGGTTTCGATTTCCCCCAGTTCGATACGGAAGCCACGAATCTTCACCTGATGGTCGATACGCCCCAGATATTCCACCAGCCCATCGGCGCGCTGGCGCACCAGGTCGCCGGTTCGATACAGACGCCCGCCGTTGCTGGCAAACGGGTCGGCCACGAAGCGCTCGGCGCTCATGCCGGGGCGCTGATGGTAGCCCTGCGCCAGACCGGCACCGCCGATATACAGTTCGCCGCTCGCGCCCTGTGGCACCAGGGCCAGATCGGCGTCGAGAATATAGGCAACCCGCGCCCCGACCACACGACCGATCGGTACGCTGGCTTCGCCCTCTTCCAATTGCTGCGGGGCCAGGCTGGCCAACGGCATGACCACGGTTTCGGTCGGGCCATAGGCGTTGAACAACAGTTCCGGCTGGAAGACTGCGCGAATACGCTGCAAGTGTTCACCGGTCAGCGCTTCACCGCCGGTGATGCACATGCGCACCGGCAAGGTCTGGCCTTGAGTGGCCAGCCACTGCGCCAACTGGCTGCCATAGCTGGGGGTGAAGCCGAGAATATTGACCTGCTGCTGGCGAATCAGCGTGCAGATTTCTTCGGCGTCCCACTGGCCTTGGGCGCGCAATACCACGCGCGCACCGCTGAGCAGTGGCACCAGCAGGCGCTCAGTGGCGGCATCGAAGTTGATCGAATAGAAATGCAGTTCGCAGTCATCGGGCTGCATGTCGAAGCGACGAATCACCGCCTGACAATGCATGGCGATTTCACCGTGGGACACCACCACCCCCTTGGGCTTGCCGGTAGAGCCGGAGGTGTAAATCAGGTACGCCTGATGCTGCGGCAGGCTGATAAACGGCAGTTCATCGGTTGAGAAAGACGCCAGCAGCGGCTGATCGTCTTCCAGGCACCAGCGGGCCACACCGGCAGGCAGCTCGCCCAGCGCGGCAAACAGCGCACGGTCGCTCAACAGCAGGCCGACGCCGCTGTCTTCGATCATGTAGTGCAGGCGTTCCAACGGATATTCCGGGTCCAGTGGCACGTAGGCACCACCGGCCTTGAGGATCGCCAGCAGGCCGACGACCATGTCCAGCGAGCGCGGCAGCGCCAGGCCGACGCGAACCTGCGGGCCGACGCCGCGCTGGCGCAGCATTCCGGCCAGTTGGTTGGCGCGGGCGTCCAGCTCGGCGTAGCTCAGGGTTTCCCCGGCAAAGGTCAACGCAGGCGCATCTGCGCGCAGCCGGGCCTGCTCGGCGAACAGGCTGTGAATGCACTGATCAAGCCGTTGTTCGCCGGCTTCGACGCCCAGGCTGTCGAGCAGTTGCTGACGTTCGGCGTCCTGCAACAGCGGCAGTTCACTCAGGCGCTGTTGCGGGTCGGCGAGCAGTGCTTGTAGCAGGTTCAGCCAGTGCCCGGCCATCTGCGCGATGCGCGGCTCGTCGAACAGATCGGTGCTGTAGGTCAGGCAGCAACCCAAGCGGTGATCCAGCTCAGTGACCTCCAGGTTGAGGTCGAATTTGGTGGCACGCGCATCGTTGACCAGATAGTCAACGGTCATGCCCGCCAGCTCGCGACTTTGCTGGAATTCCCAGCGCTGCACGTTGCACATCACCTGGAACAGCGGGTTGTAGGCCGCGCTGCGTGGCGGTTGCAGGGCTTCGACCAGATGATCGAACGGCAGGTCCTGATGCGACTGGCCTTCAATGACGGTGTGACGAACCTGTTCGAACAGCTGCGCAACGCTCATTTGCCCGTCAAGCTGCACGCGCAGCACCTGGGTGTTGAGGAACGCGCCGATCAGCCCTTCGCTTTCCGGACGGATGCGGTTGGCCACCGGCGCACCGATGCGCAGGTCATTCTGGCCGCTGTAACGGTAGAGCAGCACCGCCAGTGTGGCGGTCATGGTCATGAACAGGGTCAAGCCATTGCGGGCGTTGAACGCGCGGACTTTGGCGGCCAGTTCGGGATTCAGGTCGAAACGGTACAGTTCGCCCTGGTGACTTTGTACCGCTGGGCGTGGCCGGTCAGCGGGCAGTTCCAGCAGCGGATGCTCGTTACCCAACTGCGCGGTCCAGTAATCCAGCTGGCGCTGGCGCTCGCCCGCCTCCATCCACTGACGCTGCCAGACACTGTAATCCAGATATTGCACCGCCAGCGGTTCCAGCGGCGACGGCTTGCCTTGCAGAAATGCTTCGTAGAGCAGGCCCAGTTCGCGAGCGAAAATGTCCATCGCCCAGCCTTCGGTGACGATGTGGTGCAGGGTCAGAACGAAGTAATGCTCAAGATCAGCCGCCTTGACCAGACAGGCACGCAGCAGCGGACCGGTCTCCAGATCAAAAGGCTGATGCGCCTCGCTGTCGGCCAGTGCCTGAAGGCGCTGCTGACGAAGCTCGGCAGGCAGGGCCGAGTAATCCTGCCATTGCACGCGCAGGCCGGTCTGTTCGCTGACCTTCTGGCAGGCTACGCCGTTGACGCTCGGGAAGGTGGTGCGCAGGGTTTCGTGGCGCAGGATCAAGGCTTGCAGCGCGGCTTCGAAACGTTCGATATCGAGCACGCCGTTCAGGCGTGCCATGCCGCCGACGTTGTACGCCGGGCTGTCCGGTTCCATCTGCCAGAGGAACCACATACGCTGTTGGGAATAAGACAGCGGCACCGCTTGACTGCGGTCGACACGGGCGATCGGTTGCAGGCTGCTGCGCTCGCCCGACAGCTGAATGGTTTGAACCTGTTCGACAAACGCGCCCAGCTCGCTGGCTTCGAACAGCGCACGCAACGGCAAATCGATATCGCAGACCTGACGCACCCGGGAAATGATCTGCGTGGCCAGCAACGAGTGCCCGCCCAGCTCGAAAAAGTCGTCGCGCAGGCCGACGCGCGGCACGCCCAGCACCTGGCGCCAGACAGCGGCGATCTGCTTTTGCAGGTCGGTTTGCGGCTCGACATGCTCGCGAGTCTGCCATTGAGGCTCGGGCAAGGCGCGTCGATCCAGCTTGCCACTCGGGCTCAGCGGCATGCTGTCGAGGCGCACCAGCTGCGCCGGGACCATGTAATCCGGCAGTTCCAGAGCCAGCGCCGATTTGATGCGCTCGGCCTGAACATCCTGCCCGGCTTCGGCAGTGTAGTAACCGATCAGTTGCGGGCCGGCGGCGGTTTCGCGCACCAGCACGGCAGCATGACCAACACCCGGCTGGGCCAGCAGACGGGCTTCGATCTCCTGCGGTTCGACGCGAAAGCCACGCAGTTTGACCTGCTGATCCAGACGCCCAAGGTATTCCAGCGCACCGTCAGCGGCCCAGCGCACCAGGTCGCCGGTGCGGTACAAGCGCTCACCCGGCTGGCCCAGCGGATCGGCGATAAAGCGCTCGGCGGTCAGGCCCGGACGATTCAGGTAGCCACGCGCCAAGCCGATGCCACCGATGCACAGTTCCCCGGCAACCCCACGCGGCAGCAGGTTGAGCTCGCTGTCCAGCACCCGGCACAGCACGTTACCCAGCGGACGACCAATCGGTGAACGCAGGCCGTCGCTAACCTGACATTGCCAATGGGTGACGTTGATCGCAGTTTCGGTCGGGCCATAACGGTTGTGCAGTTGTACGCCCGGCAGATGCTCCAGCACCCGGTTGCGCAGTTCGCTCGGCAACGCTTCGCCGCCAGAGAACAGGCGACGCAGGCTGGTGCATTGCTGCGCCAGCGGCTCGTTGACAAACAGCTGTAACAGGGGCGGCACAAAGTGCAGCGTGGTCACATTGTGCTCGTTGACCAATTGCGCGATGCGATGCGGGTCGCGGTGTTCGCCGGGGCCTGCCAGCAGCAGTCGGCAACCGGTAATCAGCGGCCAGAAGCATTCCCAGACCGACACGTCAAAGCTGATCGGCGCCTTCTGCATCAGCACGTCGCTTTCATCCAGCCCATAAGTGTCCTGCATCCATTGCAGGCGCTCGGCCAGTGCCGCGTGGGTGTTGCCGACGCCTTTGGGCTGACCGGTGGAGCCGGAGGTGTAAATCACGTAGGCCAGGTTGTCGCCGTGCAGGTGCAGGCCCGGCGCGCTGACCGGCCAGTTGTCCAGGTGCAGCATGTCCATCGCAACCGTGCAGACCCCGTCTGCGCTCGGCAGGTCGCCGAGCAGATGGCTCTGGGTCAACAGCAGCTCGACGCCGCTGTCTTGCAGCATGTAGGCCAGTCGTTCAATCGGGTAATCCGGGTCCAGCGGCACGTAGGCGCCCCCGGCCTTGAGGATTGCCAACAGACCGATCAACAGTTGCGGCGAACGCTCGGCGGCGATTGCCACCTTGACGTCCGGGCCGACGCCCTTGTCGCGCAGGTAATGCGCCAGACGGTTGGCCTGGGCATGCAGGCTGGCGAAATCGAGGCTGCCGCCCTCCCACACCAGCGCGATGCGTTCCGGGGTTTGCAGCGCCTGACGCTCCAGCATTTCAGGCAGCCAGATGTGTGCAGGCGTGCAGGCGGCAGCGCTCCACTGCGCCTGTTCGGCCAGCTCGTCAGCGCCAAGTAATTGCACGTCGCCCAGCGCAACCTGCGCCTGCTGACTGACCTGGGTCAGCAACTGAACGTAGTGCCGCGCCAGACGCACGATGGTGTCGCACTCGAACAGCTCGTCGGCGTAATCGAAGGACAGGTTGAGGCGACCGTTACGGTCTTCCTCGCTGTGCAGTTGCAGGTCGAACTTGGCCTCGCGGCTGTGCCACGGCAGTTCTTCGGCGAGCAGCCCCGGCAGACGACGCAGTGCGCCGAGGTCGCGTTGCTGGTGGTTGAACATGACTTGAAACAGCCCGCGTTCACGGGCCTGCGGAAACGCTTCGACCAGTTGTTCGAACGGCACGTCCTGATGCGCCTGAGCGTCCAGCGCGGCCTGGCGGGTCTGGGCCAGCAGTGTGGAAAACGGCAGGCGCGGATCGAGTTGCGCACGCAGCACCAGGGTGTTGATGAAGAAGCCGATCAGGCCCTGGGTTTCATGACGAGGACGGTTGGCACCGGGCACGCCGATGCGAATGTCGGTCTGCCCGCTGTAGCGATGCAACAAGGCCTGGAAGCCCGCCAGCAAGAGCATGAACGACGTTGATTGCCAGGCTTGCGCGGTGTTGCGTACGGCGGCGCTCAGCTCGGCACTCAGGCGCAGGCTGTAACGCGAAGCGCTGTGCTGCTGATGTGCCGAGCGCGGACGATCAGTGCTCAATTCCAGGGTTGGCTGCTCATCGCCCAGTTGCTGCTTCCAGTAGTCGAGCTGGCGCTCGGCCTCGCCGTTTGCCAGCCATTCGCGCTGCCATTGGCCATAGTCGGCGTAACGCAGTGGCAGAGGTGCCAGTTCCAGTGGCTGCCCCTGAACAGCCGACGCATAGAGCCGCGAGAATTCGTCGATCAGCACATTCAGCGACCAGCCATCGGCAATGATGTGGTGCAGCGTGACCAGCAACTGATGCTCTTCCTCGTCCAGTCGCAGCAGCGTAACGCGCAGCAACGGGCCGTTTTGCAGATCGAATGGCAGACGCGCCTGCTCTTCGCGGATCGCCAGCGCACGCGTCTGGCGTTCGTCGCTCGGCAGGTCGCTGATATCCAGAGTGTCGAAATGGAACTCACCGGGCGCGTCGATGCGCTGCAGGGCGACACCGTCATGCTCATAGAAGCGCGTGCGCAGCGATTCATGGCGCTCGATCAGGCGCTGGAAGCTGGTACGCAACGCCGTGGTGTCCAGTTCGCCACGCAGGTACAGACCACCGGGAATGTTGTAGGCGCTGCTTTGCGGGTCAAGTTGCCAAAGGAACCACAGGCGGTTCTGTGCCAGCGATTGTGGCAGATGCTCGTTGCCCGGCAGGCGGACGATAGCGTTCTGCGTCTGGCTGTCGCCTTGCGATGCGGCGATTTGAAGCGCTTCGATCTGCGCCGCAAAGGCGGCCAGCGTCGGCGCTTCGAACAGCAGGCGCAGGTTCAGGTCGATGCCCAGTGTTTCACGCAACCTTGCCACCACTTGGGTGGCGACGATGGAGTTGCCGCCCAGCAGAAAGAAATGATCGTCGGCGCTGACCTGCTCACACTGCAAATGCTCGCACCAGACGCTGGCGATCTGCGCTTGCAGGTCCGATCCTGTGCTCAGGGTCCGGTTTTGAAGCGTCGTATCGTTCGCGGGAAACACCGCGTAGCTGTCCAGGCTGCCATCGGCCAGACGCGTGCGGCAGGCCGAGCGCTGCAACTTGCCGCTGGAGGTTTTGGGCAGAGCGCCCGGATTGAGCAGCACCACAACGCTCGGCGCCTCCTGAAACGCCTCGGCAACGGCTTGGCGAATGATCTTGATCAGCGCCTCGGCGGACAGTATTTTCTGCACGCTGCGGCTCACTTCGGCAGCGATCCCAATGCCTTCGCTACCGTCCTGATTGACCGCAAATGCCGCAATACGGCCTTTGCGCACCACATCGACCTCGCGCTCGACGACTTTCTCGATGTCCTGCGGGTACAGGTTGTGGCCACGGACGATCAGCATGTCTTTCAAACGACCGGTGATGTACAACTCGCCATGCCGCTGAAAGCCCAGGTCGCCGGTACGCAGCCAGGTCTGGCCGTCATGCTGGACGAACGCCTTGGCGGTGGCTTCAGGGTTGCGCCAGTAACCGTGGGCGATGCTCGGCCCACTGGCCCACACTTCGCCGATACGGTTTTCGTCCAGTATTTGCAGTGTGGCGGGGTCGGCAATCAATACGCCATGCCCCGGCTGGCCGGTGCCGCAACTCATGACCGGCTGACCGTCGCCCAACTCTGCCACATTGCGCGCCAGCGCCTGCGCGTTCAAACGCAGCGAAGGAATGCCTTTGCCGCGTTTGCCACCCGCTACATACAGCGTGGCTTCGGCCAGCCCATAGGAGGCCATGAAGCTGTCAGGCGTGAAGCCGCAACTGGCGAATTTATCGGCAAACACATTCAGGCTGTCTTCGCGGATAGGCTCGGAGCCGGAATACGCCACGCGCCAGCGACTCAGGTCGAGCCGCTCCAGCGCCGAATCACTGACCCGCGCGCTGCACAGCTGGTAGGCAAAGTCGGGCCCGCCGCTGATGGTGCCGCCGTATTCGCTGATAGCTTCCAGCCAGCGCAATGGCCGCGTGAGGAAGTAAGCGGGGGCCATAAGGATGCACGGAACGCCACTGAAAATCGGCTGCAACAAGCCGCCGATCAGGCCCATGTCGTGGTACAGCGGCAGCCAGCTGACGATCACGTCGTCCGGATTGACGTCGATGCCAAAGCCATGACGAATCAACAGTTCGTTGGCAACCAGGTTGCCATGGCTGACCTGCACGCCCTTGGGCAAGGCGGTCGAGCCCGAGGTGTATTGCAGGAACGCGATGTCGTCGGCCTGCAATTGTGGCCCCTGCCAATTGTCGGCAGACGCACTGTTCAGCGTATCGACGCAGAGCAGTTGCGGGGCATCGGCAGCAGCCAGCTCATCCATCTGCAGCAAGGCGGGCTGCAGGTCGGAACCGGTCAGTACCAGCCGTGGCTCGGCATCGGCGATGATCGACAGCAGCCGTTCCTGATGATGACGACGATTGGATTCCGGCGGGTAAGCCGGCACCGCAATGACCCCGGCGTACAGGCAGCCGAAAAACGCAGCGACATAGTCCGGCCCACTGTGAAACAGCAGAATTGCCCGATCACCCGGCACGGCTTGACGTTGCAGCGCAGCAGCGATGGTCCGCGCGCGCAGGTCCAGGTCACGGTAGGTCAACACCAGCCCCTGGTCTTTCTCGTCGGTGAGGAAACGCAGCGCCAGCCGATCCGGCGTGTGCAAGGCGCGACGCTGAAGAGCCTGGGCCAGAGTGTCGGGGAGTTCAAACGCATCCATGATGGAGTTCCTGCTAGATTCGGCGTGCCAGATAAGATCTGAATTTCAAAAAAAGACACGCGCCCTGCAGAGAGGCCGCGCGCGAGGCAAACAGGGTCAACCGGCGGCCCGGTTCATTTGCCGTGAGGTGCTGTTGCGCCAGCGGGCCAGGTGCTGTTCGCAATAGCGCCGCAGCAGACGGAGCAGCTGTGTTTGCTCGTCGACCAGATAAAAGTGATGGCCCTCGAACATGTCCAAAGAGAATCCGGTGCGGGTCTCTTCCTGCCAGTCGAGCAGTTCCTCGACGCTGATGCTGTCCTGCTTGCCGCCAAATACATGGATCGGCACGCTGAGTGGCTCGCGCACGCCATACACAAAGCTGCCGCAGAGCAGAAAATCGGCGCGCAGGATCGGCAGCATCAACTGCATGAGCTCCTGATTGGCGATGACGTTTTCGCTGGTGCCCTTGAGCGTGCGCAGCCGGTCGATCAGTTGAGCATCGGTCTTGGCGGCGACGTATTCGCTGACATCGCGGCGCACCGGACCGGCAGTCGCTGATGCGAACAGCGCCAGCGGTGCGGGCAGACCGCGCTCGCGCAAGGCGTGCGCCAGCTCAAAGGCCAGCAGCCCGCCCAGACTGTGGCCAAACAACGCATAGGGCTTGTCCAGCTCGGCGCTGATTTCGTCGGCCAGACGGTTGGCCAGTTGCACGATATCGGTCTGTAACGCCTCTTCCATACGCATACCGCGGCCGGGAAGCTCCAGAGGCCGTACGTTCAGCCACTCCGGCAATTTGCGCCGCCAGGGGCTGTAGAACATCGCACTGGCACCGGAAAAAGGCAGGCAGAACAGCGTCAGGCTCACGGACGTACTCATATCTGAACCGTCCGTCTGTTGGCGCGGATGTGAAAGCGGCGTTGCGCGTGATCGAAGCGCATGGGGTTCTCCTGAGGTATTCTCTGGCCGCAACCGTGGTCGGGCCTGTCACCAATGAGAACGGATGGCGTCTGCAAATAATTAGTGGAGATGCGCGTCGCGAGAGCGCGCCTGACGAGGCCGCACTGTTAAAGTGCGCTGATTGGCTTTCGCATTTGACAATAATTATCATTAAGGCTAATTTGTTGCCCCATGTGACGGCGCTGCACCTCCTGCGGCCCTCCCCCTCAATTGTTCAAGCAGCAAGGTGAATTCCATGACGGAACACGTAATCACAAGTAAGTGCGACTCACCATTACTCCAGGCATTCGTCGACAACTACTTGCTGCTGGTCAAAATCGCGGCGCGCATCGTGGGTTGCCGGTCCCGGGCCGAGGACGTAGTGCAGGACGCCTTTTTCAGACTGCGCTCGGCACCTCAAGCCACGCTGACTTTCAAGGCCCAGCTCAGTTACCTGTTTCAGATCGTGCGCAATCTGGCCATCGATCATTACCGCAAGCAGGCGCTGGAACAGAAATACACCGGCCCCGAGGCCGAGGGGCTGAATGTGGTCATTCAGGGTGCATCGCCGGAAACCTCGCACATCAACTTCTCCAGCCTGGAGAAAATTGCCGACGCCCTGACCGAACTGCCGCCCCGCACGCGCTACGCGTTCGAGATGTACCGTCTGCACGGCGTGCCACAAAAGGACATCGCCAAGGAACTGGGTGTGTCGCCGACGCTGGTCAACTTCATGATCCGCGATGCGCTTGTTCATTGCCGCAAGGTCAACGGTGCCAACGCTGAAGCGTGATAATTCAGAAAGACAAAAAATCCGGAGCACTGGCTCCGGATTTTTTGTTTCTGCCTTGAATAGACAGTCGATCAGCGGCTGACCTGATATTCAGGCTGTACTTCCGGCATGGCCGAAGAGTGGTGGTTGAGAATCTTCCACTCGTTGCCGATGCGGTGGTAAAGGAACGAATAACGCGCCTGTACCTTGGTTTTCTTGCCGTCTGCAGCCGTCAGAGTGAAGGTGTAGACACCGTTGTCCGCAGCGGCATCAGGCCCCAGACGACGAATCTCACGGTAGTTGATCTCGCCAACCGGTTTGAGCGCCAGGAAGTGATCGAAGTAGTCGGTAATCTCTGCCGGAGTAGCACGTACCTTATTGGAGACCGTTGGCTGCAATACTGCGTCCTGCGCATACAACGAGGCGACTGTCTTTGAGTTACCGGTCTGCAGGGCTTTATTCCAGCGGTCAAACAGACCGGCGATTTCCTTGTCATTCACATTGCTTGGCGTCTCGGCCACCATGCGGTAGGTGTAGCCGGACGGCTCGGCAGCAGCCTGAACCATCGGTGCACTCACAGCCAGCAACAGGGCCAGGGCGGTCAATTTAGTTTTCATCGCTACTCTCCTACGGGGTATCTGTTCAGGGATTCAGTGAGTGCCACTTTGCCCTCCCCGCCACTGCGCGCCATCGGCCAACCGGGGTTAACTGTGTATGCCAATCGGCAGATAGGCTTTATCTCCTGATAAAGTTCTAATAGCGTCACTTCCGTTATGCCCGCGCGGGCATCCACCCTCGCTGGAGCTCCCCATGCAAAGCCCCCCCCATGACCCGGCAAGCGCGCTGGCAATCCGCAATCAGTATCGCCAGTCGCAAAGCCGCGCTGCTCGCCTGCGTCTGTTAGTGGATACCGGTCAGGAGCTGACACAATTACCTCCCGAGGCCATGCGCCAGCGAGTGCTGCAGCGCGCCTGCGCATTCGTCGCCATGGACCATGGCCTGCTGCTGGAATGGGGCACCGACAACAATGTGCAGACCACCGCCAGCCATGGCAATGCCGACCGCCTGAGTACCCTTGAAACAGTTGCCGACCCGCTGGCCATCGGCCCGCAATGGCTGGAGCGCAGCGGTCCCGACTTGCCTTGTGTGCTGTTATTGCCGTTGCGTGGTGCCGACGAAGGCTGTTTCGGCACCTTGATGCTGGCCAACAGCGTAGGCATCAATGCCCCGGACAATGAGGACATCGAGTCCCTGCAACTGCTGGCAACGTTGCTGGCGGCACATCTGGAAAACAATCGGCTGCTTGAAGCGCTGGTCGTCAGAGAGCGCACCATGTCCGAACTGGTCCGCCAGTTGTTCACCGCTCAGGAAGACGAACGCAAACGCATGGCCTACGACCTGCACGACGGGCTGGCCCAGACACTCGCCGGTCTGCACCAGCGACTGCAGGGTTTTGCCGGTCGCTGTCCGCAACTGCCTGAACCGCTGGATGCCGACCTGCAAGCCATTCTCAAGCTGGCGCAGCACTGCGTCGGTGAAGGTCGGCAGTTGATCAGCGGTCTGCGACCAAGCGTGCTGGATGATTTCGGGCTGTTGCAGGCAGTCGACAAGGAAGCCGACCGGCTGCGTGAAGCGGGCATCGCCGTGCAGTGGACTTCGCGTTCCCAGGCACGCTTGCCCAGCCACCTGGAAATTGCGTTATTCCGCATCGCTCAGGAAGGCATCAACAATGTCTTCAAACACGCCGGTGCCAGCCGCGTAGAATTGGCGTTGGAACTGAGTAACGACAATGTTTCACTAAGCCTGGAAGACAACGGCCGGGGTTTCATCACCGAAAAGCCGCGTAACGGCAGTAGCGTTCAAAAGCTGGGCTTGGTGGCCATGCAGGAACGCGCCAGCCTTCTGGGCGGTCGCCTGACCTGCTTCAGCCGCCTTGAGCGCGGCACCCGGCTGCGCGCCATCGTCCCTTTTACCGCAGACAAGGCAACAACATGACTGACACTGTGCGACTGGTTTTGGCGGACGATCATGAAGTGACCCGCACCGGGTTCGTCTCGCTGCTGGCGGGGCATCCGGAATTCGAAGTGGTCGGCCAGGCCGCAGACGGCCAGCAAGCCATCGACCTGTGCCAGGAACTGCAACCGGACATCGCAATTCTCGACATTCGCATGCCAGTGCTCAACGGACTGGGCGCTGCGCGAATTCTCCAGCAGCGTATGCCGGACCTGAAAGTGGTGATTTTCACCATGGACGACAGCACTGATCATCTGGAAGCCGCGATCAGCGCGGGGGCGGTGGGCTATCTGCTCAAGGACGCCAGCCGCGACGAAGTAATCGCCGGTCTGCAACGTGTGGCCCGTGGCGAAGAAGCCTTGAACAGCACCGTCAGTGCGCGCCTGCTAAGGCGCATGACCGAGCGCAACACCAGTGGCGCAGCTCTGCCGGAATCCCTCACACCCCGCGAACGTCAGGTACTGGGACTGGTGGCGGGCGGCTTCAGCAATCGTGAAATCGGCGAAAAACTCGGCATTACTACCGGCACCGCCAAGGCACACGTGGAAAAGGTCATCGGCAAACTGGGTGCCTCGGACCGTACTCAGGCCGCCGTGCGTGGCGTGGCGCTGGGCCTGGTGAGCCAGTCGACGAGCGAGTGGCGATGACGACAACCGGAAGCAGTCGCTGGGAAGACCTTCCGTTACGCGGCAAGGCGCTGGTGGCCATTTCTTTGCCGCTGGCGATTCTCATGTTCTCGCTGGTGCTCATCTATATCGCTGAACGCCAGACCGCTCAGGCAGAGGAAGATGTACGCCGTGTGCTGCTGGTGCAAGGCGACATCCAGACACTGCACACCCAGATCGCAGAAGGTGCGGCCAGCGTACGCGGCTACCTGCTGACTCATCAGGAAGACTTCCTGCCTGGCTACATCAACGCGCAGCCGCTGATCGGTGCGGCATTGGCGCGACTCAACGACAATGTGCGCGATGAGCAGATGCGCGAACACCTCAAAGCCATCGAGCCGCTGATCAACACCAAGGTCGACGGCCTGGAAAAACTGCGCTCGATGAGCATGGAAGATCAACAAACCGTTGCCCGCATTCTGGTCGAAAACAAGTACGTGCTCGACCAGTTGCGCGAGCGGATCGGCATCATGCGCGAGCGCGAAGACGCCTTGCTCGCCGAACGCACCGAAGCGGCGGCCGCTACCCGCGAACGCCTGCTGCGCTCGACCCTGCTGGCAGCCGCCTGCGGAATATTCGGAGCCATTCTTGCCGTGCTGATGCTGTCCAAAGGCATCGTCGCGAGAGTGCATCAGGTGCAACGCAATGCTCAGCGGCTGGCGCTCGGGCACCCGTTGCTGCCCCAACCCCCGGAAAAGGACGAAATCGGCCAGCTCGGCACCCGACTGGTCGAAGCCGGCCAATTGCTGGCCGAACGCGAACGCGCCCTGCGCGACAATGAAGAACGTTTGCGGCTGATTATCGAAGGCGTGAAGGACTACGGCATCTTTGCGCTGGACCGCAACGGCTATGTCACCACTTGGAACGCAGGTGCCGAGCGCATCAAGGGCTACACAGAGCAAGAGATCATCGGTAAGCACTTCTCTGTTTTCTACCTGCCGGAGGAATGTCCGCAACACCCTGACATGGCATTGCGTGAAGCAACGGTCAACGGCCGCTACACAGAAGAAAGCTGGCGCAGACGCAAGGACGGCAGCCGTTTCTGGGCCAGCGTGGTGATTACCGCCCAATACGATGGCAATGATGAACTGCGCGGCTTTTCCAAGATCACCCGTGACATCAGTGATCGTCGTGTCGCCGAAATAGCCCTGGGTACGGCCCGCGAGGAAGCCGAGCGGGCCAGCCGGGCGAAAAGCGAGTTTCTCTCGCGCATGAGCCACGAGTTGCGCACGCCCCTGAACTCGATTCTGGGCTTTGCCCAGTTGCTGGACATGGACTCGCCTGCAAGCCAGCGACCGCAAATCGGCCATATCCTGAGAGCCGGCCAGCACCTGCTGAAACTGATCAATGAAGTGCTCGACATCGCCAGAATCGAAGCCGGGCATGTGTCCCTGAGCCTGGAGCCGGTATCACTGTCGAGCGTACTTGAAGAAGCGCTGGTGCTGGTCTCGCCGATGGCGGCTGATGCCAACATCGAATTGAAGGCGTTGCCGCAGTTGCCTGACAAGCTTGGCGTGGTCGCGGACCGCCAGCGCTTGATTCAGGTGTTGCTCAACCTGCTGTCCAACGCCATCAAATACAACCGTCCCGAAGGTCAGGTGCGGATTGAAGTCGAGCAGTCGGACGAGCGCGTTACCGTGAGCGTAATCGATACAGGCTACGGAATTGCGCCAGAGCGTATCGGGCAGTTGTTCAAACCGTTCGAACGACTGGATGCCAACCCGAGCGTCGAGGGCACCGGGCTGGGGCTGGCGCTGAGCAAAAGCATGCTGGAAATGATGCACGGTACCCTGTCAGTGCAGAACACACCGGCTGAAGGCTGCCGCTTCATACTGGAGCTGCCACTTGTTCTGGTGCACGCCCCCACAGCTCCCCTGCCACAGACTGGCATGCCTGCTGACGCCGCCCCTGTCGCCCGCCCGCCTGCTCGCCCGGCTTATCACGGCAAGCTGCTGTGCATCGAAGACAACCTGTCGAGCATGGCCTTGATCGAGACGCTGATGCAGCGCAGGCCCGGTATCCAGCTGCTGTCGAGCATGCAGGGGCAGCTGGGGCTGGATCTGGCCCGCCAGCATGCGCCGCAGCTGATTCTGCTGGACCTGAACCTGCCGGACATCAAAGGCCTTGAGGTGCTGCAACGTCTGCGGCGCTTGCCGGCTACGGCCAATACCCCCGTACTGATGATTACAGCCGACACCAGCGATAAAGCCAGTTGCGAACTGAAACAGGCCGGTGCAACGGCCATTCTGACCAAACCCATTCAGGTGCCGGTGTTTCTTGCCCTCCTGGACCAGTATTTACCGGAGCCAACATGACCGGAGATTTTCGCATTCTGATCATTGACGACCAGCGGCCCAACCTTGATCTGATGGAGCAACTGCTTGCCCGCGAGGGCCTGACCAATGTGCTGAGCAGCACCGAGCCGTTGCGCACGCTGGACCTGTTCAACAGCTTTGAGCCGGACCTGGTGGTGCTTGATCTACACATGCCCGAATTCGATGGTTTTGCGGTTCTGGAACAGCTCAACCGGCGCATTCCGGCCAATGACTATCTGCCGATCATGGTGCTGACCGCCGACGCGACACGCGATACCCGACTACGCGCACTGGCGCTGGGCGCACGGGATTTCATCAGCAAGCCGCTGGATGCGCTGGAAACCATGTTGCGTATCTGGAACCTGCTGGAAACCCGCGCGCTGTATAAATCGCTGCGCAAGCTGGTGCCGCCGGAAAACATCGAGCTGTTGCGCCAGCCATGGACGCTGGCGCAACAGTGAGGCGTCTTTATTTATTTGATGAGCGTCACCGGCACTGACACTTCATGGATCACCCGCGTGGCTACCGAGCCCAGTAGCAGGCCGCCAAAGTTGCCTAGCCCGCGGGTGCCCATGACCACAGCATCACACCCCAATCGCTGAACCTCGGCTTCTACCTGCTCGGCGACGTTGCCCAGCTCGACGTGGGCCTGGAACGGCACGCCCGCTGCGGTCAGCAGCGCAATCGCATCATCGAGCACCCGCTTGCCTTCATTGGTCAGCCCGGCCTTCACACCATCAATCATGTCGGGGGCCAGATAAAGGCTGTAATCAATGGGGCTGGCCTGCACATTGAGGATATGCACCTCAAGCGATTTGGTGAGGTCGCTAGACAATTCGATGACATAGCCCAAGGCACGCATGGCGTGCTCGGAGCCGTCGAAGGGAACCAAAACTTTGTGCATGTGCGCTTTCCTTGAGGGGGTATGCGATCAATATAATCCGTTGACTGGCAGGCAACCACTGCTGAACGGCAGCTTGTTGATTCAGGGCAATGTGTGCTGGCCTACACCTCTGCGACCGCAACACACGATGGGCTGGAAGATGATTTGATTTGACGAAGGCATTTATTCTTCTAGAGTGAGTGCAGTAGTGCCAGCAACGACCGGCAGTGGCGGTATCGGTCTCATGGAACGATCAGTCAATGACTGCCCATTGGAACAAACGCCTCTCGAAACAGGCCACGCTGCTATTCATCCTGGCTGCCAACGTTTTCTATATTCTGCCGTTACTGCTCGCCAATGCGCCCTCTGCCGAAGATGACCGGATCTCAAGCAATGCTCAGGGGCAATGGGCAGAGCAAGGATATCCACTTGCCACCCTCGCCTATCGCGCGCTGACCTTTACAACCGGCGCACCCGAACTCTTCCCACTGCCACTGTTAATCGCTACAGCGCTGATTTCGTGGGCCATGTTCAAGTGGGTGCGTGACTGCTTTGCGACGCCCACAGTGATTGACTGTCTGGTGGTACTGCCGCTTTGGTACAACCCGTTCCTCCTGCAAAGCCTTTCTAGCCACTACGACGGCCCGATCATTGCGCTGGGCATCGCTTTGATCGTTTTCGCAATTGTTTATGACTCCCCCGCAATGGTCAGAAAACTGGCCATTCCAGGCCTGATGATCGCCTGCGCACTGGCGTCCAGTACAACAAGCCTCAATGTTTTCCTCGGCCTCTGTTGCGTTGAATGCATGAGAGCGCTGATACAGCAGCGCATTCCGGGTTTCATTGGCAGGCTACTGATGATCAGGCTGACGCAGTTGTTGTGCGGATTGTGCCTTTACGCGACGGTCGGCGCATACGACTTGCTGACAATGGACAGTCACTGGCTTGCGGAAATAATCAGGCGGCTGGCCCTGCTCCACCAGAACGTGGGATTTTTGTTCAACACAGGCACCACCTGGCTGGCTATCGCGCTTTTACTGGTTGCGCTACCTGGTTACGTCAGCCACGTACTCAATGCATTCAGGCGACCGAACGGCGTTGCCCACAAGGCAGTCGCTGTCCTCTTTTACCTGAGCCTGTCTGTTGCACTCTTGCTGCTGATTCCCGGAACAGCCTTGTTGGCGAATGATTTCGCCGGCCGGGCCGGAACATTGACGGGATTCTCGACACTGCTGATCGCGCTTTTTTTCCTGATCAACACGCATGCCTGGAAACAGCATGATGCAGTGCGTCTGGTGCTGATCCTGCCGGTCGTGTGCATGCTGTCCTTTTCTTATGCCTACGCCAGGGTGCTGATCCTGCAGAAAGAGCTCGGCACTTATGTACTTTTCAGCCTTGCCTACGACATCGACACCCTGCCTGATCTGCAAAATATAGACACTTTTCACTTCGACAGTCAGCCACTTCAAAACTGGCTGCCAGCGGCCAGCGGGACCTTCGAAAAACTTCCTGCGATCAAATACATCATGAATGTCGACGAGCGCGCGACACCTGCAAGACTGCAACGCGTTGGTATCACTCGCGGTGAATGGCTGACATCGCCATGCACTGCACAGGACCTGACGTCCAGTGCACCGATAGTTGATCGCACGTTCTACAGCATTAAGGTTCATCAGCAGACCGGCTGCATCGTCATGAAAAAAATTACAACCCCCGATACTTATATCTGGGAACCGTAACCCACTTTCCGCAGCGACACTTCCCATGCCCCCTATCAGATGGCTGAGTCAAGCACTTTCCTGGCAACACTC
The DNA here is from genome assembly GCF_032587875.1 of Pseudomonas syringae group sp. 243L2. NCBI lineage: Bacteria > Pseudomonadati > Pseudomonadota > Gammaproteobacteria > Pseudomonadales > Pseudomonadaceae > Pseudomonas > Pseudomonas syringae group sp. 243L2. The sequence continues at coordinate 56,036 of NZ_JAWHPL010000005.1, forward strand.
ATATTGGCTACTGCTCGGGGCAAGCCTGCTGTACATAGTTCCGTTTCTCATGGCCGACCAGACTTACGCCGATGACTACTGGAGGTCGCAACTTGCACAGGGTCGCTGGACAGAACAAGGCCGCCCCGGCGTAGACCTGCTTTATATGGTGCTCGGTTTTTCGTCAGGCGCGATCAATCTGTTCCCGCTGCCGTTATTGCTGACCACTGGCCTGCTGGCGGTATCCCTGACCCGCTTGGCGCATCATTACTTTAGCCGCCCTACCGCGCTGAACTGCCTGATTGTGTTGCCTGTTCTGTACAACCCCTTCTTCCTGCAGAACCTGTCTTACCAATACGACGGTCCTGGGATGGTACTGAGCCTGTGCCTGGCGGTGGAGGCACTGCTGCATTCGACCTGCAAGCCGTTGAAAAGCAGTTGGAAAGCGGCCTTATGGGTGGCTGCAGCGCTTGCACTCTATCAGCCGGCACTCAATGTTTTAGTGGGCCTGTACTGTATTGAGTTTATTCGCAGCGTCGAGGTGAGAAAGACGTTCAACGCCTTGTTCTCTTCACTACTGAGCCAACTGATCATCCTGGCAATGGGGCTTCTGATTTATGCGTGCCTGGCGATACCGTTCATCAAAGGCAGCCGCACGCATCTGCTGAATATAAATCAGGGCGCGTTACAGGAGTTAGATGACCGTATACAGTTTCTGGCTCAGCAAATAGCACTGCTCGTGCACGGTGAGTTACTTGAAATGACCGCCACGATTATCACCCTTGTTGCCACTGTGAAACTCATTTCCATCGCGACAGCCCTGCTGCAATATTCCGAGCCCCTCTGGCGCAGAGTGGGCGTGTTTTTCATATTTCTGGTCACCGCCCCACTGCTGATATTTCTTGTATCGGGTACAACCCTGATGCTCAAAGACTTCATCCCGGAGGCCCGAACCCTGACCGGTTTTTCGATACTGATTGTCGCAGCGCTCTATCTTTACGAACGTTCCTGCCCGCCGGAAACGCTGTTACCCAGACTGTTTATCGTCCTGCCACTGGCGGGCATGCTCTCGCTTTCGTTTGTCTACGGGAATGTTCTGAGCGCGCAAAAAGAGCTGGGCCAGCATGTTGCACGAAGCATTGCCTACGACATCGACGCGCTATCACAGTCGAGAACGCTGGAGCGTATACATTTGCGAGGGTTCTATTTGCAAAACTGGTTGCCCGCGGCGCAGTCGGCCTCAAACGTCTTACCGGTACTGGGTTACCTACTGAATACTCATTACCTGACGCTGCCGGAAGCACTGCCGAGAACCGGCATCATCAATGTCCATAAATATACCGAACCGCCAGTCGGTGAACATCTTCAGCCCCCGGTGCTGATCAGGCCGCTTTATCGCGTTCACCTGTCTGAAAATACGGGTTATCTGGTACTCAAAAAAATCACCGAGCCGCAGGACTATCATCCAGAGCACTGACCGCATCGGGCCTCATCCGTCAGGATGGATGGTATTGGTACAGCCAGCTCTCGGTTAACGTCTGCTCACCCAGCCGCAGATACAGACGCATGTCTACCGGTTCTGCACCTTCTACCGTCAGGTCGAATTGCGCCCGCCAATGCCCCGCCATACCGTCAGGCACCGCCTCAGTGAAAATATTGGAGAAAGTCCCTCTTGAGCTGGACAATACCGCTTCCGGAAACGTATTGAACGGCACGTTTTCCAGAGTGCGGCCCTGAAATTCGACGACAAATTTTCGCACGCCTTGCGGTCGCGTCTGTCCGGGCCGGCCTCCATTACCGAAGCGCGTCGCCATGCAATGTGCCAACTCACCGGGGTATGGCTCGTCCGCCAGCCAGTGCAGACGATAACGCAGCCGGTAATCTGTTCCGGGGCCTGCCGGTTTTTCAGGCACCCACATGGCGACGATATTGTCGTGGATCTCATCGTCAGTGGGAATTTCAACCAACTGTACGGCGCCTTTCCCCCAATCGCCCAAGGGCTCGATCCACAGGCTCGGCCGCCGTTCATAATGCACGCCATCCAGGTAATGGCTGAATTCGCGATCCCGCTGCAGCAGACCGAAACCTCGCGGGTTATTGTCACTGAACGCAGATGCCATGGTTCTCGGCGGGTTGTTCAACGGTCGCCATATTCGCTCGCCTGCACCGGTCCAGATCGCCAGTCCGTCGGAGTCATGCACCTCGGGCCGCCAGTCAGCAGCTGTTTTCTTGGCCTGTTCGCTGAACCAGTACATCGAACTGATCGGCGCGATGCCGAACCTTTGCACTTCGCCGCGCATGAACAGTGCGGCCTCGACCTCCATCACCACCCCTTTGCCCCGCTGTATGGCAAAGCGATACGCCCCACAGATACTCGGCCCGTAAAGCAGTGCATAGACAACGACCGAGTCGGATGTATTGCTATCCGGCGATTCAAACCAGAAGTGAGTGAAATCGGGAAATTCTTCCGCACGCTCGGGCTGGGCGACATCCAGCGCAATACCCCGTGCGGAAAGTCCATATTGATACAGCTCGCCAATGGCACGAAAGTACGCAGCGCCGAGAAAAGCCGTCCAATCGTTATTACGCCAATCCAGTTTTTTCTGATCGCCTGTTCGACTTTCCTGAAAGCGAAACCCGGCAAAGCCAACACCCTGAGTCAACTGACGCGCAGGGCTGTCTTCGGGCATGTCGAAATACGCCTGATCGTAGAGAATTTCCTTGGCAGCCCCCTTATCGACGACATAGAGCCGCACAGGCTTGGGGAAGAACTTCCCCGGATGGAAAAAAGTGACCGGAAACTGCCCCGGTCCCTCCGCGAACAATGCGTACTCCGGCTTGAAGCGAATCTTGCCGTGAGCGTCATAGTCCAGTTTCGCCAGTACCTCCGCCGAAAGAGTTGACGGCACAATATACGGCTGTGAGGCGGCCTCTTTTGCGCGCTGCACTAAAAGATCGAACGAAAAGGGCTCGCTATCGGCCATTTTCAGCGGCTCGTCAGCCTGTGAGGAAGAAGGGATACCTGATACGAACAACAGAGCAGATATCGAAGAAAACTCGAGAAAGTTTCGTCGATTCAACATGGTGGGGAGTGACCTGGTGGGGGTGGATCTGGTGGGCGGTAGACCTGAGCATAGATCAGCCCGCCAAAGCCACCCGTTCAGTTCGTCCGATTAACTCAATGCCCCTCGAGGAACGCCGCTGCCTGATCCAGCAACAGCATGGGATTTTCGGCCTTGTGTATATCAACCGACAGCAACTGACGGAAACGCCGTGCGCCGGGGAACCCCAAACCAAGCCCGAGCATGTGCCGGGTGACATGGTGCATATTGCCGCCGCTGGCAATATGCGCCGCAATGTAAGGCCGCATCGCTTCCAACGCTTCATGACGGCTGATGGCCGGTGCTGTACTGCCGAACAACTGCTGATCAACATGCGCCAACAGATACGGGTTGTGATAAGCCTCACGCCCCAGCATGACGCCGTCGAAGGTCTGCAAATGCTCGCCGCACTGGTCCAGCGTCTTGATGCCGCCGTTGAGTACAATCTCCAGGTCAGGAAAGTCAGACTTCAGTTGCGCGACCACGTCATAACGCAGCGGCGGAATATCGCGGTTTTCCTTAGGCGACAGGCCCTCCAGAATCGCGATGCGCGCGTGAACCGTAAAACTCTCGCAACCGGCCTCATGAACCTTGCCGACGAAATCAGACAACTCGGCGTAGCTGTCGCGGCCATTGATACCGATCCGGTGCTTGACCGTAACTGGAATACCAACCGCATCGCGCATCGCCTTCACGCAATCCGCCACCAACTCAGGATGCGCCATCAAGCATGCGCCGATCATGTTGTTCTGCACCCGGTCGCTTGGGCAACCGACGTTCAGATTGACCTCGTCGTAGCCCGCCTCCTCAGCCAACCGGGAACAGGCAGCCAAGTCCGCCGCCGTGCTGCCGCCCAGCTGCAACGCCAACGGGTGCTCGGTCTCGTCATGACGCAAGAACCGCTCACGGTCGCCGTGCAGCAAGGCACCGGTGGTGACCATTTCGGTGTACAGCAAGGCATGCTTTGAGAGCTTGCGCATGAAGTAGCGACAATGGTGGTCGGTCCAATCCATCATCGGGGCGACGGAGAAGCGACGGGACAGCGTGGTGGCTGATTGGCCAATGATTGCAGGGGTTTCGTGGTTTTCAGTTGTCATGTGAATTGATCTTTTATGCAGCCGCTCCTACCCGGGTTGCTACATTTTCAGCAAGCGGTTGCCACAATGTAGCAACCGACGCTGGAAATGTAGCAATGTGAGATGGGTACGATCACAGCACGTAAACGCAACGGTAAAACCACTGGTCTCACGGCGCAGATACGGATTGTCAGGAATGCGCGGCAGTTTAACAGGAAGGCAGGCTGTGGAGTGCAGTAGGTGGCTCAGGTCAAGGCCCAGTGGGGATAGAAGTCAAACTCTGCTCGATATCTCAAACGGTAACCGCTGGCCTTCGTGCTGATGCAGATCGGCGACCGGGCTACATTTTGACAGGCCGACACGCGCTACAGGTGTAGCCTATGACAGCTGTAAGCCTATCGGTAGTTCAAATGGTGCCGCGTCAGAGCAGTGGCAGGAAATGCACGAAACCAACGTATTGACCTGATTGGATCTGACGCCGGAGGTGTATGAGCGGCGTTACGTATTTTTTAGCCAAAGGGCCAAAGCAAGCCCTCACAGGATACGAACGAGGCGCTGAGCTCCACTTAGAGCACAGAGCAGAGGCGATGGTTGGACTTGCAAGAGTAAGCTGAGAGGACAGTGGATTGGTCGAACGCTGCGGCAATCGTCTCAGTCACCTCTTCAGCCAGTACAAACATTTGAGGCTGACAAGCCCATTCAGGAGAATCATGAGAAAAAGAACCAACAATTTAAAAACTGAAAGTATTGCCTACGCAAAAAAGCTCCCAACAGAGCTCATCGTGGGTTTTCTGCTTGGGACCATTCCCATTCTGGAGTATTCAAGCACGGAAAAAGAAATTGATGATGCCTTCTCTATGCTCTTGGCGCCCGAAGCATTGATAAAGCATTACTTCACACTTTTAATCCCCTACTTACTGGTGTGCGCTTTAAAATTTGCGCTGCGTTTTAGGTCAGACGCTGCGGTGGAAAGTTTCCGATTCATCTATAAGATTTTTGCAGAGGTTGGCGCAAGCTTTTTGACAATGCTAAGGACAGGACTGGGCGCACTCATAGGCTTTTACGCAGTCGTTTTATTTAAAAACACCGTTCAACTTTTGCCTAACCAGCACCTGGATGTTATTGGTTACATCATCATGACGTTAATGTTTAGCGGTGCTCTTTCCATACTTCACGATTTCTTGGCAGCTGCGGGAAAAAATATCGACAATAAAAACCCAATCAAATTGGGCAGTCGTTTGAAATACTGAGTCATGTTTGCCACGAAAGCTTCAGTGACGCGACAAATAGGCATCCGAAAAACGCTCATTAAAAGACGGCGAATAAAAATGGCGCATTTGCATGGCCGTAGCGTGGGGCCATACAAGAGCTTCCACGCACAGACGCGCCGCTGTAGCAAGCACAGGGAAGGTATCCACCATTAAGGCGGTGGTACAGGAAGAAAATAACTCGGCAGAAGCAATTCTTCCCATCAGCCGACGCACGTGAGATAAAGTGAATAAAGCATCTCATATGCGCTACCTTTTGCCTGCTTAACCTTTGTAACCACCCTAACTTTTTTAATCCTGTCTATTGTGAAGGTACTAACATTGCGCTCTCAGGGAGTCGCCGTGAACACTACTCAAGCATTCAGAAAACCACATGAACACGATGAGTTATTCGTCATGCCCAATGCGTGGTGTGAGGTAAGCGTGCTGCCAGTTAGGCAGTCCATGCGCCTAATGCCTATTTTATCGTCACAGCCAGGACAGACTATCTGCTTGGAGCGCATGAGTATTCGTTGAGTGAGGTTGTTACACTTATTTGGCTTGGAGAACACCTGGATTTGCAAAACTGCACAGGTGGTAACTAACACGGTAAGCGCACTCCATCTGTCGGGGGCTCACTCCGCATTCAACGGAATAAACACCGCAAAGGTAGTCCCAAGATCCGCTTTTGATGTCACTTCAATACGCCCGCCATGGGCATCGACGATCTTGGCGACGATGAACAAGCCAAGCCCAAGGCTTGAGTAGGGACCGTTGTCAGTCATTTTCTCGGGCGAGTAGCGATCCATCGGGTTGAAGATGAAAGGAAGCACGTCTTCGGGAATTGGACTGCCTGTGTTGTGCACGGTGAACTGAAGTGTGCCGTCAGAAGCTGCCAGCGTTACCTCGACAGGGTCGCGGCTGTTGCCGTGTTGTATGGCATTGCCAATGAGGTTCGAGAAGACCTGCTCCAGGCGATCACCATCAAAATTGCCAATGACCGGATCGTTGGAAGTGAGGTGAATATCCGCCTCTGGATTGACCGTACGCGATTCGTCAACGATGCGAGCACAGACGGGCTGGATGTCTGTCTGAGTCTTTTTCAACGGAATGCCGGGACCGATCTGTGAGCGTGTGAAGTCGAGCAGATCGCCAACGATCTGATTGGCTCGTTTCACGCTTGAGTAGATCCTTGATGCCACCTTGGTCGGCCGCGCGCCCAGGTCATTGGTACGCAACAGCACGTCTGCACCCAGCAATATGGCACTTAACGGTGTGCGCAAGTCGTGCCCGAGGATGCCCAGAAAGATATTGCGCGAGGCCTGAACCGCACCGGTATAGCTGGAGATGGATTCCGCGAGAGCCTGATCTATTGCTTCGTTGAAGCGGATCATGTCCTCCATCTGCTGCTGGGTGTCCGAGGTCGCGCGCATCATCCATTGTTTTATCACGCTCGCGCGTAACGCTCGAAACTCCGAGACCACCTGATCGATGGTGAAACCTGACATCAAACGAGTGATCGCATGGCTTTTCGCCGCGGTGTCTTCTTGCGATACGACCTGGCCCTGAGATTTTTCGACCTGTTGCTGCGACGACTGATCAGTCCTCAAATCGGTGGCAATGGCCCGAAGCATCTGCTCGGCGTGATCTCTGAGCTCCTTGGTATCCAGAGGCTCGCCGAGCGTGGACATGGTGCGCGCGAAGTCGGTCCACTCCAGTACAATAGGCTCGATGTTCTCAAGGATGAAGCCCGATAACCGCATAGCAATTAAAACCCGAAAATGAACCCCGCGAATTGCAGATTCGTGGGGCGAGTTAAACAACAATTCCGATCAAAAAGACGGATACATTTGTTAAATGAATTTCACGCAGACCAGGAAAATATCGAGGCCCGGAGCTAATCGGAAAGCGCTTGTAAACGAGCCTGAACTGCGTCGTCAAAAATGATGTAGAGCGCCTCGGCATCGGCGGGACGCAGTTTTCTGCTTGTCTCAAGACCGTGAATGTATTCGATCTGCAACGCCCCTTCGGCCTCCACGTCAGCGCGGGTGCTGGTTGCCTCGAGCGCTCTTACCAGATCACTGATAGCCCCCTGGACAGCCTTGGGGAGCCGTAACTGGTCAAGTTGTTCCTGCATTCGCTCAATTTCCGGGTTAAAACTATAGGGTCGGCAGCAGATCACGGTGAAGCGTGCAATGCAAGGCCATGAGCCCGCTCATCGATGAGCTGAAGAGGCGGTGCGCCCTTCAAGAAGGTTTTTCAGGCTGTAGGTCACCACACCCAGAATGATCAGGTCGTCATGGTCAGTGACATGCAGTGGTGGATAATCCGGGTGTTCGGACTTGAGGATCACGACGTCGCCACGCATGTGCAAACGCCGACACATCTGCCTTGCGTTGAGTGAGGCGACGACGATGTCACCGTGCTCGGCGTACTGACTGCGGTCGACAACCAGCATGTCACCGGTGCGCATGCCGCCTCCCTGCATCCCTTCATCCTCGACCCTGGCCAGATAAACGTGCGGCTCACGGACCTCACAAAGCTCTGCGATAGAGACATGCTTCTCGACCACTGGCGACCTGGAGCCGACGGATGACAAGGATAGCAAAGGGAGCTTGATGCCCCCTGCCGACAAGGGGCCAAGGAATGTGACACTCATGGGACGAGCCTTTTATGATTAGCTGTATACATATACAGTTAATCGTTTATCAGGGGCCAGGTCAATCTCCACGACCTGACACATCGACAAATGGTGTGGACTCAACCCGATGCACGGTCAATGCTCGCGTACTGTCACGGCGCTTCGTCTTGCGACAATCGGGTAATCAGCGCCACTGTCAGGTAAAGCCTGGGCGCGATGCTCGACAGTTCGATGTACTCATCGTCCGCATGCAAGCCAGCCCCGACAACGCCCATGGTTTCCAGCACGGCAGGCTTTGCGCTGCCCGGTACGTAGGCGTAGCCCGCATCGGTGCCGAAGCGCATGGCGATCGGCTCGATACTGCGACCTATTTTTTCATAGAGCGTCTGCGCGGTTTTCGCCAGTTGCTCGGAACCAGGGTTCCTGGCCAGTGGCGGACGGCCTTTCTCCATGCGCAAGGTCACTTCGGTGCCATCAACGAGGGTTTTCTTCACAATCCGCTGACCGTCAGCGAGCACCCTGTCGCTCTCGCTCAGATCGGAGTAGCGCATGTCCGCCTCGGCCGAAGCGCTGGACGGGATGATGTTGCGCTTCTCACCGCCTTTGACAAGCGTCCAGTTGACGGTCGTACCCTTGCCCGGATCGCCAAGGTCCTTGAGTTGCAGCAGTTGGTGCGCCAGCTCGATGGCCGCGTTGCGCCCGGCTTCAGGGGCCGAGCCTGCGTGTGACGACTTGCCTTTGACGTCGAGGAGCAGGCCATTAATGCCATTGGTGGCGACAGTCACGGCGTCTTTGTCAGGCGGCTCATACGAAAACACGTAGTCATGCTGACGAGCGAGTTCGGCTATGACTTTTTTCGACCCGCTGGAGCCGGTCTCCTCGTCCGGGTTGAAAAGCACGGTGAGCGTGCCGAAATCCTTGAAATTCTGGTCCTGCAGCAGTTGCAGAGAATGCAGAATCATCGCAACACCGCCCTTCGCATCTGCCACACCGGGGCCATAGGCGCGTTCGCTGTCGAGCCTGAACGGGCGTTTCGCGGCAGTGCCCGGCCCGAAGACTGTGTCGTAGTGGACCATCAACAGAAAGGACCGGCTGCCATTACCTTTGAACCTGCCGACGATGTTGTCACCCGCAGAAGGGTCTGCCGGCGTGGTGGAAACTTCGGCACCCAATGCCTTGAGACGCTCCACCAGCATCGCGCTGACTGTTTTCAGTCCGGGTGCCTGACCAGTGCCCGTATCGATATCCACGAGTTGCCGGACGGTTTTGAGGTAGGACTGTTGTTCGGCCTGGGCTTTTTTCAGTAACAGATCAGATGGCAGCTCGGCGGCGATGACGCCCATGGAAAACAATGAAAAGCCGATTGCGGCAGTGATGGGGAAACGTCGTGAATGCATGCTGGCTCCTTCAGATCATCGCGAGTTGAACAGCATCTTTACCCCAATGCACTGCTCGACGCTACAAACGAGTCTCATCAGACAGATATGTATGAGAATGTAACTGATAGTGATTAGCATTTAATAAAATGTGAAAAATTTGTTAGTCTCGCCCTCCGCTGCCGTCTGTCACGACCTGCCAGCCAGCACACCATCATCCAGGTGTCCCGCCACGTCCCAGTTCCTGCAGGAATTACCCCAATGCTTCGTCCGCTTCTACCTTCGTTGGCCAGCCTTGTGACTCTCGGTCTGTCGGCCGCCGCTCTGGCCAGTCCCGTTCAACTCGATCTGCCTGCACAGGCGCTTTCCAGATCGCTCGCACAGCTGAGCCAAGCGAGCGGTATGCAGATATCAGTGGATGACAAATTGATTGCAAGCAAGCAGGCTCCAGCCATTAGCGGCAGCCTGGAACCGGCTCAGGCATTGAATCAGCTACTGTTGGGCAGCGGCCTAGATACGCAGGCACAGGGCAATGCTGTGAGGGTGTTCCAGCCATCGAGCGGTGGCTCGATGACGCTGGGCAACGTGGACATCAGCGCTCAGGCGGGCATTGCAGGAATGGCCACCACAGAAGGCAGCGGTTCGTACACCACGGGCTCGATGAGCAGCGCGACCGGGTTGCCCCTTTCGATTCGCGAGACGCCGCAGTCGGTAAGCGTGATCACTCGCCAGCGAATTGAAGATCAGGGCATGAACGACCTCAATGATGTCGTCAAATATGCACCCGGCGTGACACTGCGCAAATTCGGCTCGGACCGTCAGCAGTTTCTGGCGCGCGGCTTTACCATCGATAACCTGATGTATGACGGTCTGCCGACCATCGTCAGCACCTTTACACTGGACACCATCTCCGGTGCTGACCTGGCCTTGTACGACCGCGTTGAAGTGGTACGCGGCGCTACGGGGCTGATGACCGGTGCAGGCAGCCCCTCGGCGACACTCAATCTGATTCGCAAGCGCCCTACTGCTACCCCGCAAGTCAGCGTGACCACCAGCGCCGGGAGCTGGGACCGCTACCGTACCGAGGTGGACGCGTCGAATAGGCTCAACGATTCCGGTACGTTACGTGGCCGGGTGGTGGCAGCCTATGAAACGGGCAACAGTTTTGTCGATGAGCGCGATAAAGAGCGTCAGACGTTCTATGGCGTTCTGGAAGCCGACCTTAACGAGTCGACCACCTGGACCATCGGGGCCTCGAAGCAGCGCGATGATGCAACGTCGGACTGGGGCAGCCTGCCATCCGGCCCTAACGGTGAAAACCTTCACCTGCCACGTTCCACCTTCCTCAGTAACGACTGGGCGTATTGGGACAGGGAAAACGTCAGTGTTTTCACGGACCTGACTCATCGCTTCGACAACGGCTGGAGCAGCAAACTGGCGGCGACCAGAATCTGGGCTGAATCCGACATGTACTCCAACTACCTGACCGCCAGTGGCACCGGTTACGGCCAGGCGGCTGGCGAGTACGACACCACAGACGTGCAGACCAGTCTGGATGGTTCGCTGTCCGGTCCATTCCAGCTGTTTGGCCGGCAGCACGAGCTGATGCTCGGCGTCAGTCGGCGCGAAGAAAAGTTTGACCAGAAAGGCGGCTTTTACGGCTCCACGCCGGTCGATATCTACACCTTCAACCCCAATCTCATTGCAAAACCGGACCCTGCCACGCGTACCGCCTACGTCAATCAGAACACCGCCACCGAGGAAGGCGTCTACGCCGCCGCACGTTTCAACCCGATTGATCCATTGCACGTTATCGTCGGCAGCCGGGTAAGCTGGTACGACTATCAGAATCGTTCGGCCAGCAATGGTGACTACAAAGTCATTCGTGAGGTCACGCCTTATGCCGGCATCGTCTATGACCTGAACGATACCTACTCGGCCTACGCAAGCTATACCGAGATCTTCAAGCCGCAGAACCAGCTGGATGTGGGAGGCGGCGTATTGGACCCGATGACGGGCGAAAGTTACGAAATCGGCCTGAAAGGCGAATACTTCGACGGTGGTCTGAACGCATCGCTGGCAGTCTTCGACATGACCCAGGAAAACCGCGCGTACGCCATCGTCAATCCGCCAGTCACTTGCCAGCAGCAGAATCGCGTCTGCTACGAAGCAGCCGGTGAAGTGCGCAGCCGAGGGATCGACGCAGAAATCAGCGGCCAGCTGACACCTGACTGGCAGGCTTCCGCCTCCTACACACTGGTGTTGAGCCAGTACGTCAAGGACCGCACCAATGACAAGGGCGACCTGTTTGCGCCCAATCAACCGAAACACCTATTCAAGGCAGCAACGTCCTATCACCTGCCCGGCAACCTGAACAAATGGCGCGTGGGTGCCGACGTTCTGGCGCAAAGCGAGACGTACAACCGGGTCGGCACCGGCCACTCCGAGCAGGACGCCTATGCGGTTGTGGGACTGATGGCAGGCTACCGCTTCGACGAGCACTGGGACGCGCGGGTCAACCTCAACAACGTATTCGACGAAAAATACTGGCAGGGCATTCCCTTGGCGACCGGTAGCGGCGTTTACGGTGACCCGCGCAACCTGATGGTCTCGCTGAAGTGGTCGCTATGACTCTTGCACGCTGCAAGCTACCTGATAGCCGTTAAATTCACATCAAGGGAACAAGCAGTGCATGCGAGGCTCAAAAACAGTCTCGACAAAGGTATTCACGACAATGCCGTCCCTCAGGGCCTATCATCGGCAGCAGGAAACGCTGCGGCCTTGAGTGGTCGGCAGCGCTCGGGTAATGTCATCCAACCGCACAGGACAGAGCACGCTCATGACTTCCAAGCTGGATCAACTCAAGAAATTCACTACCGTTGTTGCTGACACAGGCGACTTCGGCGCAATCAAAAGCCTCGAACCAGAGGACGCCACCACCAACCCTTCGCTGCTGCTCAAGGCCGCATCCGACGTAAACAACGCTCAGATGCTTGCCGACGCATTCAGCGGTGCCAAGGGTGACATCGGCCTGGCCTGCGACCGCTTTGCAGTCGCCATCGGTCAGGAAATTCTCAAGGTGGTTCCGGGCCGCGTATCCACTGAAGTGGACGCACGCCTCTCGTTCGACACCAATGCCCTGATTGAGCGCAGCGAGCGCTTGATCGGCCTTTACGATGCCGCCGGTATCAAACGTGATCGAGTGCTGATCAAGCTGGCAGCGACGTGGGAAGGTATCCGTGCCGCTGAGAAGCTGGAGAAGGACGGCATTCAGACCAATCTGACGTTGCTGTTTTCCTTTGCCCAGGCAATCGCCTGTGCCGAGGCTGGCGTGTTCCTGATTTCTCCGTTCGTGGGCCGTATCTACGACTGGTACAAGAAATCTTCAGGCACCGACTACGTAGGCGCAGAGGATCCGGGTGTGCAGTCCGTGACGCGCATCTACAACTACTACAAGGCCAACGACTTCAAGACCGTGGTCATGGGGGCAAGCTTCCGCAATCTGAACCAGATCGAACAGCTGGCGGGCTGTGATCGCCTGACCATCAGCACCGACCTGCTCAAGAAACTGGCTGAAGATACCGGTACGCTGGAACGCAAGCTTGCACCGGGCAATGCCGGTGAGGCTCGCCAGAGCCTGACAGAGAGCCAGTTCCGCTGGGCCTCCAATGAAGATGCCATGGCCACTGAAAAACTGGCTGAAGGCATTCGTCAGTTCGCTCGCGATCAGGAAAAGCTGGAAGCGCTGCTCTCCGCAAAAGCCTGATAACAAAAAAGGGCGACACCTTAACGGGTGTCGCCCTTTTTGCTGCCTGTCGTTCAGTGATCAGAAGGACAGACGCCAATGGCCCCTAGCGCTGACCTTCCAGTGCATTGACCAGATCATGGAATGCTTCACGATTCGAGTCGTTAAGGCCCATGAGGATCTTGTGCGCCTCAAGTACCTTGGCCTTGACCACTTCCTCGCACTGATCCTGCGAAGGCAGGTCAGTCAGGCTCTCAGGCCGCGGCAGGGGCCGGTCAACGATGTTGAACACCTGATCAAAGCCCATCGACTGCAACAGGCGCGTGATGTCCTCGTGAGTGGTCACGAGAGTCGGCAACAGTCCGACCTTCTGGCGCGACAGGATCGAAAGTTTGGCCAGCAAGCCAAGCGTTGTGCTGTCAATGCTGCGTGTCTCGGTAAGATCGATGACCACCGCCGAGAAATTCAACGCAGTGAAGATACGCTCGATAGTCGCATCCAGGGCCGAACACAGCGTCAACCGCACTTCACCCACGAACTTGAGAACGAAGGTGCCTTCCTGCTCGGCGAACTGGATTCTACCGGTACTCATTCAAGATTCCTGCTTAACACTAACAAGGCGATATCATCCGGCATCTCCCCTAGCGTTGCCAATTCAAAAACCCGCTGCAAGCCATCCAGGCTGCCGCCAGCCGTCTTGACCAACTCGGGAAGGACGGCTTCTTTCTCTTTGAGTGTATCACCGGGCAACAGATCCAGTATGCCATCAGACAACATGGTCAGACTGAAGGATGCTGGCAGGTCGATTTCGTGATCCTGATAGGTCGCTTCGTTAAACAAACCGACCGGAAGCCCGCGGCCGTCCAGATAACGCGCCTGCCCTTCGGAATACAACACCGGCAGTGGCAGATGACCACCCACGGCATACGTCAGTTTACCTGACTCTTCATCAATAACACCGCCGACCATCGTAACGTGCTTGCCCAGTTTGCAACTGATAAGCCCGCGGTTGATATGCCCCAGCACATCAGACGGTTTGAATTCCGGCAGCGTTCCGCCGCGCCTGGACTCAAACAGCAGCCGCGTGGTCATGAACTTCAGCAGCACCGTGATGAATGCCGATGACGCACCGTGACCTGAAACATCTGCCAGGTAGAAGGCAACACGCCGTTCGTCGACCCTGAAGTAATCGACAAAATCGCCGGACAGGTACAACGACGGAATGATCTGATGCGCAAACTTGAATTCGTCAATCGACCACGGGGTGATCGGCAACATGTTCATCTGCACTTGCCGACCGGCATCCTGATCTTCCTGCAACAGGTGAAGACTGGCTTCGAGTTCGCGATTGGCCTTTTCCAGCTTTTCGCGGTAGACCTGGTTTTCAGTGAGAAGACGAGCCCTGTCCAGCGCCCGACGCACTGAATGCTCCAGCACGGCAAGATCTTCAAGGGGCTTGATCAGATAATCGGCAGCGCCGAGGCGCAAGGCCTCTACCGCATCGCTCATAACGCCCGCACCGGATACAACGATGACAGGCGTCTGCGGAGCAATGGCGGTGACCTGACGGATCAGCTCAAGACCGCCCATCTCAGGCATGCGTAGATCGCAGACCACCAGATCGGGGTTCTCTTGCTCGAACATCTGAATTCCCTGCAAGCCATTACTCGCTTGCAGAACGCTGAAGCCACTGTCTTCAAGGTAGGCGGCAAGGCTCGCGCGCACTACGTCGTCGTCATCGATAATCAGCAGCTTGGCACTGGTTTTTGGCATGGGGGCAAACGGCGCCAGATCAGGTTGGCGTAGGCGGCCCGGTGTTTCCGGAACCAGCTTACTGGATTCGCTTCTAGCCTCTCCGTAATAACACGCGACAACTGGATGTGCGTGGCGTGTCTCAGAGGTGCCCTTCAAGGCGCAGACGGTACTCCCATCCGACGGGTGTTTCAAGCATGCTCCTATCCTCACTTTGCGCTCTTTACATCGCAAATCACCCGGAGTTATAAGAACTCACAAATCAGCAACTAAAACGAAGGACTGTACATGAGTGGAAATGATCGCAACTACGAGGAAAAGCGGGATTACATCCGCATGCGCGTCGAAGCAGACGTCAACCTGATCCACGCGGGCCAGGTGATTCCCGCCGTATGCATTGACCTTTCCAGCTCAGGCATGCAGGTCCAGGCACCACGCTCATTCCAGGTCGGGGACAAGCTTAGCGTGAGCATCGACTCTGATCATCCTGCGCTCAAGGGACTTGAGGCCGAAACCGAGGTGGTGTGGGTCAATGACGAAGAAGGCGGCGGA
The DNA here is from genome assembly GCF_032587875.1 of Pseudomonas syringae group sp. 243L2. Classification (NCBI taxonomy): domain Bacteria; kingdom Pseudomonadati; phylum Pseudomonadota; class Gammaproteobacteria; order Pseudomonadales; family Pseudomonadaceae; genus Pseudomonas; species Pseudomonas syringae group sp. 243L2. Next base: position 71,505 of record NZ_JAWHPL010000005.1, read on the forward strand.
CAGAAACTGGGGCTTTCCATCGTCTCGATGCGCTGACTGCAGGCGGAATTACTTCACACTTTCAAAAAATAATAAAGGCGACCCAGGGTCGCCTTTATTGATTCACGCAGAGGTAAAGTGTCGATTAAAAATCGTCTTCGACCTTTCCGTCCTTGACCTTGAACTCGCGGTTCTGCAGGTAAGCGTTACGGATGAACGTGTAACGATCACCGCTGACCATACGCTCGGCAGACAGCAGGCTGGCACGCGTATCGATGAGGTTGACGCCCAGCGCCGTGTTACGGGTCGGCACATGATCGATGTAGCGGTACGGAGACGTGTAGGTGTCCGGGTATTTGGCGAAGGCATCACGCACGGTGCTTGGACCCAGCAGCGGAATCACCACGAACGGGCCGCTCGGCACACCCCAGTAGCCCAGTGTCTGGCCAAAATCTTCATCGTTGCGTTGCAGGCCCATGCGGGTACCCACGTCAATGAAACCCAGCAGCCCGAACGTGGTGTTGACGATCAGGCGCGCAGTGTCGACACCGGCCGCTTCAGGCTTGGCTTGCAGCACGTTGTTCGCCAGGTTGCCGACATCGCCGATGTTGTTGAAGAAGTTATGGATACCGTCTTCGACAAATTGTGGCGCGATGTACTGATAACCCTTAGCCAGCGGCTTGAGCGTATAAGCGTCGAGGGTATCGTTGAAGCTGAAAATGGAGCGGTTGATGCCTTCCCACGGGTCATCTTCGGCGGCCTGAACGGCTACCGGCACCAGCGCAATGCCGGCACAGAGGGACAATTGCAGCAAACGCTTGATAAAGCCTGCACCGGTCACGGGCATAGCTGACACTCCTGATCGAGATATCGAAATAATGACGCGGGTGCTACGCCCCACACGCTAGGACAGGGAGTATAAAGCCTTCTGTCATGAATAAGGCAGGTCTGTCAGCAAAGGGTTCCGGATAAACCCCGTCATCGCACATTCATCGAAGTGTCACAAAATACCGGTAGCGTTTCTGGATATTTCAGAGAGTTCCTCATGCTCGCGCCGGTCCTCACGCCTCTGCCAACCTTCCCCGCCCTGCTGTTCGGCCTTAGCGGCTGTCTGGTGGACTTCGGTGCACAGGCCGCGACCTCGCTTGCACCAGGCCATGAGCACACACAGCTCACACCTGGCGCAACGGATATTCTGCGCACTCTACGTGATCAGGGAATGCCTTGCGCCTGGCTTGACGAGCTGCCTGAAACCGTCAGCGCTACGCTGGCTGAGCCAGTAAGTGACTGGATGATTCCCGCCCCTCGCCCAACCGCCAAATGGCCCGCCCCGGATGCTTGCTGGATGGCGCTGATGGCCCTGAAGGTCAGCCAGCTGGATGGCTGCGTGCTGATCAGCGGCGACCCGCGCTTGCTACAGTCAGGGCTGAATGCCGGGCTGTGGACCATTGGCCTGGCGTCTTGCGGGCCACTGTGCGGACTTTCGCCTTCGCAATGGCAGGCACTGAGTGACGCCGAACGCGAGCAGCGACGCGCGCAGGCCACGCTCAAACTCTATTCGCTGGGAGTACACTCGGTCATTGATCACCTTGGCGATCTGGAGTCCTGCCTGGCCGATATCGCATTACGCCGCAGCAAAGGTGAAAAACCCTGATACACATGCAGTCAGGCACTGACTGGATTAGTCTTGAGTGATCACGGACCTTTAGCTCTTCGGCGAAGTCCATGAGACAGACTTATCAATCAAGGAGCACGTCATGCCCGCCCGCGAACTGCAAGAACAACTCAACACCCTGCGCGAGCAACTGGAGCATAACCCCCCGCTTTCGGAGTCTGACCGGGAAAATCTTCACGAACTCATGCAACAAATCGAAACTGAAATTCAGCTGGAACACGCCACCCATGAACAGGACAGCAGTCTGGCTGACGGCGTGAACCTGGCCGTCGAGCGTTTCGAGCTGGAGCATCCGACCATCGCTGGCACCTTGCGCAACATCGTGCAGACGCTGGGCAATATCGGAGTCTGATGGGGAATGCCGCTCTGCTGGCTCTGCGTAAGGCCGCTGATGCATGGTGAGGCGTAGAGTTGTGACGCAGAGCGTCACCCAATGCATGCCGACGCGGAGCGTCGGCACGACAATCCTGAACCTGGAAATATCAGCCAGTGGGTAACGACGCGCTGCATCGGCACTGATGGACACAGACAACTATCGTTCCACACGCTCCGCGTGGGAATGCCGTTGCGGACGCTCTGCGTCCACGCCCTGAGCCCCAGACGATACTACTGCCGCGCCAGCCTGCGATTATTCACGTCCAGCGTTTCTGTGCTGCGATACGGGTTGATATCCAGACCACCGCGGCGCACGTAGCGTGCGTAAACCGTCAGTTTTTCCGGTTTGAGCAAACGCTGCAGGTCGAGGAAGATTCTTTCCACACATTGCTCGTGAAAGTCCGAATGCTGGCGGAAGCTGACGATGTAAGCCAGCAGGCTGCTGTGATCCAGCGCCGCCCCGCGATACTCGACCACCACACTGCCCCAGTCGGGCTGACTGGTAACCGGGCAGTTCGATTTGAGCAAATGACTGTGCACGCTTTCTTCGATAATTTGCGACTCATCGCAGCGCAGCAGCTCTGGCTGAGGGCGATCGTAGCTACTGACCGTGATATCCAGATCGTCGATGCAAACGCCCGGCAAAGTCGCCACACCCTCCCCCTCAATGTCGCTCAGACTGCGAATGCGCACGCCAACCGGCTTTCCGGCCGCAGTTGACAGATCCCGTTCGAGGGTTGTCTGCACCTCCTCGACAGTGGCGAAGGCGGTCTGATTCAGCGAGTTCAGGTACAGCTTGAAGGACTTCGATTCGATGATGTTCGGCGAATCGGCCGGAATGCTGAACTCGGCAATGGCCACCACTGGCTTGCCGGATGGCAGCAACCAGGACAACTCGTAACAGTTCCAGAAATCGACACCCTGATAAGGCAGCGTCTGAGCCGTCAGCCCAAGCTCGGCCCATTTTGCAGCGCGGGGGATCGGGAACAACAAAGACGGCGTATAGGTGGCGATGTACTCACTGGACTTGCCCAGCGGCGAGTGTTCGGCTGCGGGATGCATGGCGATACCTGGATCATGAATTAACGCGGCGAGTTTATAGCGTTTGCGACGGGCTTTCAGCGAAAATCCGCTTCAGCCCGCAGCCGTCGCGGGCCGCAATGCGGCCTCGGCGAGGACACTCGGTTCTGATCACTCATAACGCAATGCATGCGCAGGCTGGATCTGCGCGGCGCGCCAGGCTGGGTAGATCGTGGCCAGAAAGCTCAGGATAAACCCGGCACTGCAGATCAGCAGCACATCGCCGCCCTGCAATTGGGAAGGCAGGTTGCTGATGAAGTACACGTCGGAACTGAAGATGTGCTGGCCACTGACCCGCTCGACCCAACCGACCAGACTGCTGACGTTCAGCGCGGCAATAATGCCCAGCACGCCGCCGATCAGGGTGCCGACAATACCGATCACCGTGCCCTGGACCATGAAGATCGCCATGATTTGCCGCGGCGTGGCGCCGATGGTACGCAGAATGGCGATGTCCGCGCCCTTGTCATTGACCACCATGATCAGCGTGGCAATGATGTTGAACGCCGCAACCGCAACGATCATCAGCAGCAACAGGCCGATCATGGTCTTTTCCATTTTCATGGCGCTGAACAGGCTTCCCTGAGTGTGGGTCCAGTCATCGGCGTGATACCCGGCACCCAGACCGGCAGCAATGGCTGTGGACACCTGAGGCGCCTTGTACAGGTCCTTGAGCGCCAGTCGCACGCCTTGAACCTGATTGGGTTGCCAGCGTTGCATCTGCGCGGCGTCGGCAATGTTGATCAAGCCCATCGAGCCGTCCAGCTCGGCACCGACCTTGAAAATACCCACGACGGTCAGACGTTGCAGGCGCGGCGTGATGCCGCCCGGCGCACTGCTGACTTCCGGTACGATCAGGGTCAGCTTGTCGCCGATGCTCAAGCGAAAGCGACGCGCGGTTATATCGCCAAGTACCACACCAAATTCGCCCGGCTTCAGGTCTTCAAGACTTCCACGCGTAATGTGTTGAGTGACGATCGACACCTCATGCTCCAGCGCAGGGTCAACGCCGCTGATCTGGATCGGCTGCATCGAGCCCTTGTAGGACAGCATGCCTTCCATGTCGGTAAACGGTACAGCAGCGGTGACTTCAGGATTTTTCAACGCTGCGTCGGCCAGCGGTTTCCAGTCATCCACAGGTGTGGCACCGGCGATAACCGCATGCGGCACCATGCCCAGGATTCGCGAACTCATTTCCCGCTGGAAACCGTTCATGACCGACAGCACCACGATCATCGCCAGCACACCGAGTGCCAGCCCGATCATCGAAGTCATCGAAATGAACGAGATGAAGCTTTTGCGGCGTTTGGCGCGGGTATAGCGCATGCCGATGAAGATGGGTAACGGTCTGAACATTCGCGAAGCACCGTGGGAAAAAACACCGTATAAAAAACGTAGAACCCGACGCGATGAGTTGCGCCGGGCCGGGTCAATCAGGCCTCGACGAGGCGGCCGTCTTCCAGACGCAGGACGCGGTCCATCTGCCTGGCGAGGCTCATGTCGTGGGTCACGATCAGAAACGCCGTACGCGATGAAGTGCTCAACTCACGCATCAGGTCCTGAATGCCCTGCGCGGTGTGGTGATCGAGGTTGCCGGTCGGCTCGTCAAGCATCACCAGACCGGGCTGATTGATCAGCGCACGAGCAATGGCCACACGCTGCCGCTCGCCACCGGAAAGCTCCGAAGGCTTGTGCGCAAGACGATGGCCTAGGCCGACACGTTCGAGCAACGCGGTGGAGCGTTTACGGGCCTCGGGTATCGCCGTCCGACCGATCAGCAAGGGCATGCAGACGTTTTCCAGCGCCGTGAATTCGGGCAGCAAATGGTGGAACTGGTAGACAAAACCCAATGCCCGGTTACGCAGCAAGCCACGCGCCTTTTCGCCCAGCGCCGACAATTCTTCGCCCGCCAGCCAGACACTGCCTTCGGAAGGTGTGTCCAGGCCGCCGAGAAGATTGAGCAAAGTACTTTTGCCCGACCCCGAACTGCCGACAATAGCCACCCGCTCACCGGGATGCAGCTCCAGTTGCAGACCGGACAACACCACGACCGACTCCGGGCCTTCCTCGTAGGATTTACCCAGGTTGCGGCAACTCAATACTGCTTTATCAGACATGCCCGACTCACTCATAACGTAACGCCTCCGCCGGCTGGGTGCGCGCAGCACGCCAGGCGGGATACAGGGTGGCGAGGAAACTCAGGACCAACGCCGCACCGCAGACCTGGAATACGTCCTGGGCCATCAGTTGCGAAGGCAGGTAATCAATGAAATAGACGTCGGCGTTGAGAAACTTGTGGCCGATCAGCCCTTCCAGCGCAGCGATGGCAGCACTGACGTTAAGCGCTGCAAGGATGCCCAGCGCAGCGCCAATCAGCGTACCGACCACCCCGATCACCGTGCCCTGCACCATGAAGATCGCCATGATCTGCCGCGGTGTCGCGCCCAGTGTGCGCAAAATGGCGATATCGCCCTTCTTGTCATTGACCACCATCACCAGCGTGGAAATGATGTTGAATGCCGCAACGGCCACAATCAGCAACAGCAACAGGCCAATCATGGCTTTTTCCATGCGGATGGCCTGATAGAGGTTGCCGTGGGTGCGTGTCCAGTCACGGGAATAGAAATTGTTTTCGCCCAGTTTCTGGGCGATTTCCCACGAAGTGCGCGGCGCTGCAAACAGATCATCGAACTTGAGCCGCAGGCCCTGCACCTGATTGGGCTTCCAGCGGTGCAGACGGGCCAGGTCATCGAGGTTGGTCAGCCCCAGAAAGCCGTCGATTTCGCCAGCGCCGACATGAAATATACCGGTCACCTCGAAACGCTTCATGCGCGGGAACATGCCGGCAGGCGTGACAGTCACCTCAGGCGCGACAAAGGTCAGTTTGTCGCCGACCACGACGCCCAGTTTGGCAGCCGCCTTGTCGCCGATCATGATGCCGAAACTGCCGGGAGACAGGCTGTCGAGCTGGCCCTGCTTGATGAAGTGGTCAATGATCGAGACCTTGCGCTCCTCGGCCGGGTCGATGCCATTGAGCAGCACCTTCTGAACCTTGCCGTCGTGGGTCAGCAAACCCTGCATTTGTGTGAATGGCGCAACGGCCAGCACCTGCGGGTTTTCCTGAACCTTCGCGGCCAGGCCACGCCAGTCGGTGATCGGGTCAGCCGATTCGATGGTCGCGTGCGGCACCATGCCCAGCACGCGGGTACGCATTTCGTGATCGAAGCCATTCATCACCGATAACACGACTATCATCACTACCACGCCGAGGGCGAGGCCGATCATGGACGTCAGGGAAATGAACGAAACAAAATGGTTGCGTCGCTTGGCACGTGTGTAGCGCGTGCCGATAAATACAAAAAGAGGTCTGAACATGTAGGAATTTGTTCGCAGGAATGAGGACGTCCATGTGGCGGGCCTTGACGTGCAGCTTTACACTCGAAACTCTCAGACCACCGCCGCTAGCTTGGGTTCGCCATGTCGACATTAGATGAAGCAGGACGCCGCGAATACTACCGTATCGACGACAGCGTCGCACTGGAAATTAACCCCCTGTCTGGTGCCGACCAGGCAAGTCAGGACGCCATGCAGGACACCTCGACACTGTTCGACCTGCTCAGCGAGCTACACGTCAGCGAGTTCGAATCACAGCATTTGATGCGCCAACTCGACGAGCGCGACCGGGTGCTGAACAGTTTTCTCAAGTCGTTGAGCAAGCGCATCGACCTGCTGGGCGAAGTGGTTGCACACACGGCACTGGGCAAACTGGGCGCTCCACAGCCGGTAAAACTGTCCGAAGGCGGCATTCAATTCAATTCACAACAAGGTTTTGCCGTGGGCGAACAGCTGTCGATCAAGATGGTGCTGATGCCCCAGGCGGCAGGTCTGATGCTGCGCGCCAGGGTCAGCCAGTGCGATGCACGGGCAGATGGCGGTTTTGACATCAGCACCGACTTCGTCAATCTGCCGGACGCTCAACGTCAATTGCTCGCACGGCACGTGTTGCAGCGTCAGGCTCAGCATCGACGCCAGGCCCTTGAACAGGGTCAGCCATCCGGCAATTGAGCTTCCGGTATATCTCTTTTCACCTCATCATTTTCATATCAGCAGTGGGTGCCTTAACGGCCAGGAGTAAACGTGACCTTTATCTACGGCCACCGCGGCGCCAAGGGCGAAGCACCGGAAAACACCCTGGTCAGCTTCCAGGAATGCATCAAGCACGGCGTGCGCCGCTGTGAACTGGACCTGCATCTTTCACTGGACGGAGAGTTGATGGTCATTCACGACCCGACCCTCAAGCGCACCACCGACCGACGCGGCAAGGTCAATGAGCATCTGGCGGCCGACCTGGTGACCTATGACGCGCGCAAAGGTGGCCCCGGCTGGGTCTCGCCCTGCCCGATTCCGCGTCTTGAAGAGTTGTTCGAGCAATGCGATTTCGAGCACTGGCAACTGGAAGTCAAAAGCGCTTCACGCACCCGCGCCGCCAACACCGTTCTGGCCATTCGTGAAATGGCTCAGCGTCATGGCTTGCTCGACAAGGTCACCATCACTTCCAGCTCTCGTGAAGTGTTGCGCGCCGCGCTGGACCTGACGCCGGACATCTCGCGCGGGCTGGTGGCCGAGTACGCCTGGCTCGACCCGTTGAAGGTCGCGCAAAGCTACGGCTGTGAAATTCTGGCATTGAACTGGACACTGTGTACCCCGGAGCGCCTGCAGAAAGCACAGCGTCAGGGCCTGCATGTGTCAGTGTGGACAGTCAACGAGCCTGCACTGATGCGCAGGCTCGCTGATTTCGGCGTCGACAGCCTGATTACAGACTTTCCCGGTTTGGCCACCGCCACGCTCGGGAGTCGCTGAAGTCGGTCTCCCCGGCCGGCTCAGGCCACCGGCCGGAGTCGCTTAAAAAAGCCGGTTGAGGCCGTCGTATGCCGCTACCCGATAGGCTTCGGCCATGGTCGGGTAGTTGAACGTGGTGTTGACGAAGTACTTCATGGTGTTCGCTTCACCCGGCTGGCTCATGATCGCCTGACCGATGTGCACGATCTCGGAAGCCTGGTCACCGAAGCAATGCACGCCCAGCACTTCCAGCGTTTCGCGGTGGAACAGGATCTTCAGCATCCCGACCCGCTCACCGGAAATCTGCGCACGGGCCATGCCCTTGAAGAACGCCTTGCCCACTTCGTACGGCACCTTGGCCTGGGTCAGCTCGTGCTCGTTCTTGCCGATCGAACTGATCTCCGGAATGGTATAGATCCCGGTTGGTACGTCGTTGACATAGCGCCAGCTGCCGTTGTCGACCATGCTGCCAGCCGCCGAGCGGCCCTGATCGTAGGCAGCGCTTGCCAGACTTGGCCAGCCGATAACGTCGCCTGCGCCATAGACATTGGAAACGCTGGTGCGATAGTTCTCGTCCACCTCGATCTGGCCACGACCGTTGGCCTTGAGACCGATATTTTCCAGCCCCAGCTTGTCGGTGTTGCCGGTACGGCCATTGCACCAGAGCAACGCATCTGCCTTGATTTTCTTGCCGGACTTGAGGTGCAGGATAACGCCGTTGTCCAGGCCTTCGACCCTCTCGTATTCTTCGTTGTGGCGAACCATCACGTTGTTGTTGCTGAAGTGATAACTCAATGCCTGAGAGATTTCCGAATCCAGGAAGCTCAGCAACTGGTCACGGTTGTCCACCAGCTCGACCAGAACACCCAGACCGCTGAAGATCGAGGCGTATTCACAGCCGATCACGCCCGCGCCATAAATGATCAGCTTGCGCGGGGTATGGCCCAGGCTGAGGATGGTGTCGCTGTCGTAGATGCGCTTGTGACTGAAATCGATGTCGGCCGGACGATAGGGGCGCGAACCGGTGGCGATGATGATCTGGTTGGCCACCAGCTTTTCGACTACGCCGTTGGAGCAGACCACGTTGACACTGGTCTCGTCGGCAAAACTGCCGGTGCCGAAGAATACGTCGACGCGGTTGCGGGCGTAGTAACTGGTGCGCGAGGCCACTTGCTTGGAGATGACCATTTCGGCGTTTTTCAACACATCCGGAAACGAAAACCAGCGTGGCTCGCCGATGGCACGGAACATGGGATTGGTGTTGAACTGAATGATCTGCTTGACCGAGTGACGCAGAGCCTTGGACGGAATGGTGCCCAAATGGGTGCAGTTACCGCCCACTTGCCGACGGCTGTCGACCATGGCGACCTTGCGCCCCGCCTTGGCGGCGTTCATTGCCGCGCCTTCTCCGGCAGGGCCGGAACCCAGTACCACTACGTCGTAGTTGTAGACAGCCATGCGTACTCCTTTAAACAGACCGAGGCGCCACTCTGGCATCTCTGGCTAAATCACGCGGCGCAGTCTAGCGCTGCACCGAGGCGGCGAACATTAACCCTTGGTCGCGTCGAAGGCCAATTTTTGTCTGTGCAAGGTGGCAATTGACCGGAAGTTCCGGCCTCTTGACTTACCGTGGCTGCTCCACTGCCAGACGATCAAACGACGCGTTGCTGCGGATGATAAAGCGCTTATCGGCACGAATCACAAAAAAAGCAGGGATTTTATGTTCTTGCGCATAATTCCAGCCGCGCCGCGGGCCGAGAATCAACAGCAGTGAGGAGAGGCCGTCAGCCATCAGCGCCGAGGGATGAATGACCGTCACCGACGCCAGGCTGTGGCTGATCGGCTTACCGGTCAAGGCATCGAGCGTATCGGAAATGCGCCACCCGTCATGGTCGGCGTAACGACGATAGTCGCCCGACGTAGATACGGCGTAGCCCTTCAGCGGAAATACTTTTTGCGTGACATTGCCATCGTCGAGCGGCGCGTCCAGCGTTACTCGCCAGGGCGAACCGTCGGGCTTGAGCCCGCTGACTTTCAGTTCACCCGTGGCTTGCACCAGATAATCGTGCAACCCCAGCTTTTCCATGCGCTCACTGATGCGATCTACCGCATAACCGGCGGCAATACTGTTGAGGTCCACTTGCACAGCGTCGCTTTTGCACAACTGCTGCCCGACGACACGCAGACCGCGATAGCCCACCGTCGCCCGAGTGCGGGCCAACTGGCGCACCAGCGGCATTTGCTCAAACAGTGCATGAGCGCCCAGCCCCCACAGGTCCATCAGCGGCTTCACCGTCAGGTCGAACGCACCATCACTGTCCCGTGACAGCTGCTCGCCAACACCGATCAGTTTCAAAACCGGTTCGGGCATGGTCTGGCAGCTATTGGCAGGCAATGCATTGAAAAGCTCGATATCCGAGTCACTGCGCCAAAGCGACATCTGTTGATCGACTTCGGCCAGAATTGATTCGATCTGCGGGCGCACGACCTCAGGTTCAGGCTGCCCGGAGGCGCGCACGTACACCACTGAATAGTGACTGCCCATGGCCGGCCCGCCAAAGCTCTCCAGCTTGCGTTCCTGACCGCAACCAGCACACGCCAGCAGCACCAGGCACACTGCAACCCTGCAAAACCCACGCAAACTGATGCCCCGCACTAAAAAAACCTTTCAGAGTGACTTGCCATCATTGGCAGGCAAGACAGAAACCTTCCGTAGCGGCCCGCTCGGACCAGGGCCGGCTTCAACCATATGAGGCCGACCAAAGCATTGAGTGGTCAGTGTCGGGCTTATGGTTCCCATACGGCATGCCTGTTCATCCGGTTTCATCTGGTTGATAAGCCGTGCACGCATCGACCAGTCATACCTGTCAAGCGTCTGTTAAGTAATAGCAAATCGCCGAAACGGTTGTCTTTGAGCCCTGTTACACATACTGTTACAAATGTGCATCGCCAGTCGCACACACGTAATGGCGATGTAAACGGGATAAAAAAACGACAACGGACTCCAAGCCGACGAGCCTGAGCGAGTAACTAAATGGCCTCCACAACAAGTAAGGGCAAAGCGATCTTTCGCGTTGTCAGCGGTAACTTCCTCGAGATGTTCGATTTCATGGTCTACGGCTTTTACGCCACGGCCATTGCCAAGACATTTTTCCCATCCGACAGCGCATTCGCTTCGTTGATGCTGTCGCTGGCGACCTTCGGCGCAGGCTTCCTGATGCGACCCTTGGGCGCGATCTTTCTCGGTGCCTATATCGACCGTCACGGACGTCGCAAGGGCCTGATTATCACCCTCGCGATGATGGCAATGGGCACTTTGCTGATTGCCTGTGTGCCGGGTTACGCCACTCTGGGCGTTGTTGCACCGCTGCTGGTGCTGCTCGGTCGCCTGCTGCAAGGCTTCTCGGCTGGCGTCGAGCTGGGTGGTGTTTCGGTGTACCTCGCTGAAATCTCGACACCAGGTCGCAAAGGCTTCTTCGTCAGTTGGCAGTCCGCCAGCCAACAGGCTGCAGTGGTATTCGCCGGTTTGCTGGGCGTTGGTCTGAACCACTGGCTGAGCCCGGAGCAAATGGGCGAATGGGGCTGGCGCGTGCCGTTCCTGATCGGCTGCCTGATTGTGCCGGCGATCTTCATCATCCGCCGTTCGCTGGAAGAGTCACCGGAGTTCGAAGCCCGCACGCACCGCCCGACGCTGCGTGAAGTGGTGCGCTCCATCAGCCAGAACTTTGGTCTGGTGCTGGGCGGCATGGCGCTGGTAGTGATGACCACGGTGTCGTTTTACCTGATTACCGCCTATACCCCGACCTTCGGCAAGAACGAACTGAACCTGACTGACCTGGAAAGCTTGCTGGTGACCGTCTGCGTCGGCGTGTCCAACTTCATCTGGCTGCCGATCATGGGCTCGTTCTCGGATCGTATCGGCCGCAAGCCGCTGTTGATTGCAGCGACCGTGCTGGCCATCGCCACCGCCTACCCTGCGCTGTCGTGGTTGGTAGAGCACCCAAGCTTCAGCCACCTGCTGATGGTCGAGCTGTGGTTCTCGTTCCTGTACGGTTCCTACAACGGCGCAATGGTCGTGGCGCTGACCGAGATCATGCCGGTCGAAGTCCGCACCACCGGCTTCTCGCTGGCCTACAGCCTGGCGACCGCAACCTTTGGTGGCTTCACCCCGGCGGCCTGTACTTACCTGATTCACGAATTGGGTAACAAGGCAGCGCCCGGTATCTGGCTGACGGGTGCCGCTGTGCTGGGTCTGGTTGCTACGCTGGTGCTGTTCCGCAAAGGCGGGCAGAAGCTGGAAGCGCCCGGAGCACCTGCAACCGCCTGATTCATCGCTTGATCGATCAGATAGCCGTAACGGCTAAAAGCAAAAACCCCGGCACGAGTTGATCTCGGCCGGGGTTTTGCTTTTTCAGACAGCGCGCCTCCAGGGTCGAAAGCCAAGCCAGAGCAGCACCCCGGGCAATTGCAACGCAATCATTAAACCCAGCGACCACTGATAGGCCTCAAGCGGATGACCGGCACCCTGCGCAACCGGCCACAGGTTGAGCACCAATCCCATCAGCCACTGGAGGAAGAACGCGAGCACAAACACCACCAGATTGAAGGAAGAGCTGACCCTGCCCGCCAGCTCCGGTGCCACCGATTGCGCCACAATGGCGTAGTTCATGGTGGTCGACGTGCCGAAGAAGCTGAAGCCCATCGCAACAATATAGGGTGACACCGGTAGACCACTGGCCATCAGCATCTGGAAGCCGATGAAGATCACCATCCCTGCACCACAGACCATGATCGGCTGTACACCGAACCTGCGCAGATAATCAGTGATCGTGCCAAACGTCAGAGACCCTGCCACCATCGCGATGGCGCCGAACAGCAGTACATTGGCCATGCCTGAATCGCTCAGCCCGGCCATGTCACGCAACCACGGACCCATCCACAGCGACAGTACCGACATGTAGATGGCGTGCGAAAACACTGAATACAACGCCAGACGCCAGAACGTCCAGGAAGAGTAAAGTTTGCCGACTGCGGCAAACATATCGCTGTAGCGGGTGTTTCTGGTCTCGTAGGCTTTGGGAACACTGAGGTGTATGACCACGGCCACACAAAAGGTCAGCAGCGCCAGCATCAGAAACGCTTCTCGCCAGGTCAGCCAGCTCAGCAACGCATGCAAAGGCGTGGTCGACGCCATCGCGCCCAGCCCGCCAATCGACAGCAGGCAGGCAGTACTCAGTGGCAAACGCTCGACCGGCAACCAGATGGCACATGCCTTGATCGCACTCATCAGCGAACCCGCCACGCCCAGACCAATCAGACCCCGCCCGATCAACAACCCTGTCTCGGTGCTGGAAATACTGAAGATGACCGAACCGGCGACTGCGAACAACAGCATCGGCGCCTGCACGCTGCGCGGGCCGTAACGATCAAGCATGACGCCGAGGGGAATCTGTGCGGCAGCGAAGGTCAGAAAATACACGCCAGTCAACAACCCCAGGCTGCTCGCGGGCAAACTCAGGTCGGCCTGCAGATCGACATAGATCACCGCATTGACGGTACGAAACAGGTAGGAAACGAAATGCCCCAGACCAAAGGGGATGAAGATCGTCAGAAACAGCAGGAAGAAGCTGCTTTTGAGGGGGGGTTGCGAACCGTCCATGGCCGAACTGCTCATCCTTGATACTCCATCGTCCAGAAAATCTGCGCGTGACAGATTCTCATGGTCAGCCACAAAACAAAACGGGCCGAAACCTGCATGCGCAGGGTTCGGCCCGTTTATCTGATGCCCCGGTCAGACCGGGCAGTTCAAGCGTTCAACATTTACTGCGGAAAGGCAGGCGGATTGACGTCTGCCATGTCTTCCATCACGCGAACAACCTGGTGGCTGTAGCCAAACTCGTTGTCGTACCAGACGTACAGCACAACGCGGTTATCGTTGACAATGGTGGCTTCGGCATCCACAACACCGGCGTGACGCGAGCCGACGAAGTCAGTGGACACCACTTCCTGCGAGTTCACAAAGTCGATCTGCTTGTGCAGGTCCGAGTGCAGCGCCATGTAGCGCAGGTACTCGTTCATTTCTTCACGGGTGGTCGGCTTCTCGAGGTTGAGGTTGAGAATGGCCATGGACACGTTCGGCGTTGGAACGCGGATCGCGTTACCGGTCAGCTTGCCGGCCAGTTCAGGCAGTGCCTTGGCAGCAGCGGTGGCGGCACCGGTTTCGGTGATCACCATGTTCAACGCAGCGCTGCGACCACGACGGTCACCCTTGTGGAAGTTGTCGATCAGGTTCTGGTCGTTAGTGTACGAGTGAACCGTTTCAACGTGACCATTGGTGATGCCGAACTTGTCGTTGACAGCCTTGAGCACCGGCACGATGGCGTTGGTGGTGCAGGATGCCGCGGACACGATCTTGTCGTCCGCCGTGATTTCACCGTGGTTGATACCGTGCACGATGTTCTTCAGCTTGCCTTTGCCCGGCGCGGTCAATACCACGCGGTCGACGCCAGGGCAGGCCAGATGCTGACCCAGACCGTCGGCATCACGCCATACACCGGTGTTGTCCACCAGCAGAGCGTCCTTGATACCGTATTGGGTGTAATCCACCTCGGACGGGTTCTTGGCGTAGATGACCTGAATCAGGTTACCGTTGGCAGTGATGGTGCTGTTGGCTTCATCAATGGTGATGGTGCCATCGAACGGACCATGTACCGAGTCACGACGCAGCAGGCTGGCACGCTTGACCAGATCGTTTTCCGCGCCTTTGCGGACCACGATGGCACGCAGACGCAGACCGTCGCCACCACCGGTCTTCTCGATCAGAATCCGCGCCAGCAGGCGACCGATACGACCGAAACCGTAAAGCACGACATCGGTGCCCTTGCGCGGGCTGGTGCCCTGCTGACCCACTACACTGGCCAGCTCCTCACGTACGAACTGCTCGGGCGTGCGGCCGTTGCCTTCAGTCTTGAACTTCACGGCCAGCTTACCCAGGTCCACCGAAGCGGCACCCAGTTTGAGCTCGCTCATCGCTTTTACAAGCGGGAACGTCTCGTGTACGGACAACTCAACCGCATCGGACTGACGATGACGCGCAAAGCGGTGAGCTTTGAGAATCGCGATGACTGAACGGTTGATCAGGCTGCGGCCATAGATCGAACTCACCACATTATTATTGCGGTAGAGCTGACCGATGAGCGGGATCATCGCTTCGGCGAGAGCTTCACGATCGATCCATTCACCAAGACACTGGTCGGGCTTCTGAGTCACGGGAACCTTCCACATGTAGGGGCTGAAAAAAGGGGCTACATTATGACCGCGCCTTTGTTTATGAGCAATGCGCGACTGTCATATCGATGGGCACTACATAATTTTCGCCCGTAAATACGCGGTAACACTCTGGAAAACTGACAGCCACCACCTTCCCCCGTTACAATCGCCGCCCCTGTTGCAACGCCTGGAGCCCGACCTTCCCGTGCCAGTTCTGCGTCTACCGCATCTTTCTGCCGCTGCAGGCAAACAACACTGGGGCAATCTTCCCGGTGCCGCACTGAGCCTGGCCATTGCCGAGGCCGCCAGCGCAGCCAAGCGCTTTACCCTGCTACTGACCGCCGACAGCCAGAGCGCCGAGCGGCTGGAGCAGGAGCTGAAGTTTTTCGCGCCCACGCTGCCGGTTCTGCACTTCCCGGACTGGGAAACCCTGCCCTACGACCTGTTTTCGCCGCACCAGGACATCATTTCCCAGCGCATCGCCAGCCTTTATCGCCTGCCGGAGCTGGAGCATGGCGTTTTGGTAGTACCGATCACGACCGCCCTACACAGACTCGCGCCGACCAAATTCCTGCTCGGCAGCAGCCTGGTGCTGGATGTCGGCCAGAAGCTTGATGTGGAGGCCATGCGCACGCGCCTGGAAGCCAGCGGCTATCGCTACGTGGACACGGTTTACGAGCACGGCGAGTTCACCGTGCGCGGCGCATTGATCGACCTGTTCCCGATGGGCAGCAAGCTGCCGTTCCGTATTGACCTGTTCGACGATGAAATCGAAACCCTGCGCACCTTCGATCCGGACACGCAGCGTTCCATCGACAAGGTCGAGTCGGTGCGCCTGTTGCCTGCTCGTGAGTTCCCGCTACAAAAAGAAGAAGTCACGCGCTTCAAGGCACGCTTTCGCGAGCGTTTCGATGTGGACTTCCGGCGCAGCCCGATTTTCCAGGACTTGAGCAGCGGCATCACGCCTGCCGGTATCGAGTACTACATTCCATTGTTCTTCGAAGAAACCTCGACGCTGTTCGATTATCTGCCGCAGGACACTCAGGTGTTTTCCCTGCCGGGTATCGAGCAGGCCGCAGAGAATTTCTGGAACGACGTGCGCAACCGTTATGAAGAACGCCGCGTCGACCCTGCACGGCCACTGCTGCCACCGGCCGAGCTATTCCTGCCGGTGGAAGACTGCTTTGCACGCTTGAAAAACTGGCCGCGCGTGGTGGCCAGCCAGCAGGATGTCGATGCCGGAGCCGGACGCGAACGCTTCCCGGCCCAGACCCTGCCGGATCTGTCCATTGAAGCCAAGGCCAGTCAGCCATTGGCGGCATTGTCGACATTTCTTGATGACTTCCCCGGTCGCGTGCTGTTTACCGCCGAGTCCGCCGGTCGCCGTGAAGTGCTGCTGGAACTGCTTGAACGCCTGAAGCTGCGGCCGAAAACGGTCGACAGCTGGCAGGACTTCGTCGATGGCAAGGACAGGCTGGCAATCACCATCGCCCCGCTGGACGACGGCCTGCTGCTGGAGCAACCGGCACTGGCGCTGGTCGCTGAAAGCCCGCTGTTCGGCCAGCGGGTCATGCAGCGCCGCCGTCGCGAAAAGCGCACCGATGGCGGCAATAACGACGCCGTCATCAAGAACCTTACCGAACTGCGTGAAGGCGCGCCGGTGGTGCACATCGACCATGGCGTGGGCCGCTATCTGGGGCTGGCGACACTGGAAGTCGAAAATCAGGTCGCCGAATTCCTGATGCTGGCCTACGCCGAGGACGCCAAGCTGTACGTCCCGGTCGCCAACCTGCACCTGATTGCCCGCTACACCGGCAGCGACGACGAGAGCGCGCCACTGCACCGCCTGGGCTCGGAAACCTGGCAGAAAGCCAAGCGCAAGGCGGCTGAACAAGTTCGCGACGTAGCTGCCGAGCTGCTGGATATCTACGCACGCCGGGCAGCCCGCGAGGGTTATGCCTTCGCCGACCCGAAAGCCGACTACGCCACTTTCAGCGCGGGCTTCCCGTTCGAAGAAACGCCGGATCAGCAGACCACCATCGAGGCCGTGCGCGCCGACATGCTGGCACCCAAACCGATGGATCGCCTGGTGTGTGGCGACGTGGGCTTCGGCAAGACCGAAGTGGCCATGCGCGCCGCCTTCATTGCCGTGCACGGCGGGCGTCAGGTGGCCATTCTGGTGCCGACCACCCTGCTCGCCCAGCAGCACTACAACAGCTTCCGCGACCGTTTCGCAGACTGGCCGGTGACGGTCGAAGTGATGAGCCGCTTCAAGTCGGCCAAGGAAGTCAGTGCCGCCGTTGCCGATCTGGCCGAGGGCAAGATCGACATCGTCATCGGTACACACAAGCTGTTGCAGGATGACGTCAAGATCAAGAATCTCGGTCTGGTGATCATCGACGAAGAACACCGCTTCGGTGTCCGCCAGAAAGAACAGCTCAAGGCACTGCGCAGCGAGGTCGACATTCTGACCCTCACCGCAACGCCGATTCCGCGAACCCTGAACATGGCCGTGTCGGGCATGCGTGATCTGTCGATCATCGCCACGCCACCGGCGCGCAGGCTGTCGGTACGCACCTTCGTCATGGAGCAGAACAAGCCGACCATCAAGGAAGCCCTGCTGCGCGAGTTGCTGCGCGGCGGCCAGGTCTACTACCTGCACAACGACGTCAAAACCATCGAGAAATGCGCGGCGGATCTGGCCGAACTGGTGCCGGAAGCCCGTATCGGCATCGGCCACGGGCAGATGCGCGAGCGCGAACTCGAACAGGTGATGAGCGACTTCTATCACAAGCGCTTCAATGTACTGATCGCCTCGACCATCATCGAGACCGGCATCGACGTGCCGAGCGCCAACACCATCATCATCGAGCGTGCCGACAAGTTCGGCCTGGCCCAGTTGCACCAGTTGCGCGGCCGCGTCGGACGCAGTCACCACCAGGCCTATGCCTATCTGCTGACCCCGCCGCGCAAGCAAATCACCCCCGACGCGGAAAAGCGTCTGGAAGCGATTGCCAACACCCAGGACCTGGGCGCGGGCTTCGTGCTCGCCACCAATGACCTGGAGATCCGAGGCGCAGGCGAACTGCTCGGGGACGGCCAGAGCGGTCAGATCCAGGCCGTAGGTTTTACCCTGTACATGGAAATGCTCGAGCGCGCGGTCAAGTCGATTCGCAAGGGCGAACAGCCCAATCTCGATCAACCGTTGGGCGGCGGACCGGAAATCAACCTGCGTGTACCGGCATTGATCCCCGAAGCCTACCTGCCGGATGTACACACCCGCCTGATTCTCTACAAACGCATCGCCAACGCGGCAGACGAAGAGGCGTTGAAAGACTTGCAGGTAGAAATGATCGACCGCTTCGGCCTGTTGCCGGAGCCGACCAAGAACCTGGTGCGCATCACGCAGCTCAAACTGCACGCCGAACAGCTGGGTATCAAGAAAATCGACGGCGGCCCGCAAGGTGGACGCATCGAATTCGCGACCGAGACTCCAGTTGATCCGCTGACCCTGATCAAGCTGATCCAGAGCCAGCCCAACCGTTACAAGTTCGAAGGTGCCACGCTGTTCAAATTCCTGGTGCCCATGGAGCGCCCGGAAGAGCGTTTCAATACCATCGAAGCGCTGCTTGAGCGCCTGACCCCGAAAACTGCTTGAAGGATTCACGCATGCGTCTGTTTCGTTCATTGGTCCTGCTGCTGACGCTGATCGCGCCGACCGCGTTCGCCGACGGCTTGTATCAGGTCGAGATTCTGCTGTTTCGCCAGAACGGCGAACCCGCCTCGACCCGTCAGCTTGTCCCGGAAAACTGGGACAAGGACGCGCAGAAGATCGCCGCGACCGATGAACGAAGCCCCGCCCTCAATGATCTGGCCAGCAAACTGCAGGGCAGTGGCAATTACCAGGTGCTGATGCAGCGCGCCTGGCAGCAGAGCATCGGCACCGAGCCGGGCAAGGTTGCCGTCACCAGTGGTGACGAGCGGCTTGGGCACTTCCCTATCGAGGGCACCGTGAGTCTGGCGATGGCACGTTTTACCGATATTGGTGCACAATTCTGGGTCAACCAGCTGGACCCGCATGGCGTGGTCATCAGCAGTGAACGATTGAAGCAGACCGCCAGGGTAAAAAACGGTGAGCTGACCTATCTGGACAATGGCAACCTCGCGTTGCTGATCAAAGTTTCTCCTCTTTGATCTTTACGTACGCAAGGGACGCCAAGGCGCCCCCTTTCTTTTTGAGCATCGCTGCGGCGTAGGGCTTTTTAAAACTTGTCGTCCATTCTCGAAAAAGTCCTGGCTGCGGCCTGGACAGACCTATTCCACGAGCGAACGCTCGAGCGAGGGCGCGACTACGCCCGGCAAAAACGCATCGTGCTGGAAGACTCCAGCCCGCAGATCATCCGCACCGCCTGTCGGGGCTCGGGCCTGGAAATCTATACCCAGACACTGCTGTTCAAGGACCCCGATCGCTACAAGAATTACCTGACCTGCAAATGCACCTGTCCGGTTCGCAACGATTGCAAACATTGCGTGGCCGCCCTGCTGTTTCTGCAGGACCCGCAAAACCGTCCGTTGCTGCAGGCCGCACTGGCCTCGCACCAGCAAGAGCCGGAAAAGCCCGTCGAGCAAAAACCCAGGCTGCCGGAGCGCCTGATCGATGACCTGCAGCCACGGCCCAGGCTGATTCTGGCCAGCATCGAGTTCAGTGCCTACGAGCCGCGCAACGGGCGCATGCAGCGGCACATTCAGCACCGTGCCGCGCTCGCCTTTGCCTACGGCAAGCATTACGCGGTCGGCACCACCAACGTCAGCATTCTGGTCAGTTCTCTGGGCAGCGATCTGGTGAATCAGAAAAGCGACATCATCGAGCACACCGACACCGAAACCCTGCGCATCCGTCGTCAGGGCGAACGGGAGCGGCAGTTGCGTCAGGAACTGGCCGACCTGGGCTTCAAGGTCGCCACCCGGCAAAGCAAGGCACTGCCCGACAGCGCCGGCGACATGTACGAACTGCCCAATGACAAGGCCTGGCTGCATTTCGTCCTCGACGACCTGCCACGGTTGCGCGAGCAAGGCTGGGAAATCGACATTCAGGACGAGTTCGGCTTCGACGTTACTCCCGTGGAAGACTGGTATGCCGTCATTGATGAAGAGAACGAGCGCGACTGGTTCGACCTGGAACTGGGCATCATCGTCAACGGCGAACGCCTGAGCCTGCTGCCGATCCTGATCAACCTGATTCGCAGCCACCCCGAACTGATGAGCCCGTCGGCAGTGGCCAAGCGCGGCGACGAAGAACAACTGCTGGTGCAGCTCAACCACTTCACCCAGAGCGGCGGCAGCCCGGTGCAGATCGCCCTGCCCTACGGCCGACTCAAGCCGGTACTGGCGACGCTGGGCGATTTCTACTGGCGTCAGGAGGGCAACAACGCGCTGCGCATGAGTAAAGCCGATGCCGCGCGCCTTACCCAGCTAGAAGACCTGCCGCTGACCTGGCAGGGTGGCGACCGTCTGCGCCATTTCGCCGAACGCCTGATCAACATCAAGGACGCGCCGGTCAGCCTGCCCGATGGCCTTAACGCCACACTGCGCCCTTATCAGCTGGAAGGCCTGAGCTGGATGCAGTCGCTACGCGAGCTGGAAGTCGGCGGCGTGCTGGCTGATGACATGGGGCTGGGCAAAACGCTGCAGACCCTGGCTCACCTGCTGATGGAAAAACAGGCCGGACGCCTCGACCGACCCGCGCTGGCCGTCATGCCGACCAGCCTGATACCCAACTGGCTGGATGAAGCCGAGCACTTTACCCCGGACCTCAAGGTACTGGCCCTGTATGGCGCCAATCGTCATCAGGACGCTGGCAACCTGCAGGATTACGACCTGATCCTGACCACTTACGCATTGCTGCCACGGGACCTGGAACTGCTCGAAAAACAGCCCTTCCACGTGCTGATTCTCGATGAAGCGCAGTACATCAAGAACCCCAACAGCAAGGCCGCCCAGGCCGCACGCAACCTCAACGCACGTCAGCGCCTGTGCCTGAGCGGTACGCCACTGGAAAACCACCTGGGCGAGCTGTGGTCACTGTTCCACTTCCTGATGCCCGGCTGGCTGGGCAACAGCAAGGAATTCAACAGCAATTACCGCACCGCCATCGAAAAGCATGGCAACCAGGACCGCCTCCACCACCTCAATGCGCGTATCAAGCCGTTTCTGCTGCGTCGCACCAAGGAGCAAGTGGCCACCGAGCTGCCACCCAAGACCGAGATCATCCACTGGGTCGACCTTAACGATGCCCAGCGCGACGTGTACGAAACTGTACGCCTGGCGATGGACAAGAAGGTCAGGGACGAAATCACCCGCAAGGGCGTGGCACGCAGCCAGATAATCATTCTCGAAGCGTTGCTCAAGCTGCGCCAGGTGTGCTGTGACCTGCGTCTGGTCAATCAGGACATGCCGGTCAACAGCAAACAGGGCACTTCAGGCAAGCTCAACAGCCTGATGGAGATGTTCGAAGAACTGCTGGCCGAAGGTCGCAAGATTCTGTTGTTCTCGCAGTTCACTTCGATGCTCAGCCTGATCGAGGAAGAGCTCAAGCAGCGCGGTATCGCCTACGCCCTGCTGACCGGCTCGACCCGGGATCGACGCACGCCGATTCATGACTTCCAGAGCGGCAAGCTGCCGATCTTCCTGATCAGCCTGAAAGCTGGCGGCACCGGCCTCAACCTGACTGCCGCCGATACCGTGATCCACTATGACCCGTGGTGGAACCCGGCAGCGGAGAATCAAGCGACCGACCGTGCTTATCGTATCGGTCAGGACAAGCCGGTGTTCGTCTACAAGATGATCGCGCGCGGCACCGTGGAAGAGAAAATCCAGCGCCTGCAACGGGAAAAATCAGCGCTGGCAGCCGGTGTGCTTGATGGCCGCACAACCGGCGACTGGAAACTGCGCGACGAAGACCTTCAGGCCCTGTTTGCCCCGCTTCCCGCAGCCCCGAAGAAAACCCGCAAGTAAACCCGTCCGGCGCTATTCGACAGCAATATGCTGAAGGATCTGCGCCGTGGACAACACCGTAGCGTATTCACCGTGCAGGTTGGCCAGCGACATCGCGTGCACATCTTCGGCACTGCGCGGCGTGCCGAAGAAGTCTGCTTGATCAAATGTAAAGCAGGCGTCATGCGCGACGATCACGTTAAAGCCAAGATTGCCTCCACTGCGCGCGGTGGACTCGACGGAATTGTTGGTAATCACACCGACAATCACCACCTGCCCGATCCCGTCCGAGCGTAACCACATCTCCAGAAACGACCCGCAAAACGCGTCAGGCACCTGCTTGCTCAACTCCCGCTCATCGGCGTGCGGCAAGAACGCTGACTGGTACTCGACCCCCGACTGCTCCGGCCAGAACACTGATTGCGGCGACGTCGAGAAATGCCGAACGTGAATCACCGGACGCCCGGATTGTCGCCAGGCACCCAGCAGCGCGCCTATATTCGCCTCGGCTTGCGGATTGTTACGCCGCCCCAGCCTGGGATGATTGATCCCCTGCTGCATGTCGATCAGGATCAGCGCGCTGTTGCCTTGAATATCCATGATGAATCAGTCCGAACTTTTGGTTCAGCAAGACTATCGCAATCAAGGTCTATTCTGGTCGCAATCGTCGACAGGCTCAGGCTTGTCCGAGACCCGCCCCCCAAGGAGAACATCATGATCGAACACCTTAAACTCGCTGGCAAAGTAGCGCTCGTGCAGGGCGGCTCCCGAGGCATCGGTGCAGCCATCGTCCAGCGACTGGCCAAAGAAGGCGCCGCCGTGGCATTTACCTACGTCAGCTCCGAGGTCAACGCTCTGGAGATTCAGGACAGCATCGTCGCCAATGGCGGCCGGGCCCTGGCCATTCGCGCAGACAGCTCCGATGAGAAAGCCATTCGCCAGGCCGTGCAGACCACCGCCGAAACCCTTGGCAGGCTGGACATTCTGGTCAACAACGCCGGCATTCTGGCCATTGCGCCACTCAATGAATTCAGCATGCAGGACTTCGACAAAACCCTGGCGATCAACGTGCGTAGCGTGTTCATCGCCAGCCAGGAAGCCGCCCGGTACATGGAAGAAGGCGGCCGCATCATCAACATTGGCAGCACCAACGCCGACCGCATGCCTTTTGCAGGCGGAGCAACCTACGCCATGAGCAAATCGGCGCTGATTGGCCTCACCAAAGGCATGGCCCGCGACCTCGGTCCGCAGGGCATCACCGTCAACAACGTCCAACCCGGCCCGGTGGATACCGACATGAACCCGGCACAGGGCGAATTCGCCGAAACCCTGAAAGCACTGATGGCCCTGCCCCGCTACGGCACAAGCGAAGAAATCGCCAGCTTCGTTGCCTACCTGGCAGGCCCGGAAGCCGGCTACATAACCGGCGCCAGCCTGACCATCGACGGCGGCTTCAGCGCCTGAACTTCACGATACGAGCGGCGGTGCGCCTCAGCGCCGCACCGCCTTCTTGGGCTTTTCAGTGGCGCATAAGCGTTTATTTGCTTAACCGCATGAAAAATCTGAAAAAAAGTTTTGCGTTAGGAAAAGGTTTCGACTACATTAGCGCGCCTCGACAGACACAACGTTGTCATCGAGATACGGTGAGGTGTCCGAGTGGCTTAAGGAGCACGCCTGGAAAGTGTGTATACAAGAAATTGTATCGAGGGTTCGAATCCCTCCTTCACCGCCATATTTGAAACACACAAAACCCCTGAATTCGCTGAAGAATTCAGGGGTTTTGTGGTTTCTGGGGTCTGAAAAAGTGATCGTTGGACGCTACATGGGACAGAGCTGGGACAGAGCAGAAATTAAGGGTGGCAATGCCAAGGACGTCGGACACGATGATGCGGCGTGAAGATGCGACCGTGTGACCGCATCTTCACAGGCATGTACAGGCTTGAAGCACATGTTATTTTTACCGCACATAGCGTGTATCGTAAAAAACTCAACCTTCGCCGCCACCGCCGCACGAAATCAGTTCAATAAGTCCCATTTGATACCATTTATTCTGGCAACTCCACCCGTGTTCAAATGTAAACGCACTTGCAGTGCCGCTGAATGCAACGCCCAATGCGAGCGCCAAGGCGATTCCAATATTTCGCGAACGCACTTTCTTCATATTATCTTTCATAAATGCTCCATAGTTTTAGCAGGTAATGCGAACCTGTAAAGGCTGCATGAACGTCACAATACCTTACCGACTTTAACGCTTTATTATCGGCACTCAAGGTACACTGCCGCGGCCCTAAAACGTGACCAGGCAAACAGCGACCCTAAGTCAGCTGTATGATTTTTGATTTAGAGATGCGCTTCTCTATGGCACATTTGAGTACTGAAACCCAATACGATCAATAGCACAAATGGGCTAATAGCCTCATGCCACAAGGTCAGGCAGCACACGCGTCCCGGTGTCAGAATATTTGTCGCCTCTCCGGTTTTTCCTAGGGTTTTTCTGAAAAGTACTAGATTGCCGTCAGAAATCGCGTCCACAAGCTTTTCTGATTATCAGATCCTGTTTCTGCCGTCCTGGCTGCACCGCTTTGCGGATCTAGAAGATGACGTACTACGGCCCCGATGGATCGTTGATGTGCAGGGTGTATACCCAATTTCGTAGCGCCTTGGTCTGGCTCACTTTGCACTTCGGTGAATCAGATCAAGGATCAATGCTGGCAGCTGCTTGGGCAGCCGATAACGGATCGGACAGAACGTGCGTGGTCGCTGGCTGGTCGGATCAATAATCGGTTCACCAGCAGAATATTTCTCCGCGCTTTATTTGCGCGAAAAGCAGTGATATGAAAACGTGACGTGCACCGCCAAAGTTTCCTGGCCAGCCTACTGACGATTTCGAAGAAAAACGACATGTTCAAAAGAGTCGACCAAAAGCTGTCGGCCAGATGTGTCCAAGAAATTGTTGACGACTTAAAAAGCGGTCAGGTGCATCCGACTAAAACATCCAAGATTGCACTAATTTAGACACCCTTTTCCTTCCGAGGTCTATATCGGGCAGGTTCGAATCCCTCCTTCAACGTCATATTTGAAACACACAACCCCCCTGAATTCGTTGAAGAGCTTCAGGGGCTTAGTGGTTTCTAGGCTTGAAAAAATGGTCGTGGGATCGATTTGTTTAGCAGCAGGCCTCACACGCGCCCCCCCCTTTCTCCGATTCAAACGGCCACCGAAACGCCCTGAAGGCGTTTTGATAGCGCACGCTCACATCAAAAATAAAGATTGAATCCTCACAAAAAATGTTATTTAAATAACAGAAATAAAGGCCGCCGATGCTTCCGTCGGCGCTGGTGAGGTCAAAATAACAATGAGCAAGATTGCAGTCATCGGCAGCAACATGGTCGACCTGATCACTTACATCGAACGCATGCCTGCCCAAGGCGAAACGCTCGAAGCACCGCGGTTTGCCATGGGCTGCGGTGGTAAGGGCGCCAACCAGGCCGCCGCTGCGGCGCTGTTGGGTGCCGACGTACTGATGCTCAGCAAGGTCGGCGACGATGCTTTTGCCGATACCACCCTGGCCAATTTTCAACGGTTGGGCATTGATACGCGCTTTGTCGAACGGGTGCCGGGCGTGTCGAGCGGCGTGGCGCCGATCTTCGTTCAGGAGAACTCCCACAACAGCATCCTCATCGTCAAAGGCGCCAATGCCCACCTGAGCCCGGCCGATATCGACCGTGCCGAGGCGCAGCTGCGCGATTGCGCTTTGATTGTGCTGCAACTGGAAGTCGAGCTGGCGACCGTTTACCACGCCATCGCCTTCGCTCACCGGCATGCCATCCCGGTGCTGCTCAACCCCGCCCCGGCCTTGGCCGGCCTGAGCCGCGAGCACTTGGCGCAGCTGGATTTCCTGATCCCCAACGAAAGCGAGCTGGCACTGATCAGCGGCCAGCCGGTCACGTGCGCCGAGGAAGCGGCTCAGGCTGCACGCCAATTGGTCGCGCTTGGCGTGCGCCACGTCATCGTCACCCTGGGCGAACAAGGGGCGTTGTACGTCGGCAACGAAGGCGAATGGCAGGTGCCAGGGGTCAAGGTTCAGGCGCGTGACACCACCGGTGCCGGTGACGCCTTCATTGGCTGCTTCGCCCGACACTGGAGCCAGGACGGCAATATTCGCCAGGCCATGCAGCAGGCGGTGGCCTACTCCGCCTGCTCGGTCACCGGCCTCGGCACGCAATCTTCTTACCCCGATGCGTCCACGTTTGCACGATTCCTCGATGCATCGGCCAACTGACACTCACCAGCATCTCGCGGAGAACAATAATGAATAAGCCTGCGCTGCAACAAACCCCGGACGGGTTCTACCTGAACCGCACGCCGTGGTTCGCCTTCCTCCTGCTCTGTAGCATCTTCGCCCTTTGGGCGGCGGCCGCGAGCATGAACGACGTGCTGATCGCGCACTTCAAGAAAGCCTTCATGCTTAGCGACTTCCAGACCGCTTTCGTCCAGTCGGCGTTCTACCTGGGCTACTTTTTCGTCGCCATTCCGGCGGCACTGGTGGTGCGCCGCTTCAGCTACAAGACCACCATCCTCATCGGCCTGATGCTGTACCTGTTCGGCTGCGCCCTGTTCTTTCCGGCGGCGTCGACCGCCAAGTACGGCATGTTCCTGATGGCGCTGTTCGTCATCGCTGCCGGCCTGTCGTTTCTCGAGACCGCGTGCAACACCTATTCGACACTGATGGGGCCGCGGGAAACCGGCACACGGCGCCTGAACATCTCGCAGACCTTCCACCCGTTCGGCGCCATGACCGGGGTATACGTCGGCAGCTTCGTGATGTTCAAGGACACCGACGCCACCAGCGAACAGTTGGCCCAGATGAGCGCCAGCGAGGCAGCGGCGCAGCAATTGCAAATGATCCAGTCGACCCTGCTGCCGTACAAATGGATGATCGCGGTACTCATATTGATGTTCATTCTGATCGCCATCACCCGCTTTCCCGCGTGCAAGGGCAACAGCACCGTCAGCGAACCGCGGACGAGCATCGGCCAGAGCCTTGGCCGTCTGCGACGCAATCCGCGCTTCTGCTTCGGTGTACTGGCGCAGTTCCTCTACGTCGGCGCGCAGGTCGGGGTGTGGAGCTTCACTATTCGCCTGGCCATGCAAATGGGCGGCATGAACGAGCGCAGTGCCTCGTGGTTCCTGCTGACCACCTTTGCCGCCTATTTTATCGGCAAGATGATCGCCAACCTGCTGATGCGCAAAATGCACCCGGCCAAAGTTCTCGCGGTGTATGGCGTGCTGTGCATCGTGCTACTGGCCTACACCATTCTGGTGCCGAACATCACCGCAGTGTATGCCGCCGTGGGGGTCAGTGTGTTTCTCGGGCCTTGCTGGCCGACCATCTATGGTCTGACCATCGACGGGCTCGGCGAGGACACCGGTGTCGGCGGCTCGTTGCTGGTGATGAGCATCGTCGGCGGTGGCGTGATGCCGATCTTCCAGGGCCTGCTCAGCGATGCCAATGGCGGCAACATGCAGATTGCCTATAGCGTGCCGCTGCTGTGCTTCGTGGTCATCGTGATGTACGCAGTGCACTGCATGCGTCAGCCGCAACCGGTACTGGGTGGCTCGGCCACGGCGGTGGCGCAATGAGTAGCGAAACGTTGCGCCTGCCGCTCTACCCACAGCTCTGGGACCAGACCAGCAGGCTACTGCTCGAATCCGCGAATTTCAGCGTGCGTGCGTGGACCTACCCCAGCGGGGTCAAGGCGCTGTCACTGGAAAACAGCCGCGGCAAGCTGGTAATCCTGCCCTGGCAGGGGCAAATGATCTGGTCGGCCGAATTCGACGGCGTTGATTTGACCATGCTCAATATGTTCACCCAGCCGCGGCCCAGTGCCAGCGTGATCGGCACTTACGGCTGCTTCATGTTTCACAGCGGCCTGTTGCGCAACGGTTGCCCGGGGCCCGAGGATGATCATGCGCTGCACGGCGAAATGCCTTGCGCACCGATGGACGATGCCTGGCTGCAAACAGGCGAAGACGAGCACGGTGCGTATCTGCGCCTCAGCGGCACCTATGAATATGTGCAAGGCTTCGGCGACCATTACCGGGCCAGCCCAAGCGTGACCCTGCGCCCGGCCAGCGGGCTGTTCGAGATCGACATGCAGGTGGTCAATCTGGCCGGCAAGGCCATGGACCTGATGTACATGGCGCACATGAACTACGCCTACGTCGAAGACGCCCTCCTCACCCAGCCGCTGGGCTGCGAGCGCACACGGGTGCGCACCAGCGTGCCGGCCCATGTGCGGCCGACGCCGACCTGGAGCGCCTATATCGCCGAACTCAGTCAGGACCCGACTCGCCTCAAGGTGCTCGACTCGCCTGCGCTGTATGACCCAGAGATCGTCTGCTTCTTCGACGACGTGCGCAGCGACGCCCAGGGACAGGCGCACTTCTTCCTTGATCATCCCGACGGCGCGGCGTTCTACACCCGCTACAGCCCCCGGCAATTTGAACATGCCGCGCGCTGGATCCTGCATAACACCGATCAGCAGGTGGCGGCCTTCGTCCTGCCCGCCACCTGTGAACCGGAGGGCTACCGCGCCGAACTCGCCAAAGGCAACGTGCGCAGCCTCGCGCCCGGTGCCAGCGCTGAGTTCAGCGTGACCACCGGTTACCTGAACGCAGCCGAACGCCGGGCGCTGCAACCGTGATGTCTCTAGATTACAAGCTGCGCCCCGCCGGCCTCGATGGCCTCGCGGTAGCTACGCGGGATTTTCTTATCGCTGACCACGCAATGGAAGTCGCTCAAGGCACCGAAGTGCGCAGTGCGTACGGCGTCGAATTTGGAATGATCAGCCAGCAGCAGACTTTGCCGGGCCTGGCGCATGACCTTCTGCTTGACCTCCACCTCGTGAAAATTGAAGCAGGTGACGCCGCAGTCCAAGCTGACCCCGGCCGCCGAGACAAAAGCCCAGGTCAGGCGCACACCATCGAGGATGCTGGTCTCGGCGTGGCTCTCGAACACCTGGTTCTTGCGGTGGAATACACCGCCGCACAGGACGATGCTGCAGTTGGGTTTCTGCTGCAGCTTGAGCAGCACGTTGAGCGAGTTGCACACCGCGGTGAACTCCAGCTCGTCGGGGATGAAGTCGACCACGAAAGGGATCGTCGTGCCACAGTCGAAAAAAACCGTGTCGCCAGGACTGATGAAAGCAGCGGCCAGCTTGCCGATGCGGCGCTTCTCCTCGACATGGCGGGTGCCCTGCTCGCTGACCCGGTAATCCCCCGGTTCAGGATCATCGTGGGCGCGGGTGATGTAGCCGCCCAGCAGCCTTAACTGCCCGGGGTGCCGGCTGAGGTCGCGACGCAAGGTCATTTCGGACACCTCGAGCAGCGCCGCCATCTCCCGCAGATGGATGGCTTTCTGGTCCTGGAGGGCCTGTTGAATCTGTTTGATGCGGTCGGTTTTCTTGACGTCCACGGGCATCCCGGCAATCCGTTGTTGGTGTCGCTAGAGTAACACCAAGTGTTAATTTTATAACTTACGGGTATCCACCCAAGTGTTTTTAATGATGACAGGAATCCTTTGATGAATTCACTCGAACCCGCTGCACTGGCCCAGGCCATCGATCACACCTTGCTGGCCGCGGATGCCAGCCGAGAGCAGATTGCCACACTTTGCGCCGAAGCCCGGGAACACGGCTTCTACTCGGTGTGCGTGAACTCCAGCCAGGTGCCTTTTGCCGCTCGACAACTGGCCGGGTCTGCCGTGAAGGTCTGTGCAGTGGTGGGCTTTCCGTTAGGCGCCGGGCTGAGTGCCAGCAAAGCGTCGGAAGCAACCCTGACGATCGCCGCCGGAGCTCAGGAAATCGACATGGTGCTGAACATCGGCTGCCTCAAGGACGGCCTGTTCGATGAGGTCCGCGACGATATCGCCGCGGTGTTGCAGGCCTGTGGCAAGGTACCGCTCAAAGTGATCCTGGAAACCTGCCTGCTCGATGAAGCGCAGAAGGTGCGCGCCTGCGAGATCTGCCGCGAACTGGGCGTGGCATTCGTCAAGACCTCCACCGGCTTCAGCCGCAGTGGCGCAACGCTTGAGGATGTGGCACTGATGCGCCGCGTAGTAGGCCCCGATATCGGCGTTAAGGCGTCTGGCGGAGTGCGTGACGTGGCCACGGCCAGAGCAATGATCGAAGCCGGCGCAACACGCCTGGGCACCAGTTCCGGGATTGCGATCGTGACAGGCGCGGGTACGGGGGCAGGCTATTGAGTCCGCGGGCTTTGAACATCAAAGCCCGCTGCACTTAGCTCAGATCAATCACGCCGGTCATAGCCGTGAAATGGCTTTGCTTGTGCTGAACCTTGTCGAGAACCTGCGCAGGGGTCGACTCGCGGAACACCACCATGTGCCCGACGTCCTTACCGCCCTCGGTCACGCGTTCGATATCGTTGATCATCCAGGTGGTCAGCTCTTCGGCAGTAATGCCCAGTTCGGACGCTACTCGCTGGTGAAGACGCTCGGCGTCGTGTTGATTGAGTTGATCGCTGTTCATGGGGCTGGCTCCTTCAAGGGGTGTTAAGTTCAGTCCCCGTGAGGGCTTCACAGTTCAGTCGGGTTTGAGCGGGATGCGAATGAGCTGTCATTTCGGCTTTGCGCCTGGCTCCCGACACTCTAGGTATTTGCATATTTATCTTGCGCCGGGAGGCTTCAGGGAGGCTGTAAAACGAGAAAAGCAATCAGCCCGAAGGCCATCTCAATTCTATGACTGCGATACTGACTCATGGCCGATCAACTTCAGCTACAAGCAATGTCAGCTTTGGATCGTTTGTGGCCCCTCGCGACATGCAGCAATCGGCCAGATGCAGCCATCGTGTGGGGCAGTTCAGACCAAGAAGCGGTCGTAGAGGGGAAACGTACTCCCGTGTTTGAAACTGACTCTAGCAATTCTAATGATGGCTCTAGCCAAGACGGCGGCAAAACGCCATTATCGCGGAACACCAAAAACAGCGAAACCTACGGAATGTTGCACGCCATTTGCCACAGAAAAAGCGGCCTGTACAAACGCTACCTTGGACACCGTGAGCCAAGTGAAAAACGTGTATGCGAAGAAGATGAGATCACCGCGCTGATCATGGGACCATTAGATTATCTGCCTGCCGAAGCAAGTGGCATATTCTGGAGGGCGCTCGTAGAACATGGCGGCATAGATTTGCCTGCTCCTTTCCCCATTGGACCTGTCAGTCGCGCTCAAATGCATTTTTGGCCACGTCGAGGTATCGAGCCAGACCTCCTTGTCGAGTTACATTGGCCTACGGCGGAGCGACGTCTTCTGTTGGTAGAGTTCAAATGGAATGCTCCGCTAAGTGGTGATGATCAGTTGCATCGGCAATGGCGAGAATTCCTGATCTCATCTGAGCTGAAAGACGCCTACCACATTTTCATCGCCCCGGAGATCAGTGCAGGCCTAAGTGCCTTAGGTGAACAAGACATCTGGAACGGAAGACTGATTTTACGATCCTGGATCACCATTCTTGATGTATTGCGCCATCTGGATCGATCCAGAATCTCGGGCTTGGAGAAATGGAAGTCTCAGGTTATTGCTTTCCTCGGGCAACTAGGGATCAATCGATTTCAAGGGTTCAGATACCTCTCACCCCCGCTAGCACCTACCAAGTCGCCAGTGTTCTGGAGTCCATTGAATGGTTTCTCAGGGCTCGTAGCGCCTGCCTCCATGCCAAATGACTTTCAGTCGCCTTTTTTAGTTGGAGTTCAGCGCAATGAGTAATCCATCTGACATCGGCAAGTCGATTACTGAGAATATTAGGTTCGTTTCTAGGCTTGGCGCAGAATGCATTCACCTGACTAAACTGATTAAAGAAGAGTTGAGCCGACTACTGCTTGCTCCAGAAGTCTCCAAACGCTACCGAGCAGTCGGCGGATGGGTGGATACCTATGCAAGTGACGATCAGAACTGGGTAAATACTGAGCTTGGCTCATCTCTACCGGTGATTATCAAGCCCAAGCGATCCGTCGGCGGTTACCTCGTCGTCCAAATCAGTCTCACGGGTCCCGGAGTCGATGCAAAAGACAACCACGAGCCATTGCTGCACGTTGGGTGGTGGGGCAATCCTCTCGATTTCGACGAAATCCAGATGGGTTTTCCAATGGGTCTCGAAAATGGATACAATTTGACACTTGAAGAAGAGCGCTTATTTTTTTGGTCACATTCGCTATTCGAAAACGAGTGGTGCTATAGCCTGCGCCTGACAGACATTAATAGCTCTGCGGATGTACAGACCTCTATCGTCAAGCCTATCAAAGCCTTGTTGTTAGGTGGCAACGCATCTCAGGCTCTGTCTGGGACAGCCGCGGTGAGGTACAGCAAGGTGGAGGGCGAGCCCGGGCAATATCAGACTCTGCCTCGCTGATAGCGATGGCCAGCTTTATTTTGCTTAAGGAGGAATTTATATTGTTTCGAACTATTGAACTCACGCAAGGTAATTTGAACAATAATCATATCTACCTCTCTAGCATAATGGACTTATTTCCGCCTGAATCCATTGGCGGTCCCAATGAAAGCGAGCTTGGCGCTCAACTTGAGATCCACTGCGGCATTGCAGAGCCTGTTTTTACTGATATTGCAGGTGACAAGAAGATTTTTAGGAAACGCTCTTGGTTGGGGGCGTTTTTCCAATCCCATTCCCTGTCCGCTGGTAGCCGGATAATAATTGAAAGAACTGGGATGAATCGCTATCACATCTACCCATTGCGGGTGTAAAGCTCAAGCAGACCAGTCGCAATACCCAGTGATCCTGCCCGCTGAGGGTAGCACCGGACAAGAGTCTATCATGGGTTGACTGCCGCCTCTGGCGACAAGCAGTAGTCGACCCACAGCTGCCAGTGGTGGCTGGCAGAAAACGGTCAGAAGCGGTCTAGGAGCGTTGCATTAAGGGAAGAGGCCTTAATGCGTGTTCAACATCCTAAGGTTTGCTATCCTAGCTTTTCACAGAATTAATGATCAGGATATTCATGATGCTTTTTTCCCACATGGCCGCGGTGGAAGACCAGCTCTTAGCGACATCCCGAATTCCTGCTAACTCTGGTCATTCGTTACATAAAGGAACACCTCGCGAAGCTTTCATCAAAGAGTTTTTAGAATCTCACCTCCCTAGTACATTAGCTATTGGTTCTGGTGAGATAATTGATAGCGGATCGCAATCCGCGAGTCCCCGCAGGCAATTCGATTTAGTTGTCTACAAAAGAAATCTCCCAAAATTAGATTTTGGTGGCGGAATCAGTGGTTTTTTGGCCGAATCGGTGATAGCAACAATCGAAGTCAAGTCGCTGCTTGATAAATCTGGTATGTATCAAGCTATGACGGCCGCACAGGAGGCGAAAAAGCTTAAAAAAAGCGAGACTTGGTCATTCCGCACTGGTTATATCCCCCCGGCAATTCTTAATCTTGTCGTTGCCTATGACGGGCCTCAACAAATGGATACAGTATTGAATTGGATTGGTGAACTAGAATCTGATATGGGGATATCGCTTCCGCCGCTTCCTTTAGGAGAGGAAAGGCTGAGAACAGCAAGCGCGTCCATAGACGGAGTTTTTCTGTTGGGAAAAGGATTCATTACCTTTGATAATTTTCCAACGGGCTTTTTTAATGATATTGCCCGGGCAAGCGCTCCGACGGTGAAGTGGGTGGCTGCGTCCATGGCTCATGGATCGATGCTCTGGCTTTTCCATATGCTCACTCAAGCCTCAATGAATGTCAGCGGGACATTCCTAAATATGGTGCCGTATATGCATTCTTTGAAGGCAGATGTTACGTCGAGATAATGGTCATGAGTTATCTATGCTCCGCTCTGGGCCGACTGCTGCCTCTCGCGAAGGGCTGCAATCGACCCGATGCAGACGCTTAGGACAAAGGAACCCTGCGGCTCTCAGCAGTGATAGACGTTGGATGTGAATTATGATTACCGAGCCCACAAAGTTATTCTAGTTGCACTCCCCACACAATAGCGACCGAAGTGTCCGGCCTCCATCTCTGTTTGCGTATTCAAGAAGCACACGTGGAGATGATCGCCCGTTCGCTTTATCGAGTAGTCATATCCGACTCGAAAGAAGCCTCGATCCGCTCCAGTCGACGTGTTAAGTGCGACCTCAATCCTGTGACTTTTCTGCGCATCGTAATGAACAATCCCTTCATGGTCTGGAAGCCATACGCACACGACCTCGGTCGCGTCTGGAACCGAGAAACTTTCAAAATACCGGCATTGCAGTGCTTTCAGATCGTCTAAATTCAGGCTTTGCGCATCAAGGCAGGAAGAGTTCACCGCGATAGATTTTGCGGGATGCTCGTCTCGGACCGATTGAAAACGGCTTCTCAATATCGCGTTTTTTATCAGGCCGTTAATCCAGGCTCGGCGTAAATCCACTGCGAAGTACCTGATGTTTGCAGATGACGGTTTCTCGCTCGCAGCCAGACCTAGCTCATGGAGTTCGAACAGAAGAGATACAGCAAAATCAGTGGCCGTAGGTACGGAGCGATCGGATTTGAACGTATTGATCATGAGCCGTCTGAGGGAGGGAGAGTTTGCCAAGGCAAGTGCTAATTTCGGATCGACGTTAGCGCTGATCGCTGCCCGTTTAAAGCAGCTCGTCCATAAAAGTCCAGGTGCGAAGTACCCTGCTAGAATTCGCCAAATCGGCCCCAAAAATACCTTGAGTATAGGACTGAGCAATTTCGTCCAAGCGGTTTCCATGCCTTACTCTCGGTTGTTTTGTGCACTGATGTTATTGAGCATGGAGCCATTTATCAATCGTCAGAATTATACAGCCAAGCGTCTATCGTCTTTTAGGGGCTGGTCATGTTAAAAGCCACCTAAATCGACAGACTGCTTCTGGCCGGTCCTGTTGAAAAAGTCGGCCATGGTTTCCACGGTAGAGAAGTACGCGTCTGAGCTTGAAATCGTTGCTTGAGCAGAGGGTTCCGGGTTCAGATTTCGCGTAGATGCGCGCGAAAAAGGCATTTTCAGCACTTAGTACATGCGCAGCCTGGAAGGACCGAATTTTTCAACACAATCGGCCGATAGCGGTCAGTCACCACCGGCAGATTCAAACCCAAGCGGAGGCGCCTGCAACCCGACGCGATCCAGTGGACATTGCACGGCGATGTAGAACATATCAGTCCTCGACTAACCAGCCTCCGGCGAAGAACGCCGCACAGACCTTCTCTAAATTTCTGCGCGTGAGCTTTTCGAAATGCGCAGTATGGACACGGATCAAGGCATGATCGATTGGAACACGAATTGGATGTTGATTGTCGGACTAGTGATTTGCCCAAGCTGTCTCAGCGAGCAGCCGTTGTCAAAAGCTGAAACGGCTTTTCAGCACGAGGCAGGTTGCAAAGTTGGAATCCACGGAGACCAACAGCAATCGATAATGCTGCATGACGTTTCTTGATAGAGCGAGGGGCTAGCGATGGGTAAGGCGACTTTGGCTCTTGCAAGTGACTTCGAAATGTTCCGGGCCCAGTGTCAGCAACTGGAAACTAAACCTGAACATGTACGAGGACTTGTTTGAAGGTGATGAAAGACAGCGGGAACTGATGCGGCGGATGGATCCTCACTTCTTTAACGCTCTGAGCTATATCCTCCTAAACGAATTTCTGGTTCAGGTGCACAAGCTTACTGACGAGGCTACATCCGGCAGAAAGGGTCAGGAGCGAGCGAATCTAACGTTCATTAGAGTTCAAGCCGACCTTTGATGCGTGCGACCTACTCGCTGACGACGCTATTAGGCAGGAAATCGCTGTATGCGTCGAAGTGGCTCAAGGATTCCCTATGGCCGTTGCCAAGGAAGCTCGAAACAGAGTATGCGCCTATCTGAACCATGAAACCCTTCGTGAGCTATAAAAGCTTGGCCCAGAAAATCCGGGCCAAGAGCACATGAAGACCACGAGCGAAAGGCGTTCTTCGAGAGCATTTATCGATTCGTACAGACCCTAGAGCACCAGCTTGACCTTGGCTCAATCAAAAACTGCGGCAGAGTCCCAAGAGAAAGCGCCAAAGAGATGTTCCAGTGGATCGACGAACTCACCAATCGACACAAACACAACCCCGTAAATCAATAAGCGCCTACCGGCGCCTCATAAGACTATTCCTTCAATGACTCCAGCAAAACCTTTCCATCTGATAGATAGGTCAGGGTCTGCGCAAACCTTATAGTCCGCCCTAGGCGCTGGCAAATCTCTTTTGCCGACACTGGCTTGCCGAGCCTAATGAAAGCATCAAGGCGTTGGAAACGAGTCTTCCCGGGGACACCAAAATGATCGCGCTCCTCGGTGATACCATTGGCCAGACCGTATCCCACAATCCCCTTACCTGACTCGTAAAGGAAAACTATGTCGCTTTTCTTGATGCGATCAATTTTTTCCTTGTAACCATCCTCGAATGCAGCAGCGATCCCTTCCGATAGCATCGCCTCATGATCCTCAGAGCTATTCGCTTTGTTCGTATTGAGAACGTAGTGGAAGAGTCTCCCGTCATCCCTTGGTGGTGGCGGCGCCACCGACGCTGAATCTGCCTCCACTTTTCGCCACGCAGGAAGCAGGTACTCAACAATCAGATCATGTATCAAGTCCTGCCGGGTCAGATCAAAAACGCTCGCCAGCTCCTTGATGATCGCATCCTCTTCCACGGTGACTCGTATGGTCATGGATTCGGTCAGCGCAGCCCTTTTCCGTTTAGCTTCCAACTTTGAGAAGAAATCGCTCATCAACATCGCTCCGTATTGATTCCGAGAAGACCCAACAATGAGCCTTTTCAGATTCTACACGGTTTCCTATAAGAATCTATACAGATTCTTTAAAGGTATTCTTAAGATCCTCAAGCCTACCCCGAATGCAATTTGCTTCTATACAGCATCTGACCATCTGCAGATCCAAGCGCAATGGATGAACCGGCTGAATAGGTCATCTGTGGCTTCCGCATGCTTTGCGGTTTCCGACGTTTCAAAAAGCAGCTATCAGACGCCACATGGGCGGATACCCGCTACAAGCCTGGAAACGCTAGTGTTCTGTGAATGCAATCAAATAACCACAATCAAAATCCGCCCCCAGCCCCTAGGCCAACCGCCTCATGGACAAATCCATCAACCCCATCAGATCTCTCTGTTCTCTCAGCGAAAGCACCAGCCGCGCGATGGATCGGCTGCTCTCTACCTCGGACAAGGACAGCCCCTTTACATACAGCTGGATATCACCTGACTCGGGGTGGAGGAGCTTCACTGAAAAGGTTTCATCCAACGCGACGACACACTCGCACTTTGACGGCAGAAAGGCCGTTTCAAGAACGCGTTGAATATCGGGTTTTGAAAACATGGTGCGTCCTCTGCAAAAGGCTGAATCGTGATGTAAAGAGTAGACGAGTTTTAGGTGAATAGGTTTCCGACCTGCGCAACTGCTGCACACGGCGCGGCAGGCTTTTTGTGGCGACTGCCCGGGATTGTTTTTCCTGATCAAGGTAACTGCCTGCAACGCATCACGCCGTCTGGTCTAAAGTATCCTCTTCTGAACTCCCCGAGCGTCGACCGACATGAATGAACGCGCACGTGAACTGGCGTCTCGTCTGATTCGCAATTTCAATGAGGCCCCACTCCAACATGAGGTTCGTGAACCTCTCTATGAAAGCTCGGCAGCCCGCCTGGGCACAGGCACGGCAGCGCAAAAGCTCGGGGCCTCTATTGATGTCGTGGCGCCGGGCAAGCGCTCGTGCCCTTATCACTTTCATCATGCGCAGGAAGAGATGTTCGTGATCATCGAGGGCGAAGGCAGTTTGCGTGTCGCAGGCGAGATGCTGCCGATCCGGACGGGTGACATCGTGTTTATCCCGGCGGGCTCCGAATACCCTCATCAGATAATCAACACCTCGCAGGCGCCGCTGAAGTACCTGTCGATCAGCACCCGGGAAACGCCGGAGGTCTGTGAATACCCGGACTCGGGTAAGTATCAGGCGATGGTTTCAGTGCAGGGAACCCGGGTGTTTACCGCTAACCAGCGGACCACTGAAAACCTCGATTACTGGGAAGGCGAACCCTGATTTCAATTGTTCATAAATTGTATCCGGCAGTTCACGCTTTTTTCACGTTCGCGGGTTTATTGTTAACTTAATTCCCAGCAAGACCTTAAGCCCGCTACCCCCCATCGCGGGCTTTTCTTTGTCTGCGATTTGAGCATGCAGCGTCTGGCATGGGTCAAAAGACATCAGGGACACGACTGCTCAAGCAAGCGTCGGGCAGACAGGGAACATCATGCAGAAAACGATTTCCAAGCCCTACCTCCCGGATGAAACCCTGCAATCATGAAAAATACCCTGAAAAAACTGCTCATCGCCGTTGCGTGTCTGGCGGCTGCTCCCGCGTTCGCTGCGTGTCAGATGACGCCGGTGGCGTATGACATGCCTTCGCAACGTTTGGACGAGGCCTTGCAGCAACTGGCGCATCGATCCGGCTGCCCGGTGAAGGTCGACCTGGGCGCTGACAGCAGCAGAAAGGTCAAGAAATTCAAGGGTACGTTCACGCCGGATCAGGCGCTTTGGCTGGTGTTGAAGAAAACCGGGCTGGAGGGCTATGTCGAAAACGACGGGCTCACCGTTGATCGTCGAGGCCAGGATTTCGTAAACCAGCGAGCAACTGAGCTACGCACGGCTATCGATGAGGCTGGCGCACGGATGGAGGCGAGAAAGAAGAAGCGCTTCCTTCATCAACTGGACACCATCGAGTCCGGCGCGAAGAAAGTGGTCCTTGAACAGAGCTTCGTCAGTGCCGCAGAGATGGCGAGTTACAAGCGTGACTTCGACGAGTTGTCGAGCCAGATACCTGACAGCAAGTGAACCTCCGATAATTGCGCTAACATTCGTCGCTTTTGACCAGACGGCCGCACGCGCTGTGGGATATCGATGAGAAAAACTGCCTTATTCATAGTGGCGCTGGCACTGCAACCGCTGGC
This sequence comes from Pseudomonas syringae group sp. 243L2, assembly GCF_032587875.1. NCBI lineage: Bacteria > Pseudomonadati > Pseudomonadota > Gammaproteobacteria > Pseudomonadales > Pseudomonadaceae > Pseudomonas > Pseudomonas syringae group sp. 243L2. Next base: position 110,721 of record NZ_JAWHPL010000005.1, read on the forward strand.
TTATGGCGCAGGTAATGCAGAGGCCGGAAAAGCAGTCTTTACCCGCCTCTGCTCCGGCTGTCACAAGATCGGCCCTTCTGCACGCAGCGCATTTGGCCCACCCCTTAACGGCATTATTGGTCGTCAGGCAGGGCAACAGGAAGGCTACATCTACACCGACGCGATGAAAAACTCGGGACTGGTCTGGACGCGTGAAGAGTTGCGCACGTATATCAAAGACCCAGGCGAAGTCGTGCCTGGCACGCGGATGAAACTGTGGTGGATGGGCAACGATGAGCGAATGGAAGACCTGCTCGAATACCTGGACGCAAACAAATAATACGGACAGGTAGATAAACCGCCCTCGGTGTTTACCGAGGGCAGTCGCTCAGTTACTTATCCGGGGTGTACGGCGGGTAATCATCCTTGCTGCCCTTGTCAGTGGCTGGAGTCTTGGCGGGCTCGCTCGGATCGATTTGCGGGTCCTGGGTTCTCGGTGACTCTTCGTCAAAACCCGGATCATTCTTGTCTTCGTTGCTGCTGCCTGGCTTGGTGCCGGTCATGTGAGCCTCCACTGGTTAAATTCAGAACCTGATAGTCAGAAAGCGGATCAACATAGCCGTGCGATATGTCTGACGAACGGGGCCTGACAGCAAGGAGATATGGCGACACCCATAGGCAAATGGTAGCCTTGCGCCATGTAAGGAGAGAACCATGAAAAGGCTTTCAATCACGCTGGCAGTGTTAGCGCTGCTGGGTGCAGGCACGGCGTACGGCGAGATCTTCAAATGCACATCAGCGCAGGGACAGGTGAGCTATGCGTCGATCCCCTGTGACAACGCTGCACAGAGCGCGCTGCAGCGCCAGGGCCCGCCGAACATGCGGCGCGAGGGTGAGCCTATCGATTATGTTCACCAGACCAATCTCAAGGCCACTGAATACCTGAAGATCAGTGGCCGCACCCACGTGACGGTCTACGAGACGGAACGCTACAAGGCGTATCAACGAAACCGCCCGCCACCGCCGAACATCCCTTCGCAGTGCCAGAGCCCACGTTACGACAGCCAGTGCTTTGATCCGTCGGGTGGCATGTCTTCAAAAAAACAAGCGGCTCGCCAGGACGCCGCTCGATAAGCTATCGCGCGGTTTTCACATCGGCACGCACTTCGCTGATCTGTATCTCCGGGATCAGGTCGGTGTAGTTGGTGATGTCGGCATTGATCTGCTTTGAATGCGGCCCCATGCCGGCTTCAAAGTCTTCAATGGAATTGCAATAGATGTGGCACATGCCGATATACCGAGGCTCCGAGCCCGGCGTTGCTCCGCCTATGCCTCTGTCGACGCTGTAGCCCTTGCAGTAACTGCCCATCAGCTCTTGCACCAGCGGCAAGTGTTTGTCGCGATAGTAATCGTGGTCGAAACGGGCACCCTCTTCATACGCATACAGCACACTGACTTTGATCATCTCGATAGGCTCCTGAGTGAAGGATCAATACATTCGTCTGAGCACTTTAGCGATTATTGCGGCCGGGTGCTGACATCAATGACGTGCTCCCTCACAATCACGCCGTCTTGCCCCCTGCCCTGAAAAGCGGCCGGGCTATCGAAACGTTTTGAGGAACCCCGCATGAATACGCTTGAGTGGAACGAGGCCGCGCTGGCGAAATACCTCGCTACCCATCCGACCTTGAAGGACGAAATCAGCGCGTTGAGCCCGAAAGAGCAAAAGCAGCAATTACAGTGGGCTTTTGAAGATGAGGCCGAGAGCCAGGGCATCGAGACCTGGGAACTGGCGCTGGAACTGATTGCCGAGTCGCCCGAACAGTTGCAGAGCATGCGCCTTGAAGCACACCGCCAGGTGGCCGAGGCGCTGGGCATGGACTGGGAAGAATATTGCGGCTTCAATGATATCCAGCCATGACCCGAGCCGCCGTTGAGGGTAAATCGGCCATTGATTGGCGATCTACCGAGTGACTCATCAGTCAGCGCTTTACCTGTTCCTTATGGGTGAGTAACGTTTGCTCACTTCAATAAAGGAATCACGTCATGAGTGATCTGGTCTCGTACCATCTGGACGACGGTGTCGCCACGCTGACCCTGAACAACGGCAAGGTCAATGCCATTTCCCCGGACGTAATCATCGCGTTCAATGCTGCGCTGGATCAGGCTGAACAGGACCGGGCAATCGTGATCGTCACTGGACAGCCCGGCATTCTCTCGGGCGGCTACGACCTCAAGGTGATGACCTCGAGCGCCGAAGCGGCGATCAATCTGGTTGCTCAGGGTTCCACCCTGGCGCGCAGAATGCTGTCGCACCCCTTCCCGATCATCGTCGCCTGCCCCGGCCACGCCGTTGCCAAGGGTGCCTTTTTGCTGCTGTCCGCCGATTATCGAATCGGTGTCGCAGGGCCATTCAGTATCGGATTGAACGAAGTACAGATCGGCATGACCATGCACCACGCCGGCATCGAACTGGCGCGTGACCGGTTACGTAAATCAGCCTTCAATCGCTCGGTGATCAATGCCGAAATGTTCGACCCTGAAGGAGCGATGGCCGCCGGCTTCCTGGACAAGGTGGTCAGCGTCGATGAACTGCAAGGCACCGCACTTGCGGTCGCCGCACAGTTGAAGAAGATCAACATGAGCGCGCACAAGAAGACCAAACTCAAGGTCAGAAAAGCCTTGCTCGATACACTGGATGCAGCTATCGAGCAGGATCGGCAACACATGCTGTGATACCCAATCGAAGCCCGCCCGCGCGGGCTTTTGTTTACCGGCGAACTCATACGCATTTGATCAATCTGATCAGCTACCGCGCATGTTTTTTGCGCCACTGACATATTGAAGAAGCGATAGCGCCATGGGTCGAGTTGTTGCAGCAGCGGTGTACAGCAAAGGCAAAAAAGTCCGCGACATTACCCTTGATGAGGGTGCCGCCTGGGCCGCCAAACCCGATCATTTCGTCTGGATCGGCCTGGAGCAGCCCAGTAATGAGGAACTGACCAGCCTGAAAGAACAGTTCAACCTGCATGAACTGGCCCTTGAAGATGCCATGGAGGTTCACAGCCGTCCAAAGCTGGAAACCTTTGGCGATGCGCTGTTTATCGTGACCTACGCGCCGGTACGCGAAAACGGCAAGCTGCTGTTCATCGAAACCCATATCTTCGCGGGCAAGGGCTATGTCATCACCTCGCGCAACGGCCATTCCAAGTCCTACGGGCTGGTGCGTCAGCGCTGCGAGGCCAGGCCACTGCTGCTGGAGCACGGCGAAGACTTCGTGCTCTACGCCCTCCTGGACTTCGTCACCGAGAACTATCAACCGGTGACCGAAGCCATCCATGCCGAACTTGAACTGTTGGAGCAAAGTGTCATCGGCGGCTCGTTGCGCGAATCCGACATCCAGCACATTCATGCACTGCGCCGTGACCTTTTGCGCATGCGCCGTTATGTAGCGCCGATGGTGGAAGTGGGTGAAGAACTGCAGAGACTCAGTTTCCCGTTCATCGACAAGAACATGCGCCCCTACTTTCGCGACGTAGAAATTCACGTCAAGCGGCAGATGGAAGACCTGGGCAACCTGTGTGACATCGCCAGCCAGACAATCGAAATCGGCCTGTTGCTGGAGTCTTCGAGGCAAAGCATCGTGCAGCGCAAGTTTGCTGGCTGGGCAGCGATACTGGCCTTTCCAACCGCAATTGCCGGCATTTACGGCATGAACTTCGAGAACATGCCGGAGCTCAAGTGGGAGTACGGCTACTTCATCGTGCTGGGCGTCATTCTGGGCGGGTGTACGGCGCTGTTTGCCAGCTTCAAGCGCTCTGGCTGGCTATAGCACCGCCACTGCATTCCCGTTCAAAAAGCCATGCGCCGGATCAGACAGACTGTTTTTCCGGCTTGTGCGCCACAAAGCGCATCATCCATTCTGCCACCGTCGTCCCATGATGGTCGTGATCCAGGCTGGCAACACCCTGTTGGTAAACCTGTTCGCCCAGCGCTTCCTGACGAAGATCAAGCAAGGTCCGGGAAAACTCGTGAATGAACTCGGGATGGCCCTGGAAACACAGCACCTGATCATTGATATGGTAGGCCGCAAATGGACAGAACTCGCTGGATGCAAGCACCGTTGCGTTCTCGGGCAGCGCGGTCACCTGATCCTGATGGCTGATCAGCAACGTGAGCTTGTCCATTGCTGGCGTCATCCACGGTCTGGCGGGTGCCAATTGATAGTGATGAATACCCACACCCCAACCCTGCACGGCACGCTCGGTCCTGCCGCCCAGGAGCAAGGCCAGCAACTGGTGACCAAAGCAGATACCCAGCAGTTTTTCGCCGCGCTGATACAGCTCCAGCAGATAAACCTTCAAGGTCTGAATCCAGGGATCGGTGCCAAACGAGTCTGCCTTGCTGCCGGTCACCAGATAAGCATCGAACTGCTCGTCTGCAGGTGGATAGTCCCCTTGCACCACGTTGTAAACCGTCAGCTCTGCAGCGATTGGCTGGCGAGCGAAGAGCAATTCGAACATCCGCCCGTACCCCTGGTATTGCTCGACCAGCTCCGGTCGCAGGTTGTCGGTTTCCAGAATACAGATGCGTAAAGACATAAAAGAGGCCCTGAAACAATGATGAGGCAATAGCGCACGGGCAGAGCCTGCCTTGAAGGCATCGGCAAATCAAGCAGCACCCCGCGCCTTGTCGGAGGTTTAATGCACGTAGGAAAAGTCTGACCCGGACGAACGGTGCAAAGCTGACCGATGTGAATGAAGCGTCTAGCAAAGGCCTGAGCCTCTGGCGAGCAGTTGATTGATAACGTTAAGTTGGATAAGTAGACGTTTAAATTCCCAACCGTTCTAAGGCGTGGGGCACCTCGGCTCTATTGTTAAATCTGTAACAGGAGGCGCGCAAAATCCTTTCAGCGCTCTAGCCAGCGGTCAAATGACCGGGTCCAGCTGTTCAATGCGCACCCATGCCAGCGGTCGACTCTCTGCGTTGCGGAATAGACCTGCTTCTGTCGCTCAGGAATAACAACAAAAGGCGGTCAGCCATGTTCAAGTTCAAACACTCCAAAGTACGTCAGGCGGGATTAATCCTCTTTACCACTGCGCTGTTATTGATCGTGCCTAACCTGAACAGGTTGTTCGGCTGATCTGACACGCTTTCGGTCAGTGTGTAACTGTGCCACTCTTTCCACTCGACTGAAGGAGACGCGCCTATGCGCCAATGGATTGCTGTTTTTGCACTTGTCAGCAGCTTCGCAGCCCACGCGGGCATGGTAGATCAGGCTGCAGCGGTGGCTGCGCTCAAGGAAGGCAAACTGGCGATGGATGTACGCAGCCAGACCGACTATGACGCTGGCACGGTATTGAATGCAGTACGGGTCGATGACCGGCGGCTGGTCAATCAGATGAAGCAGGTGCTCAACGACCGCAATGCGGTTTTCGTTATTTTCAGCAGCACCGACAGCAAAGCCGACAAGGCTCAGGAAAAGCTCAGGGCGGCGGGCTATTTCAGCGTCATCAATGGCGGTAATTACGAAGAGCTGCACAACGCGCTCTACAGCACCACCGACGACCCTGCCGAATAAGCAATGGCCGGAGTTTGAATTCCGGCCATTTCAGTGAAGCGCAGGTCAGTGCGTTAAAGCTACTGATGCTGCGCCTGGACCTGCACGCGGGTTTTCACTTTTGGCGTACCGGTCATGGGTGAAACCACGACCTTGGCGTGCATCTGCTCAGACCCGCCACCCCGGCGCATGCCGCGCACCGGGCAAGCATCCAGATAGTCCAGCCCTACCGCCAGCTTCAAATGGCGCTCAGGAATGGCCAGCTGGTTGGTGACATCAAAACTGTACCAGGCGTCATCTATCCAGGCTTCGGCCCAGGCGTGGCTGGATAAATGTTCGCTGTCTTCGCTGCACAGGTAACCGGATACATAACGTGCCGGCACCCCAAGACTGCGGGCGCAGGCCAAGAAGGCGTGGGTATGGTCCTGACAGACTCCCGAGCGTCCGGCGAAGGCTTGGGCGGCACTGGTGTCGACTTCGGTCGCACCCTGCGTGTAAGTCATGTGCTGGTTAAGCGCCTGCATCAGGTCGATCAATGCGCTACGGTCAGCGCGCTTGCGACATTCCCTGGCTGCGAAACTGCGAATCGCTTCGTCAGGCTCGGTCAGTCGCGTCACGCGCAAAAACGGTAATGCCGACTGGCTTTCGTGCTCGGCCTCGCGGGTTTCGTCGATTTCCACCTGCCCGCGCGCGCCGATGATGATCGCTTCGTGCGGCTCTTCCAGGCTCAGGACGTGCAGGATATTGCCAAAGGGGTCGATCTGCGCACGCACCGGACGTGGCAACGTCAGCTGCCAGCTGAGCACTTGCTGGCGCTCACTGTCGTGAGGCGTTAGACGCAGATACTGGATACTCGAGCGCACCTGGTCATCGTAGTGATAGGTGGTCTCATGGCTTATCGAAAGTCTCATGCAGCCTCCAGGTACGAAGTGTGAATGGCATCACCCAGTTGGGCCAGCATTGGAATGAATTCGTTCAACCACTCATGCAGGCCCTCATCCAGAATCTCGTCGATACTGGTGTAGCGCAATCTTGCATCCATCTCGGCGGCCATGCGCTGCGCAGGTCGGCCATTGACGCCGGGCAGACTGGCCAGAATGACGTCCATTTCCTCCAGACAGGCGCGCAACGAGCGCGGAATGTCGGCACGCAGCAGCAACAGTTCGGCAACCTGACGCGCGCCTGGCGCATCCCGATAGACTTCAGTGTAAGCCTCGAACGAGGACAGTGCGCGCAGCAAGGCGCTCCACTGGTAATAACCGGCCGCCGAGTTGTCCGCCGCGGCGTTGGCCTGTGGCCCACGCAGTTCGAGCATCTCATAGCGGGCGTCGAGCATGCGCATGGTGTTGTCAGCGCGCTCGATGAACGTTCCCAGACGAATGAAACGGAACGCATCGTTACGCATGATGGTGCCGTAGGTCGCACCACGGAACAGGTGCGAACGCTCCTTGACCCACTCGCAAAAGCGACTCATGCCGTAACGGGTCAGACCCTGTTGAGCAATGCCGCGAATTTCCAGCCAGGTGGAGTTGATGTTCTCCCACATGTCGGCAGTGATACGCCCACGCACGGCATGCGCACTGGCCCTTGCGGCACCCAGGCAGCTGTAGATGCTGGCCGGGTTGGTCGCGTCCAGCGCGAAAAAATGCAGCATGCGCTCGGCATGCAGTTCACCATGACGCTCGATGTAGGTTTCCAGCGTTCCGGTAATCAGCAACGGCATGGCTATTTCATCCAGCCCGTCGCCCCGCCCGTCCTGCGGCATCAGCGACAGCGAATAGCTCACGTCCAGCATTCGGGCGAGGTTCTCCGCTCGCTCCAGGTAACGCGACATCCAGAAAAGATCAGAGGCAGTTCTACTTAACATTGGCAGGCATCCTTAATCCTCGACCACCCAGGTGTCTTTGGTTCCGCCACCCTGTGACGAATTGACCACCAGTGAGCCTTCACGCAAGGCCACTCGGGTAAGCCCGCCAGGTACGACGCGGGTTTCGCGACCGGACAGAACAAAGGGGCGCAGATCGATATGTCGCGGTGCTATGCCATTTTCGACAAAGGTCGGACAAGTCGACAGGCACAAGGTGGGTTGGGCGATGTACGCATGCGGCTTGGCCTTGAGGCGCGCCCGGAAGGCTTCGATCTCGGCGGCGGTCGCTGCAGGGCCGACCAGCATGCCGTAGCCCCCGGAGCCCTGGGTTTCCTTGACGACCAGGTCGCCGAGGTTAGCCAGCACATGTGACAGCTCTTCCGGCTTGCGGCACTGCCAGGTCGGCACGTTCTTGAGAATTGGCTCTTCGTCCAGATAGAAACGAATCATGTCGGTGACGTAGGGGTAAACCGACTTGTCATCGGCAACGCCGGTACCAATGGCATTGGCCAGAACCACATTGCCGGAGCGATACGCGGCCAGAAGTCCTGGAACGCCCAGCATGGAATCAGGGTTGAACGCCAGCGGATCAAGGAATGCATCGTCAAGCCGACGGTAGATAACATCGACAGCCTTGGGACCGTCGGTGGTACGCATGAACACGCGGTCGTCGCGGACAAACAGATCGGCACCTTCAACCAACTCGACCCCCATCTCGCGAGCCAGAAACGCATGCTCGAAAAAGGCGCTGTTGAAACGCCCGGGCGTCAGTACCACGACACTCGGGTTGTCCAGATGGCTGGAACTCTTGAGCGTGTCGAGCAACAGATTCGGATAGTGATCGATCGGTGCAATGCGCTGGGCCGAGAACAGCTCGGGGAACAAACGCATCATCATCTTGCGGTCTTCGAGCATGTAGCTCACGCCGCTCGGGGTTCGCAGGTTGTCCTCCAGCACGTAATACGTGCCATCACCGTCGCGCACCAGATCGACGCCGGAAATGTGCGAATACAAATCGCGGTGCAGGTTCAGGCCCTGCATCGCCAACTGATATTGCTCGTTGGCCAGCACCTGTTCGGCAGGAATTATCCCGGCCTTGATAATCCGCTGGTCGTGATAAAGATCCGCCAGAAACATGTTCAGCGCCTTTACGCGCTGGATACAGCCACGCTCGACAACACGCCATTCGCTGGCGGGAATGCTGCGCGGGATGGTATCGAAGGGGATAAGCCGCTCGGTGCCCTGCTCATCACCATAGAGTGTGAACGTGATCCCGGCGCGGTGAAACAGCAGATCGGCCTCGCGCCTGCGTTGAGCCAAAAGCTCGGGAGGCGTATCACCCAGCCAGCGGGCGAACTCCCGATAGTGCGGACGGACTACGCCGCCCGCATCGTACATCTCGTCATAAAAGGTGCGGATCATGCCGTACTCCTTGTCACCATGGACACCAAGACCATCGCAAAGCCCGTGCCACCGGCATAAACGCTTTGATTTCAAAAGGTTAGGTAAACACTCGACGTTCTACGCACCATTCCTGTGCACTAAACGCCCAAGCCGATTATTTCGCGCCTCATTCGGAAGCGTCATTCAACCGTGAAATCTATGATCAGCATAGTCAGAGTTGATTTCCGCCAACAACATTAGTTCGCCACACTCCACAGCAACCGAGCAAACAGGGCACCAAACGCCGTTTTTGCGCTAACCGTTATTTTGTCCAGCAGGCGAAGAACGCGTGCGGATTTTAAACAGACTTCCCTTTGCGCCACTCATTTGAGTGGCTTTTTTTTGACCACTGTTTATGAGCGCGAAGCAAAAACAGAACCGGCCGATCCAGAACGTATCCCGAATCAGCCGGTAATGTGTTGCCTGACAATCAAAAGCCGTCAAGCGTGCAGTCTTCTGATCTCCTGAGTAACACCCCAACCTTCGACCTCACCGTCCATGGGCGAAATCACCATCTGAAAGTCCTGCTCGAAATCACCGATACCGTCATAAGTGGCGTACATCACTTTGCTCAACTGCAAGTGCCAGTTACCGTCATCACGTACGTTTACCTGAGTATTGAGGGATTCACCGCGAAATTGCTCTGCAGCCTGCCGTGCCCGCTCCTCATCCGGGAAGATGGCGTAAAACTCGATGGGATAGATTCGCGCGAAATCAAAACCGCCTTCTTTCATGCGGCGCAGTACGTTACTGCTGATGTCCTCTTGATAGGCTGTGCTCATGAAACGTCCTCCTATGCAACGATAGATAGAGTTTCAACTCTTCCAGAGCGACCGCCGAATCATCGGGGGCCGCCGCACGACAGATAATCCGGCGTGGGGAATCAAGCATGTAGCTGACCAGACCAGGCTTGGCACAGGTCGGGTATCGAGATGTCAGAGGCCGTTTGAACAGCCTCATCTGCAGAGTAGACCCATCGTGGGCAGGATGCCAAGTGGTTGCCACGAAAAGCTTTTTGAATCACCGCAGGTCAGGCAACTTCTGTAATGGAAATGATCCGCACACTGTTATGGTCTTTAAGCGTTTTAACCGTAGGCTCGTCGGTGCGCCCGTCAAGATCATTGAGATCCAGCTCATCGGTGACTGGATACAGGTCCTTGCGCAGGAAACGCGCGGCCTCCTCCTCACTGGGACGCTCGTCAAAACCAGCCTCACGGAGTTGCTGCACACCATCCTTGTCCAGATACGAAATGGCCCACTGTTTCATCAATGCCTCCAGAACGAAGCCAGGCACTCTGGCTTATGTGATAAGGACCTTTTGGCCCTCGCATTCGTTCCAACGAATTACGCCGGACAGCCCGCGATGACGGGCAAAACAAAAGGCCCTCGCAATGGATGCCGAGGGCCTTTTGTGTGCTGCTGATCCGACTTGCCGGGTACCCGGACAAGTCAGTCATGGTCAGTTACGGTTCTTGCTGGCCTCGACACCGGCCGTGTTGTCCAGAAGGCTCTTGGTGGCGGTCTGCAGGAAGCTTTCCAGCTTGCGCTTGAGCTCCTGAGTGTCAGGTGCATCAGGCACTTCTTCGGCAGACGGCTTGGCACCCAGTGTGTAGGTCAACAGCTTGGCCGGCATTTCTGTCGGCTCGATCAGAATGCGGTTGCCGCTGATGATCGCGACCACCTGCTCACTGCCCGACGGCTTGATCACGCCAAAACCCTTGTCGCCTTCCGGCAGGTTCAGCAGATCGCGGCCCCAGCACTGGTTGCGGTTCAGGCCACCCAGACGACCCATGATGGTTGGCACGACGTCAACCTGCGTGCCAACAATGCTGCTGCGCTGGCCGAATTTCTCTTGTACACCAGGCCCGATCAGTAGCAATGGCACGTTGAAACGCCCCAGGTCCATTTCAGTCAACTGCTTGTCATTGCCGAAACCGTGGTCGCCCAGCACCACGAACAGGGTGTTCTTGTAGTAAGGCTCTTTTTTGGCCTTCTCGAAGAACTGGCCCAGCGCCCAGTCGGCATAACGCATGGCGGTCAAATGCTCATCCAGCGAGCCGTGTCCGGTCACACGCTCGACCGGCAGCGGGTCCGGCAACGCATACGGCGTGTGGTTGGAAAGGGTCTGCAGCAGCGCATAGAACGGCTTGCCGTCCTGACGGGCTTTGAGCTCCTGGGCGCCACGGTCGAACATGTCCTGGTCGGAAACGCCCCAGGTCGGATCGGAGAACACCGGATTGACGAAGTCCTCGCGACCAACAAAGTTGGTCATGCCCTGGTTGCTGAAGAAGCCCGACTGGTTGTCCCAGGCGAAGTTGCCGTTATAGACATAGACGTCATCGTAGTTGCGACCCGCGCTCAGCAATTGCGGAAGGCCCGACAGCTTATGGCTGCCCTCTGGCGTCTGCATCAGGTACTCAAAACCCGGCAGGTTCGGGAAGCACGCCATGGTGGCGAACATGCCCTGATGGGTGTGGGTGCCGTTGGAGAAGAAGTGGTCGAACAACAGACCCTCTTTCGACAGCTTGTCGAAATACGGCGTGATGTTGGCATCGTTGCCCAGCGCCCCTACCGAGTGACCGGCGAAGCTTTCCATCAGGATCACGACCACGTTGCGGATCGGCAAGGTGTTCTCTGCCGGTGGCGTGAAGTCACGACGCACAGCGGCAATATCGGGTTCCACCAGCTTGTCATGCGAGGTCAGCAGCATGTCGCGCACCGTCTGCTGCGCCTCGGCCTGTGGCAGCGTCGCCTTCCAGATGTTGTCGCGATCTTCGGACATACGGCTCTTGGCCGCCGTAATCAGGGTCAGTGTGCCGTTCAGGCCCAGCTGGTTGGCGAAGTTGGAGTCGGTGGTGTAAGCGTCACCCCAACGCAGCGGTGGGCCCTGGCGCAGGGTGCCACGGATGCACACCACCATAACCAGCAATACCAGCACGAAAACGCCAACACGCATGTACCACGGCGCAACTGTACTGACCGTCTGGGTGCCCTTCGTCGTTACGAGGCGTGGCCGCGTCAGGCGGTCGATGCCCTTGAACACCAGGCTCAACAGCCAGGTCACGATTGCCCAGGCGAGCAGGTAGCGAACCACCGGAAAGCCATACCAGAGCATGCTCAGGACAGTCTTGGGGTCTTCCTTGACATATTGAAACACCAGACCGTTCAGGCGCTGGTGAAACTCACGGTAGAAGTCCATTTCCATCAAGCCGAAGAACAGCGTGATGCTGCCGACCAAGGTCAGCCAGAACCGGAAAAACCCGCGTGCAGCCATGGCCCGGGCGCTGAACAGCGACAGCACCAGCGGAATGAGCAGATACATGGTCAGGCGCAGGTCGAAGCGCGTGCCGTTAAACAGTGCTTCAAGGAATGTCGAGGCTGGCGTGTCGCCAATCATCTCGCGGTTGTAGACCAGCAGACCGATACGCAACAGCGTGTACATCACCATCAAAGCGAAACCGCTGAGCAGGATGTAAGCCAGATGCGATTTGACAGTCGGGTTCAGCAGGCGGGCTTGCCGATGAATCTGGGCGTCCGTTTTAGCCATGGTTGTCAGGATCCGGTGGATTCAGGGGTAGGTTCAGGGTGCAGCACCGCCCTTCACCAAGGGCGGGCGGCGTACGACAGGGCGCAGATATTACTTGATTGCGGGTCACCAGGGGCCGGGGCGGCCCATGAATACGCGTGCCTGTTCAGCTTCGCGCGCAATTCTGGGAAAGAAAGTGTGAAATTTCTGTCGCCAGTTGCGCGCTTCAACGCCTCTCAGGCGGCGTTAGGGCTGACCCGGCCGCTAACGTCAGATCTATTGATCAGTCGTTGCTGGCCTTGCTCACAGCCTGCAGTACGTACTGCGGCAAGGCGAATGCGCCAATGTGAACTTCCGGGTTGTAATAGCGCGTAACAATACCGCTGCCCATGAAGCGCTGACGCAGGGTTTCCAGTGGCAGTTTGCGGTAGCTCTTGTCAGTGGCGCCCCAGGCAAAAGTCATTGCACCGCCGATGTAGGTCGGGATGGCGGCCTGATAGAAATGCCAATCGGCAAACAGGCCATTCATGCGTCCTGCAGTGGTCTGCACACCGCTCAGTTGCATGAAGGGCGTACCGTTCTGGGTAACCAGAATGCCGCCCTCGTTCAGGCAGCGATGACAGGCCTGATAAAAGTTCTCCGAAAACAGCACTTCGCCCGGACCGATAGGATCAGTGGAGTCGGAGATGATCACGTCGAACTTCTCTTCGGTCGTCGCGACAAAGCGCATGCCGTCGTCGATGACCAGGTTCAAGCGCGAATCGTCAAAAGCGCCACTGGAGTGATTGGGCAGGAACTCCTTGCACATCTCGACCACCGTGGCGTCGATCTCGACCATGGTGATGTGCTCGACGGTCAGGTGCTTGGCGACTTCGCGCAGCATGCCGCCATCGCCGCCGCCAATGATCAGTACACGTTTGGCAGCGCCGTGGGCCAGAATCGGCACGTGAGTGAGCATTTCGTGATAGATGAACTCATCCGCCTCGGTGGTCTGGATCACGCCGTCCAGCGCCATGACGCGGCCCATGCGCGGGTTCTGGAAGATCACCAGATGCTGGTGTTCGGTACGCACTTCGTGCAGCATTTTTTCCATACGAAAGCGCTGGCCGTAGCCTTCGTACAACGTTTCCTGATAATCGCTCATGGGTAAGCTCCCGCTGGGTACTGATGACAGGACGGCCGACCGCCCACAACAAAGGCGCGCATTCTACGTCGAGGAACATGACAGGTCGAACCTCTGTGCAGCGTCTTGCTTGCAAATGCCCTGGCCCATGAACGAAAAACGCCTGATTACCCAGGGTAATCAAGCGTTCGCTGCCAACCTTCCGGCGTGTCAGATTCGCACGTTGCCGCGCGGTCCGAGGATTGCCCAGATGATCAGGCCCACAACAGGCAACAGCACGATCAACAATACCCAGAGAATTTTCTTGCCGGTCTCGGCGCCGCTTTTCAAGACATTGATGATGGCCCAGATATCGAGCGCCAGAATGATCAAGCCGACCAGGCCGTTGAAACTAGAACCCATGGTGTTGCCCCTAATTGAATGCTTACCTTCCTAGGATAGTTGCGCCGTTCGGGGGTTCCGTTGAACCAACCTTATATTCTCAGGCTCCCAACGGGGGTCGACTTCGCATTTCATTCATTATCGCTTTCACCCTCACACAGGTAGCCGTCTTCATGCCAACGCCCGCACAACCCCGAACGCCTTGGGCGACATGGTTTAACCATCTTCAGGGCAGCCCGCTGGTGAGCCTGGGTTTCGCCCTTGCTCTGCTGATCGTCGTCGGCCTCGGCGGCATCAGTCTTTACAACGCCTTCTATGGCACTAGCCAGGTCAACTTCAATCATGCACTGCTGGGCGGTACGGCCGGCTTCCTGGCGACGGCGCTGGGTGCAGTCATGGCGGTCGCCCTGCGCAACGTTTCGCAACGCGCTCAAGACATCATGCTCGGTTTTGCTGCCGGCATGATGCTGGCTGCCAGCTCGTTCTCGCTGATACTGCCAGGGCTGGAGGCCGCCCGGGGCATAACCGACAGCGGCCCTTGGGCCGCTGCGACGGTGGTGACCGGTCTGGGCCTGGGTGTGCTGTTGATGCTTGGGCTGGACAAGTTCACCCCGCACGAGCATGAAAGCGTGGGCCGTCAGGGTCCTCATTCAGAGCGAATCAGCCGGGTCTGGCTGTTTGTCCTGGCGATTACCCTGCATAACCTGCCGGAGGGCATGGCGATAGGTGTGAGCTTCGCCAGCGGCGACATGAACGTCGGCCTGCCGTTGACTACTGCCATTGCTATTCAGGACATCCCTGAGGGCCTGGCCATTGCGCTGGCCCTGCGTGCTACCGGGCTGTCGGCATTCAAGGCAATGCTGGTGGCCATCGGTTCAGGACTCATGGAGCCGCTGGGCGCGCTGGTGGGCCTGGGTATTTCCAGCGGGTTTGCCATCGCCTACCCGCTCAGCATGGGGCTGGCGGCAGGTGCGATGATCTTCGTGGTGTCCCATGAAGTCATCCCGGAAACCCACCGCAACGGCCATCAGACCTCGGCGACGCTCGGCCTGATGGGCGGCTTCGCGGTAATGATGTTTCTCGACACGGCGCTGGGTTAACCGCGCAATGCCTGCAAAGCGGGTGCGGCATGGATGCCGGCCAACGCCGCCAGTTCAAGCACCCGCGCCTCGTCACGGCCGTACACCAGCACCGCCTGCAGTTCGTCATCCAGCGGCTGGCTGAAGTTCATCAGCACATAGCCGCCCATGTCCTTGTTCATGCTGCTCAATTGAATCTGAATCCGGTTGAGCGCTACCAGTGGTTCGACCTTGGCCAATTGTTTCGGCTTGATGTTGAACGTCACGTCCTTGCCGAATGACTGCACGATCTGCTCGAACAGGTCCATATAACTGTCGGCCTGAAACAGCACGGTTTCCGGCAGACTGCCCACCACCACCCATTCGCCCAGCGGAATCGGAAAGGTGTCGTCGTAGTTGATATCAGGATTGGCGGCCAGAAAAGCCTGAGGGTCGGCATACGCCTGCGCGGCTTCATCGGCAATACGCACGATTTCGTCGTCGCCCATGCAGCCGGAGCTGACTTTGCTGATTAATTCGACCAGTGAGTCTTTCATGGGAGCGATCCTGATAACGGGCAAAAAAAGAGGCGCGAAGGATAACGGTAAATCCATCGCGCCTCTATGTGTTCATGCCCTGAAGGCACTCAGCATCAGGACCGGGCCGGCTGCACACCCAGTTTGATCAGTTGATCAATGGTGACAGTCGCACCCATTGCCTGAGCGGCACCCAGTGCCGTGATGCCCTTGGCATCAGTGGCATGCGGGTCCGCGCCCTGACTGATCAGGTAATCGACTATCTCGTTGCGATTGAACATGGCCGCCATCATCAACGCAGTACGACCATCGGCAGAGGAGCCGTCAACGTCTGCACCGGCCTCGACCAGCAGCCTCACCACCGCCAGATCGCCCTTGAACGCGGCACCGGCGATAGGGCTCTGACCATTGTCGTTGCGAATTTCCGGATCGGCCTTGTGATCAAGCAGCACCCGGACCGCATCCGCATGACAGTGATAACTGGCCAGCATCAGCAGCGTGTCGCCCTTGTGGTTGCGCAAGTCTGCAGGCAGGCCCTTTTCAAGCAGACGCTCCAACATGACTGCATTTCCCTGGCGAGCCACATCGAATACCTGCTCGGCGAACTCGGCGGCTTCGTCTTCAGTCATGGTTTGCGAAGCGCTGATATTTGTATCGGTCATTAACTACTCCTTGGCGCACGGTACTCCGGGCATGCGTTGACCCGGCGTCGATACACACACTGACCTCAAGTCTCGCCAGCTGTTCGATCAGCATGGATATGGATGCGCAATACCTGCTCCTGATCACCGCAAGCCATGCAATCCCCCTTCTGCCCGATACCCATCGTGCAGGAAACGGCAAAATGCAGGGCGCACGAAGGGTGTTCATGCAAAATGCACGAAGCCTTAAAATAGACAATATTTCAAGTTATTGATTTTAAAGGATTTATTTTAAGTCAAAGACTGGCACAGACACTGCAATAGTACTTCCAAGCTTATTATCCCATGAGCAATGGAGCCGCCTGACATGACTTTTATTCAAGAAAAATTCGCTTCCGTATTCTCCGACTACACCGTTACCACCCAGCCACGTCCTGATGGTGGTGTTCTGTTGTCACTGCGTACTCACGATGGCAAGCAGATCCGTCGCTCCGTGTCTTATGCTCAGTTGCACACTCCGGTCCAGCTGGAATGGGTAATCAGTGCTATCCGCCGCGACCTCGCTGCACAAGCCAGCGAGTTGCCAGCTATTTCGATGCTGCAAAGTCAGCACCGCTTCGACCTGCCGACTTACCACACCCGTTGATTTTCCCGCCGCCTTGACAGGCGGCACCCGCTGTACGCTCTCATCCCTTGTTTGCCGCGATTACACCTTGTTCTCGCGGCTTTTTTTTGCCCGCGTTTTCAGGTGTCGATTACCTGATCAAACCCCGGCAAAGCGCTTCGCCTACCGCCTGCGCCCTATTGGCGACACCGAGCTTGGAATAGATGGTCTTGAGGTGATACTTCACCGTCGACTCCGACACGTCGCGGATCATTGAGATCTCCCAGGCAGTTTTTCCATCCCTGGCCCACTGCAGTACCTCCAGTTCCCGATGGGTCAAACCGCGAGAGCAGAACTTCAAACCCCGCGCAACGCTGTGCAGCACCGGCATGAGACTGCTCATGAGGTATTTTTGTTCAGCGGAGATCGCTCGCCCCACTTCACCCAGCGTACAAACCGACGTCACGCTGTCGGCACCACGGCAATGGTTCATGTAACCGTAGGAAATGGCCGGAAGCAGTTCGCACGTATCGACGATTTCTTCGTAACACGCTGACACCGGATACTGTCTGAATGCATCCTGCCAGTTCACAAATCCGAACTGATTGCGATAACAGCGGATGACCGGATCCTGGGTGATGAACTCGCGCTGGCGGTAAGCCTTGCCCCAGGCATCATCGACATTGCAGGTAATGAACGTCAGCAGCACCGGCCCTTTGAACTGATAGAACATCGCCCGCTCACTGTTGCATTCGCGCCTTAGCCATTCGAGGGCATTCTCGATAGCGGTCTGGCCATCGAGTTCGCTGATCGTGCTCACCATCTGCTGTATCAATAAGTCCCTGCTTGCGCTTTCTGTAATGGCACTGCACATCGCTGCCGCTCCTTATGCGCCCGTGAATCGGTACAGGTGTTGTCCGTGACTCAGGGGACGATGGGCGCAGAACTTACACGAATAATCGCGTTGAAGAATGACGAGCAGAACAAACAGACTCAACGCACTTTCAGGTAGGCAACGTCCCACTCAAAAACAGGACGCTCCAGACAGAAAATAGCGTGCAAGCCTTGCGGCGGGCAGATTTTCATACCGCGGCATCAGGACAATGCCGCGCACGACAGGCTGATGTCGTTTAGAACGAAGCAGGGTCAATGAGCGCGAAACTGCTCACATATCTGTGACCCGCAAGCACCCCGCCGTCACGCGCCAGACCGCAGGTGACCATGCCAGCGGCCTGCGCTGCGTCGAGCTCTTCGACGATATCCGAGAGGAACAGAATGTGCTCGGCAGGACACTCGATTGCCTGCGCAATCGTCCGGTAGGACTGCGCTTCGCGCTTGGGGCCGGACGTCGTATCGAAGTAACCACTGAACAGACCGGACAGATCGCCCGCCTCGGAACAGCCGAAAATCAATTGCTGAGCCTGAATTGAGCCCGAGGAATAAACGTAAAGCCTGTAGCCCTGTTGATGCCAGTGTTTCAAGGCATCGACAGCATCCGGGTAAACATGGCCCTTGAGCTGTCCGGCGTTATAGCCCTGCTCCCAGACCATGCCCTGCAACGCCTTGAGCGGCGTGGCCTTGCGGTCTTCGGCAATCCATTCCAGCAGTATTGCAATAACCCGCTCGACATCGGCATCAGGCTCGCCGGCCTCGCTGCGTACCGCTTGCAGCTGCGACGCCACTGCCGGTTGTCCGGCGTTTTGCCGAGCAAACCCGGGCAGGTGCTTTTTGGCAAACGGAAACAGCACGTCGAAAACAAAACTCACTGCGCTGGTGGTGCCTTCAATATCCGTGAGGATAGCTTTGATGGGCATCAGAATCGGGCTCCTGTCAGTCTTCCAGCCGTGGAAAACGGCCAGCAATGTCTTCACCGGTAAAATTCGCCACCCAGCCTTCCGGATTGTTGAACAGGCGGATGGCAACGAAATGCGGGTTTTCGCCCATATCGAACCAGTGCCGGGCGCCGGCCGGTACGGAAATCAGGTCGTTCTTTTCGCACAGCACGGCGTATACGTAGTCGTCGATGTGCAATGTGAACAAGCCCCGCCCGGCTACGAAAAAGCGCACTTCGTCCTCGCCATGCCGATGCTCTTCAAGAAATTTGGCGCGCAATTCGGCTTTCTGCGGGTGGTCACTGTTGAGGCTGATGACGTCCACGGTGACATAACCATGCTCGGTCATCAGCTTGTCGATCTGGGTACGATAGGCGCTGATCACTTCTTCCTGGCTGGCACCGGGGGTAATCGGCGCTGCCGCTTCCCAGCGGTCGAACGCCACGCCGTGCTCGGCCAGCGTCGAAGCAATATCTTCCAGATGGGTCAGCACCTTGTTGGGCGTGTCAGGGCTTGAAACGTGATAAACGGACAGGCTGCTCATGGCATGAATCCTCGGTTTGGGGCACCACCTTCCGGCTTTTACAGGCAGGTCAGGCTTACAGGCTGGTTTTAATACGACGTTTTCAACGGTTCAATACCGCGCGCATTTTAAGTTCGCATTCAAACAGAAACTCGAACGCTTCGATCTGGCGCAAGGCGTCGCTCATTTTTGCCCCCCAGGTGTAGAGACCGTGACCGCGGATCAGGTAACCAGCGCACTCGGGATGGGCGTCCAGCCAAGGCTGCACCTTTGCGGCGAGACGGGCAATATCCTGATCGTTGTCGAAAATCGGTACCACGACCTGCGACTGATGAGTGACCACGCCGTGAAAGGCCTTTTGCAGCTCGTAATCCTCGAACACCAGATGATCGGCGGCAGTCAGCCTCGACAGCACCGTCGCATTCACCGAGTGGGTGTGCAGCACCGCGCCGACCTGTGGCCTGCTGCTGTACAACTGGGTGTGCAGCAAGGTTTCAGCAGACGGCTTTTTCCCGGGCTCCAGGCTGTTGCCTGCCATATCGGTAGCCAGCACATCGTCAGGACCCAACTGGCCCTTGTGCCTGCCCGATACGGTCAGCAGCGCCTCGGTGGCTGAAAGACGCGCGGAGTAATTGCTGCTGGTGGCAGGCGACCAGCCGCGGCCATACAGGAAGCGCCCGGCCTCGATTATTTCCACGCTAAGTTGTTCGCGGCTCATACACCTTCCTCTTTCTTGGGTGTGATAATCATGATGGCTGCGGCAAAGGCTACAAGGCTGGCAATGGCAAACGTCCAGGCTGGCCCCAGCGCGTTCCAGCTGTAACCGGAATACAGAGCGCCCAACGCGCCACCCACGCCGGACAACGCGGCATACAGTGCCTGCCCCTGTCCTTGCTGACGCGGGCCAAAGCTACTTTGCACGAAATGAATGGCAGCGGCGTGAAAGCTGCCGAACGTGGCGGCGTGCATCACCTGGGCAATCAGCAGCGCGGTCAGGTGATCGGCAAACAGTCCCAGCAGCAGCCAGCGCAATGCGGCCAGCAGAAAACTGGCGAACAGTACCTGGCGCACGGAGAAACGCTGCAGAATCCGGCTCATGACCATGAACATCAGCACTTCAGCCACCACACCGACCGCCCATAGCAGGCCGATCAGGCCACGGCTGTAACCGAGCGCTTCGAGGTGCAAGGTCAAAAAGGTGTAATACGGCCCATGGCTGAGCACCATCAGCGCGACACTGAGGTAGAACGCCAAGACACCAGGACGCGCCAGTTGCCTGAGAAAGCCGCCCGACACGGTTTCACGGCTCGACGGTGAGGGATGCGCATTCGGCACCCACCAGCTGCTGACAACGATACCGGCCATGATCGCCAGCGCGATGTAAGGAAACAGATCCAGACTGAACCATTCGAACACCCGTCCCAGCACCACGACCGCCAGAATGAAACCGATCGAGCCCCACAGCCGGATCTGGCTGTAACGCGAGGTCTGGCCTTGCAGGTGCGCGAGGGTGATGACTTCGAACTGCGGCAGGATGGCATGCCAGAAGAACGCATAGAACGCCATGACCATCGCCAGCCAGGCATAGCTTTTTTCGAACAGAATCAGCGAAAACGCCAACAATGTGCAGATGGCACCAGACCGCACAATGGTCAGACGCCAACCAGTGTGATCACCCAGCCACCCCCAGAGATTGGGCGCAACGCAGCGCATCAGCATAGGGATGGCGATCAGTTCGCCTATGCGTGAGCTGGAAAAACCCAAGTGATGAAGATAAAGGGCCATGAACGGCGCAGACAGGCCGAGCAAAGCGAAATAGCACACGTAGAACCCGGACAGCCGCCAGTAAGGAAGCTGTCCGCCGGATGTTTGCGTCACGCTAGCAGTCCGCGACCGTGACAGCGCGCATTACAACTGTCCCAGCACAGGCGTGTTGACGCTGACATCGGCGTTCTGACCGCGATGACGCAGCAGATGATCAAGCAACACGATGGCCATCATCGCCTCGGCAATTGGCGTGGCGCGAATGCCGACACACGGGTCGTGCCGGCCTTTGGTGATGACGTCAGCCGCGTTGCCATCGGTATCGATCGAACGCCCCGGCGTGGTGATGCTGGAGGTTGGTTTGAGCGCCAGATGCGCAATGATCGGCTGGCCGGAGGAAATGCCGCCAAGAATGCCGCCCGCCTGATTGGACAGGAAACCCTGTGGGGTCATCTCGTCGCGGTGCTCGGTGCCGCGCTGTGCAACGCAGTCGAAACCGGCACCGATCTCCACGCCCTTGACCGCATTGATGCTCATCAGCGCGTGTGCCAGCTCGGCGTCCAGACGATCAAAGATCGGCTCGCCGAGGCCGGGCATTACGCCTTCGGCCACTACCGTTATTTTCGCCCCGACCGAGTCCTGATCACGTCGCAGCTGGTCCATGTAGGCTTCCAGTTCCAGCACCTTGTCAGGGTCGGGGCAGAAAAACGCGTTGTCTTCGACCGAATCCCAGGTCTTGAACGGGATCTGGATCGGGCCCAGCTGGCTCATGTAGCCGCGAATGACGATGCCCTGGGTTGCCAGGTATTTCTTGGCAATCGCCCCCGCTGCCACGCGCATGGCGGTTTCCCGTGCCGAACTGCGGCCGCCGCCGCGGTAATCGCGAATACCGTACTTGTGGTGGTAGGTGTAATCGGCATGGGCCGGACGGAACAGGTCCTTGATGGCCGAATAGTCCTTGGACTTCTGGTCTGTGTTGCGGATCAGCAGGCCTATGGAGGCACCGGTGGTTTTGCCCTCGAAGACGCCAGACAGGATCTCGACCTCATCGGCCTCCTGACGCTGCGTGGTATGACGGCTGGTGCCTGGCTTGCGCCGGTCCAGATCACGCTGCAGGTCTTGCAGGTCCAGCTCCAGCCCCGGCGGGCAGCCGTCGACGATAGCGACCAGCGCCGGGCCGTGGCTTTCGCCGGCAGTGGTGACAGTGAACAGCTTGCCGAAAGTGTTGCCGGACATGCGGGCGCTCCGAAAAATCAGCCAAAAAACCAGATCGTTAAACCAAGCGCGCCAGTATACGCAGGCTCGCGGTTCAGTTCATCCTCGAACCTTCTGTCACGCCGCGCGTCCAAGCGAGACTCTCCCCATGATGGCCTTGCGATGTTATCCGGTAATTCCCTGCTTCGAGTACCAAACGCGCTGCGTCTGCTGGCCCTGCCGATAACATTGACCCTGAGCCTAATCGCCGGAACAGCCAGTGCTGCGGCGCCCAGCGTGGTGCAGCGGCCGATCACGGTGGATACCGAAAACGGCAAACTGTACGGCACTCTGCTGATGCCCCGTTCGGACAAACCGGTCCCGGTGGTGCTGATCATCGCCGGTTCCGGCCCCACCGACCGCGACGGCAACAACCCTGAGGGTGGACGCAACGACAGCATGAAACGCCTGGCGGTGGTTCTGGCTAAAAACAATATCGCCAGCGTGCGCTACGACAAACGCGGCGTCGCAGCCAGCAAGGCAGTCACGCCGGATGAACGCAACCTGAGCGTCGAGCGCTACGTGGCCGATGTTCAACTCTGGGCCAGAGCGCTCAAAGCCAACCCGCGCCTTGGCCAGCTGATTCTTCTGGGCCACAGCGAGGGTGCGCTGGTGGCGACGCTGGCGGCTGAAAAAGTGGGTGCAGCGGCGCTGATTTCCGTGGCGGGCACCGGACGGCCTGTCGATCAGGTGCTGCGCGAACAATTTCAGGAGCGCTTGCCACCGGATCTGCTGCAACGCAGCAATCAGTTGCTCGATGAACTGAAGGCGGGCAAGACCGACGACAACGTGCCCGCCGAGCTGGAAGTGGTATTTCGCCCCAGTGTCCAGCCGTATCTGATCTCGCTGTTTCGCCAGGACCCCGCCGCAGCCTTCGCTGCGGTGCACATCCCGGCGCTGATCGTTCAGGGGCGCAACGACATTCAGGTGGGCGTGGGCGATGCCCTGCTGCTGCAAAAAGCCAGACCGGATGCTGAACTGGCCCTGATCGACGGAATGAATCATGTGCTGCGTATCGTGCCAGACGACTTACAGCAGCAGTTGTTGTCCTACCGCAACCCGACCCAGCCGCTGGCCAGTGAAGTGACCAAGCGGATCCTGGCCTTCATCAAGGCCCTGCCCCAACCAGGAAAAAAATCTGACGTCAGATAATTGCAAACCCTTCAGTCTTCGGATATCTGGCCGATAGCGGTTTGCTGGCTTCTTGTTCCGTTGCAAGTATCCCGGTGCAAGGCCCAGGAAAGGACACCATTATGACTGACGCGAATATCATGACTGAAACCACTGCAGCACCCGAAAGCGTAGAAGCCGAGGTTCAGGCACCGCCGCAGCCGTGGGAAGACGTTCTGCCCGAGAACTTTCAGATGTTGCGTCTGGCACCACAGCCTACCGACCGCGCCACCGGCGGACGGCCCTTGCGTTTTGTGCAGTTTGGTCGTGCCGAGCGGCACAGCAAGGAATTGAGCCTGCTGCGCATCAATGTGCAGCTGCCAGGCCAACGGGTCCGCAAGGAGCAGAACAATCTGGATGTCTGGGCCGATCACGAAAAGCGCACTGTGCGCTTCGGTCCCGAATCAGGCTTGCAGATTGAGCCGTGGAACCGCGGCATCGGTCGTTTCATGATCGCCCATGCCGTGCATTGGGCGCAGAAAAGATGGTCATCCTACAAGATTGAAGGCGTAGCGCTGGCGAGCAAGGACGGCCTGAACGAAGACACACGCCTGCGTCGTGACCACTTTCTGCGCACCTTGGGTTTTGAAGTAGCGTACGCCGATGCCCAGCACATGAAAGGCACCATCAAGGACGTACACGTCGGCAACCTGCACAGCACCTGGAACAACGACAAGGTGCAGATCATCGAAATTCTCGAAGCCTCGCAAATGCTGGAAAAGGCCGAGAAGAACCTGATCGAACAGGAAGTGACCATTCGCCAGCACGAGGACCGGGTCGGCAAGTACAAGCGCGAGGACGCCGGTCTGCGCTTCACGATTGCCTGCCTGGTGACCTTCGCGGTGTTTCAGGCGGGACTGTTGATCTGGATCGCGACCCACCGATAAAAAAAGGAGCTGATCTCAGCTCCCCCTTCTCTCGGTCTTCCCTATCAAACCTTCGACTGGAACAACGCCTGATGGTTGCGGCACTGTTCTGCTGTGAGCATGAACACCCCGTGACCGCCGCGCTGGAAATCCAGCCAGGCGAAATCGACTTCCGGGTACAGTGCCTGCACGTGCACCTGGCTGTTGCCTACTTCGACGATCAGCAAGCCTTTCTCGTTCAGATGATCGGCTGCCTGGGCGAGCATACGGCGTACCAGGTTCAGACCATCGCTGCCACAGGCCAGCGCCAGCTCAGGCTCATGCTGATACTCGTCGGGCATGTCGGCAAAGTCTTCGGCGTCCACATAGGGCGGGTTGGACACGATCAGGTCGAAGCGCTGCCCCGGCAAACCGTCGAACCCGTCGCCCTGCACGGTGTAGACGCGATCCTCCATGCCGTGACGCTCGATGTTCTGGTTAGCCACCTCCAGTGCGTCGTAGGACAAGTCGGCCAAGGCCACCTCAGCTTCGGGAAACACCTCGGCACAAGCGATACCGATGCAACCGGAGCCGGTGCACAAGTCCAGAATCCGGGCTGGTTCGTTGGCCAGCCAGGGCGCGAAACGCTCTTCGATCAGTTCGGCAATAGGTGAACGCGGGATCAATACACGATCATCGACAATGAACGACATACCGCAGAACCAGGCTTCGCCCAGCAAATATGGCGTTGGCACACGGTCATCGATTCGGCGTTTGATCAGGCGTTGCAGTTCGGATATTTCGTCGACTTCCAGGCGGCAATCCAGGTAGCTGTCGGCGATTTCCCAAGGCAGATGCAATGCGCCCAGCACCAACTGCCGCGCTTCATCCCAGGCATTGTCGGTGCCATGACCGAAAAATACGTCTTCCTCGTGAAAGCGGCTGACGGCCCACCGTATATGGTCGCGCACGGTACGCAAACGGGAAGTGATCATGGACAAACTCCTTGGAAAGACGACGAGCTGCTGTAAGACGAGCCACGGTGAAAAGTCTGGTTCCGAACAATGCACATTCTTCGTACCCGATAGGCATGGAAGTTTCCATGATTCGCGTACTGCCATCAAGGCAAACCGCCAGCCACCCCCACCGCCAACTGCCCTGCAGGCCATAAAAACCGTGGCCTGCGATGGTTGCCATTCCCAGAACGCCTCAGCCAGAGGACAATGTCACAAAAGCCCCACACCAAGGAGCCCGTGAATGTCCGATTTAAAGACCATGTTCCAACTCAGCGGCCGGGTGCATGCGCCCGCCAATTTGAGCAATGCGACGCTGATCATCATCGATGCCCAGAAAGAGTACCTCAGCGGCCCGCTGGCCCTGACCGGCGTCGACGAAGCCCTGGCCAACATCTGCCAATTGGTCGAGAAGGCCCGTGCGGTCAAGTGCCCGATTGTTCATATTCGCCATCTGGGCACTGTGGGCGGCCTGTTCGACCCACAGGGCGAGCGCGGTCAACTGGTGCCGGAGCTGTTGCCGAAGGACGACGAACATCTGGTCGAAAAACGCCTGCCCAACGCTTTCAACGGCACCGGGCTGCATGATCTTCTGCAAAAGCTGGGTCATCTGGACCTGATCGTCTGCGGCTTCATGAGCCACTCGAGCATCAGCACCACGGTTCGCGCTACCAAGGACTATGGTTATCGCTGCACACTGGTCGACGATGCCTGCGCAACCCGCGACTTGCCGAGCCCGCACGGCGTCGTCAGCGCGCAGGTGGTGCATAGAACCGAGATGGCGATCATGGCCGACAACTTCGCCACACTGGCGCTGACCAAAGACCTGATCTGATCTGCGCCGGAACGAGTGGTTGTGTGGGCGTATTCACATAACCGCCTATCCCTTGCCGGCTCGTATCATCCCGGAGTCGGGAACCACCCCTTCTTCTCCGGGTCACAGCGCCGTTACTCCATTGAGCCGATACCTATTGAGGAAAAGGCATGAAAACGTCAGATGGTTTCGATGCACGTCGCCTGCGCCCCAGGGGTCAGGGCAACTGGGGCAAACGCATCGGTACGCTGATCGCGCTGCTTCTTTTGGCGTCAGGCGTGTTGCTGACCGTTGCCGGAGTTTCCAGCCTGACCGTTCACCCGCAGATGCTCGGCGAGCTGAATGCCAGCCCTGGAGGCGCCGCATTTGTCGCCGTCGGCGGGTTGCTGGTGCTTTATCTGGGTGTCTGGCTATGGCGCCGCTGCCGCCGTCAACGCAGTGCCAGCGGCTTGAGTATCTCGGCGCACCTGATGAAAAAACACAACTGACCCTGGCGCTTGAACGGTTAGAATGGCTTCCTTCGCGGAGGCCCCATGCAAGACGACGATTTTTCCCTGTTCAGAAGCGAAACGCGCGGCGTAAAGCCGCTCAAGCATGAACACGCCGATGTCGGCAAACCCAAGACCGATCGAAAAATGCTGGCCCGCCTGCGTCAGTCGGCGACTGTGCGCACCGATTCGGTGACCGTCGACGGCTTGTCGGATCAATTCGTGATCGATGTCGGTCCGGAAGATATCCTGAGCTGGTCGCGCGACGGCGTGCAGGAAGGCCAGATGCGCAAGCTCAAACTCGGGCAGATCAGCTTCGAAGGCAGCCTGGACTTACACGGCATGAGCGTGGAAGTGGCGCGTGAGACGCTGTGGGAGTTTCTGGCTGAAGCGACTCGACTGGAAATACGCTGCGTACGTGTCACCCACGGCAAGGCGGTACGCCTCGACGGCAAGCGCCCCATGATCAAGAGCCACGTCAACACCTGGCTGCGTCAGCATTCGCAGGTACTGGGCTTTTGTTCATGCCTGGCCAAACATGGCGGTGCGGGTGCGGTGTACGTGATACTCAGACGCACCATGATGGAAGGACGCGACGAGTAATCCTCCTCGCGCCCCTCTTGCCGGACAGCAATCTGCTGCCCGGCGTATTACTCAGCGCGGGCCAGGACCGCCGGGGCCTCCAGGTCCACCCCCTTCATGATGGCCACCGCCGCCGCCATGTCCGCCCGGACCAGGCCAAAACGGCCAGCAGCCGGAAACCGACGACAGTACGATTGCGAACAACGCTATTTTTGCTACTCGACTCAACATCCGGATTCACTCTCTCGACAGGCAATTGATTAATAACCTGCACAGTCAGACAGCGCCGCACCGGGGAAGTGGGTAGCGATCTGGTCGCCAACGTGTAAGCGCTACGATACAAAACGCATAACGCCCGGTTGATTTGCAGCGCTGCCGTGCACCCGCACTCTTGCGTAAGTTACTATGTGCGCCGTCGGCGACGGGCCTGCCCTCGCACCCATCGAAACCCACACGGAAACACACCCCTGTGACACTGGAACAGAATTACACCGCCATACTCGGGCAACTGGGCGAGGACGTCTCGCGCGAAGGTCTGCTGGACACCCCCAAACGCGCCGCCAAGGCCATGCAGTACCTGTGTCGCGGTTACGCGCAAACGCTGGAAGAAGTCACCAACGGCGCGCTGTTCAGCTCCGATGCCAGTGAAATGGTCATGGTCAAGGACATCGAGCTGTACTCGCTGTGCGAGCATCATCTGCTGCCGTTCATTGGCAAGGCACATGTCGCCTACATTCCTAACGGCAAGGTGCTGGGCCTGTCGAAGGTGGCGCGGATCGTTGATATGTACGCCCGCCGTCTGCAAATCCAGGAAAACCTCAGCCGTCAGATCGCCGAGGCCATCCAGCAGGTTACCGGTGCACTGGGTGTGGCGGTGGTGATCGAAGCCAAGCACATGTGCATGATGATGCGCGGTGTCGAGAAGCAGAACTCGGCCATGATCACGTCAGTGATGCTCGGCGAATTCCGTGAAAATGCTGCCACTCGCAGTGAGTTTCTCAGCCTGATCAAGTGACCCGTTCAGCCAGCGTTCACGTGCCACGGCGCACGCTGAACGTCCGGCCGATTCCCGCCACTGTCCGCAAGAGGTATGACCGTGTTCATGAAAGCGTTAAGAGTCGGCCTTGGCCAGCTCGTCATTGGTATCGACTTCCTGACCCGCCCGAGCAAGAAGAAGCGCGATCCGCAGGCCCAGGCGGTTGTCGCTGAGGCGGCTCAAGACCTGACGCTGTACCAGTTCCACGCCTGCCCGTTCTGCGTGAAAACCCGTCGTACCCTGCACCGTCTCAATGTTCCTGTTGCTTTGCGCGATGCGAAGAACAACGAGCTTGACCGTCAGACGCTGCTTAACGAGGGCGGCAAAATCAAAGTGCCTTGCCTGCGAATCGAAGAAGGCGACAAAACCGTGTGGATGTACGAATCCAAGGTCATTATCGACTACCTGAATCAGCGGTTCGGCGCGATCTGAACACCTCGTGCCCGACGTGCCTCAACGCGGGCAACCTTCCTCGCGGCAGGCGACATAGGCTTGCAATTGCTTGAGGCGCACGCGGGTCTGGTCAGCCAGGCATTGCGACTGCAGCAACGGCCAGATGGAGCCTGAGTCCTCGGGCTTGCCGGCCTGATACAGGCAATCGGCGTCACGCAGGGCTATCCACTTCAGTTGTGCATCCTTGAACGCCTGCTTCTTGGCCGGCGTCTTCAGCCACGTCATCTGCGCCTTGTACTGCTTGTTGAGATCAGCATCGAGCGCCGACAGCTCATTGGCAGCACACTGATTCATGCTGGCCTGATTGGCATCGCAATCCTGAGCCTGTGCCGAGCAGCCGATACCCAGCGCGATGAAAGCGGCCAGAATTGCTATTGAAACACGCATAAATTTCCTTTTATTCAGCCAATGGGTGCATCAATCCAGCATACCGACATAACCCGGTTGCGCCTTGACCCGATCCAGCCAGCGCCGAATTCCGGTGTAAGGTGCCAGATCGAAACCGCCCTGATGAGCGACATGGGTATAGGCGTACAGGGCGATATCGGCGATGGAGAAACTCTCACCGACCAGAAACGGTGTGCGATCAAGCTGCTGCTCCATGACCGCCAGCGCTCGATAACCGGATTTCTGCATGGCCCGATACTCGGTCATGCGTTCAGCCGGCAAGCCCAGATAGAACTGGATGAAGCGGGCAACCGCAACCGACGGCTCATGGCTGTACTGCTCGAAAAACTGCCATTGCAGAACCTGGGTGCGCAGCCGCGGTTCGCTCGGAAGATACCTGGAACCATCAGCCAGAAAATTGAGAATCGCATTGGACTCCCATAGACAAGTGCCGTCTTCCAGTTCCAACACCGGGATCTTGCCGTTTGGGTTCTTCTCCAGAAAAGCCGGGGTCTGGGTTTCGCCATTAAGAATATCGACCGGCACCCACTCGTACTCACTGCCCAACAGGTTAAGCATCAACTTGACCTTGTAGCAGTTGCCCGAGTTGTAATCGCCATAAACCTTGTACATCGCCTGCTCCCTCGATATGCCTGTATTGCCGGCTCTGATCAGGCGGCTTTCAGATTCTGTGCCGCACGGACCACGGACGCCAGTCGCTTTATGCCTTCATTCAGACGCGCCGGGTCGATATGACTGAAATTGAGGCGCAGATGGCCGTGATTGGCGTCCGGGTCAGCAAAAAAAGGTTCGCCCGGCATGAACGCGACGTCCTGCGCCAACGCGGCATCCAGCAAGGTACGGGTGTCCAGCGGCTGTTTCAGGGTCAGCCAGAAGAACAATCCACCTTGCGGGCTGTTCCACTCGGCCAGGTCTGAAAAATGCGTCTGCAAGGCATCCTCGAATGCATCCCGGCGACCACGGTAGAACTCGCACAGCGTCAGCAGATGTTCACGATAGTGCTCAGTGCCAATCCACTGCAAGGCCTGCCATTGGCCAAGGCGATTGGTATGTAGATCGGCGGACTGCTTCAGGCGCAACAGGTGCGGAAACAGATCGGGACTGGCGATCAGATAACCCACACGCAGGCCGGGCAATAGCGTTTTGGAGACCGTGCCGGTGTAGATCCAGCTTGCTGTCTTCAGGCCGCTGACAATCGGCCTGGCACTGCCGCCGTCAAAACTCAACTCGCGGTACGGCTCATCCTCGATCAACGTGACGCCGAACTCGTCAAGCAAAGCCGCAACCGCATCGCGGCTGGCCTGGCTGTAGCGCACTGCCGAGGGGTTCTGGAACGTCGGGATCAGGTAGGCGAATGCGGGCCTGTGCTGCTCCAGGTGCTGGCGCATGGCAACCAGGTCCGGGCCTTCGGCCTGCAGGGGCACGGTGATGCAGTCGGCACCAAACAGCTGAAATATCTGCAGCGCCGCCAGGTAGGTGGGTGCTTCAAGCAGAATCTCGGTGCCTTTGTCGATGTAGAGCTTGGCCGCAAGGTCCAGCGTCTGTTGAGAACCACTGACCACCATGACCTGACTGGCATCGCAAGCAATACCCAGGGCGCGGGCGTCGGCAGCCAGCGCTTCGCGCAGCGCAGGTTCGCCCTCGCTCATGCCGTACTGGCCCAGAGAAACAGGCATGTCAGCCCACTCGACTTTGGGCAGCATCGACTCGGCAGGCAGGCCACCGGCGAACGACATCACTTGCGGGCGCTGAGCGGCGGCGAGGATCTCGCGAATCAGAGAACTTTTCAGACGGGAAACGCGTTCGGAAAAAGCCATGGCACTTACCTGTAGCCGAGACGAAGGAAAATAAGTCAAACTTGTTGACTCAAATTACGACGCCCAGCCCGGATACGTCAACATGCTTGACTTAAAAAAACCTGCCAATCAACAAATGGCCATGGAAGCCTTCTTCTTCGGCTATCAGGCCTTCACCGCCAAGGCTGATGAAATGCTGGCCAAGCGCGGCTTCAGTCGCGTGCATCAGCGCATTGTATTTTTCATCGCTCGCTATCCCGAACTGAGCGTCAAGGAACTGCTCACGGTATTGGGCGTGAGCAAGCAGGCGCTCAATGCCCCGTTGCGCCAACTGATCGGCATGGACCTGGTGCACAGCACCGCCCCGGAAACCGACAAACGCAAACGACTACTCGGGCTCACCGATGAAGGCGCCCGTTTCGAGCAGGCGTTGCGGCGTGAACAGGTCAAGCTGCTGCAACGCGTGTTCGCCGAAGCGGGTCAGGAAGCGGTGGATGGCTGGATGACAGTCAACCTGGCGCTGGGCCAGACACTGCAATCCGGTGCGTGTCCAATCGGGACTGACGTCGAGTAAATGCCACTGTCGCAACTGTGCTGGCGTTTACTCGTATCGCTGTATCGTAAAGCCACGCGACCATACGTTTAGGCTTGGCGTCCTTTGCTACCTGCCCGCTTCAAGGAACGCCCTGCATGAACGAGACCCTCAAGGCGCCATTGCGCCCGCTGACCGACTCATCGCTGTCTGCGGTGGTTGCCGGCTTCATTGCCATGATGACTGGCTGCACCAGCTCACTGGTGCTGATGTTTCAGGCCGGACAGGCGGCGGGGCTGAGCAGCGTGCAGATCTCATCCTGGCTGTGGGCCTTGTTCATGGGCATGGCGGTGTGCAGCATCGGTCTTTCGTTGCGCTACCGCATGCCGATTACCGTGGCGTGGTCCACACCTGGTGCCGCACTGCTGATCACCAGTCTGGGTGGCGTGACATATCCGCAGGCAATTGGCGCGTTCATGACCAGCGCGCTGCTGGTCATCCTGTGCGGCGTAACGGGCAGCTTCGAACGTATCGTGAGGCGTTTGCCAGCCTCGCTGGCTGCGGCCTTGCTGGCGGGAATCCTGTTCAGAATCGGCAGTGAAATCTTCATCGCCGCCCAGCACCGCACCGGCCTGGTGTTGGGCATGTTTTTCTCGTATCTGGTGGTGAAGCGTCTTTCGCCACGCTACTCGGTGCTGCTCGCACTGCTGGTCGGCATCGGGATATCGGGCGCGCTGGGCTTGCTGAACTTCAGCGGTCTGGCGCTGCAAGTCGCCGCGCCGGTCTGGACCACTCCCGAGTTTTCCTGGGCCGCGACGGTCAGCATCGGCATTCCGCTGTTCGTGGTGGCTATGACCTCGCAGAACATGCCCGGTGTGGCGGTGTTGCGAGCCGACGGTTACTACCCGCCTACCTCACCGCTGATATCGGTAACAGGCTTTGCTTCTTTGCTTACCGCACCGTTCGGCTGCCACGGGATCAACCTGGCCGCCATCAGCGCCGCCATCTGTACCAGCCCTCATGCGCACGAGGACAAGTCCAAACGCTACACAGCGGCGATATGGGCCGGGATTTTCTACGCAATCGCCGGGATTTTCGGCGCCACGCTGGCAGGTCTGTTCAGTGCGTTCCCCACGGAGCTGATGATTTCGATTGCCGCACTGGCGCTGCTCGGTTCGATCACCAATGGCCTGACCGTGGCCATGGCCGAGCCCCGCGAGCGCGAACCCGCTCTTATCACCTTCATGGTGACGGCCTCAGGGCTGACGCTGTTTTCCATAGGTTCGGCATTCTGGGGCATTGTTGCGGGCCTGCTGACCATGCTGATCCTGAATGCACGCAAGGCCGGATAAGCCTGCCTCAAGCCCACGTCATAAGAACGATCAACTACGGGCAGTGGCTGACACCAGCAAGGTTCCGGCATCTGCATCGAGTATTGCCTGCGTTCCCAAGGGCACGGCCTGATTGAGATCTCCATGCCCTACCGGCAAGCCGCCCAGCACCGGAATGCCCAGACTGCCCAGCCGTTCCAGCAACACATCGGCGGGGCTGATGGTGCCGCCGGTGTTCGCGGCCGGGGTGAACTCGCCCACCGCGACACCCGCCAGACGCGCAAGGATGCCGCAGTTACCCAGATGGGTCAGCATGCGGTCAACCCGATAGGCCGGTTCGTTGACCTCTTCGATGAGCAAAATCGCACCGGTCATGTCGGGCATGAACGGCGTACCCACCGAGGTATCGAGGATGCACAGATTGCCGCCCAGCAACAGGCCCTGCGCGCTGCCGCCGGTTCTGACCTTCGCCGTTGGTGAGGCATGATCGGCCTTGAGCAATACCGGCTCGGTACTCATCAGCACATGGTGCATGCCGCTGACGAACAGGCCACCGCGTTCCAGCTGCGAGGCGACCGGGCCATGAATAGTGGCCAGACGCGCATGGTTCCATAGCGCACCATGTAGTGCGGTGATATCGGAAAAGCCGGTCACCAGCTTGGGGTCACGACGCACAGCGTCCATATCCACCTGCTGGACAATTCGCTGCACGCCATAGCCGCCGCGGTTGCAGATGACCGCACGGATCTCCGGATCAGCCAGTGCGGCGTTAAGGTCAGCAAGCCGCTCCTCGTCGGTTCCCGAATAGAATGAGTATTTGCCCAGTGCATGCGGATAGACACGCGGACGCAGCCCCCACCCCTTGAGTACCGCGACCGCAGCGTCGATTTTGCCGGGGTCAACAGGCCCGGCAGGCGATACCAACGCCACGGCGTCGCCAGCACGCAGGACCTGAGGGTGAAGCGTCTGTGGAGAAGTAGCTGGCATTACGGTTATCCAGACGTTTGTCGAGCGATGAATCTAGAGCACCGGCGTAAGTGACTCAAGCCCTATCGGCATTCAGCCTGCGTCATCTGCAGATCCGTCTGAACGCCAAAGCCGCATCGGACTCCTATCAATCACATGGATCAAACAGCATTCGCTTGATGATCGCTTCTTGCCTGAGCAACGCGGCGAGCGTTTGAATCCATCTTTGAACCATTTTCTGGAGACCCTGCCATGACTGATCTTTCCAACCGCCAGTTCCTGCTCGCCAAGCGTCCGTCGGGCGATGTGCGCCGTGAAGACTTCACCTATCAAGAGGCTCCGGTCACCGCACTTGCCGAAGGCCAGATACTGGTCAGGAACAAATACCTGTCGCTGGACCCGGCGATGCGTGGCTGGATGAATGACGGAAAATCCTACATTCCGGCCGTAAAGCTGGGCGAAGTGATGCGCGCCCTGGGCGTGGGCGAAGTGCTCGAATCGAAAAACCCGAAATTTGCCGTAGGCGACCATCTGCAAGGCGCACTTGGCGTTCAGGATTACTTCGTGGGCGAGCCAAAAGGCTTTTACAAGGTCGATACCAGCCTTGCCCCGCTACCGCTTTATCTGTCTGCTCTGGGCATGACCGGCATGACTGCCTACCTGGCGCTGCTGGATGTCGGCCAGCCAAAAAGCGGTGATACCGTAGTGATTTCCGGTGCAGCGGGTGCTGTCGGCAGCGTCGCCGGACAAATTGCCAAGCTCAAGGGCTGCCGGGTTGTCGGCATCGCAGGAGGCGCAGAAAAATGCCGTTTACTGACCGAAGAATTGGGCTTCGATGCAGCCATCGACTATAAGTCCGAAGACGTTATGGATGGTTTGAAGCGCCACTGTCCGGATGGCGTGAACGTGTACTTCGACAACGTTGGCGGCGACATTCTGGACGCGGCGCTCAGCCAGCTGGCGGTCGGCGCGCGCGTGGTGATCTGCGGTGCCATCAGTCAGTACAACAACACCACGGCGATCAAAGGCCCGGCCAACTACATGTCACTGCTGGTCAACCGTGCACGCATGGAAGGCTTCATCGTACTGGACCACCCCGAGCGCTTCGCTGAAGCCGGTGAGGTGATGGCGGGCTGGATCAAGGAAGGCAAGCTCAAGAGCAAGGAGCATATCGTCGACGGTCTCGAGACTTTCCCGGAGACCTTCCAGATGCTGTTCAGCGGTGAGAACCAGGGCAAGCTGATCTTGAAAGTGGAATAAAGCCCGCGGGCCGGGCACCTCATGCTTCAGCATGGGGTGCCTTGCCTGATGATGTGCGCCCTTGCGCTCAAGCCAGCTCGGCAACCACCGCAGCCAGGGCCTTCGCCGGGTCAGCTGCCTGGCTGATCGGGCGGCCGATAACGAGGTAATCGGAGCCGGCGTCCAGGGCCTGGCGCGGGGTCAGAATGCGCCGCTGATCGTCCTGCGCACTGCCCGCCGGGCGGATACCGGGCGTCACCAGTTGCAACGACGGGTGAGCAGCTTTCAGGGCCTGCGCTTCCAGCGCCGAACAGACCAGACCGTCCATACCGGCCTTCTCGGCCAGCGCTGCAAGGCGCAGCACCTGCACCTGCGGATCAATATCCAGGCCGACACCGGCAAGATCTTCCCGCTCCATGCTGGTCAGAACGGTCACGCCAATCAGCAGTGGCTGAGGACCGCTGCGCTGCTCGAGCACTTCGCGGCAGGCCGTCATCATGCGTAGCCCGCCTGAACAGTGCACGTTGACCATCCATACGCCCATCTCGGCAGCGGCCTTGACCGCCATCGCCGTGGTATTGGGGATATCGTGGAATTTGAGATCAAGAAACACCTCGAAACCCTTGTTGCGCAGGGTCTCGACGATATCGGCCGCACAACTGGTGAACAGCTCCTTGCCGACCTTGACCCTGCACAGCTTGGGATCGAGCTGATCAGCCAAACGCAAGGCGGCTTCACGGGTCGGAAAATCCAGGGCGACGATGACGGGAGTCTGGCAGGCGGACATGAGCGTGGTCTCAGGTAAGTCGAAATCGGCGCGCATTGTAGCCGAACCGGCGAGCAGACGGGACCCGTAGATCGGCATTTAGCCAGTCGCGTCCATAAAAAGTCATGATTCCCTGCACCCGCAGCGACCACTGCTTCGATGGCCTGCACCAAACCTGCACAACCCGATGAATCGGTTCACTGCAGCGTTCTGTAAACGACCCGTTTTGAAGCAACACGACAATGATCAGTGCACTGGCACGGCCTCTGCAACAGGATGTTTCAACGATTACCGAATCTCAGGGAGATGACCATGAGCACGCAACTCAAGCCAACGCTGGGCACGATTCATCTATGGGGGATCGCTGTCGGGCTGGTGATTTCCGGCGAGTACTTTGGCTGGAGTTACGGCTGGGGCGTGGCGGGTACACTGGGCTTTTTGGTAACAGCCTTGATGGTTGCGACCATGTACACCTGCTTCATCTTCAGCTTTACAGAGCTCACTACGGCCATCCCGCACGCGGGCGGCCCATTTGCCTATAGCCGCCGCGCCTTTGGCGAAAAAGGCGGGCTGATCGCCGGTATGGCCACGCTGATCGAATTCGTATTCGCGCCACCGGCCATTGCCATGGCAATCGGTGCGTACCTTAACGTGCAATACCCGGGGCTTGACCCTAAGCATGCGGCTGTCGGCGCTTACATCGTGTTCATGGCACTCAACATCGTGGGCGTAAAGCTGGCAGCAACCTTTGAGCTGGTCGTGTGCATTCTCGCCGTGGCCGAGCTGCTGGTGTTCATGGGGGTGGTCGCACCTGCATTCAGCTTCAGCAACTTCGCCCTCAACGGCTGGGCCGGTTCCCAGACCTTCGGGCCGGAAGCGATTGCCGGCATGTTCGCCGCCATCCCCTTTGCGATCTGGTTCTTCCTGGCCATTGAAGGCGCTGCAATGGCCGCCGAAGAAGCCAAGGACCCGAAACGCACCATCCCGAAGGCCTACATCAGCGGCATTCTGACCTTGGTGATACTGGCGATCGGCGTCATGCTGTTTGCCGGTGGCGTAGGTGACTGGCGCACCCTGGCCAACATCAACGACCCACTGCCGCAAGCAATGAAAGCCGTGGTCGGTGACAGCTCCGGCTGGCTGCACATGCTGGTGTGGATCGGCCTGTTCGGTCTGGTCGCCAGCTTCCACGGCATCATCATGGGTTACTCGCGCCAGTTCTTCGCCCTCGCCCGTGCCGGTTACCTGCCTGCCTCGCTGGCCAAGCTGTCACGCTTTCAGACACCGCACCGGGCGATCATCGCAGGTGGCCTGATCGGCATCGCCGCCATTTACAGCGATGGCCTGGTCAACCTGAGCGGCATGACACTCACCGCCGCGATGATCACCATGGCTGTTTTCGGCGCTATCGTCATGTACATCATGAGCATGCTCAGCCTGTTCAAGCTGCGCAAGACCGAGCCTGATCTTGAGCGCAGCTTCCGCGCGCCAGGTTACCCGGTGGTGCCCGGTATTGCGCTGGCTCTGGCAGTCGTGTGCCTGGTGGCAATGGCCTGGTTCAACATGCTGATCGGCCTGATTTTCCTCGGGCTGATGGCCATCGGTTTTATCTACTTCAGCCTGACTGCCAAATCGCGCGCCGATGCACCGACCGACGCGATGCTGACCGGGCAATAATTCAGAGACTTTCCGGGGTTGCGTGCAAAGGGTTTTGCACGCAACCCGATCAGGGCGCATACACTTGAACCATTGAGCAGCCTCGCTGCTCAAACCGGTATCACAACAAGGAGAGCGCTATGCCCTGGTATGCCTGGTTAATTCTGCTCGTAGCCATCGGCTCGATCGTCGGCGGTCTTATGATGCTGCGCGATACAGCCAAGAAACTGCCCCTCACCGAAGAACAACTCAAGCGCGTCCATGAGCGCAACGCCGAAATGGACGCCAAGGAAGCCAAGGACCGTTAAATAAGTCCGGGTGGCAGGCTGAAAACCTGCCCCTGCCTATTTCCCGATCTCTGCGCTGACCGAAAGCACCTTGATATGAAGCGGCTGAAAGATCGTCTCCAACTCGCCGTCCGCGCGCAACTTCTCCAGCAGCGCTTTGAAGTGTGGAACATCAATGTTGCCATTGGGGCGCAACAACGCGTATTGACGGTAGATCTGATCAACGCGTTCGGAGACCATTAACTGCGCCGCTTCATCTTTGTTATGTGCCATAAAATCAA
Organism: Pseudomonas syringae group sp. 243L2; assembly: GCF_032587875.1. Taxonomy (NCBI): domain Bacteria; kingdom Pseudomonadati; phylum Pseudomonadota; class Gammaproteobacteria; order Pseudomonadales; family Pseudomonadaceae; genus Pseudomonas; species Pseudomonas syringae group sp. 243L2. The sequence goes on from NZ_JAWHPL010000005.1 coordinate 148,475, forward strand.
TCAGATAAGAACGGGTAACAGGCGCGATATCCGCCCGATTGCGCACCACCATCAATAGATTACTGTCGTGAGAATAGGTGGAGGTCACATTGAAGTGCTCACTCAAGTACTTCTGATCGGTATTGAAGTTGGCAAATCCATAATGGTAACCACTGAACAACGCCAGACGTTTGTCAGACAGATCATCGAAGTAATTCTGATCACGCCCTTCGACCCGCCTTGCTACATAGACCTCGGCATCTTCAAGGCCCAGATCGACGGTTTCGTGCGCAATATCCTTCCAGCCCCAGTCAGGGTTCTCGAAGATCGCAACATCGAAACGCCCTTCCGCAAAGTCACGAAAACGCCGGGGCACGGAGGTGGGGATCATCACAAACTCGTAATCGTCCTGCTCGGCATTCAGGGCATCGATAAGCTTGGGCAACAGACCGGCGTCTTCGCCTTTTTCAGGGCGGACCATATACGGAGGGAAATGCACGGCGGCCACCCGCACGACCTGCGCGGCATAGACTTGGGACGTTGCCATGAACGACACAAAGAGCAGAAGGCCTGTGGCGAACGTGCGCGCGACGCCATTAATTAATACTGCAAATTTTTTCATAAAACACGACATCAATCAAAGCCCTCCACGCTATGCGGTTTCCATGATTTAAACAACTGTCAAATCAACGGCGTCAGCATTGCTCACAGTGGTTACTATTGTGCACCGCTGCGATGAACTCGCGTGAGGCACCAATGCCATTAGCAGCGGTCACTGTAAGGGCAGTTGTAAAAACGATATTGTCGGCGCAGCCTCAAGCGTGGGCGCAACAGGCTAATCTGGCTACGCTGAAGCCATTGACTATCGTAAGGGAGCTTGATGATGCCGCATTGGCTGGTGATTGATCTGGAGGCTACCACTGAAGAAGGTGGCTGGCCGGTCGCAGAAATGGAAGTCATCGAAATAGGCGCGACGCTGGTCAATCAGGACGGGCGCGAGCTGGACCATTTCGAGCGCTTCGTACGACCCGCACGCAGGCCTGTGCTGACTCATTTTTGCCGAGAGCTGACCCATATCAATCAAAGCAGTATCGACAGCGCTGCGCCCCTGACGACCGTGTGGCCTCAGTTCGAGCGCTGGTTGAGCCATCACCGTGCCCGCGTGCTGGGATGGGCCAGCTGGGGGGATTACGACCGCCAGCAACTGGAAGAGGAATGGCGCTACCATCGCCTCGACAGCGCACTGTCGAGCATGCCGCATGTCAACCTCAAACAGCGATTCGCCCAGGCCCGTCAGTTACAAAAGCCGATGGGCCTGAACAGCGCCCTGCAACTGGCAGGCATGCAATTCACAGGTCAGCAACACCGGGCACTGGTTGATGCACGCAATACCGCCCGGCTCTTGCCGTTGATACTGCCTAATTGAATCTCGCTGCACGTCGTCGTTTGTTCAGCGTCGACTTGCAAGGGGCGTGACGAGTTTTACCGTGTTGGGCATACTGGCTGGCCATTTCCAGCCCTTTCAAAAGGAATCGCCCATGTTCAAGGTCAACGAGTACTTCGACGGCACCGTCAAATCCATCGCCTTCAGTCAGGTCGACGGTCAGGCAACCATCGGTGTCATGGCGGCGGGCGAATATGAGTTCGGTACAGCGCAACGGGAAATCATGCACGTGATCTCCGGCGAGCTGAACGTGAAGCTCCCGGACAGTACCGACTGGGAAACTTTCTCCACCGGCAGCCAGTTCAATGTCCCGGCCAACAGCAAGTTCCAGCTCAAGGTCAGCGTTGATACCGCTTACCTGTGCGAATACCGCTGAGACTGAACACGTGGGGGGCCTGACCTCCCACCTTGCCCGCACACCTGCCTATACTGCCCCTTTCTATTCTACGCCAGCATTGAACTGCAACGCCGCCAGACGTGCGTAGAGCGGGTTGCTGGCAATCAGTTGCTGATGGGTACCGACCGCCACCAGCCGGCCCTGATCCATAACGGCAATCCGGTCGGCATTCTGCACAGTGGCCAGTCGATGGGCGATGACCAGCGTAGTACGGCCCTGCATCAGGCTTGGCAAGGCTTGCTGAATCAAGTGCTCACTCTGCGCATCCAGCGCACTGGTCGCCTCGTCCAGCAACAGGATCGGCGCATCGACCAGTAACGCGCGGGCAATCGCCAGACGCTGCCGCTGTCCGCCGGACAATCCCACCCCGCCCTCACCCAGATGCGTACCGTAGCCGTCGGCCATGTCGAGAATGAACTCGTGCGCATGGGCGATACGCGCTGCTGCCTGTACCTGCTCAAGGCTCGCAGTGGCGTTTCCGTAACGAATGTTGTCCTCGACACTGCCAAAAAACAGCGCGGGTGATTGTGAAACCAGCGCGAAGCAGCGGCGCAGATCGTGCGGATCGAGCTGTGCGATCGGCACGCCCTCAATCAGGATGCGCCCTTGAATCGGGTCGTAGAAACGCAGCAGCAGGTCGAGGATAGTCGACTTACCTGCTCCGGAAGGCCCGACCAGCGCCAGGGTTTCACCGGGCTCGATGTTCAGGGTCAGGTTATCCAGCGCATTGCGCTCGGGACGCGACGGGTAGGCGAAAGTGACATTCTCCAGCGCCAGCCGCCCGCTGATGCGTTGCGGCAGGCTCTGCAGCTCTGTGGCTGGCGCTTTGATCTCGCTGCGAGCCTGAAGCAGCTCGCCAATCCTCTCTGCGGCACCGGCGGCGCGCTGCAAATCGCCAATCACCTCGCTCAACGTTCCGAACGCCATGCCGACCATCAGCGCGTAAAACACAAACGCTGCCAGCTCCCCGCTGGAAATACGTCCGCTGATCACGTCCATGCCGCCCACCCACAGCATTACCGCCACTGCGCCCAGCACCAGAACGATCACCAGCGTAATCAGCCAGGAGCGCTGCAAAATCCGTTTGCGAGCGGTATCGAACGCCTGCTCCACCGTATGTGAAAAACGCTGTTTGTCCTGCTCTTGATGGTTGTACGCCTGCACCGTCTTGATCTGCCCCAGCGCTTCGGCCACGTAGCTGCCCACATTGGCGACCCGATCCTGGCTCTCGCGCGACAGGTTTCGTACCCGCCGTCCGAACATGAGAATGGGGGCGATGATCAGCGGCAACGCCACCACCACGATGCTGGTGAGCTTGGGGTTGGTGATGAACAACAGCATGATGCCGCCAACGACCATCAGTACGTTGCGCAGGAACATCGACAGTGACGAGCCGATCACCGACTGCAACAACGTGGTATCGGCAGTCAGCCGCGACTGGATTTCCGAGCTGCGATTGTTCTCGTAGAAGCCCGGATGCAGCTCTATCAGGTGATCGAATACTTTCTTGCGCAGGTCGGCGACCACGCGCTCGCCGATCCATGACACCAGATAAAAGCGGGCGAACGTTCCGATGGCCAGGCCAACCGTCAGCAGCATGAAAAAGCCGATCGAGCGCTCGAGCAACTGCGGCGAGCGGGTCATGAAGCCCTGATCGACCATCAGCTTGATGCCCTGGCCGATCGACAGGGTGATACCCGCGGTAATGACCAGTGCCAACAACGCTCCGAACGCTTGCCAGCGATACGGCGCAATGAAACTCGCGGCCAGGCGAAGTGCCTGGCGGTGACGTCGGGTAATCCGTGAAATCATGAAGCCTGCCTGTTTGCCCGATCTGTCTGAATAGCGAAGCCTACACCTGTCATGCATGACGCGCTGTGCATCATTTCGAATGAACTTGCGCCCGGCTTCAAAGGTCAGGTTATGACTGCTTTACAGAGGCGCTATAAGACATCGATCTAAGCGCCTGCTGGCAGATTTGCATCATTTCTGTTGCACTGGGAACGCGTTTGAGCGGCTGACAGAACCTGTCACGGACCGGTCATCAAGCGCGGTTAATTTAACGCCGTTACCTGATGAAAGGAGAAACACCATGAGCCTGCAAGAGCGCAGCAACGAAGTTCCAGTCGTTCGAGCCACGCCCAATCTGCCGGTTGGCGGTACAATTCTCGACGAGCATGGGCAAGAAGTCCTGATCACTGAAGCAATGGTTCAGGCCGCCTGCCAGGAATGCGACAAGAACTGGGTAACCCCGGAAAAATAAAACCGAACCTGACCAAATGTCTTGAAACCCGACCCTGAGTCGGGTTTTTTATGTCCCGCGTTTACCGGACGATCAGACCAGTACGGCCCCCAGCGCCTGCACGAGTTGCGCCAGCCCCCCGGACTCACCTTCCAAACGGACCTTCAGACCTTCGATTTCCCGACGTGGCGGGTAATGCTTGCGCAGGGCATCGAAGGCCAGCCGCTGACTGGCAGTGTCGCCGGTGAGGCTGCGCCGAAAGTCTGCATCGTCACGCCGCGGGTCGTACACGCCACGGCACAGCATGTTCAGTGCCCAGACCGGATCGCTTGCAGCATCAAGACTGACCTGCGCCAGCCACGGCTTGGGCAGCAGATCGTCCAGTTTTATCACCGCAGGCTGCCCCAGAAAGGCACACAGCGCCTGATAGATCTGCGCAGTACCCCGTTGCCTGCCATCAAGGCTGTAACCGGCGATGTGCGGCGTACCCAGAACGCACAGGTCGGCCAGCGCCACGTTGACCTGCGGCTCACCTTCCCACACATCCAGCACGGCTTGCAGGTCTTCGCGCTCAAGCAGCACGTCGTGCAGCGCAGTGTTGTCCACCACGGCACCACGGCTGGCATTGATCAGCCAGGCGCCCTGCCTGAGTTGGCGCAAACGGGTTTCGTCGAGCAGGTGCCAGGTTGCCAACGCCCCGGTCTTGCTCAACGGCGTGTGCAGGCTGATGACGTCACAGCGCTGCAATATCTCGTCAAGGCTGACGAAGTCACCACCTTCGGCAGACTCGCGTGGCGGATCGCAGACCAGTACGTTCCAGCCAAGCGCCTTCAAGACATCGACCAGACGACCACCCACCTGCCCTGCACCGACCACACCGTAAGTACGTTGCGCGAGGTCGACGCCTTCGATTTCAGCCAGGGTCAGCAGGCTGCCGAGCACGTAATCCACCACGCCGCGCGCATTGCAGCCCGGTGCGCTGGCCCACTGGATACCGGCTTGCTGAAACCCGTCCAGATCCAGATGATCGGTGCCGATGGTGCAGGTGCCGACAAACCGCACCGGGCTGCCTTCGAGCAGCTCACGGGTTACGGGTGTCACGGAGCGCACCAGCAGGATGTCGGCGTTCGCCACCGCAGCGCGATCTATGGCGCGTCCCGGCAAGCGATGAATCTCACCGAAATGAGCGAAAAAAGCGTCGAGCAGGGGAATATTTTCGTCAGCAACAATGCGCATGGAAGACTCTCTGGGTCTGGCGAGCAGGGACCGGTCCCCAGTGGGAACAGGTGCGTCGTGAACCGGCGCGGGTTGCAGCGATGTAACAATCAATCAGGCTTTTTGCGTATCCAGTACAGGAACGTGCCCTCTTCAGCCTGCTCCGCAACCAGCTCATGCCCAAGAAATACACAGAACTTCGGAATATCTCGGCGCGTGGACGGATCGGTCGCGATCACCTTGAGCAGGCCGCCCGCAGGCAAGTCACGCACCTTTTGATGCAGCATCATCACCGGTTCCGGACAGAACAGGCCGACAGCGTCCAGCACGGCGTCGACGGTGAGGTTTTCAATGGGCTCAGACATGGGGCACTCCAGAGGCGGGTGACGATTGTCGCTCAATTCAGTCGGTCAGGCCAAATACTGATGGTTGTACTGATGCCGAACGGCGGCGCGCAGCAAGACAGCAGACAGAAAAATGCCAGGCACATGGCCTGGCATTGATCGTGACCCAGACGACCGTCAGAACGGCAGTTTCATGCCCGGTGGCAACTGCATGCCTGCGGTCATGGAAGCGGTCTTGTCCTGGCTGGCCTGCTCGATCTTGCGCACGGCGTCGTTGACGGCGGCGGCGATCAGGTCTTCCAGCACTTCCTTGTCTTCCTGCATCAGGCTGTCATCCAGATTGATGCGCTTGACGTCGTGACGACCGGTCATCACGACGCTCACCAGGCCTGCGCCCGATTGACCGGTGACTTCCGCGTTGGCCAGTTCTTCCTGCATCTTGGCCATTTTTTCCTGCATTTGCTGCGCCTGCTTCATCAGGCCAGCCATGCCACCTTTCATCATGGGATATCTCCTCGAAAATGGATGGTTTTTTTGCGCGGCGCCAATGGCGCCCTGTGTTCAGTTATTGAGGCTGCACCGCAGGCGCGTCTACGGGCTGGATAGTATCTTCCCGGATAACAGCGCCAAACTGCTGCAACATCTGCTGGATATACGGGTCGGCCTGGATCGAGGCTTCGGCCTGACGCTGACGCTCGGCACGCAGTCGCGAAGCAGCCTGGGCAGGAGTTTCCTGCTCGGGCTTGATCAGCTCGATACTCAGATTGATCGTGCGACCATGATACTGGTTCAACGCATCGTTCAGGCGGCGCTGCTGGGTTGAGTTGAACAGGGCGCTGTGCGCCGGGTCCAGGTGCAGCAGCCATTTATCGCCATCGACCGCCATCAAGGTGCAGTTGGCGGCAATGCTGCCGGTCATGCCGGAGATCGGCAGTTTGGGGAATACCTCCAGCCAGTCGGCAGCAAGGCCGGTGGCTGGTTTGGCGGCCGGAGCGGGCTCGGGCTCGACCGCTTCAAGCTCGACGACGCTCTCGTGGGCCAGTTCATCCAGATAGCTATAGGACGCCGGGTCGATGTCGATATCCGGCTCGACGTAATCGTCATCCGCTGGCGGCTCGTCATCGCGCCCCATTGGGCCGGAATTCGAAGACATCGAATCCGGATTCATGGACAGATAGGCGGAATCAGGGATGGCTTCAAGCATCGCCGGTGTAACCTGCTGCTCGGCAACCGGCTGCGCAGGTTCCGCCTCCGGCGCATCTGGCACTGGGCTGGCGGGCGCAGGCGTCGGCATTGGCGTGAGGTCTGGCTGTTCGGAGACAGTCTCCAGAACCGGCTCGGCTACCGGTTCTGCAACAGTGCCAGTGTCAGGTGCGGATTCAGCGTTTTTTTCGGCAACCGGTGCCTTTGGCTCATTCCACGGCAGATCGACTTCTTCGACCGGCTCGGGCTGTGCTTGCGGCTGTGATTCTGGCTGTGCTGCGGGCTCAGCTCGTGCAGCAGCGGTCGGCATCGGGGCGGCGGCTGGCGGCAGCGCTTCGAAGGCCGGATCGGGCGCAGCCATCACCGGTGCTGTTGAAACTGCGGGAGCTACCGATGCAACAGGTGTCGCATCGGCCACTGCTTTTCGGGAATCAACCGTGGCCTGGCTGATCCCCACCGGCTTTAGCGGTTGCCTCGGCGCATCGTCGTTATCGGCCGGGCGGAATGCCAGCATGCGCAGCAGGACCATCTCGAAACCGCCACGCGGATCCGGGGCCAGCGGCAAGTCACGACGACCAATCAGACCCATCTGGTAATAGAACTGCACGTCTTCGGCAGGCAATGCCTGGGCCAGCGCCAACACCCGGTCGCGGTCGCCGTGCCCGTTGTCGACGCCTTCGGGCAACGCCTGGGCAATCGCCACGCGGTGCAGAACATTGAGAATTTCCGAGAGCACACCATTCCAGTCAGGCCCCTGCTCGGCCAGGTGGCGTACCGCCTCCAGCACACCGCGCGCGTCGCCTTCCAGCAACGCAGTCAGCACATCGAACACCTGACCATGATCCAGTGTGCCGAGCATGGCGCGCACATCGGCAGCCATGACCTTGCCTTCACCAAAGGCAATGGCCTGATCGGTCAGGCTCATCGCGTCACGCATCGAACCGTCGGCAGCGCGCCCGAGCAGCCACAGCGCATCGTCTTCGAACGGCACATTCTCGACGCCCAGCACGTGGGTCAGGTGCTCGACCACACGTTCTGGCGTCATGTTTTTCAGCGAGAACTGCAGGCAGCGCGACAGAATGGTCGCAGGCAGCTTCTGCGGATCGGTGGTAGCGAGGATGAACTTGACGTAGGGCGGCGGCTCTTCAAGCGTCTTGAGCAAGGCGTTGAACGAGTGACTGGAGAGCATGTGCACTTCGTCGATCAGGTAGACCTTGAAGCGACCGCGACTTGGCGCGTACTGCACGTTATCCAGCAGTTCGCGCGTGTCTTCGACCTTGGTGCGGCTGGCGGCGTCGATCTCGATCAGATCGACGAAACGGCCCTCGTCGATCTCCTTGCACACCGAGCAGGTGCCACAGGGCGTAGAGGTGATGCCGGTTTCGCAGTTCAGGCACTTGGCGATGATCCGCGCGATAGTGGTCTTGCCGACGCCTCGCGTGCCGGTGAACAAATAGGCATGGTGCAGGCGCTGGCTGTCCAGCGCGTTGATCAGGGCCTTCAACACATGAGCCTGGCCGACCATTTCGCGGAACGAGCGCGGACGCCATTTACGTGCAAGAACCTGATAACTCATTTAAAACCGTCGCAACTGGTAAGCGGAAGACCGCCAATGCTAGCCGAGCAGGGGCAAAATTGCATCTGGTGTCCGCCTCTATTGTGGCTAAGCTGAGCAAATGAATCCAATGACGCGCTTTAAACGGACTTTTGCAGAGCCACGGCTGCCTCGTGCAGCCGTGGCGTGCATGCTGTTGCTGTCGATGCAGACGGTGAGCGCGGCCAAAGGCACTCTGGACTTCGCGGTCAACGAAGGGTGGACCATGCCGATGATGCATATCACCGACTTTCGGCCCGAATCCGGCATTCTGTTCGACATCATGCAAAGCGTTGCGCACCATGTCGGCCTTGAAGCCAGGTACCACGTGATGCCGCGCCTGCGCATCCAGTCGGCGCTTGAGCGTGGCGAAGTAGACATGCATTGCTACAGCTCACAGGCGTGGTATCCCGATCTGTCCGGGGATTACCTCTGGAGCCTGCCGATTCTCTACCAACGCGACTGGCTGGTCGCTTCAGCCGAAACAGCTGCGGGTCCTTACCCGGAGCAGTTCGACAATGAAACCGTCGGCACGGTACTTGGCTACAACTACCCTGCCCTGCAGCATCTTTTCGATAATCATCAACTGATACGTGAAGACGCGCGCACACAGAACCAGACGCTCGGCAAGCTGATGGCTGGACGCTACAACTACGCCGTGACCAACCAGTTGATCCTTGAATGGACCAATCGAAACCTGCCTGTCGGCAGAAGGCTGAAGCCCATATCGCTGGTTGCAGAGCAGCCTGCGGCCTGCCTGATACGCAACACCCCCGAGCTGCCGACAGGTAAAATCCTGCGCACACTGGTGCAAATGCGCCTGTCGGGCGAGATTCAGCAAATCATCGATCACTACACCGCGCCCACGCCCCCGTAACCCTTCATCTGCGGTGTAGCAATAGCGTCATATTCCGTCGTTACGCTCGCCTGAAATCTTTGGTAATACATTAACCAGCGCGAGTATTTGGCGATGAGCGACAGACCAGACGACGAAGACACCAACAACAACCCCAGCCGCCGTCGTTTTCTGGGCGGGATGGCTGCCTTGGGCGCAGGCGTCACGCTGAGCAGTTACGTTTCGGCCCACGAGAAACCGCCCGCCGACAACGACAAGCATCATCATCTTGCCGGGCCGGCGCTGGACCGGGCCTTGCGCGAAAACGTGAAGACCATTGTGGTGATCTACGCCGAGAACCGCAGCTTCAATAACCTGTTCGGCGATTTCCCCGGGGTCCAGAAGCCACTCTCCTCGCTCAGACCTTCCGACTATGAACAGCGCGACCGCGACGGCACGCTATTGTCCAAACTGCCGCCCGCCTGGGGTGGTGTGTTGCAGGTCGGGCCGCAAACCGTTGACGGCGTGACCTACCCGGCAGGCGAGCAGTTTCAGAAAGACCTGCCCAACGCTCCCTTCCCGCTCAAGGGGCCGAACGGCGAAGACCTGCCGCTGAGTCTGGTCACTCGCGACCTGTGGCACGTTTTCTATCAGAATCAGATGCAGATCAACGACGGCCGCAATGATCGATTCGTCGCCTGGGCCGACGCTGGCGGGCTGACCATGGGCAACTACGCACAGACTCAGTACTCGCTGCGCCTGTGGGACGTTGCTTCGGAATTCGTGCTGTGCGACAACTTCTTTCAGGGTGCATTCGGCGGCTCGTTCCTCAACCACCAGTACCTGATTTCAGCCACCGCGCCGATTTACCCCAACGCTGCCGAGTCTCCGGCCAAATCCCAGATCGCAACCCTGCAGAGCTTCAACCCGCAAGACCCGCGCCTCAAGCCACTGGACAAGTCGCCTGCCAGCGCAATGGAGGGGCCACCGCAGTTTGGCCCCAGCGCCATTACCCCGGACAACTACGCCGTCAACACCATGGCCCCGCCCTACTGGCCAACCTGGCTGCGCGACCCGCAGAACCCTGATTACTCGAAACCGGATCTGCCCAACGTGCTGGTTCCGCAAAGCCACGAACACATCGGCGACAAACTGTCGAAAAGAAATGTCGACTGGGCCTGGTACGCTGGGGCCTGGCAAGTGACGCTGGACGAGTTCAAGGACTCCACGGGAATCCCGAAAATCCCTAACTTTCAATACCATCACCAGCCGTTCAACTACTTCAAGCAACAGGGTCCGCAAAACCCTGAAGAACGCAAAAAACGTTTGCGTGACGGCGGCCTGGGTGACGAGTCGAGCACCAACCGCTTCCTCGCCGATGCCGAAGCCGGCAAGTTGCCCGCGGTAACCTTCTACAAGCCCCAGGGCAACCTGAACATGCACGCCGGTTATGCCGACGTGGCTGCGGGTGACCGGCACATCGACCGGGTGATCAAGGTGCTGCGCAAGAGCCCGCAATGGGACAACATGGTGATCGTCGTGACTGTAGACGAGAACGGCGGCTGGTGGGACCACGTCGCACCGCCCAAAGGCGACCGCTTCGGCCCTGGCACGCGTGTTCCGGCGCTGGTCATTTCACCCTTCGCCCGCAAAGGCAAGGTGGACCACACGGTCTACGACACGGCCTCGATTCTGCGCCTGATTACCCGTGTTCACGGCCTGGAAAAGCTCGACGGGCTGAAGCGCCGCGACGACGCCATGATCGCGCGCGGCCAGGCTCCCATGGGCGACCTGACCAACGCATTGCACTTTCCTGCCTGAGTCCGTCGCTATAGAGCTCAGATACTCGCGTCGGCTGCCTCCAGTGCAGTCGGACGCGACGTCTTGACCGGTGGCAGGGACGCCACATACACCGTGCGGGACGGGAACGCGAAACGCACATCCAGTTCGGCGAAGGCTTCCATGATGTCCAGATTGATCGCCTGCTGCACATCCATATAAACGTTGTAGCTGGGGTCGAGAACGATAAAGACGGTCTCGAACTCCAGTGACGTTTCGCCAAAACCACGGAAATGCGAGCGGTCGAAACGGGCCAGTTTCTGCGCGTTGATGATCGTTTCTACTTTCTTTGGCACTTCCCGTATCTGATCGACAGAGCAGTCATAAGTAAGCCTGAATTCGAAGACAATGCGCCGCTCCTGCAAGCGTTTGTAGTTCTGAATGGTGTTGTTGATCATGTCGGCGTTGGCCATCACTATCTGCTCGCCGCCCAGGCTGCGGATGCGCGTGGTCTTCAGACCGACATGTTCGACCGTACCGGACAGCGCGCCAACCACAATGAAATCGCCCACTTCAAAAGGCTTGTCCACTGCGATGGAGAGTGAGGCAAACACATCACCCAGAATGTTCTGCACCGCCAGCGCAACCGCAATACCGCCCACCCCGAGGCTGGCGACAAACGCGGTGATGTTGACCCCGACGTTCGACAACATCGCCATGACCACCGTGGCCCACAGCAACACCTTCGCACCCCACAGACTCAACGTTGCCAGCGCACTGCCCTGATAGGTGCCGCCAGCGTTGTGACGTACAAAGTAGCGCTGCAGCGCGAGTGCAATTGCCCGGTTCGCCCACAACCCGACCTGCAATGCAGCAACCACGAACCACAGACTGCTGACCCGCCCAAGCCAGCGCTCTGGCAGATCGAGCATGCCCACCCCGATCAGAATCGAAGCCAGCAGCAACAGCGTATTACTGGTGCCCGACAGCACCTGCACCACGATGTAGCGCATATGCGTGCTGGGCGAACCAGGCCGCGAGCGCATCTTTCGGAGCACAAAACCGATAACCCCCCTGACCAGAATAAAACTCATGGTCGAGGCGAACACAGCGAGTATCCAGTTGGCGAGCGAAATGCCCAGAAATTGCGAGTCTGTGAAAAATCTGATGATGTCCTGTTCCATCCGGCCCCCGGCTCCACTGCTACGAGACGCCTGACCGAAAAGCCCGTGACACCCGCAGCGACTTGAATTGCCCCTTGCCGTAAAACGGTTTCAAGCGACGCGTAAGGGGTTAGGGGGTGTGTAGGAGTGAGGGTTCAGTTGAATTGGCTATTGATCGATCACCTGAACGCACACCGAGTTTTCACTGTTCGTCGAAACTGATCGGACAGCATGGAACCTCTCCTCAATGAGTTGCCACTCACGGCCCCGAGCGACGGGCTACCAAGCACCAAGCGTTCAAGCGGCCCAAAAGGCCAATTCGTGGTTAACACCACATTCAACCAGAGGAAAATATCCGTGACCTACGGCATTCGCGGCGGAGTTGGCACATCGGCTTACTACACCCAGCCCCAGCCTTTTGATGAGTTGAAGCTGAAGCCGGAACAGATTCAGGAAAAGACGGCAAAACTCATGGAGAAAGGGTATTTCACCGTTCCCATAGCAGAACCTACAAGACGTTTTTTGCATGAGCAAAGCAGTCTCAGTAACCCCGCCTGGAGACAGGAGACCGTTGGAAAGGTTATTGATTTGAAAGCAACCGACTACGAACGATCAACAACAGCCGTAGCGAAGGACATTGCAACCACTCTTACCGGGAAGCAACAACAATTGAGGCCTCATGAGTTCCAACTGCGAAGGGCCAAAAATCAGGGCGCAGACCAATGGCATCAGGATAAAGGGCCGAAAAAGGTCATCTGCATCGCCACCATCGAGGGTCGCGGCACCGAATACGTGAAGCGCGCAGAATCAGAAGGAATATTTGAAGCGGGGCATTTTGGGAAAATGACGCCTCTGGATGCCAGGGCTGTTGAGCAGAGAACCAAAGAAGCCAAGCAAGACCGCTTCTATTTCTTTGCGGGCAAAGGTATTTGCGAAGACAGCATTCCCAAACTGGTACACCGCTCGCCCCATCAGAGTGGTCGCTCCATCTTCCTGGCACGATGGCAGTAAGGCAGGCCACGCAGGATTAACCGCCGGATTGGAGACATCCGGCGGTTATCTCCGTGCCGGGCAAACTGTTTTTACAGACGCACGAAGTTCTCGCCAGCGCATGGCGCAGTCGAAACAGGAATAGGCTTTCATTTTTACGGGTAAGCCCCTTTCAGAAAAGGACCTTGAGATAGGTGGTGCCCCCACCAGCCACACCCCGGCACACAATGTTCCCGCTGTGGCTGCTTCCTTCCGGATCTGACCAGGTTCACGGGTAATCGTTGCGGGGGGACCGATGGGGTCACCATAACGACACTCACCAGTTGGCGAGCCGCGCCATTGTACCGGTCTGGCGTGAGTTTACAACCGTTGGTTCGGATAAAAATTTCGAGGGGGCTCAAGCACTTGTGTGCAGGGGCTGAAACGCAAAGCTGCATCGGTCGTTGATGTCACAAATCCTCGAAACACCCTTATTCGATCCTGTACCCTGCCCGCCTCAACAATAATCAGCCAGCAGGTTGCTCATGCAGACTCGATTGGTCGACTACCACGACCTCAACGCCTCTCAACGTCAACAGCTCGGACACCTTGAGGTGACGCAGGAGCAGACACAGTTCTCCGGTGATATTTACACCGCGCTCAATACTCTGCTGGTCAACCCCAGCCCGAATGTTTGCGGCTTTGTGCTGCTGGGCGACGACAAGCCGGTTGGTTTTTTCCTGCTCAAGCGTGGCGACTGTCTGCCGCACTGGGCTCAGGAGGAGCTGGCTGCGACGCTGCATGCGTTGCAAATAGATCATCGCGAACAGGGCAAGGGGCTAGGCAAAGCGTGCTTGCAGGCGTTGCCTGCGGCGCTACGCCTGAAGTGGCCAGACATCACGCATTTGATGCTCTCGGTAGATGCAGATAATAGCGCTGCTATCGGGCTTTATTCAGGTCAGGGCTGGGTGGACACAGGAGAGGCTTACCGCGGAAGGATCGGTTTTGAGCGCAGGCTGGTGCTGACACTTTGATACGAAGTTTGAGCACGCGCCTGACATCCAGCGATGTCAGGCGCTGTCTGGGTTACTGAGCCTGCAACACCTCGTCGGCCTTGCCACCCGCATCCTGAATCACCAAGTGGATAAAATGCAGCTTGGCGATTACCGCAGGAGGCAGCACGAACGGATAGAAGTCCGGCTGACCCATACTGCGTGACAGCTCGTTGAGCATGCTGGCCAGTTCGATCCAGGCGTTGACGAACGACAGGAACGCCGGGCCGCCTGGGTGCTGTGGATCGTAGAGCACTTCCAGCGGGAATGGCTGGTAGTCCAGCTCCATGTCGCGGGCGCTCATGCCAAAACCCAAGGCAGTGTCAACCGCGTCCATCATGTGCAGATAGTGAGCCCAGGTTTCGGCCCAGTCTTCCCACGGGTGCATGGTGGCGTAAGCACTGACAAAGCTTTCCTGCCAGTTGTCGGGCGCGCCGTTTTTATAGTGGTGATCAAGCGCATCGGCGTAGCTGGCGCGCTCGTCGCCGAACAGATTGCGGCAACCGTCCTGCCAGTGGGTATTGGCGATCAGTCGATCCCAGTAATAATGGCCAACTTCATGGCGGAAATGGCCGAGCAAGGTGCGGTAGGGTTCGTGCATCTGCACGCGCATCGCTTCGCGGTGAGCGTCGTCGGCCTCCTCGATGTTCAGGGTGATCAGGCCATTGGCGTGGCCAGTGGTCGGCAGCTTGCCTTCCAGATCGACACCGACAAAGTCAAAGGCCAGGCCGGCTTCTTCATCGACGCTCTTGGGGATGACCTGCAGCCCCAGGGAAATCAGCTGCGCAACCAGACGACGCTTGGCGGTCTCGACCTTGCGCCAGCGCTCACCGTTTTCGGCGATGGACAGGTCGGGAATGGTGCGATTGAGGCTGCACGCAACGCAAAACTCACCGGCGTTGTGCTCCGGAAACAGCCAGTTACAGGCTGCCGGGGTATCGAGGTTGGCGCAACGTCGATACAGACCAGCACCCGGCTCGTCGCTCAGGCGCCAGGTAGGCTCAGGCCCCGCTTCAAGCGTAGCCACGCGGCCCTGCTCGGGCAGGTAACCCAGCGCAGCCGAACAGGCCAGGCATTGGGAATTGGGGAAAAACACCGACTGGCCGCATGTGCACTGCCAGACCTTGCTGTTACGTTTGGATTCGCCGACAAATGGGGCGGTAATGCGTGAACTCAATTGCTCGAAAAAGCGATACATGGCGATCTCCCGTTGGCCTTGCATGGACTAGATCATGCCTAAGCTTCAGGGGTTCAAAATATTATCGAACGGTGGGGACGGATAGCGTCGACGGCGTTTGCGTGGGCGAAAACGGTGCGTCGCACGGTAGTTGGGATTATCGTTCCGCACGCTCCAGCGTGGGAATGCCGTGCGTGACGCTCTGCGTCACAGATCTACGCCGCACCATCACATTCAAGATCGGACGCAGAGCGTCGCACGGTAGTTGGGACTATCGCTCCGCACGCTCCAGCGTGGGAATGCCGTGCGTGACGCTCTGCGTCACAGATCTACGCCGCACCATCACACTCAAGACTGGACGCAGAGCGTCCAGAACGGCATGCGACGCGGAGCGTCTCACGATGATCAAGACATGCCTAAGCAGAGCATCGCACGGTAGTTGGGATTATCGTTCCGCACGCTCCAGCGTGGGAATGCAGTGCGTGACGCTCTGCGTCACAGATCTACGCCGCACCATCACATTCAAGACCGGACGCAGAGCGTCCAGAACGGCATGCGACGCGGAGCGTCGCACGAT
>NZ_JAWHPL010000006.1:0-2799 GCF_032587875.1 Pseudomonas syringae group sp. 243L2
CCCCATACCGCCCAGCCACCAGATCCGGCCGATCCAGCCGCTCATTCACCCCCTGACACAACCCGGTCTCCACCGACTCATAAGAAGCCCCCGGGTCATTCACACCGTGCAGAAAGATCACTACGCCGGGCAAGTCGGCGGGCACTTCCATTTTGCTGGTGGTGTTGAGGTTGAGGATCAGGCGTGTGTTGCCTTGGGCAACGGCGTATTCATCGGCGCCATTCATTGGGCACCTCCTTTCGGTGTGCCGCTGCGTAGTGCCGATACTTGCGCCTGATGCATCATTTCGCGTTCCACGCGCTCGGTCAGTCCTTCTGCGTTCGTCATTCCTTTCACCAGGCTGCCATCTTCCAGTTTGATTTCATACGAGTGATCCGCTGCTGCCCGCGGGCTTTGTTCGCTGTGGCCGGGGTAGTGGAAGGTGACCTGCTGGGCGGCGGGGTCGCGGCCGAAAGAGGGAATCGCAGCGCTGTCGGTCTTGGGTCCGATCCAGTCGTGTTCGCTGGCGTGCACGGTGACTTTGCCCTGCGAGCCGATCTCGACGCCGCCGCCAATCTTGATGTAACTGCCGTCATCGGCGACCAGGCGAATGGTCGGCGCGGTGATGACCACTTCGCCTTCGACGGCCGAGACGTGCAGGTTTTTCTGGGCATTGAGGGCGATGTCGTCTTCCTGGGCTTGAACCAGTACTTTGCCGCGGTTGGCAATGGCGCTGATGCCTGCGTCCTGAGCGAAAGCTGACAGCCCTTTGCCCGCTTGCAGGTGCATGGCCGCGCCGCTGGTCAATTGCAGGTTGTCCTGCGCGGTGGTGTCGTGATTTTCACCAGCGTAGTGAGCCTGCGAGCGTGGTGTGGCGCTGGCGATGCCTGCTGCTGCGGTCATGGCCAGTACCGGGTCGCCCAGGCCGTTATTATCCGGCGCGGGCCATTGATCGAGCGACTGGCGCAAGGCTTCCATACCTTTGATATCCACCGCCTGTCCGCCACGCGCGGCGGCGGTTTCGCCGAGGGATTTGAACAGCTCGCCGCACTCGGCCAGCAGTTTGAGCAGCTCTTCGCGATCCAGCTGTGAGCCTTTTGCGTCGGTACGCGCATAGGTGGTGAGCAACATGCCCTGCGCGGCACGCAGGGCGATGGCGGCATCGGTGCGCAGTTCTGCGCCGTTGCCGCGTGGCTGGGCGGTGCCGTCAGTACGCGGGTCGGTCAGTTTGCCCAGGTTGAGGGCTGTGGCCTGATGGGTTGTGCCCATGCGCGCGCGCAGTGAGCCTGGCGTGTCATCGAACAGCAATTCGTTGAAGCCGCTGCCTTTATGTTCCTGGGTGCGGATCCCCGACAGCGTGCGGTTTCCCGGCAGCCCCGAGGCCTTGCTGAAGCGTGGCGGCAGATTAATGTTGTTGTAGAGCACCGACGTCACCAGAGGCCGGTCGATATCGCCTGCCAGAAACGTTACCAGCACTTCCTGGCCGATGCGTGGCATGAACTGATGCCCGAAGCCGCTGCCAGCACTGGGCATCGCCACCCTTAACCAGGTGGTGCCTTGCGGCAGGCTGTCGCCGCGCTGCCAATGGAACCTGACCTGTATCCGTGCCAGCTCGTCAGTGAACACTTCCTCACCTTCCGGCCCGACCACGATGGCGCTCAGCGGGCCGTTAATGCTCGGGCGCGCAACGGTGATCGGATGCCGATAGGGGATCTTGTGGCGAATGCACACGAACTCGTTTTTGTAGCCCGCGCTTTCGTCCGACAGGTAATTATTGCTGCCCTCATGCTTGACCGTTATCAGCAGAAAACTGCGATCTTCAGCAGAGCCGCGGTCATGATCAAAATGCTGGGTCAGCTCAAAGGTGTGGCCAGGGTACATGGCGCGGCAGGTACTGTTGCCGGTGAATGTCTTGCCCTGTACTTCAATGGCTTCCAGGCGCTGACGCACCAGGCGTTCACCGTCTTTGAAGGTGCCATGGCTGTAGTGATCGAGCACGTCATACACTTCATACGCGTCGACGTTGCCCTGCTCATTGAGGCTCGGCATGCCGACAGGCAACTGATTACGGGGCTGCTTGTAGTCAAATGTCTGAATGGACATGCGCCCCGATTGCAGGCGTCGATGGCTGCGCCATTCGGTAATCGAGTCCGCTGTCTCGGTAACGGATGCGCTGTGATAACGAATGCTTGGCTGTTGCGGCAGGGGCGAGAGGTCACGCGAGTGATCAAGAATGATCAGCGTGTGCTTTTCCTGATTGTGATCGAAATAGAAGAACAGACCTTCGTGTTCCAGCAACCTCAATACAAAGGTCAGATCGCTTTCACGGTACTGGGTGATGTAACTGTGTGTCTTAAGTGGCTGGCTGAGTTGAAATTCGAAGTCGGGCAACGCGCCATAGGCCGCAAATACCGTTCGGATAACGGCTTCGATGGTCTGTTCCTGAAATATGCGCGAGTCGACGCGTCGCGAGAGCATCCATAGCCAGGGGCTTAGTGTGGCGCTGTAGCGGGCCAGGCCGCCGTCGCTGCCTTCCAGGCTGAAGGCACTGATATAACCATTGATGTAGCGCGATTCGCCGGTGGCGAGTTCTATTGCCAATTGTGCAGGCTGGCCGATCTGCGATTTGAGTTCCAGGCCGGCATCGCGGCTGATCATCGACAACTCGAAACTGAACAGCTCGGACAGGCTTTCAGTACCGGAAAAACGTTCCAGCAGGAGTTCCTGTTCGTCACGGGCAACGGTCGTCAGCTTGATCAAGCGACGGTTTTGTGGCGCAAATAGCGCCGTTAGATCCTTTAACATTGTTGCTCCGTTATA
>NZ_JAWHPL010000007.1:0-1939 GCF_032587875.1 Pseudomonas syringae group sp. 243L2
TCGTCGACGCTGCCTTGCCAGAAAACGTCAGCACCCAGCGGTGCCCATAACGGATTTGTTTCGGCGTCTTCCGACAGCGGGCGAGCAGTGGGGATCGCCGAGTCAGCGAAACGGCCGTCGTCATTGACATGGCCCTTGTCGATGTCCGCCACCGCCTCGGCGATACGGTTCAATGGCAGGGTGTCCGGCTCGGCCATGGTGATGCAGTAGCCGGCCAGGTCGAGTACTTTCATCCACAGCGCGCGGCTTGGGGCGCTGGAGCGCATGTGCTCGCAAACTCGCCACGTCCATTGCTGCGGGGCAAAGGCGATGTGCAGTTGGTGACGTCGCGGGTAGAGCAGGAAGGGCTTGCCATCGCTGGCACCGCTCCGTTGGTCTCTGCCGATCTGCGCGTCCGTCCAGACGATGCGGCTCAGGTGGCCGTTGTTTGCTGAGGCGACATATTCATGCAGCGTCCCGGCCGTTTCGTCGAACACATAGATGTAGCCGTCGTACAGCTGGCGCAAAGTGTAGCTGCGTGTTTTCAGTATCGGCATCAGCGTCCATTTGCCCTGTTTCGGCAATGGTTTCAGCTTCTCGGGCGCGGCGTCGTAGCGGGAGCGATCCAGCGCGTAGCGCACCGGCACGATGGCGACGTTCGGTCCTCTGAACGGACAAAGGCTGGTGGCCGTCGCCGGAGTCTTGGGGAACAGTGCGGCACGTCGTTGCTGGTGTGTGCCGTGTTTATCGGTCATGCGGGGCATCCCTGTTGTTACGGACTTTTTGACGGTGTTCATCAAGCGCGGCTATGCGCAGTTCCGGGGCCAGGTGCTGATGCTCGGGGTATAAAGTCTGCCAGGAGGTGCAGTGACCTTGTGGCGAGTTGATGAAATCCAGACCCCAGTCGTGGCAGATGTCGGCCCATGTCGCTAATGCGTATTCACTGATAAGTCCCCACGCGAGCCCGCTGTCCAAAGCTCGATTCAGCCAGCTTTCGATCTGATCATCACTTTGCTTCACGAAGGCTTGCGGATCGTGAGCCTTGACCCAGTCATGAATACGTTCTTCGAACAGCCATCGATAACAGCTTTCAAAGGCTTTCAACTGCGGATCGCACAGCAGAGTGAAGCCCTGCTGAGAGGTTTGTTGCGGACGTTGATTAACAAATGTGGTGATGGTTGAGCCGAGACTACGCTGCCAACTGCGTAAAGGGGATTGGACCCACAGTTGATCTATAGGCCCGAGCGTCGGGCTCAACTGTTCAGCTCCGTAGCTGGATAGCCAGTAATGCATCACCAGCGGATCTGCAAAACGCAGCAGACTTGAGTTACCCAGGTAATCGACCGGGTTCAGAAAATGCTGCAAATGCGCCGAGACGATTTTCAAAGGCGCATCGCTGAAAAAAATGCAGCCGTCGGCCCGCTGTTCAGGATATTGGTGCCACTCTTCTATCAGTCTGGATGGATAAGGTGCGTGTACAAGTATCGGCCCTAGATCCATGACGCCAGCCCAACGTGTGCCCAGATACAGCGGAACGATCTCAAGATGCTCGTCACGCCGATAAAGTTGCTTTACGGCCCCAGACCGCAACATGCCATCAACCAACAGATAATTGGCCTGATTCATTTGTTTGCCTTCTCGGCTGCTTGTGCGCATTCCTCACAAAATGGCGTGCGTTTTATCGCCTGTGTCTGTGCGGGAACCAGCATTTCACCTGAATCGCCCCTATCTGGCTGTACTGCCAGATCTGGCAAGAGCGGGGCCGCCTCCGAGCCTTTCCCAGGACTGCCTCCTGAGTTGAGCTTCACCTGCGAGCCGTTGACCGTCACGCCGCCGGCGTCGATTTTGATAAAGGAGCCACCGGCTTTGAAGGTGATCTCCAGCCCTGCTTCGATGATCAGCTTGTTACCGGCCTTGAGATGAATTTCCTGCCCGGCGTGTGCCAGTAACCCATCAACTA
>NZ_JAWHPL010000008.1:0-1836 GCF_032587875.1 Pseudomonas syringae group sp. 243L2
CCGCGACAGGCCGATGCGCAGTTCAACCAGATCGTTCCGGTATTACCGTTCGTGGCATTGCCCGGTTCGAAAACGGTGGACGACATGGGCACACCGGTGCTGGCTCGCGCGGGTTATGTGTACGTGTTTTATCAAGAGAAGCTGTGGCGCGAGCTGGAGATCCACGTCAGCGAAACCGGCAACACGTATCACGACATCGACGTGGCCCGATATCGTCAGCAAAGCGGGTTTCTAGCAGGCGAGCGCAAGGCCACTGGCCAGGCGCTTGAGGACATCTGGCTACCGGCACTCTGGAACAACCGGCACGTGCAGACGCTACAGTTGTGTTTCTCGGAAATACAGCTCAGCGCGGCACGCCTTGAGCGTCTGGAAAAAGACGCGGCTTCAAGAGATCAGCGCTGCAACAGCCCTGACCTGAGCGGGTCGAAAATGCGCTTCACGGACCTGTACAAGGGCAAGCCCGATGGCAAGGCGATGCTCGATGCGTTTTCTGGCTTTGATGCCAAAAACCCTGTCGCCCAGGCACTCATCGCCCCGATCAAGGCGACCCGGCTGAATCTGCAATACAACGCGTTCCCGGTCAGCCTGGCTGCACCGCAGCGCGCCCGCCAGCCCGGTTATGAAAGGCTGCTCGATCATCCGGCGCGGTATCTGTGTGATCTGTCGGGGCAGTTTCCGGTCGAGTCCTTCAGAGAAGCCAAGGCATTTCTCGCTCAGGCTGGCAGAGGTGTTGCTGTGCAGGATGTCAGGCGCCTGGAGCTGACAGCGATGGCCGACGCGCTGCTCGCCAGTTTGCCGATCGAAGCGGATGCCGAGCCCGTCGATGCGGGGGTGCTCTGGGAAACGCAGGCCGGTGTCGTCGATGTGCTGGAAAACGCCCGCCAGCGGCAGGTCTGCGGTGTACTGCTGGACGATGCCTGCTATCGCCTGCGTCATCTGCGGCAACGTGTCGATACGTGCCAGCGACTGTTCGCGCTGTGCGCCCGATACGCCGTTCTTCACCCACACTATGCCAGCGCGTTGCTGGTGCAACAACTGGTGGTGCCGCGCAGTATTCGCGGTCAGGAAAACCCGCTGCATACGGCGATGGCCAAGCTGCATGAGCCTGGCAGGCGAGCGATCAACCAATGCACTGCCACGGTCCAGCGCGCGGTGGTCTGGCGGCACATGCTCAGTGCTCAGGACGCGCTGGTCGCCAGCCTTAAACAAAGCGCCACGGAGCAAATGCTGGCGGATCACCTGAGCCTGGAAGGTTTCGACTACGTGGCGGCTATGTATGAGTTGAGCCGGACGCTGGCGACTCTCGCGCTGCTGCCATCCAACGTCGATCCGCTGGCACCCGGTGGCGACATGGTGGATGCGGTCACGGGTGTTGGGGTATGGGATCAGGCCGTGAGCCTTGGGCAGAAGTTTTTGAACCTGACGGCCAGCGATGACACATCGTCCCTGCACCTCATGCTCTGGCCCGAATGCGATCTACAGACCGCTTGCGCGCCTTATGTCATGCCGGTTACAGATGATGAGAACAAAGGCGACGGCCGTTTTCGCGCCACCGAACTGGCCCGTTTCGAGACTCAGCCAGCGCCTGACCCCATCGCCCAAGTCACACTGGACGCCACCACCCTCGCTAACTTGCTGGCGGGCGACAGCCTGCAGAACTTCTTCCTGATCAACAACGGCAAAGCTACAACAGCGGCGCTGGTCGGGATCTTTGAAAACCTGCAAAGCGCCGCAGATGGCGCTGCGAACGCCGTCGCCAAAGCCAGCCAGACTCTTGCGTCAGCCAAAGGTAATGCAAACAGCGCCAATGCCAAGGTCCGGTCGGCAAACGACCGA
>NZ_JAWHPL010000009.1:0-535 GCF_032587875.1 Pseudomonas syringae group sp. 243L2
CTGGAAAAAGTCATCTTCGGCGGCGAAGCGCTGGACGTGGCCAGCCTGAAGCCGTGGTTCGACCGTTTCGGCGATCAGGCAGCGCAGTTGATCAACATGTACGGCATTACCGAAACTACAGTTCACGTTACCTACAGGCCAATAACCGAGGCCGACACGCAAAACCCGGCCAGCCCGATTGGCGAGGCGATCCCGGATTTGTCGTGGTACGTGCTGGACGCTGATTTCAACCCGGTCGCCCAGGGTTGCAGCGGTGAACTGCACATCGGCCATGCCGGTCTGGCGCGCGGTTATCATAACCGCGTGGCGCTGACTGCCGAACGCTTCGTGCCGGACCCGTTCTCCAGCGACGGCGGTCGCCTGTACCGCACCGGCGACCTGGCCCGTTATCGCGCTGCCGGAGTGATCGAATACGCCGGGCGTATCGACCATCAGGTGAAGATCCGTGGTTTCCGCATTGAACTGGGTGAAATCGAAGCGCGGCTGCAAGCGCACCCGACCGTGCGCGAAGTGATCGTGCTGGCCGTGGACGGGC
>NZ_JAWHPL010000010.1:0-401965 GCF_032587875.1 Pseudomonas syringae group sp. 243L2
CAGGGGGTGAATGAGCGGCTGGATCGGCCGGATCTGGTGGCTGGGCGGTATGGGGCCAAGTACAAGGCAGCTGAAAAAACAGCGCCTGAAAAACGGAGCAGTGACCAGAAGGTAATAATCGATGATTCTGACACTTATCTTTATCGGCGCGACACCACTGACCCTAAAACCCACAGCCTTCTCATCCCTTTTTACTGGGGCTATCGAGCAGCACCTGAGGATATAAAACGCGATGATGCGGGCGACCCGCTCAGAATGCGCAATCAGTTTCAAGACATCAACGGCAACCGTCTGGATCGTCATTTTGCCAAGGGCGGTGGTTTTTTCGCCAACGCGACAAACAATTTACAAGAAATGTATGGAGAAGGCTTCGAGCCAAACTTCAAAACTCATTCAGTAGAATTCTTGAGTGCGGATAACTCTTTATACTTTGGAAAAGCGCCTTCAAGGCACTACTTTGTGCTGGCAGCGCATCGTTTGGCGATGCTGGTCCGCGAGATTCGCCGCCTATCGCCCGATGAAACCATCACCATCATGGGCCATAGCCAAGGCACGCTTATAACGTTATTGGCGCAAGCGTTGTTAGTCGATGAAGGCCAGCGTTGCGCGGACACTGTGATCATGGTTGACTCACCCTACAGTGTGCTGCCAGACGTAACACCCAAAGACCATGACACCCTCTCAACGCTGATCAATATCGTCAGCGCGGTTACAAAAAACCCTCACACACAGCCGCCATTGTCAGACCTGAGAAACCCCGCTACCTATGCAGGCAGAAGTGGGCCTAAATGGTCGCCCGCTCAAGGTACCCGAAAGAATAAGCTAGGTAACTTGACCGTCTTCCCCGAACGAGATAATCGCGGCAAAGTGTATCTCTACTTCTGTCCTGATGACACCACCGTGGCGCTGGACGATGTGCAGGGCATCGGCACATATGGCGTACCTGACGCTTTGCCGGATGGGCGAATGGCTATGATGATCCTGCAGGCAAGACGCTTTTATCAGCGGATGTGGACAAAACGCCATCGCGACGGAGAGCCGGTTTTGGTAGGCAAGACACCTCAGCCCGAGTTTCTGCGTGCGGAGGGCGAGAGCCGTTACCCAGGCGGTTCTTTCTTTGTCGGGCTTGTCTCTCAGGCACCCGTATCAGAAGGGCAAGAACGCCTGATCAATGCAGAGGCATTGAATCCCCCTCACGAACCGCAGATGTTTGGCGGCGAAGCAATCAAAGGGACACCCACGACCGCTGGCCGAGATAGGCCTGACGATGTCGGGAAAAGCGTTGCACTCGGCAAAGATGCGGCCACGTTTCTCTGGATACAGATGCCTGGTGAGTATGACCCGTACAAGATTGATAAGGAGCAAGCTCTGGCACGTTATAACAGCCTGTCCAATGACCCCGAAGAACATACCAGATCGGTACGCATCTCCAACAATCGTCGAAGCTTTCAGCGAGAAGAAACACCGTCCGAAGTCCGTAAACGTATGGAACACGACAACAGTACATGGGGAGACAACTCCTATCACTCCGGTTTGCTACGGAGTCCGGAGAATCACCGTTGGGTCACTGCAATGGACATAGCGATTGGCCAATGCAAAAGCCTGGACGACCCAGCAATGTGTGAATTGCTGGTGGCTATTGGGGACTGGCGAATGGATGCAAAAAAATTTCTCAATACAACCGAATCCCCAGCGTGGGGCCGTCTCAGTCCACGTGCCCAAGCATTGGTAAAGGCCAGTCATCAGTACTATCAAAAAGGTATATTTCCACCCTATGGAGTGGTCCCTCTGTCCCCACCGGCCTTGGTCAAGAATGTATTGAATAAAGGGGCAAAGCAGTGACGGACACCAAACAAAAATCTTCACTTCGCCCGTCACTAAGACCCTACCTCTGGACGATCGGACTAACGCTGGTGCTGTGGCTCGGCTTTGTCATCATTGTTTATTTGAAAGCACAGGAAACCGACGTGGAACTTCGTGATATACATTCAGTGGTACGCTGGAGTATTACAGGGATTTTGGCTGCTGCACTATTGGCGTACAGCGGGCATTGGTGGGGCAACGCGGTCGCTCATGAAAAAGCTGAACTGGCCGCTTATAAATCCGAAGTGATCACTCAGAATGCAGAACAGGAGGCTGCTCGACAGCGAACCTATTCACTGGAGATAAGAGGTGCCGGAATTGGCATCTATGAAGATCATCAGTCTGAAATCTGGGATTTCGTAAAAAAGAAAAACAATAATTTTGTCTCTATCTTTTCACGGGATCCCAAGGATTATGACCCCTCACTCGACGCTAGAGAGATCAGCGCAGATATAAAATTACAAGTCGCTTTCAAACATTCAGCGTCTGAATCCGTAGCCTATTGGCCGATTCCAGTCTTCGCGCTTGGCCCACCTAATCCATATGAAAAACCCTACAGAGCCGCAAACCTGATCAACGCCGGTCGCAATGCTGCTACTCTCGGCGTCACGCTATTCCTATGGCAGGACGATGAGAGCACGAGCAATGCTCAAGCCATGATTGAGCGACTTTTCAAGTTCTTCAACGATAATCCGCAGGTCCCACAAGCATTGATCGCAAGTCAGGACGGCGACGTCACACGAAATATTTATCGTAAACGTGGTACCCCCGGCCTGCCCAAAAATGCTCAGGTCGTACCGACCGTGTTCGAAAGCATGACAGGCCTACTTGTCACCCGTTCGGATCGTGTAGACCGGTATATTCGTCCTTATGCGATAAGCGAAAAAGAAGACAATCAAAACAAAAATACCGATCTGGGCAAACTTTGGGCTTTTTATTGGAGCCGTGATAAAGCATTTTCAGACTGGTACGAAAGCGCGGAGAGCGCCAAGGGGATTGAAAGCCCCTACGCTCCAGGCACCATGTCCACCGCCTACTGGCAAGCCCAGCTCCCTACCCTCTGGAAAACCATCAGCAATCGCGGCCCTGGCAACTTCGAGCCTTCCCCGTGGCTGCCGATTCGCTGGGGTCAGCATCAGGTCAAGGAGTTCGACGCTGCTCCAGTGCTCGGCTATCTGCATCGCCCGATCAAGGCGCCCATGCAGGATGAAAACGGCAAGCGCTTGAAACCTGCTTTGCAAGCCAAAGCCTTGCAAGCCGCATGGGTGCAGGCGTTGGATACCTTGCCCGACGGTCAGAAACCTGTACGGGTGTTCTACGACAGCACCAACAACCCGGAAGCGGAAATCGCTCTGAACAACGCCCTCCACGACCTGAACAAGGACGGACACGGTCTTGAGCTGGGCAATGTCGAAGAGGGCTACGACATTGGCCGCCGTCTGGGCAATACCGGGGTCAGTGGTGCGCTGGTCGAGATCAATCTGGCAACCATCGCCAGTTACAAGGATGGCGGCGTCAGCGCTGTGATCTACGCCGGCACCGATGGCAGCCTGACCGTACAAATGGTCCGCCCGCCCGATGAAGCCCGCAAGGCGAAGAACAGCCAGAACCGCGGCGCAGACCCGTTCACCTTTGGCTCGCCAACCGGCGGGGCACCTGCAGAGTGAGTTATCCCGTCTGTCTGGGCGACGCCACCAGCAGTGGTGGCCGAGTGGTGTCCTGCCAATTGGCAGGCACCCACACCCTCAACGGCAAGCCTCCAGCCGTGCTGGGTGACAAAGCCACCTGCCCGCTTCATGCCGGTGAATTTGCCTTTATCGAAGGCCACCCCACACGAAAGCTGAACGGTATTCCGGTGGTTCTGCACGGCCACCGACTGGCGTGCGGCTGCCAAGGTGTGGCCAGCCATGCCATGAACGTGCGAGTGGTCTAAGGATTTTATTTGTGATCAGGCCATACAACGAAGGCACAGTAAAACGATATTGAATTTCGTGACTTTAAAGAGGTGGGTACAACCATGCTCTACACGCAAAATCTGACCATCGCGCCTGTGCCCTATTCGGCTATGGGGTTTGAGAAAATCGGGAGTCGAGCCAGCTAGCGTGAACACAGGGCTATGAACTCCCCGACTAGATCGTCGGGAAGTTGATGATCCTCCTTGAAGCCTTAAGCAGCAGTAAGTCACCGAGAAAAAGTAATCGTTCAGATCGCTCAGTACCGCCGAAAACTCATACTGCATACAACCTTCAGGAGGATGTTAAACCCAGCGATCAGGATAGTCGAAGCTGCCCAATAGCCTGGAATTCGTGCCGCGCCCCGCCTGTCATGGCCTCATCAAATACCCCGCCAGCCCCTCCACCCGTTCAATCCACCGCAAAACACTCGGATACGCCCCCAGCTCCACACCGCCTTCCGGTGCCAGCACCACATACGGATAAACCGCACACTCGGCAATCGTAGGCCGCCCCATTGCCAGCCAGTCATGCTGTTCAAGGTGTTTGTCGAGTAGCCCCAACACAACAGACGATTTCTGCAGGGCCTCGGCCTTGTTCAGCGCAGCGCCGAATTTCTGCACCAGTCGCGCCGCGCAAAGGCTGTGCTGGATCTCGTTGCCGGCGAACGACAGCCATTGGGCGATTTCGGCCTGGCCTTGAGGGTGAGCGGGCCACCACGCCAGGCCGCCATATTCGCCAGCGAGGTAAATCAGAATGGCCTGCGAGTCGCGCAGGACGACCGGACCATCTTGTAGAACAGGTAATTCGCCCAGAGGATTGAGGTCAGACAGTGGTGGCTTTTTATGCTCGCCGTTCAGAAAGTCCACCGCGACCACTTCAAGCTCGATATGGGCCAGGGCAGCGAACAGGCGGACTTTGTAGCAGTTGCCGGAGGCTTGCAGATCGTACAGTTTCATTGTGTGTCTCCATCGACGAGTTGATTGAATTCCAGAACGTTGCCATCGGGGTCGCGGATGAACAGTGCAATTCGTCGCGGGCCGATGGGGTGCGGCCCTTCAGTGACGACAATCCCCTGCGCGTCGAGCCAGCGCTCTAGCGCCTGCAAGTCATCGACGATAAACGCCGGGTGCGTCATGCCGGGTAGTTTCAGCGGGGCATCCAGCAACACGTTGTGAGCACGGGGCACGCGAACGCCATTGAAGATCAGGTTGATGCGCACGCCGTCCGGGCTGAGCATCTCGTTGGCTTCGTAACGTGGAAAACGCGCACTCTCGACAAAACCAAGGGCCTGATAGAAGGCCAGTGCGCGGTTTTGGTCGCTGACGCGAATACCGATGTGGTCGTATGCGAGAATCCGGGCGGGGTTGGGTTGCAGACTCATTAGGTTGAAACTCCGGTTGGAAGCAGTTTCGCAAGTGTCGGCCACGACAGCGTTTTCACCTATGCTGCGGACCTGACAAGACCTATGCACTAATCGCACAAATCAGAAGGTGGCAATGGACAGGCTCAAGGCAATGGCCAATTTCGTGCGGATCGTCGACAGCGGCAGTCTGAGTTCGGCGGCGGATGTCACCGGGCAATCGGTTGCGTCGCTGGTCCGCTCGCTGGCCGCTCTGGAAAGTCATCTGGGCGTACGCCTGTTGAACCGCAGCACGCGACGCATGGCTCTGACCGATGAGGGCGAGGAGTATTTGCGCTGGGCCCGGCGCATGCTCGCGGACTTCGATGATATGGAACAGCGCCTTGATGGCCGCGACGGAATCGTACGCGGCCTTCTTCGGGTGACGGCACCTGTCGAGTTCGGGCAGCGTTATATCGCCCCGTTGGTAAACGCCTTTCTCTGCGAGCATCAGAACATCAACGTCGAGCTGAACCTCAATGACCAGATCGTGCCTCTGCTTGACGAGCGCCTTGATCTGGCGTTGCGCATCGGCCATCTCCCGGACTCGGCGATGGTCGCGCGCAGGATCGGGGCGACCCGGCTGGTGAGCTGCGCAAGCCCGGGCTACCTGCGCACCGCCCCGCTGCTGGACACCCCGAAATCCCTGCCTGAGCACGCGTGCATTACGCTGGCTTCGCACGGCCGGCAGTGGTACTTCCGGCATCAGGGCAAAGAGTTGATACAGGACATTATCCCCAGACTGGTCTGTAATCAGGTCCGCGCCGCCAGCCTGGCCTGCGTGCAGGGTCTGGGCGTGACCCGGCTGATGCATTATCAGGTTGCAGACGAACTGGCTGACGGTCGCCTGATCAGGGTACTCAACGACTTCGAAACGGCAGATCTGCCGATTCAACTGGTTTATCCGCACGCCTTGCAGCTCTCGCCACGGGTCAAGGCATTCGTCGAATGGGCAATTCCACAGCTGGAAAAATGCCTGCCTGATCCCTCTCTTCAAGACCGATAGCGCTGCCAAAAGCTCATCTGATGTACGGCACAGAGGCACCTGTGCTCGCAGTGGAAATGTGAAAATTTTGTTAACTATTTGTTCGCAGTGTCTTTTTCTGACAGAAACAACCTGCCACAATAATGCGAACAGTTATCAACATTATTATCATCCAGCCATGGACGGCTTCAGGGAGTGTCGGGTTCATGCCGGGCCAGCAATCGCAAAGCCGTTTTCTTTTTACCCCTGCCCTGCTGACAATGGGCATCTGGATCGCAACTTCTCACGCTGCCTACGGCGCTGAAACGCAAGCCACAGAAGCGTCATCGGCGACGACAATGGAGCTGGGCGCGACGCAAATCAGCAGCGACCAACTTGGCTCTACTACCGAAGACAGTCAGTCCTACACCACGGGCCCGATGCAGACAGCGACCAAATTGCCGCTGACCATCCGCGAAACCCCGCAGGCTGTGACCGTCGTCACTCGTCAGCGCATGGACGACCAGGCCATGACCAGCATCAACGACGTGGTGAAATACACCCCGGGTCTGTTTTTGGACCAATCCAGCGGACCGGGCCGGCAAACCTACACCTCTCGCGGTTTCGACATCGACAACATCATGTACGACGGCCTGCCCGCCTCCTACTCGGGCTACACGGCAGGCGTTCACCCCAACCTGGCCATGTTCGATCATGTCGAGGTGATCAGAGGCGCTACAGGCCTGGCGACAGGGTCTGGTAACCCTTCAGCGGCGATCAATATGATGCGCAAACGTCCTACCGCCGTTCCACAAGTCACCCTCACCGGCACGGTCGGGAGCTGGGACGACTACCGCGGCGTATTCGATGCCTCCGGACCACTGAACGATAGCCGCACGGTACGCGGCCGAATAGTCGGTTCCTACCAGGATGCCAACAGTTTCCGCGACAAGGAAAAAAGCGATCACGGCGTTTTCTACGGGGTGGTCGAGGCCGATCTGAACGATGCCACGACCGCCACTCTGGGCTTGTCTCGTCAGGAAGATCAGACCAATTACTTCTGGGGCGGTCTGCCCCTCGACACTGACGGCCATCACCTGAACCTGCCGCGCTCGACCTATTCCGGCTCGGATTGGGAAAACAAGAAAATCCGCATAGACACCGTGTTCGGTGAGCTGGAGCACCGTTTCGACAACGACTGGAAACTACGCGTAGCAGGCTCGAGCTCGTCGCTGGACGGTCTGTTTTCAGGTACTTACCTGTCGCGCTACAACGGCCCGCTGGAAACGACGGCCTATCAGTCCAAGCCTGAGGAGCAGCAGACTGCGTTCGATGTCTACGCCAGCGGACCGGTCGAAGCGTTTGGGCGCACCCATGAAGTGGTGGTCGGCACCAGCAGGCGCGTGTACGACAAGACCAGCAAGGAATACAGCCCCTACGACACAGGACTGCCGATTGGCGCGCCGAAGCCGGACTTCGTCCGCGATGGCAAGACGCATAGCATCGCCACTCAGGACGCGATTTACCTCACTACACGTCTGAGCCTGGCCGACCCGCTGACCCTGATCCTCGGCGGCCGTCTGGACTGGTACGACTACGACGATCGCTCTGGCGATGAAGACTACAAGGTCACCCGCAATCTGACCCGCTACGCTGGGCTGATCTACAAGCTGGATGAACACCATTCCCTGTACACCAGCTACACCGATGTCTTCCAGCCACAGAGCGCGCAAAGCTTGTCTGGCAAGGTGCTAGACCCCGTCGTGGGCGAAAACTATGAAGTCGGCATCAAGGGCGAATATTTCAACGGCGCCCTCAATGCCAGCCTGGCAGTGTTCCGGATCGACCAGAAAAACCTCAAGACCGAGTCACCGACCCAGGCGGGCTGCGCGGTCCTGACCTGTTACGACGCAGCCGGTCTGGTACGCAGTCAGGGCATCGAGATGGAACTGCAAGGCGCGCTGACCGAGAACTGGCAAGTCGGCGCAGGCTACACCTATGCCCGCACCCACTACCTCAAGGACACCGATCCGGCGAACAAGAACCAGCAATTCAACACCGACACACCTGAGCACCTGTTCAAGGTATCGACCGTCTACCGCCTGCAAGGCGCACTGGAAAAGATGCGCGTCGGCGGCAACGTCTACTGGCAGAGCCGCATGTACAACGACATCGCGCTCACCGATGGAAGCTATCGCCTGGAACAAGGCAGCTACGCCGTTGCTGATCTGATGGCGGGGTATCAAGTGAGCAAGAACCTCGACTTGCAACTGAACGCCAACAACATCTTTGACCGCACCTACTACACGGCGATTGGCGCAAGCTCGGTATGGGGCTCTACCGACGTCTACGGCAACCCACGCAGCTATGCGTTGACGGCCAAGTACAGCTTTTGAGCCTGAGCCACGCTGCTATCAGGCATGCTCGGTAGCAGCGTGGTTACGTCTCACACCCCAAACACCTTCGCCATACCGCCCACCCCTTTGGCCGTCAGCTTCAGTGCTCTGGAGTCCAGATGGCGGCTTACCCAGCCGCGCGTGAGCATCAGCTCCAGCAGCGCCGCCCCCAGAGCGCCACCAATGTGCGGGGCGCGTTCGCTCCAGTCCAGGCAGGCGTAGGCCAGACGTCTGCGTTGCTGACGTACTGCGTCTACGTCGATGCCCAGCGCATTCAGTGATTCGACACCCCGCTCACTGATCACATAGTCCTTGCCCTGCTCATTTAACCAGCCGGCCTTCAGTAAGGCATCGTGTAACTTGACGGCGACTTCACCGGCGCAGTGGTCGTAACAGGTTCGAGCCTGTCGCAAGGCCGAAGGCGTGTTGGGTTTGAAGGGCACGGCGCTGTGTTGAGTCAGTAACAGCAAGGCTTCCAGCGCTTGCGCCACCTGCGCATTGGCCAGTCGATAGTAACGATGCCGGCCCTGTACGAGCATTTCCACCAGCCCCTGCTCACGCAAACGCGCGAAATGGCCGCTGGCACTCGATGCGCCTATATCGGCCAGCGCCGCCAGCTCGGTCGCGGTTCGTGCGCGCCCGTCCAGTAGCGCGCAAAGCATTCGGGATCGTGCTGGGTCAGCAATGGCACCCGCCACTGCCGCCAGCGAGAGGTCTGCTGCTTCAACATCCATAGTTCAGCCATCCCTGAAGTGTTCTCGTAGGCGGTCATCATACTGCTGCCAAACCACTTGAAGGGATTCACCCATGCATCAATCGAGTTTTTTTGGCAGAAAAGTCGTCGCTGCTACATTTCTGATGGCTGTGTTTGGCTGGGGCATCGGCTTTTACGGTCCGCCGATATTCATGTATGCCGTGATTCAGAGAACCGGCTGGTCGACCGCGCTGTGCTCGGCTGCGGTCACGGTGCATTTTCTGGCAGGTACGTTGGTCGTGGTCAACCTGCCTGCGTTGTACAAAAGGTATGGCCTCCCGTGGATTACGGTTTCAGGGGCGGCAACCCTTGCTGTCGGTGTGTACGGCTGGTCGATCGCCAATCAGCCCTGGCAATTGTTCATCGCCGCGGCGCTGAGCGGATTCGGTTGGGTAACCATGGGCGCGGCAGCGGTCAACGCTACCATCTCGCCATGGTTTGTCAGCAAGCGTCCTGGCGCATTGGCGATGGCCTATAACGGCGCGAGCATCGGCGGTGTAGTCTTTTCATCGGGCTGGGTGTACCTGATTGACCGGTTCGGGTTCAGCCTTGCTGCGGTCGTGGTGGGTGTGCTTTCAACAGGTGTGATCGCGCTCCTCGCTTTCGGTGTGTTCCGCTTCAGGCCTGAACATCTGGGTCAGCACCCCGACGACATTCTCCAGATAACCACTGAGCTGCCTCCATTCCAGGACACTGCGCCCATAACGTTACGGAGTAACCGACCATTCCTCACGCTGGCGGCAGCCATGTCGCTCGGGCTGTTCGCACAGATTGGCCTGATCAGCCAATTATTCCTGCTGCTGATTGATCACGTCACACAGCAGACCGCAGGTATGGCCATGGGTGTCGCTACCTGCAGCGCTATCTTCGGCAGGTCTCTGTCCAGCAGGCTGTTAGCGCCAGGCACCTGTCGACGCCACATCGCCTGCCTGAGTTACGCCTGCCAGTGCCTGGGCTGTGTGGTGCTGATGTTTATAGGCACAAGCTCTGCCCTGTTATGGGCCGGCATGATTCTTTTCGGTGTGGGTATCGGCAATGCGACATCACTGCCTCCGCTAATTGCCCAAGCGGAATTTCCCAGGCATCAGGTTGCGCGCGTGGTGACGTTGATCGTCGCCATCGCTCAAGGCTGCTACGCCTTTGCGCCAGCACTCTTCGGTGGTGTCCGGACTTTATTCAACGGGCCTGACAGCGACCTGATAGCGCTGGCACTTGCTGCCAGTATTCAGGCGGCAGCGATACTTGTCCTCATCAGCATGCGGCCACATGGAAAACCGTAGCCAATGCCAAAAACAGAGTGATCACTCTGCTTTTAAAAAAGAATATTAATTTCTATAAAATAGTAAAAAACACTAATTTATTGCCTTAAATATGAATTTTATGGGATTAAATCAAAGTTAAATCCGTATAGTTGATACGTGAATTTACATACCATCAAATATATAAAATTGCATTCGTGTATTTTACCGTTCAGCAATTTTCTGCTTGTCACGCACGTTTTGAAGAACCTGTCGGCCGCCCCGAGCTGCCGACTTGCCTGTCTGCCTGTTTCATATTTCTATTTGGAGACTCTCCCGATGGCCAGCCCCCTGCTGCCTGTTGTTGCCACTTTACTGATGTCCCTCGCCGCCCTGCCGGTGTCTGCCGCTGACAGGCAGAACCCGCTGCCATCCACGTCGAGCGAGCGCCGCGCAGAGGTCGACGCTCAGCGTGAGCAGATCACCGGTGCCGACGCTGCCGTACAGAAAACGCCCAATGGCGCGCAAACGGTGGTGGATGCGCCGATCGACACTGCTGACGCCCCTGCCGGCAATGAAGACCACTGAGTGACCCACTGACTGCAACCGATCAACCTATGAATGACGTAAGGAATAACTCCGTGTCCATGATCAAACAAGGCCTGGGCCTGAGCCTGTTGGCGCTCGGTATCGCCCAGGCAGGCAGCGTGTTCGCTGTGACGCCGATGACAGGCAATGAAGTCGAAGCGCGCGTAGGCGCAATGCTGGACAACATGACGCAATCGGAAAAAATCAATTTCTCGCGCGTTGACGACGGCCGGATGATTCCGAAGCTGGACAAGTTCAACCTGCAGGGTAC
Source organism: Pseudomonas syringae group sp. 243L2 (assembly GCF_032587875.1). NCBI lineage: Bacteria > Pseudomonadati > Pseudomonadota > Gammaproteobacteria > Pseudomonadales > Pseudomonadaceae > Pseudomonas > Pseudomonas syringae group sp. 243L2. Next base: position 11,429 of record NZ_JAWHPL010000010.1, read on the forward strand.
GGTCGCCTATGATTCGGCGATGGGCGTGCTGGTCGGCGGCAAGACGTTCGGTGCGCAGTACCCTTCCCCGTCAGCACTCGCAGCCACCTGGAGCATCAATCGGGCCAAGGAATTCGGTCTGGCTATCGGCTACGAAACCCGGATAGCGGGCGGGCAGCAAATGCTCTCGCCAGCCATCAACCTCTACCGTACGCCTTTCAACGGGCGAGCGGCTGAGTACATGAGCGGCGAAGACCCGTTTCTCGGTGCCGTATTGGCGCCTGCCGTGACCAACGGCATTCAGGTTCAGGGCGTCCAGGCGGCCGCCAAGCATTACCTGATGAACGAGCAGGAAGCGAACCGTCATTATCTGGATGTGAAGATTGACGAGCGAGCGATGCAAGAACTGTATCTGCCTGGCTTCGAGTCACTGGTCAAGAACGCCAATATCGCCTCGATCATGTGCGGCTACAACAAGATCAACGGCGAATACGCGTGTGAAAACCATCACCTCATCACCGACATCCTGAAAGGCCAATGGGGCTTTCAAGGTAACGTCATGAGCGATTTCAACTCGGTTCAGGACGCCTTCAAGGGTGCGTGGGCGGGTACCGATATCGACATGCCCAGCGGACTCCAGTTTACTGAAGCCAAACTGCTGCCTTATGTCTGGAATGGTCAACTGCATCAGAACGTGATCGACGACAAGGTGCGCAGAAACCTGAGAGCACTGGTCAGCTACGGCTTTGACAAAGGGATCAACAAGGCGCAGCCACTGGAGCATCGTGAGTACGGGCAACTGGCCGCATTGAACGTGGCCAGAGAGTCGATAGTTCTGCTGCGCAACCAGCCGGTAGACGGAAACAAGCCTCTGCTGCCACTGTCCAGAAACGCAAAGATAGCGGTCATTGGTGATCTGGCCATGCAGCCCCCGACCGCGCCGTTCGGTACGGCTTATTCGGCACCCGCAAGCTATGTCACTGAACTGAGCGGCCTCAAGCAACTGGCGTCGAATACATCCAACGTGGAATACCTTTCACAGATGAGCCTGAACCCGAAGTCGTCGGTCTGGTATCAGCCCGCTAAAGACCAACAGGCCATCAGCAATACCGGTGTAAAAGCCGAGTATTACGCCAATACCTCGCTGTCCGGCGACCCGGTTGCAACCCGCGTCGAACCCGGCATCAATCTGGACTGGATTACCAACACCAACCAGACCGATAACGGCACCAGCACAGTCAACGGCTATACCCCGTCAGCAGGCTCGTTCTCGGCGCGCTTCACCGGCAAGATCAAACCGACGATCAGCGGCCCTCAGGTGTTCAAGGTACGGGCGGACGGTGCCTATAAACTCTGGATCAATGACGAGCTGGTGCTTGAGGATGAGGGCTCGCAAGTCTCGTTCGACCTGATTCCAGTGGTGCCGCGCACTGTCAAAACGGCCAGTCTCAAGGCCGGTACCGAGTACAACGTGCGCCTGGAATATCGCCGGCTTAAAGGCAACTTCACTCCGGTGCTGGGTGGCATGAACGGTGTGCAGATGAGCTGGGCAGCGTTGCGTCCACCGAAGAACCTGGGGGATTACGACGCTGTCGTGGTAGCCGCCGGCAATAACTTCGAATACGAGGGTGAGTCGCTTGATCGGCCGTTCGAACTGCCGCAATTCCAGTCCGAGTTGATCAGCTTCATTCAGAAAGCCAACCCCAAAACCATCGTCGTACTGCACGGTGGCGGTGGTATGGATATGCAGCCCTGGGCTGACAAGGTAGCTGCGTCTCTGCACGCATGGTATCCGGGGCAACAGGGTGGTCAGGCACTGGCCGAAATTCTGTATGGCAAGGTCAACCCGTCGGGCAAGCTTCCGATCACCCTGGACAAGAAGGCGCAGGACAACCCCAGCTATGCTTCCTACTCGAACCCGGTGCCGTACTATTTCAGCAGCGCCAACCCTCCAGTTGAAATGACCTACAGCGAAGGCCTGTACCTGGGCTATCGCGGTTACGACAAGAAGCACACCAAACCGCTCTATCCATTCGGTTTCGGGCTTTCCTATACCACGTACGAGTACAGTGATCTGAAACTGTCGAGCAACGTATTGGCTCCGGGCGCGACCATTCAGGCCTCTTTCAAGGTCACCAATACTGGCGACAAGGCAGGTTTTGAAGTTGCTCAGCTTTATGTGCAGCCATCCAGGCCTCAGGTTGATCGCCCGGAGAAAGAGTTGAAGGGCTTTACCAAGGTTTACCTGAAGCCAGGCGAAAGCAAAACCGTCACGATTGCACTGGACTCGCGTTCTTTCGCTTATTACTCACCCGATTCGGTGAGCTGGAACGTCGACCCTGGCAAGTTCAAGGTCCTGGTGGGCAAGGACTCGGAAAACCTGGCACTCGACCGCACGGTAGTAGCGCTTTATCCGGAGCAACTGACCACACGAGATTCAAACCCCCTTCCAGTCCCCCTGCGCAAGGCAGTACAAGTCAAGGCAGAGCAGGCTTACTAAGCAACAGCCATTCTGAGTAGCGGTAATCGGTGGTCGATGCGACCACCGATTACTCTCATGCGATTGATCGTTGATCAGCGCCCTGCCAGTTCCTGCGCCAGTCGTTCGAGAAACCTGGCAAATGCGCTGTCTATCTGCACGTCTGCTGGCGATCGAAGCCACTGAATCTGCATGCCATCCATCATCGCAACTATCTCAAGGCTGATTTGCCTGACATCAACGTCCTGGCGAATTTCACCTGCCTGAGCCAGCACATTCAGATGCGTCTGAAGATGACTGTGCACAATCTGGAAACGCTCACTGAACCAGCGGTGTGCAGGGTGCGTGACCGACAGACTTTCAGTGTTGATGATCATCAGCGCCTGGCTGACGGAGGCGTCTTCGATGCTGAAACTCATGACCTGCTTCAGAAAGGCCATGAACCCCTCCAGCGAAGCGACTTGCCCGGCGTCCTGCAACCTGGCAGCAACGTACTGATCCCTATGTTCAAGAACAGCTTGCAACAACACCAGTTTGGTCGGGAAATGATGCAGCAATCCGACCTGAGAGAGACCTGCAACCTTGGCAATGTTAGACAACGAGGCCCCCGCATAGCCATCCCGGGCGAAGATGGTCATGGCTGCCTGAATGATCTCTGCCTTGCGCACCTCCCCTTTGGGAAGACGTCGCTTCACCGCAGGCTGCTTGACTGTGGCGGGTGTATCAGAACTGTTTGAATTCACGGACATACGAAGGGCACTGTTCGCACAACGAAAGGATAAATCGTAGCATGCGACCGGAAGAAACCCGGAAAAAAGGCCTGAGCACCGATATTGACGCCCTTTAAAGAAACCCGCACGCATGCCGATGCATACCGAAGCCCGACTGTATGTCGATAGCCATAGAGAGACATATCCAAAGTACGGCACCTGACACCCGGACGCTGAGGGGCACTGGCAAGCGTCGACCTCGACAGTGAGATTGCAGTGCGAAAAGCAGCCACGGGCAGCTGCCCGACCATGCAGACAATTAACGTGTGAGCCGGAGGCGCTCTGAAATACCTGACAAGAGAAGAGCTGGAAGCACAGGTCGTGCACCTGCGCGCAGCACTTGAAGAAGCCGGTATCGACGCCGGGCCGGAAAACGGCGCAGCAGCACTGCCCAGCCGGGAGGCGCGCAAGCGTGCGGCTTTTGACAGCGCGTTGGACTTTGCCATGATCCTCACGGATCCAGACGGCATCATTACCGACTGGAATCCGGGTGCAGAACAGGTGTTAGGCTGGTCCGCTGCACAAATGGTCGGGCAGGATGCGGAGTGTTTCTTCACGCCGGAGGACCGCGCCTGCGGCCGGATCGAACATGAAATGCAACTCGCTCTGAGCGTCGGCCGAGCGTCGGACGAACGCTCGCACCTGCGCAAGGATGGTCAGCTGTTCTGGGCGTCTGGCGAAATGATGCCGCTGTATGACGAGGAAAATACTCACCTTGGCTTCGTCAAGATCCTGCGCGACCGCACCCGGGAGCATCTGGTGGCACGCGCAACCGAAGAAGCCCAGGAACGTTACCGGTTGGCCGCCAAGGCTACCAATGACGCAATATGGGATTGGGATTTTACCGCCAACCACGTGCTCTGGAATGACGCACTGGAACAGGCATACGGCCACCCCCTGGCGACACTGGACACCTCCGGTAACTGGTGGATAGCCCAGATCCATCCCGATGACCAGACACGCATTTACCACTCTATCCATGCATTGATTGACGGCAGCGGCACTGCCTGGACCGATGAATACCGTTTTCGCCGATTCGATGGTACTTATGCCAATGTTCTGGACCGTGGTCATGTGATACGCAACAACGAGGGCAAAGCCGTACGCATGATCGGCGCGATGCTCGACATGTCACAGATGCAACAGGCAGAAAACGCGCTGCGCCAGAGCGAAGAGCGCTCCAGAGCCATGCTGGAGACCATCGAAGCAGCGTTCGCCATCATTCAGGTCAAGTTCGATGCAGACGACAGCCCGGTAGACTACCGGTTCATCGAGGTCAATCCTGCCTTTGAACGTCAGGCCGGTGTCGATTTGCGTGGCAAGTGGGTGACCGAGTTTGCTCCAGACCTGGAGCGTTTCTGGTTTGAAGCTTATGGCCATGTCGCCAAAACCGGCGAACCTGCCAATTTCGAGAATTACGCCAAGGCGTTCGAGCGCTGGTTTGAAGTCAGAGCGGTGCGTGTCGGTGAACCGGCTGATCGACAGATTGCAGTCATCTTCAGTGACGTGACGGAAAGACGCAACGCCGAGGAGCGATTGCGCACCAGCGAAGCCGTCGCACGCGCGAACGTCGACCGCGTTCAGCTCGCCCTCGCCGCGGGTGCGATTATCGGTACCTGGCATTGGGACTTGACGGCCGACCGCTTTACCGTCGACGAAGCCTTCGCCAAGGCGTTTGGTCTTGACCCCGCTCTGGGCTTCGATGGTTTGAGTCTGGAACAGGTCATTGCCACTGTTCATCCCGAAGACAAACAAGGCTTGATCGATGCGATCAACGCGGTCATCACCAGTGGGCGTGTTTATGCCCACCAGTATCGGGTCCGCCGTGCCGACGGCCTCTACTACTGGATCGAGGCGAACGGCCGCGTCGACCGTGCCGATGACGGCACTCCACTGAGCTTCCCGGGCGTGCTCATCAACGTCGATGAACGACGTGCTGTGGCGGCCGAGCGCGACCGGGCCACTGCAGCGCTGCGCTCGCTCAACGACACGCTTGAACAGCGCGTGGCAGCACGCACCGCGGAACTGATGCAGGCTGAAGAAAAGCTGCGTCAGTCGCAGAAAATGGAAGCTGTGGGGCAACTGACTGGCGGTCTCGCCCATGATTTCAACAACCTGCTGGCGGGCATTTCCGGTGCTCTGGAATTGATGAACACCCGTATTGCACAGGGGCGCTGGAACGATGTAGACAAATACATCGTCACCGCACAGGGCGCTGCCAAGCGCGCCGCGGCCTTGACGCACAGGCTTCTGGCCTTCTCCCGACGCCAGACACTGGACCCACAGCCGACCGACGTGAACAGGCTGATGAAAGGCATGACAGACCTTATCCAGCGCACGGTAGGCCCCAGCATCGTGGTCGAAACCATTGGCACCATAGGTCTATGGCCAACGCTGGTCGATGCAAGCCAGCTGGAGAACGCGCTGCTGAATCTGTGTATCAACGCCCGCGACGCGATGCCGGACGGCGGGCGCATCACGATCGAGGCCGACAACCAATGGATAGAAGGTGATGTGGCGCGGATGCACGATATGCCTGAGGGTCACTATCTGTCGCTGTGCGTGACCGATACCGGCACAGGCATGACGCCCGATGTCATCGCCAAGGCATTCGACCCTTTCTTCACCACCAAGCCCATTGGTCAGGGCACCGGTCTTGGTCTGTCGATGATTTACGGGTTCGCCAATCAGTCCGGCGGTCGGGTGCGCATTCAGTCGCAGGTGGGCAAAGGAACCTCGATATCCCTGTATCTGCCACGTTACGACGGTACAGCGACAAGAGACGAGAGCGATGTGCACCAGGCGCCGTTCGAGTTTACCCAGTCTGGAGAGACCATTCTGATCGTGGACGACGAACCGACGGTACGCATGCTGCTCACCGACGCGCTCGGGGATCTGGGTTATACCCTGATCGAGGCGGCCGACAGCCTGGCCGGCCTCAAACTGCTGCGCTCGGACGTGCATATCGATCTGCTCATCACCGACGTGGGCTTGCCCGGTGGCATGAACGGGCGACAGATGGCCGACGCGGGACGCGAAGTACGTCCGCATCTGAAAACCCTGTTCATCACCGGTTATGCAGAAAACGCTGCCATTGGTGACGAGCAGCTCGGGCCAGGCATGCGGGTACTGACCAAGCCGTTTGCGATTGATGCTCTGGCTGCCCGAGTCCAGGAGTTGATGAGCGCCTGATGCAACCGGCTCGTTGCGATCCTGCTTCGGGCCTTCAACATTGAGCGCTGCGCGAACCCGGTGCTAACATGCGCGACCGCCATGCAGGCAAGGGAATAACCGGGTCATGAGCAGTATCCGCGAGCGCAACAAAGAACTCATCCTGCGCGCTGCCAGCGAAGAATTCGCCGACAAGGGCTTCGCCGCCAGCAAGACCAGCGATATCGCGGCCAAGGCCGGTGTCCCCAAGCCCAACGTCTATTACTACTTCAAATCCAAGGAAAACCTCTATCGCGAGGTGCTGGAAAGCATCATCGAGCCCATCCTGCAAGCATCGACGCCGTTCAATCCTCAAGGTGTACCGGCCGACGTACTGAGCAGCTACATCCGTTCGAAGATCCAGATTTCCCGTGACCTGCCCTTCGCCTCAAAAGTGTTCGCCAGCGAGATCATGCACGGCGCCCCGCACCTTACGTCAGAGCAGATCGAACAGCTCAATGGGCAGGCGCGGCACAATATCGAATGCATTCAAGCCTGGATCGACAGCGGGCAGATCGCCCCGCTCGATCCCCATCACCTGATGTTCACCATCTGGGCCGCGACCCAGACCTACGCAGATTTCGACTGGCAGATCGCAACCGTTACCGGCAAGGCGAAACTGGAGGACGCTGATTACGAGGCCGCGACCCGGACCATTCTCAGGCTGGTGCTCAAGGGTTGCGAGCCGGACAGCTGAACCCCACCCCGCTTTGCTGCAGACGCAAAAAACCCGCCGAAGCGGGTGGTTTTGCAACATGACCATTCCAACATCCTGTCAGTAGCCTCCTGGCAATGGTCGATCTTCCCTGATCGCTGCGGCGTTCCTTCGCTGCAGCTGTTGAATTGGATCCTACATTCACTGAGGGTCCGTCGATAGAGCCAATCGCGTCTGTTGCTGTAAGCCTTTCGCCATAGCGATGTACGCCGTTAAAAAGTGTGACCGGCCGCTCATGTTTGGTCAGGATGCGCCGAGATGCTTAAAAGGCTCTGAATCGCGCGTTGCGCGGATCGGAGTCATCAGAAGAAAAAAAATAATGCATGGGATGCCAATCATGAGTATGCGCAGTTTGTCCATCAGTCGCCGTCTGTGGCTGATTCTTGTCGTTTCAGTGCTGATGCTCTTCGTCCTGTCGGCGACGCTGCTCAGGCAGCTGCATAACGACCTGTATCAGGCCAAGGCCGAGAAAACCATGCATGTGGTGCAGACTGCCAGCGGCATCCTCTCGTTTTATCAGGGGCTTGAAGCTGCAGGCGGCATGACACGCGAGGCTGCGCAACAGCAGGCCTTGAAAGAGATAAAGAGCCTGCGTTACAGCCAGAGCGACTACTTCTGGATCAACGACCTGCGCCCGGTGATGATCATGCACCCCACCAACCCCAAACTTGAAGGCCAGGACATATCGACCATCAAGGACCCGGACGGCTTTGCGGTGTTCAACGAAATGGTCACGCTGGTCAAAGCCCAGGGTGCCGGGATGGTGAATTACCGCTGGCCCAAGCCCGGTGCCAGCGAGCCGGTGAAAAAAACTTCTTACGTGCAGCTTTTTCAGCCCTGGGGCTGGATTCTGGGGTCGGGCGTATACGTCGATGACGTAGCGGCAGAGTTCAAGGCACAGCTATGGAACGCTGGCATCTTCATCGCGGGCATCGTGCTGGTCATGGTCCTGCTACTGGTCATGATTGTGCGCAGTATCGTGCGACCGCTGAGAGCGGCGGTCGGTGCAATGGCCAGCATCGCCAGTGGCGAAAGTGACCTGACCCGTACGCTGGAAACCCACGGCAAGGATGAAATCACCGAGCTGGGCGTTCACTTCAACGCCTTTGTCGCCAAGCTGCGCAATGTCGTCGGCCAGTTGCAGAATTCGGCAGTAGCGCTGGGCCAGGCCTCAACGGATCTGGGCAGCAATGCCGGGCAGGCGCAGAAACGCAGCGAGCAGCAGTCCCAACAAATGGACCTGGTTGCCACCGCGATCAACGAAGTAACCTATGGCGTACAAGACGTGGCCAAGAACGCCGAGCAGGCCGCCAACGAAATGCGTGATGCCGAGTCACAGGCGCAGCAGGGTCAGGTCAACATCGATAACAGCCTGCGCCAGATCGGGCACCTGTCCGCCACCATCGACCAAGCCGTTGAAGTGATGCAGAGTCTGGCCAGCGAGAGCACGCAGATCGGCAGCGTACTGGAAGTCATCAGTTCGATTGCCGAGCAGACCAACCTGCTGGCACTGAACGCCGCCATCGAAGCGGCACGCGCAGGTGAACAGGGTCGTGGCTTTGCCGTAGTGGCTGACGAAGTACGTCTGCTGGCCCAACGCACCCAGAAGTCGACTGCAGAAATCCAGGCCATGATCGAACGCCTGCAAAAGCATTCCGACGCGGCGGTCAAGGTAATCGGCGACAGCAGCCGTTCCTCGCAACTGACTATCGAGCAGGCCAACCAGGCAGGCCAGAGCCTGACGTCCATCAGTCAGGCGCTACGCAACCTCAATAGCCTGAACACCTCCATTGCCAGCGCTACTCTGCAACAGACGCATGTGGTAGACGACATCAACCAGAACGTGACCCAGGCCGCGCAACTGTCCCAAAGCACTGCACTCGCCGCTGAACAATCGACTTCGGCCAGCCTGCACCTGCGCGACTTGAGCGAAGAACTGAACGGGCTGCTGAAGCAGTTCCGGGTTTAAATCTGCATTGCGATGGGGTGCACGGAACCTAGTGCGCCTCTTGTTGCCTGACACCTGCTTAATCAATCGCTCATTTAGCTGCTTATTTATTGCAGGGGGTCACATGCGCACACTGGAATTGGCAGGCAGAACTGTACCAGTGCTGGGTCAGGGCACCTGGCACATGGGTGAAAAAGGGCACCTGCGCTCGGCAGAAATTGCTGGCCTTTGCCTGGGTATCGAACAGGGCCTGACCCTGATCGACACCGCCGAGATGTACGCCGACGGCGCTGCCGAAGAGATCGTCGGGCAAGCCATCGCCGGGCAACGCGACAAGGTATTCGTGGTCAGCAAGGTCTACCCGCACAATGCCAGCCGTAGCGGTATCCCGGCTGCATGCGAAGCAAGCCTGCGCCGGATGAACACCGACTACATCGACCTTTATCTGCTGCACTGGCCGGGTCAGTACCCACTGACCGAAACCGTCGAAGCCTTCGAACGCCTGCAAGAAGCCGGAAAAATCGGCGCCTGGGGTGTTTCCAACTTTGATGTCCCGGACATGATCGAGCTGAACAACCCGCGTTGCGCGACCAATCAGGTGCTGTACAACCCGGAACAACGCGGCATCGAGTTCGACCTGATGCTGTGGAGCGCTGATCGCCACCTGCCATTGATGGCGTACTGCCCGATTGGCCAGGCCGGCGATCTGCTTTACCACCCTGCCCTGCACGAAATCGCCAAACGCCATGACGCAACACCGGCGCAGATTTCCCTGGCGTGGGTGCTGCGTCAGGACAACATGATCGCCATTCCCAAGGCGACCAACCCGGAGCATATTCGTCTGAACATCGCTGCCGAGCAGATTCGCCTCACCGAGCGCGACCTGGCCGACATTGACCTGGCCTGGCCAGCGCCGACTCGCAAAGTACCGCTGGCAATGGTCTGACCGGTTTCGATGCAGTCGCAGCTGTCGATTGACTGAACGGCCGCCAATGCGGCCGTCTCTTCATGTGACAGATGACACACCTGGCAACAAGCTGTCACAAATATGAAATAACGCCTTGTCATCATGCGGCCTTCGCCTCCCTGCCCGGGCCAGGCCGCACGTGGACAGCCATGAACCACAGTATTGCTCACCACCATCAGGACTCCGACCTTTTCGGTCTGCTCTACGGCTTCCGTTTTCGCCACGCTGAAAGTGGCCAGGAAATCGGCTCGGCCGCCGCGCTGGATTACCTGCAAAACCCTCCGGAAGAGAACGACTTCATCTGGCTGCACCTGAACCTGTCGCACGCAGCCTGCGAGCGCTGGATGAAAACCCATCTGGACCTTCCGGAAGAGTTTTTCGAGGCCCTGCACGAAGGCTCGCGCTCTACCCGAATCGAGCACGTCGACGCCACGTTGCTGGCGGTAGTCAACGATGTGGTGTTCGATTTCAACAGGCTCTCGACCGACATCTCGACCTTGTGGGTCTGCGCCCGCCAGCGCTTGCTGATTACCGCCCGGCTGCAGCCACTGCGCTCGGTAGACAAGTTGCGCTCAGCGGTCAAGCGCGGCGAACAGTTCGATTCACCGCTGGAACTGCTCGCTCACCTGCTCAGTGACCAAGGCGAAGTGCTGACCCAGTTTCTGCGCAAGACCAGCGTCAACGTCGACCGCATTGAGGACCAGTTGCTTTCACAGCGACTGAGCAACAATCGCTCCGAACTCGGTGCCATGCGCCGTGTGCTGGTGCGACTGCAACGCCTGCTGGCGCTGGAACCGGGCTCTTTGATGCGCCTGTTGCACAAGCCTCCGCAATGGCTGCGCGAGCAGGATGTCCAGGCGCTGCGCCAGTCCATTGAAGAGTCCTCGCTGGTGATCAACGACCTCACGGCACTGGGCGAGCGCATCAAACTGTTGCAGGAAGAGATTGCCGCCAACCTCAATGAACAGAGCAGCAGAACCCTGTTTACCCTGACCGTGGTAACGGTTCTGGCATTGCCGATCAACATTGTCGCGGGCTTTTTCGGCATGAACGTGGGGGGTGTACCACTGGCGTCCGACCCTGAAGGCTTCTGGATTCTGGTGGCACTGGTCGCGACGTTTACGCTGGTCGCGGGACGCTGGGCATTTCGCAAACGTGGCGATTATTGACCCGGCCTGCCGGTTGTCAGAAATCTGGCGCAAAAGGCCACTGATTACTCGCATGTCGCATCTCTGTCACATTTTGCAATGACCATGTCAATATTCTTTCAATCAGGATTGCGAACATGGCTATAAACGCACTTTCTCCCGATGCGACGGGCCGGGCGGGCCTGTCGGCAACTCACTTCGGGCGCAAACCGGGTCGACTGACCATGGTCATTTTCTTCGCGATACTCATCGCCGGCCTGCTATTTACTGGCTACAGCCTCAAGCAGGATGTCGATGACATGGGCACGGTGGTTACCACCTGGACCCCGTTCGTGCTGCTGGGCGTGGCGTTGCTGATTGCACTGGGGTTTGAGTTCGTCAACGGTTTCCATGACACCGCCAACGCAGTCGCAACCGTGATCTATACCCACTCCCTGCCACCCGGCTTCGCGGTGGTCTGGTCGGGGTTCTTCAACTTTCTCGGCGTGATGCTCTCCAGCGGTGCAGTAGCGTTCGGCATCATCGCACTGCTGCCGGTGGAGCTGATTCTGCAAACCGGCTCATCGGCAGGCTTCGCCATGATCTTCGCCCTGCTGATCGCGGCGATCATCTGGAACCTGGGCACCTGGTGGCTGGGCTTGCCAGCGTCCTCGTCGCATACGCTGATCGGCTCGATCATCGGTGTCGGCATCGCCAACGCCTTGATGCACGGACGGGACGGCACCAGTGGCGTGGACTGGTCTCAGGCGACCAAAATAGGCTACTCACTGTTACTGTCGCCGCTAGTGGGTTTCGGCTGTGCCGCCTTGCTGTTGCTGGCCATGCGCATGTTCATCAAGAACCGCGCGCTGTACAAGGCACCAGAAGGCAATGCACCGCCACCGCTGTGGATTCGCGCCATGCTGATTGTGACCTGCACTGGCGTTTCATTCGCTCATGGCTCCAACGACGGGCAGAAAGGCATGGGGCTGATCATGCTGATTCTGGTCGGTACCCTGCCGATGGCCTATGCGCTCAACCGCACCATGCCGGCCGATCAGGCCACTCAGTTCGGCGCGGTGGCAGAGGTCACCCAGCAGGCACTGATGCGCAGTGCTCCCCTGCCTGCCCCGGCTGACTCGCGCCAGACCCTGTCGGATTATCTGGTCAGCAAACAGGCAGGCCCCGACCTGATCCCTGCGCTGGCGGTCATGACCGGCAAGATCGGCAATCAGGTCGCCAGTTACGGCTCGCTCTCGAAGGTGCCTGCGGAAGCGGTGACCAACGTTCGAAACGACATGTACCTGACCTCGGAAACCATTCGGGTGATGGATAAGAACAAGGTAGGCAATTTCGACGCCGATACCCAGACCAAGCTCGATGCGTTCAAGGGGCAGATCGACAGCGCGACGCGTTTTATTCCGACCTGGGTCAAGATTGTGGTCGCTATCGCCTTGGGGCTGGGCACGATGGTCGGCTGGAAACGCATCGTCGTGACGGTAGGTGAGCGCATAGGCAAGACGCACATGACCTACGCACAAGGCGCGTCGGCAGAAGTCGTGGCGATGTTCACCATCGGCGCGGCGGACGTGTACGGGCTGCCAGTATCAACCACCCACGTGCTGTCATCCGGGGTAGCGGGGTCGATGGTCGCCAACGGTTCAGGCCTGCAAATGCGCACCTTACGCAACTTGGCCACCGCCTGGGTGTTGACCCTGCCGGCTGCCATCCTGCTTTCGGGTTCGCTGTACTGGGTGTTCAGCAAACTGTTTTGAGGTCTTCGGCGAGCGGTGCCTGCTGCCATCAAGTCTTGATGCAGGTCGCAAAGAGGACGCGGAGCGTCCAGAAAGGCATGCGACGCGGAGCGTCGCACGATAGTTGCGATGATCGTTCCGCACGCTCCAGCGTGTGAATGCAGGTCGCGACGCGGAGCGCCGCACGATAGTTGCGATGATCGTTCCGCACGCTCCAGCGTGGGAATGCAGGTCGCGACGCGGAGCGCCGCACGATAGTTGCGATTATCGTTCCGCACGCTCCAGCGTAGGAATGCAGGTCGCGACGCGGTGTGCCGCACGATAGTTGCGATCATCGTTCCTCACGCTTCAGCGTAGGAATGCAGGTCGCGACGCGGAGCGCCGCACGATAGTTGCGATGATCGTTCCGCACGCTCCAGCGTAGGAATGCAGGTCTCGACGCGGAGCGTCGCACGATAGTTGCGATTATCGTTCCGCACGCTCCAGCGTGTGAATGCAGGTCGCGACGCGGAGCGCCGCACGATAGTTGCGATTATCGTTCCGCACGCTCCAGCGTAGGAATGCAGGTCGCGACGCGGTGTGCCGCACGATAGTTGCGATTATCGTTCCGCACGCTCCAGCGTGGGAATGCAGGTCGCGACGCTCTGCGTCGCACAATAGGGGTGGCGAGATTATCGTGCCTCGGGGCCCGGTGGTTCATCACCCTCTACGCTGGTATCGATACTCACCACCACCGACATGCCCGGCCGTAAATGCTCGAGCATTGGCTGATCGGCATCGACCACGATGCGCACCGGGATGCGCTGGGAAATCTTCACAAAGTTGCCGGTCGCGTTATCGGCAGGCAGCAGGCTGAATTCAGAACCTGCGGCAGGCGAAATTCGTTGTACGTGGCCGTGCATCTCGTGACCGTCGAGCGCATCGACGGTAAAGCTTACCGGCTGGCCAAGGCGCACATGGGCCATCTGGGTTTCTTTCATGTTGGCAACGATCCAGCGCTGCTCGGGTACCAGCGCCATCAATTGTGCACCCGAGTTGACGTAGGCACCCAGGCGCACGCCGATCTGCCCCAACTGCCCGTCACGCGGGGCGACAATGCGGGTGTTGTCCAGGTCGATGCGCGCCAGTTCGATGGCCGCCTGAGCATTGGCCACTGAAGCTTCCAGTGAGCCACGGTTGACGATCACCGTTTGCAGATCCTCGCGGGCGATCTGCAATACCGCCCTGGCTTCAGCGACCGCGGCATTTGCCTGCGCATCGGCAGCACGGGTCACATCAAGCTCGCTTTTCGATACCGAGCCATCGGTCACCAGTGCCTGATTGCGGCGCAGATCGGCAGCACTCTTGCGGCTCTGGGCGATGCTGTTCTGCAGTTCAGCCTGGCGCTGGCCGATGGTCGCTTCGGCACTGCGTCGCTGTTGCAGGTTATTGGCCAGCGAGGCTTTCTGTACCGCCAGTTGCGCAATGGCCTGATCCAGGCGCTGGCGATAAATACGATCATCCAGACGCACCAGCAAGTCGCCGGCCTTGACGAACTGGAAGTCCTGAACCGGCACTTCGTAAACATACCCGCTCAACTGCGGCCCGATCAGCGTGGTCTGGCCCTTTACCTGGGCGTTCTCGGTGCTCTCGATCGGACTTGCGAACGGTGGCAGTTGCCAGGCGTATAGCACAACCAGCACCCCGACCAGCGCGACGGCAGCGAAAATCACCGAAGACACGACTCGCTTGCGGGTCGAGCGCGGCTTGCTGGTCACCGGCGACGTCAACGGTGCAGGTGGCGGCGCGCTGCGGGTTGCTTCTGTATCTGAGGTCGTGGATTCGTTCATGAAGATTTAACGCCGGAATTGGATACGGAAGGCGAAGCGGCAGGTGCTACAGGTGCCAACGCCAAAGGTTGAGTGGTCATTTTCAGCCACAGGACCCGGGCTGAAATCCAGATCATGGTCAGTACGGCAATCAGGGCGATCAGCATGAACACATCGTTGTAGGCCAGCACATTGGCTTCTCGGGTCGCAGCCGTAGCCATCGCGCGCATGCCTTGAGTATTGCGCAGCGACGGGTCGGCAATCACTGAACTGTAACTGGCGCTGTAGCTCTGCAATCGCGCCTGAACCAGCGGGTCGATAAGGGTCAAGTGCTCAACGATGTGACTGGAGTGAAACTTCTCGCGCACGATCTGAAAAGTGCCCAGTGCAGCAGACCCGATCAGGCCGCCAATGTTTTGTGTGATCCCGAACAACACCGAAAAACTCACCATGTTGCGCGGGTTGGCCAGTACACCACTGATCCCCAGCACCAGCGTCGGACCGAGAAAAAACGTACCGCCGAATGCCAGCAGGAATTGACTGAGGTACATGTTCGACTGACGGGTCAGATTGGTCGAATGACTGTCCATCCAGGCACCGATTGCCATCATCGCCAGAGAAATCAGCAATGGCTTGATCAGGTGCGCAGGGTTGATGGTCAGCGCACTGACCGCCAACCCGGCCACACTGCCCAGCAACATCACCATGTACAGCGTGTGCAGCTGCTGACTGCCCATGTTCAGCGCCTGAAGAAAGCCTACGGCGCCCACTGACTGCTCGGACAGCACCACGCGAAACAGGATAACGGCCAGCCCTAGACGCAGAATCGCCCCGCTGCCGAGCCAGCGCGTGATCAGCAACGGATTGCTTCGGTTATGCTCGATGGCCAGTCCGGCGCAGATCAGCACAATGGAGGCCGCCGACGCCAGACCTATCCACTGCGCTTCCAGCCACCATTCAATGCGCCCCAGCGAGAGAACGGCACAGAGCAGCGCAAAACCACCAGCCAACAGGCCGAAGGTCAGGAAATCCAGCTTTTCGAACGCCTTGAAACGATCACCCGGTGGCAGCTTGAGCAGCAGTACGCAACCCAGCGAGAGTAGCGCCATACCCAGTTCAAACAGGTACAAACCGCGCCACTGGGCGATCTGCAACAAGTCTTCTGACACCAGCCGGGCCAGCGGCGTCGCCAGCTGGGCAGTGCCAAGCCCGAGCACCAGCGCCTTGAGCCGCCATTTCTGCGGAAACGCCTGAATCATGTAATACAGCCCAAGGGTACTGAGCGCAGCACCGACCATGCCGTGCGCCGCACGCACGGCGATGGCCGAGTCAATATCGTTGACGAACAGGTGCGCCAGCGTCACCAGTGCATAAAGCACTAGAAACAGTTCGGTGAACGCGCGCAAACCGAACTGCTGACGAAACTTCACCAGCAGCAGGTTCATCGACACATTGGTCATGATGTACGCAGCCGGCAACCAGGCGATGTCCTGCGACGTCGCACCCAGCGCACCCTGCAAATACGGCAGGTTGGCAACCACCAGCGCGTTGCCTAGTCCGCCAGTCAGCGCGACGATCACCCCCACCAGCGCAAATGCCCAGCGCCGCGCATCGGAATGCAGAGGCGTCGAAGGCGAGCCGGGCATGGTTGGACGCTCATGGGCGGCCCACTCGCGCGGGGCATATTTATCAGTCATAGAGAACGGTCATGGAGACTTTCATGGGTGCACCCGAGGAATTCCCTTTTGTGACACTAATGACAGTCATAATACTCATCAGCCAGGCAATGATTCACCCCGGTCAGCCCGGCGCATTAAACTCAGTCTCGCCGCAAACGCTCTAAATAGTGGCTTTGTAAAACTTCAGGCTATGCTTAAACGCAGTTTTGCTTTGCACATTTGCGCTGCTAGGATCTTCTGCGACGCTCCAACAAGACTCGAACAAGAAGAAAGCGCAACCGAACAAGGAGTTCAGAATGAGTTCACAGGTTTCATCGGCCCGCCCGGTTCGGCAACCCTCCAGCCGGGATTCGATCGTTGTCGAGGTGCGTAACCACATGGGTCACCTGACCCTCAATCGCCCCGAAGGCCTGAACGCAATCGATCTGGATATGGTCCGCACACTTCGCCAGCAGCTTGACCTCTGGGCTGACGACCCGTCTGTTCATGCAGTGGTTCTGCGCGGCGCAGGTAGCAAAGCATTCTGCGCTGGCGGCGATATCCGTTCACTGTACGAAAGCCATCAGAACGGCCAGGACCTGCACTACACATTCTTTGCCGAAGAGTATGAGCTGGACCTGACCATTCACCGTTACCGCAAACCGATACTGGCCCTGATGGACGGTCTGGTGCTGGGCGGCGGCATGGGCCTGGTCCAGGGCGCTGACCTGCGCGTGGTAACCGAACGCAGCCGGCTAAGCATGCCGGAAGTCGCCATTGGCTACTTTCCGGATGTCGGTGGCAGTTATTTCCTGTCGCGTCTTCCAGGCGAGCTGGGCACCTGGCTGGGCGTGACCGGGTCCCAGATCGGCGCTGCCGATGCCTTGTACTGCGGGCTTGCCAACTGGTCGATGAACAGCGAAATGCTGCCGCGCCTCGACCATATGCTCGACCACCTGAAATGGAAATCGACGCCGCTCAAGGACCTGCAGGGTGCCCTCGCCAAGCTGGCGACCCAGCGCCTGCCCTACCCGCCTCTGGAAACCCTGCGCCCGGCGATTGATCATTTTTTCGGCTTGCCGGATATCCCCAGCATACTCGAGCAGTTGCAAGAGGTGGTCATCGGCGACACCCGCGAGTGGGCGCTGGATACCGTCGGCCGCATGAAGCGTCACTCGCCGCTGGCGATGGCCGTGACCCTGGAAATGCTCCGTCGTGGCCGTCACTTGCCACTACAGGAATGCTTTGCCATGGAACTGCACCTGGACCGCCAATGGTTCGAGCGTGGCGACCTGATTGAGGGCATACGCGCCCTGATAATCGATAAAGACAAGAAGCCGCAATGGAAACACGCCAGCGCGCAGGACGTCAGCAGCGCGCATGTGCAGGGTTTCTTCAGCGGTCTGGAGAATTAAGTCGTGCACGACCTTGAATTGACCGAAGAACAGGTAATGATTCGCGACATGGCGCGCGACTTTGCCCGCAACGAAATCGCCCCGCACGCCCAGGCCTGGGAAAAGGCTGGCTGGATCGATGATGCGCTGGTCGCCAAACTTGGCGAGCTGGGCCTTTTAGGCATGGTGGTGCCGGAGCAATGGGGCGGCACTTACATCGACTACGTCGCCTATGCGCTGGCGGTTGAAGAGATCTCCGCTGCCGACGCAGCTACCGGCACGCTGATGAGCGTACACAGCTCAGTCGGCTGCGGGCCGGTGCTCAATTACGGGACTGATGAGCAGAAACACACCTGGCTGGAAAAGCTCGCCACCGGTCGGGCGATAGGCTGCTTTTGCCTGACCGAACCGCATGCGGGCTCCGAAGCACATAACCTGCGCACTCGTGCCGAGTTGCAAGGTGATGAGTGGGTCATCAATGGTGCCAAACAGTTCGTCAGCAACGGCAAACGCGCACAACTGGCCATTGTGTTTGCCGTGACCGACCCGCAGCTTGGTAAAAAGGGCCTGTCAGCGTTTCTGGTACCCACCGAAAACCCGGGGTTCGTGGTTGACCGCAGCGAACACAAGATGGGCATCCGGGCGTCCGACACCTGCGCCGTCACCTTGAACAACTGCCGAATCCCGGCGGCCAACCTGCTGGGCGAGCGCGGCAAGGGGCTGTCCATTGCCCTCTCCAATCTGGAAGGTGGCCGTATCGGCATCGCGGCGCAGGCCCTGGGCATCGCCCGCGCCGCGTTTGAGGCCGCGCTGGCCTATGCGCGTGAACGCGTGCAGTTCGACAAGCCGATCATCGAGCACCAGAGCATCGCCAACCTGTTGGCCGATATGCACACCCGCATCAATGCCTCGCGGCTGTTGATTCTGCATGCCGCGCGCCTGCGCAGCGCCGGGCAGCCCTGCCTGTCCGAAGCCTCGCAAGCCAAGCTGTTCGCTTCGGAGATGGCCGAGTGGGTGTGTTCCAAAGCCATCCAGATTCATGGCGGCTATGGCTACCTGGAAGACTACCCTGTCGAAAGGTACTACCGCGACGCGCGCATCACCCAGATCTACGAAGGCTCCAGTGAGATCCAGCGTCTGCTGATTGCCCGCGAACTGCGTCACTACCTGGTCTGATAAACGCGACTGCCCCGGCGATGCCTGTCGCCGGGGCATGCTGTCAGCGCGTCATGAATCGCTCCCGCCCAAGCAGTGTCACCAGCAACGCGACCGAGTCGGCGTTTTTAAGCGTGATGTCGATACGCTTGCGAACATCGTCGTAAAACACGTCTCGAGCCTCATCAAGGGTCTTCTTACCCGCTATCCGCAGAATCGTCTGCTTACCATTACCGTCCGTTCGCCTCAAGTCGCGCCACACGTCTTCATCCAGCTGCCTGAACAGTTTGTCGCGGTCAGTGTGGTAGGACAGGGTCTTCTGCTGTTGATAGGTCAGCTCGTTTCTGATGCGCAGTCGATACTCCGATGCATCATCCAGCAAATCAACAAACGGCGCCTGAGATTCGAGATAGGCAATGTCGTCAGTCTTGAGCACCAGGTGAGATAACTCATGAATCAGGATCGTGGCGCGATAATGCGGACCATGCTTGAATTCACCCGAGCGAATGACGTTGAGCTTGAAACGGTAGGTAGGCAAACGAAAGAACTGCTCAGTCAGAAAAACCCGCCTTAATGGGTCAGCTTCGAAGATAAACGCACTGGCGGACTCGTTGCCCACCCGGTTAATGCCGACCACGTAACGCTTGGAGTCGATAGGCGACATCGAAGGGCTCATCAACTCCTCGTAAATCTTGGTAACGGCCTTTTTGGTGACTTTATACACATGCTCATCCGGGACCTTCTGAGCAAAAAAATCAGCCAGTATCTTTTCCGTCCGTGGATCTGGCTTTCCGTCCGGCAATCGCCTGGTCAGGTTGGCCAGGCAGTTTTCCAGATAATGCTGAGCCTGAACATATGCATCTTCGATGGCCTGGGCCATTTCTCGATAGGAATGTCGAATCTCGGACATACCTCGAGCATTGATGACTATCAGGTCGTCAACCAGATCATCAATGACGCTGCCTTCAATACGGGTAAGCGCACCACCGCCACCTTTTAGTCCGCCCTGAATATCGAGTTTCCATTGCTGATCGGCATCAAGACTGACCGAGGGGCCAATCTTCTTGCCCGCAATAATGAACCAACCGTCCTCATCGGACTGCAATTCATAGGTCTTACCACCAATGGCTGCATACTTTCTATCGGTGGCCGGATCGCGGTAGACACTTAACAGCTCATCCCTTTGCAGCGTGTCCAAGGCGATCTCATGAGCTTCGAATTCGCGCAGGCGGTCCCTTATCTGCTGCGTCAGTGAGCTATTGCTCCAGGAAAACCCGGACTCATTGGGCTCATCTTCCAGTTGCAAAAGCGTGTCGGACAGAGCAGCGTCGTCCGGTAACGTGCTGGTCTCGTCAACCGTACGTGATGTGAATGCCGAAGAGTTCTGCCCGGAAGAGATCATTACGCTCAAGGCAGCCATGAACTCCGACAGGGCCTTGCCCCAGTGCTGCCCCCCGGCCGAGATGACCGACAGATTCAATAGCGCCTGCCCCTGGATGATACCAACCAATGCACCCAGACGCCCCGGCATCAGTGCCATGACTTGCTCGGCCCCCAGAGTGAACAGGTACCGGGAAGCAGCGCGGCGCTGTTCGGCATTAGTGACGCTGTGCTGTTGCACTTGTAACTTCAGGGTATCCAGAGCGCCCTCGAACATCAGCAGCAGACAGTTACCGTTATAGGGATCGATTTGCACGGTCACCGGTGCAGGAGTATCAAAGGGCACGTCAAAAGAAAATTCTGCACTGAAAGGTAGATGCGGCTCCACGAAGCCACCTTTGTCATAGACTTTGCGCAGATGGGGATCAACACGATCCAGAATGTACGCTTGAAGATAGGTAGAGGTATGGATGTCCCTCAACAGCGCAGCCTGGTCCGGGTACTCCTTGAAAACAAATTCGTCGTGCAGTGGCGCGTAAAGCACCCACGGTCCCGATTGGCTTTCATGCGGCCCCATCAGATACGTATTGAGTACGAGGGTCGGCTCCCAGCCTTCCTTGGCAGGGAGCAACTGCAGGGGGCTGAATACCATCTTGCAGCCGTTGACGGGAAGGCGTGCAATGGCATCAGGCATATCAAGAACGTTTTCGATAACCGTATAAGCTTGCTCGGACAACTCATTCTTGAGCCTGAGCGCAAACGCTCGCAGTATATCCAGCGAAGGGATCTGATCGACGAACAGTTTGCGTCGCTTAAGGTAATCAGGAGCAGTCGCGGCAAGGATCGGCTCGAGCATGCTCCGGTAACCCGCAGCGATGTCCAGCGACCTCACCAGATCACGAACGTAAGCCGGAGTGAGCGACGCGTTCAGTGGCTTATCGTCCGCTGATGAGAGAAGGATGACCCCGTCCTGCCTGGACAGGAAACGGTCGATGGCATATTCCACAAGGGTTTCGCTGACTGATTGTGTGGCCGCCGGTATCGACTGGGGTGTCTGCCCCGGTGCGACCGGGACGGGAATGTAATGCGCCATTGTCACCCGGACGCTTTCAGGGTCAGGGCGAGGCTCGGTGAAATCGGTGTTGAACCTGCTTTTCAGTCGCTCGCAGGAGTAGTCATAGAGACTGGGTATATCAAACAAAAAATCTTTCTGGCCGACACAGGTCACATAGAACCGCTGCAGGGCATTCACCAGCGTAATCTGATCAGTCCCCGACGCTTCGCTGACCCATGAAGGGACGATGGCTTTGTAGATGATGAACTGGATGGCAACGCCCAGATAGCCAAGAGCCTGGCGATTTCGGTCATCGCGCTCTCCTGCACTCAGCAGGTTGACGAAAAGTTCTGACGGTACCCGCCAAGTCACGGCCTGCTGATAAAGATACGCCACGGTGCTTCGCTGACGTTCCACCTCGCCACGTTGTAACGTTTCGATGAAATGCTCTTCAATGCGTTGCAGTTTTACCTTGAGATCCAGCGTGCCAGTCCGGGTACGATGATCAAGCAGCCTCTGCCTGTCCGGCTCGGCAAGAACCCCCGACAAGTGCGAAACCAGTTCGAAACCTGTCAACCGCGCAGCAACATAGTCTTTCAGTGCCTGCAGGGTTTCGAAACTTACAAGTCCCTTGCTCAGTACCCACAGAGCGGGCGAGCTGTGAGCAAGCCTGTTATTGATCACGAACGCGTTGGGCACCTGGATTGCAGGTGATTCAGGATCGAACTGAACAGAAACGGTGAACGCATCGACCTGTGACTCACCCAGCGCCTCCCTGAGACCAGGCAGTGGCCGGTCCAGTAATTGCTGAACGCTCTCGATGACCGACTCGGGAAGCAAACCTGTACGCTTTTCAACAAGCAATTCCAGGCGCAGTGCATACTCGCGGACCAGGCCGGATATCACACCGGGGCGCTCGCTGCTATCCAGCTGACGAACCGTACGTGAATAGAATTGGCTGATTTGCTCTTCGAAGCGGCGAGGAAACTCCTCCTGTACACAGACCAGTATGTGTTCGAGCAATGCCAACGGCAGGCGTTGCAATGGCCGATTCAGAACCGGAGTTATCAGCCCTGCCACCACCACGCTGTCTGACAGGGGGTCCTGCGTGTAGCCGCAAACGCGGTCAAGCGCCAACGAAAGTAGCCGCACAGGCACCGCATCCATGGCAGCCGGCAAGATCCAAAGGGTCCGGGCATCCAGAGGTGGTCCTCCAATTACAGCCAGGTAACGGTTCAGCGCGTGACGCATGCAGCCCTCTACACCGGCATGCAGAACATCAACGCGCTCAAGCAACACATCAAGCTTCTTCAGTTTGCCAATCCAGTTGTAAGAAGGCTCGGAAACAAGCTTCGGATGCTCCCCCACGCTAGCCTGGATCGAGGCTCCCCAGGTTTGGCCAAAGGGCAGCACTTCCGGACGCCAGCGCCCTGAGTCGTGGAGGTTTGATAGCCGGCCATCCAGGAGTCCGCGAATATCCAGTGCATCATCAACCCGAACCGGATTTTTTTCGTATTGGATCGGTGGCAGGCCCAGGACATAACGCAGATTGCGCTTTTGCAGAGCGATCACAGAGTCAGCGAATTCACTGAAAAACACGTTGGCGAACGCATCCTGATACGACTCGACCTTACCCTTCTCTTTAATGGCAAGGTGATCGTTCAAGGATGAATAAAACAGCAGCTCGGCACGTGAGGGGTCGCTCAGTACGTGCGCTATTGCACGAGCCGGATCATCAAAGCGCAAGAAGCCCGACAGCGAGAAGTAGAGAAACGCACTCGACGGCTGTTCTGCGGGAAAATCAATCAGGAACACGCCCACCAGCTTGACAGGCTCCTGTCCCGCAACGGTGACTGACAACCGTTGAACGCGTATCGACTGTGCATTCCCAGGTTGCGAGGGTAACAGGCTGAGCAAACAGCGATACTCTGCCTCAGTCATCGTGCCATATGCCCGGCTCGATAAAAGATGCTGAAGAAAACACTCAGCGAGCGCATGACCAATAAAGTCTCTTACTGTACGGCCGTCCTGTCGTTTTGACATCCAGTAGTCAGACAGCAATTGCTCGTATGCATCGCGGACTCCCGAAACCACGTCAGCCAGCGCCAGCTCGAAAAGCTCGCTCTGCGCTTGCGGCAAGACAAGGCCCCGCGCATCCAGAAATTGCCGTATCAGACCCGTCGGAAGAACGTTCAGGGAAAATGCCTGCACAGCAGCATCAGCCAGATACTGAGTGCCCACTACCGATGACACCACCGGATTGGCTCCGGGGTCAGTGCCCAGAATCTGCACCACCTGACTGAAAACGTCGACGCTGTCTGCGACGCCTCTCTGCACTAACGCCGTCTGCAAGGCCTTGCCTGCCGCAGCTCGCAGGTCCGGCAGCTCCTGCAACTGGACCAACAGGCGTTCCAGATGCCCGGCCTGCTGGCGCATGATCGCCAGCGTACGCGCTTCGAAGAGCGAGCCCTCGACACGCTCTGCCTCGATAGTCGATATATCGCTGACGTCGCCAAACCGCTGCTGCAAGGCAATTAGCAGCGAAGTGCGGCTCTCGAATCGCTCGACCCCGAAGGTCAGGGTACTCAAAAACACTGGCGCGACACCTGGCGTGGGGTCGCTGATTAACAAGGCACCCGCAAGTTCGGCGTTATCGGGCGAATTGTCGCCTATGATCAGCCGATCAGCTCTTGGACGGGGTGCATCGCTGTTGGGCTCGACACTTACTCCGACCAATAATTGCAGCCACTTGCCGTCTTCACTGCTGATGCGCGAGCTGCCGACTGCGTCATGAATGTCCTGTGTGAATCGGCTGCGCAGAGAGTCGCTGAAAAAATAGGGAAGTACTGTTGGCATGTGCTGTTTCCTTTGAATAGCCCTCATCGCTCACTGCGCCGGGGCACGTGGCAGAGGAAAAGGAAACAGCTTATTGAGGTAGCACGACGCGCCTGCGTTACATAAAGCAATGGGTCCGCAGGCGCACGTCGCTCACATCAATTAACGGAAGGCTGGACGTTCTTTTCAACCCATGCAGCGAAGGCGTTGATGAACTTCTCCAGAAATGGCCGTGTCTTGTCGGACAGTGCGCCCGCTTCATCGAAAAAGCTTCCAGCGCCACCCAGGTATGCCTCAGGCTGCTGAAGGCACAGCACGTCCAGAAATACTAGAGACTGGCGCAGGTGATGGTTGGCACCAAAGCCACCGACAGCACCCGGAGAAGCGCTTATGACCGCGCCGGGTTTGCCGCTGAAAGCGCTTTTGCCGTAAGGACGCGAGCCCACATCAATGGCATTTTTCAGGGCACCCGGCACCGAACGGTTGTATTCCGGTGTTACAAAAAGCACGCCGTCGGCAGCGCCCAACTGGTCGCGAAATGCACTGTAGGCTGGCGGCGGAGAAGCGCCATCAATGTCTTCGTTATACAGAGGCAAATCGCCAATTTCGACGATATTCAGTTTAAGGCTGGCAGGTGCCAGCTCCGCGAGGGCAAGCGCAATTTTTCGGTTGATGGAGTCTTTTCGCAGACTGCCGACCAATACGGCAATGGTATGAACCTGGCTCATGAAAATATCCGTCATCTGATTAATAGGGAAGATCAGGTATACAACAACAGCCGCCTTTAGACGACCATTGCCCTGGTCAATTCCCCGACGCGCCACAACCGCCCGGATTATTTTTTTCCTGCCGGCAAACTCACCTATAGATCAGTGGTCTACTAGCCTCGATGGATTCGTAAACCAGCAGTTATATTCAGTTTCAGAGGTTACAGAGCAAATGGCTTCAGTTCTCGTCGGACAATTTCATGCCAGAGACGCCGAAGGTCGCGTCTACCCGGTCCATGAATTCCAGGAATCGCAGCCGGGTGAGGTGCAGGGCGGGCAGCCGGTAATCACTTACAGACTGGCAATTGGTGACCGGGTCAAGCATCTGGGTGGTGAAGACTTTCAACTGGTGCAATCGGGCGTAAAAATCACCCGTACACCGTCGTAATACAGGCAGAACTCCCGCTCGAGCTGCCGCTGCCAGCGGGAAGTTGCTAGTCAGAAAAGATCAGATACCAGAAAATCGCCGTTTCACGTGTGTTGGGATCTATGCCTCTATAGCGCATATGATCCACCCCGCCTACCACGTATCCACAACGCTCATACAACCTGCAGGCACCCAGGTTATTGTTCTGGGTTTCCAGAACGATGCCGGGCAGATTGCGCTTGCGGCTCCAGAATTGAGCGACATCGAGCAATGAGCGCGCGACCCCATGACGACGCGCCGACTCGTCTACCGCCAATTCATCGATGTAGGCGAACCCGCTCCAGTGAGTGCTCATCACGATATGGCCAACCGGGCGGTCATCCAGCCAGGCCACCATCACCGAACTCGTGGCGGCATCGCGATGATCGGCAAACTCTTGAGAATCGATACCATAATTCTT
Source organism: Pseudomonas syringae group sp. 243L2 (assembly GCF_032587875.1). Lineage (NCBI taxonomy): Bacteria > Pseudomonadati > Pseudomonadota > Gammaproteobacteria > Pseudomonadales > Pseudomonadaceae > Pseudomonas > Pseudomonas syringae group sp. 243L2. The sequence goes on from NZ_JAWHPL010000010.1 coordinate 37,256, forward strand.
GCTGTACGGCTCGACCAACTCAACCTGCCATGAATCAACGCTTTCGCCGATACGCGGTTGGGCATAGCCAAGCACTGTAAACGTGAATTCGCTATTGAGAATGTAGTCCTCGAAGCATTCGTCTGCGATCCGAATGCTCAAGGCAGGGTTTGCCAGGTTCATGTCACCACTCGCTGGTTGCTGTCAGGAGGACGTCTGCGCTGCGGCTTCCAGCATTTGTACCCACAAAGCAGGTGCACCGGATGCCTTGGCAATGGTGCTCATACGGACTTCATGCTCGGCCAGTTCACTTTCCGAAGCACGAATGATGCGGCAAGGTTTGCGATCGGCAGGCAAACGGCGGATTTCGCTGCCTCGGTTGCCAGAGCCTTCACCGGAGCCGTTGCCGTCAGAGGCATTACCAGCCAGCGACAGGCTGGTCTGCCCGCCGGTCATCGCCAGGTAGACGTCGGCCAGAATTTCAGAGTCGAGCAGTGCGCCGTGCAGCTCGCGGCCCGAGTTGTCGACGCCGTAGCGCTTGCACAGGGCATCCAGACTGTTGCGCTGCCCCGGATGGCGCTCGCGGGCCATCATCAGGGTGTCGAGGATCGAACAGTGCTGGGTGATATCAGCCCTGTCCTGCGAACCCATCAAGGCAAATTCGTTGTTGATGAAGCCAACATCGAACGCTGCGTTGTGAATGATCAGTTGCGCGCCTTTGATGAATTCGAAAAATTCATCGGCGACTTCGGCAAACCGGGGCTTGCCGACCAGAAATTCGTTGGTGATACCGTGAACACCAATCGCGCCTTCGTCACTTTCGCGATCAGGTTGCAGGTAAACGTGAAAATGCCGACCGGTCAGGCGCCGGCCAATCAACTCGACACAACCGATCTCGATGATCCGGTGACCATCTGTCACCGGCATACCGGTGGTTTCGGTATCGAGAACGATTGATCTGTTATCCAGGTTTTGTAATGCCATTGACTGTCGCCTCATCTACAGGCCGCGATTCTAACACGCCATGGAAGCTGCGAGCCTGTCGGATCCATCCGCAATTGAAAGGGATAAACGTCAGCAGGCGCTGCAGGGATACAACGGATGCGGCGATTTTACCCGGAACTCGCACGCCTCCCGAGTTGCACCATGAGTTGCGATAAAGGCAACAGAGTTCCGAGTTTGCGATGATTGCTGACGCGTCTGCCGCGTGTCCATACTCGACCCATCGGCAACAGGAGATCGATATGAGCCTTCTCTGGCAGCGCCTTCGCGATCAAGCCCGGCAACTGACCGAGCGCAACCCGGTACTCGGCGATTATGCGACAAGCCACCTGCTGGTCTATTCGACTTTCGAGGATGCGCTCGCTGCGAACCTTGCCCGACAGATGCAGGCCCAAGCGAGTAACGTGGCGCTGGAAGACTGGTTCAAGGCGATCATAAAGGCCAGGCCGTCCATCGCTCAGGCAGCAGCTGCCGATATCAACCATCTGGAAACAGTCAATCCTGCCTGCCCGGATCACCTCACGGCCTTTCTAACCTTCCGTGGCATACAGGCCGTTCAGGCATACCGCATCGCCCATGCACTGTGGGCTGAGGGCGATGAGCAAAGCGCGGTGCTAGTACAGAACTGGGCGGCCAACACCTGGAGCATCGACATTCACCCGGCGGCGCGGCTCGGAAAATCCCTGTTTGTCGACCATGGCATCGGCCTTGTTATCGGGGAAACCGCTGTAGTCGAAGATCAAGTGAGCCTCTGGCACGGTGTCACGCTGGGCAGCACCCTCAACGAAGCAGGCGACCGACACCCGAAAATCCGCAGAGGCGCACTGATTTGCGCCGGAGCAACCGTTCTGGGGAACATCGAAGTAGGGGCCAATGCCATCGTGGCGGCCAACTCGGTCGTACTCAAAGCTGTGGGCGCTGGAACGGTCGTCGCTGGCACACCGGCAAAGGTGGTGGGTAATGCCCCTGCTTTTCTGGCGACCTTTACGACAAAATCCAAAGGCTAATCAGGAGCTATTACCATGACAGCCGTCGCTCAATTTGCGCAGGGTATCGATCATCCTCTTGTCACCGTGCGTAATCATGCCGAGGCTCTGGAGCTGTATCGCAGAATGGGCTTCGCGCCGTCGCCGGTCAGCTACCACCCTTGGGGAACCGTCACCTCGTTGATGATGTTTCCCAGTAACTTTATCGAATTGATCGGCGTTGAAGATGCTTCGAAATTCGGCACCCACTCGGTAAACGGTTTCTGCTTCGGACGTCAGCTGGGTCAATTCCTCGACCGCGGCGAAGAAGGCGTTTCGCTGGTGGCGCTGCACAGTAAAGATGCCGACAATGACCACGCGCGTATGGCGGCTGCAGGGCTTGAAAGCCAGGGCCGTATTGATTTTCGTCGAAAAATGACGCTCCCCGATGGTCGCGACGATGAAGCCGTTGTTTCGTTGGCGCTCTTCATCGACCCGGAACTCCCGGACGCCTCCAACTTTATCTGCCATCAGCATCGTCCTGAACTGATCTGGGTGCGCGGCTGGCAGAACCACCCCAATGGCGCAGACGGGATTCTGGCAATCACTTATCTGGCAGACCCCAAACGGCTTGAACCCCGCTGGCGAGCTATCTATGGCGATGCAGTGAAATACAACGGTACTGTGCTGGAAGCTGATACCCGATGCGGCTTATTGCGAGCGATTGACGCCGCTACAGCTGCCCTGGAATTTCCGGGCGTCGAACTACCTGCAATTACCAGGGAGCGCCCCCATGCGATTTCCATCCGGCTGCGCACCACGAGCCTCAACGATCTGCGCGCAATACTGGCGCGTAATGACGTGGCTCATCATGAAATACGGGGTCATGAAATACCGGACCGCGTCCTTGTGGCGCCGCACGCGGCAGGCAATGTCATCCTCGATTTCGTACAGAGTATTTGACTGAACGTCGACTGACGACTATCAGCTTTTTATGCCACGCACTTCGTCAACACCACGGTTGGCGAGCTGGTCGGCACGCTCGTTGCCGGGATGGCCGATATGGCCTCGTACCCACTGCCATTTCACATTATGCCGGCTGACCTGTTCATCGAGCAGCTGCCACAGATCGGCATTTTTGACCGGCTCCTTGGCCGCGGTTTTCCAGCCGCGTTTCTTCCAGTTGACCATCCACTCGGTAATGCCTTTCATCACGTACTGAGAATCGGTCACCAGCGTCACTTCGCAGGGACGCTTGAGCTCTTCGAGCCCGCGAATGGCACCCGTCAGCTCCATGCGGTTGTTGGTGGTGTTGGCCTCGCCACCCCACAGCTCTTTTTCGACACCCTTGCACACCAGCAGGGCACCCCACCCGCCCGGGCCAGGATTGCCCTTGCAGGCACCGTCGGTGAAGAGTTCAACGCTATCGCTCATTACGACCTTTCCAGAATGATGGGCTTCATGTGCAGCAGGGCATTGCTCAGGAATGATCCTGAGTGTTGCGACTGACCTTGGCCATCGGCATGGGAATCAGCTTGCCGATAGGGTCGCGGCGTACCTGACGTACAGGCCTCAGGCCTACCACCAGTTTACGCGCCACCAGAAGGTAGAAGCCGCCACCGGGGCTCTGACGTCCTTCGCCGAGGCTTTCGAGCCCAGCAAGACGTGACTGCCATGCCGCTGAAGCAAGGGGCGGACGATAGCATCCGAAGCGCCGTTTCTCCAGCGCGAAGCCCAGCAGGTTCAGCCAGTCGGCGACCCGCGAGGATGAGATGCAGCGCGCCTTGCGCAGCGCATCCCGAGCGAACACGTGACGCATGCCCCAGGCGCTCCAGGGGTTGATGCCGATAATCAGCAAGTGCCCGCCCGGCCGAACACTGCTGGCTGCTTCACGAAGTAGCCCGTGGGGCGACAGGCAGAAATCCAGGCCGTGTTGCAGTACCACGACATCCGCCGCGTGTTCGCTCAATGGCCAGGCCTGCTCTTCGCAGACAATCTCGACGCCCGGCAATGGTGCTCCGAGCCGCACATTGCGTTGCACCTGCGGGGCAATCGGCGGCGCTTGCGCCGACGGGCCGTAATGCACCAGATAGCCGCCGAAATACCGCCCCAGCTCTTCGTCGAGAATGCGCCGTTCCTCTTCGAGCAGAAGCTGCCCCAGCGGCCCGGAAAGCCATTCACGGGCAGCGCGGATCAATGCAAGCCACTCAGGATCAGCCTGAGCGAACGCTTCATCGGTCATGAGTTCTCCTCCAGAGGTGCTCGCTTACAGCGGCAACAGACCCTAAGATGCACCATTGTCCGCCGCTATGCGAACTGCGCCATGATACAGATCCACGCCCTTCCTGCTTTCAATGACAACTACATATGGTTGTTACAAGACCTTTCGAGCCAGCAATGCGCTGTGGTCGATCCTGGCGACGCGAAACCGGTGCTGGGCTGGCTGGCGGAGCATCCTGACTACCAGCTGGCCGATATCCTCATCACCCACCACCACAATGATCATGTCGGCGGCGTGGCGGAACTCAAGCAGGCGACCCGGGCACGCGTACTCGGCCCTGCGGCAGAGACTATTCCGGCACGCGATATCGCACTGGTCGACCATGACCGACTGACAGTGCTCGGTCTCGAGTTTGTGGTGCATGCAGTTCCCGGCCACACGCTCGGTCATATCGCCTTCTACCATGAAGACGCTACAACGCCCTTGCTGTTCAGCGGCGACACGCTGTTCGCAGCAGGCTGTGGACGTCTGTTCGAGGGTACGCCAGAGCAGATGCATGACTCCCTCGAGCGTCTGGCCAAACTGCCGGACAGCACGCTGATTTATTGCGCCCACGAATACACGCTGAGTAATCTGCGCTTCGCCCAGGCCGTCGAGCCCGATAATCAGGATATTGCCCAACGCCTCGCCGAAGTCACCCGCTGGCGTAGTGAAAATCGCATCAGCCTTCCTTCAAACCTGGCTCTGGAAAAACGCACCAACCCGTTCCTGCGAACCCGGGAAACATCTGTTAAAGAAAAAGCGGACGAACGGAGCGGCGGGCAAAACACCTCGCAGAGTGCGGTCTTTGCCAGCTTGAGGGCATGGAAAGATAAGTTCTGACCCGACCATAAAACCGCAATAAAATTCTGAAAGGTTGACCGACGGCAGGCTGCTTCCTAGAATCGCCCGACATTTTCGTCTGGATGTACCCCCCGAACAATGTCGTCATCTATCAGCAAGCCTTCACATTCGGACGCATTGACTCGGTTGGCTCAGGCCATGGCTGTCACCGCGAGTGCGCTTCTGGCCGGTTGCCAGAGCACTGCCAGCGTCGACCCGGTCAGCAGTCATCGCACGCCTAATCTGGCCGCCGGCATCAAGCAAAAACCGATTTTCCTGTCTCACAAGCCCGTCACTCCCCTCGCCCCGCCACAAGATGTGTGGGAGCGCATGCGTCAGGGCTTTCAACTGCAACAAGGCAATGATCAGAACCCCCGCATCGATCAACAGCGCCTGTGGTTCGCCAACAACCCTTCCTTTCTGGAAAACGCTGGCGAGCGCGGCAGCCTGTACATGCACTACATCGTCGAGCGCCTTGAAGAACGCAACATGCCGCTGGAACTGGCGCTGCTGCCGGTCATCGAAAGCGCCTACAACCCGATGGCCGTTTCACGCAGCCAGGCTGTAGGTCTATGGCAGTTCATCCCCTCGACCGGGCGTTATTTCAATCTGCGTCAGACCAGCTTTTACGACGGACGTCGTGATATCCAGGCCTCGACTGTTGCCGCACTGGATTACCTGACACGCCTCCATGACATGTTCAACGGCGACTGGTTGCTGGCCCTGGCGGCCTACAACGCGGGCGAAGGCACAGTGAGCCGTGCCATCGAGCGCAATGACAAGCTCAACCTGCCGACCGACTACTGGAACCTGCCACTTCCGCAGGAAACACGGGACTATGTGCCCAAGCTGCTGGCCTTGTCCCAGGTAGTACTGTCGCCGGAAGCCTATGGCGTCAACCTCAATCCGATCGCCAACCAGCCCTATTTCGAAGTCGTCGAACTCAACAAGCGCGTCGATCTGTCCAAAGTGGCCAGCGCTGCCGATATTGACGAAGATGAGCTTATCCAGCTCAACCCTGCCTACAAGAAGCGCCTGACGGTCGATGGGCCTCAGCATCTGCTGGTGCCAACGTCCAAGGCGCAACTGCTGACGGCCAGCCTGCTGACCATGAAACAGGAAGAGCTGGTCGCCTGGCAGCCTTACCGCGTACGCAAGGGCGATACTCTGGAAAGCCTGGCGAGTCGCTATCAGGTCACGGTCAGCTCGCTCAAGGGCAATAACAAGCTGTCCGGCAACCGCCTGAAGGTCGGTCAATCACTGAGCATACCGGTCAAGCCGGGCATGCAGAATTCACAGCCCGTGTTCGAAGCGTTGGCCAGCAACGACAAGCCGTCACGTACCCGAAGTTACAAGGTGCGCAGCGGTGACAACCTGACCACCATCGCGCAAGCCAACAAGGTGGATGTCGAAGACCTGCAACGCTGGAACAAGCTGACCGGCAAGAAGCTCAAGGTCGGCCAGACGCTGGTCATGCAGGACACCAGCAAATCCAGCAGTAAAACGGTCGCCAGCGCCAAAGACGGCGAAAAGAAATCCATGCAGTACAAGATCCAGAAAGGCGACTCGATGTACCTCGTCGCCAAGCGCTTTAACGTCGAGATGCAACATCTCAAGCGCTGGAATCCACGTAGCGGGCAGGCCCTCAAACCCGGTCAGACCCTGACCGTTTACCTGCCGCACTGATGGCCGCGGCCACTTGCCCTTCGATAACCTTGGGGCGGGTGGCCGATGCAGCCCCGGCGGCGCAGTCACCTGCAGTCTTTTTCCAGCTGGAACAAGCTGTTACTGTTAGCGACCCGAAAGCCCAAGTCGCCTGGATCGTGATACGTCCCTTCCTGCTAACCATCAGCCTGGCCTTGAGCTTCTGCGCCAACGCAGCCATCACAGAAAGTCATGGCTATGCGCAGTTTGGTGTTCTCAAGTACCCGGCCAGCTTTACTCATTTCGACTGGGTCAATCCCGAGGCGCCGAAAGGGGGCACCTTGAGAATGATGGCGTTTGGTACGTTCGACACGCTCAATCCTTACACATTCAAGGGCAGCAGCCCGGTCTCGACCGGAAACTTCCTGCAATACGGCGTCAATGAACTGAACGAGCCGTTGATGGTGGGCACAGGGCAGTACGACCCGTCCGGCGATGAACCGACCTCCAGCTACGGGCTGATCGCCCAGTCCGTGGAATACAGCGAGGACCGCAGCTGGGTGGTGTTCAACCTGCGCCCACAGGCGCGCTTTCACGATGGCAAGCCCATCACCGCCTACGACGTGGCGTTTTCCTACCGAACGCTGCTCAAGGACGGTCATCCTCAATACCGCACCGCCTTGCAGGAAGTGCAGCGCGTCGACATCCTCAACCGTCATCGCATCCGGTTTGTCTTCAAGCGCTCGGGCAATCCGCTGCTGATCCTGCGCTTGGGCGAACTGCCGGTGTTGCCGCAACATTACTGGAAGGGCAGGGATTTCAAGGCGACCACCTTCGAGCCGCCGCTGGGCAGTGGCCCTTACCGCATCACCCGCGTGCAGCCGGGTCGGCAACTGGTGTTCGAGCGGGTCAAGGATTACTGGGGCAAGGACCTGCCGGTCAACCGCGGCAAATACAATTTCGACCGGGTAGAAGTCGAGTTCTACCGTGACAGCGATGTGGCGTTCGAAGCTTTCAAGGCCGGCGAATTCGATATCTACATCGAGCATCAGGCCAAGAACTGGGCCAATGGCTATAACTTCCCGGCAGTCGCAAACGGTCAGGTAATCAAGGCGCAGATCCCGCACCGCATACCGACCCAGACCCAAGGCCTGTTCATGAACACGAGGCGCGCGGCCTTCGCCGATATCCGCGTACGCGAAGCACTGGGGCTACTGTTCAATTTCGAATGGACCAACCGCACACTGTTCAGCGACGCTTATGAGCGTTCGACCAGCTATTACCCCAACAGCGAGTTTTCAGCGACGGGCCTGCCGAGCGGGGCTGAATGGTTATTGCTGGCGCCTTATCGCGATCAGTTGCCCGCCAGTCTGTTTACCCAGCCATTTGCCCCATCGAAAACCGATGGCGGCGGCATCCCGCGCGACACTCTGCGCAAGGCCTTGAAACTGCTTGCCGATGCTGGCTGGACGCTGTCGGACAAGGGCTTGCTCAACGCCGACAAGCAACCGCTGCGCTTCGAGATCCTGCTGGTCAACCCCAACCTCGAACGCATCCTGCAGCCCTACATTGAAGACCTGCGACGCCTGGGTATCGATGCAGGGCTGCGCACCGTCGATCGCGCCCAGTACAAACAACGCCTGGACCGTTTCGACTTCGACATGATTCTCATGACCCTGCAACAGACGCTGAGCCCTGGTCTTGAGCAGTGGCAATATTTTCATTCAAGCCAGGCCGCGATCAACGGCAGCAAGAACTACGCCGGCATTGCCAACCCGGTGGTCGACGCCCTGCTGAACAAACTGCTCGGCGCGCAAACCCGCGATGAACAGGTCGCGGCTGCGCGAGCGCTGGACCGCGTGCTGCTGGCTCAGCACTACAGCATTCCCAACTGGTATCTGAACAATCATCGGCTTGCCTATCGCAACCGATTCGCCATGGTCACCACCCCGCCCTACACCCTGGGGCTGCGTGCGTGGTGGCTCAAGACTCTGGAGAAGCCCCGATGAACCCATTGCATTCCCTGCGCGCGCAAGCGGCCGGCCTGCTGTTGGCCAGCCTCGCCTGCACGGTACAGGCTGCGCCTCAGCATGGCGTGACGCTGTACGACGAGCCGCCCAAGTACCCGGCCGACTTCAAGCACTTCGACTACGTGAACCCGGATGCGCCCAAGGGTGGCACGTTCCGCCAGGCAGGCTTCGGCGGTTTCGACAGCCTCAACCCGTTCATCAACAAGGGCGTGCCGGCAGATGACATCGGCCTGATCTACGACACCCTGGCCCGTGCAAGCCTGGATGAACCGTTCAGTGAGTACGGGCTGGTTGCCGGTAAAATCGAGAAAGCCCCGGACAACAGCTGGGTACGCTTCTACCTGCGCCCGGAAGCGCGCTTTCATGACGGCCACCCGATGCGTGCAGAAGACGTGGAGTTCAGCTTCAAGACACTGATGGAGCACGGGTCGCCCATGTACAAGGGTTACTACGCCGACGTCGATCAGGTGGTCGTCGAAGACCCGCTGCGTGTGCTGTTCAAATTCAAGCACAAGGGCAATCGGGAGATGCCGCTGATTCTTGGCCAGTTACCCGTGCTGCCCAAACATTTCTGGGCAGATCGCGACTTCAGCAAGGGCAACCTGGACTTCCCGCTGGGCAGCGGGCCGTACAAGGTCGCCGATGTAAAAGCCGGGCGCTCGGTGCGCTATGAACGGGTCAAGGATTACTGGGCCAAGGACCTGCCGATCAATAAGGGCTTCTACAACTTCGATGTGCTGACCACCGACTACTATCGCGACAACACCGTCGCGCTGGAAGCGGGCAAAGCCGGGCAGTTCGATTATTGGGTGGAAACCAGCGCCAAGAACTGGGCAACTGCATATGACACGCCAGCAGTCCGGGATGGCAGGCTGATCAAGGAAGAGCTGCCCAATGGCAATCCGACGGGCATGCAGGGTTTTGTCTTCAACCTGCGCAAGCCGGTGTTTCAAGACGTCAGGGTCCGTGAGGCGCTGACTCTGCTGCTGGACTTCGAGTGGACCAACAAACAGCTGTTCAACGGCTCGTACAGCCGCACCAAAAGCTATTTCGACAACTCGGAAATGGCCGCCAGCGGTCTGCCGTCTGCCGAAGAACTGAAAATCCTTGAACCGTTGCGCGGCAAGATCCCGGATAGAGTGTTCACCGAACCCTTCACGCTGCCGGTAACCGATGGCAGTGGCATGATTCGTCCACAGCAACGCCGGGCCTTCCAGCTGTTGCAGGAAGCGGGCTGGAAGATCGTCGACGACAAGATGGTCGATGCACAGGGCAACCCGGTGAAGCTGGAGTTTCTGATCGCCCAGACCGAGTTCGAGCGCATTCTGTTGCCTTACAAACGTAACCTGAGTGACCTGGGCATCGAGCTGGTGATTCGCCGCGCCGACGTGTCGCAATACATCAACCGCCTGCGCTCGCGGGACTACGACATGATCGTCACTGGCTATCCGCAGTCCAGCTCACCCGGTAACGAGCAGCGCGTGTATTTCGACTCATCCAGCGCCGACAACCCGGGCAGCCGCAACTTCATGGGCCTCAAGGACCCGGCGGTAGACACGCTGGTCAACGGGCTGATCAACGCCGACTCCCGGGAAAGCCTGATCACTTATACCAAAGCGCTGGACCGCGTATTACTGTGGGGTTTTTACGTTGTACCCAACTGGCACATCAAAACCTGGCGGGTGGCTTACTGGAATCACATCGACCATCCCAAGGCCAAGGCGCTTTCCGATATCGGCCTGATGACCTGGTGGGCGAAGCCGAATGTCAAACCCGCCACCGCGACCCCGTCAGCCACTGATCAGGCCAAGCCTGCGAACGCGGAGCAATAACATGCTGGCTTATATTCTGCGACGGCTACTGCTGATCATCCCTACCCTGCTCGGCATTCTGATCATCAACTTCGTCATCATTCAGGCCGCACCCGGTGGACCGGTCGAGCAGATGATCGCCAAGATCGAAGGCTTCGATGGCGCTACCAGCCGAATTGCGGGTGGCGGTGCCGAGGTCTCGGTGGCGGGCTCCAACTACCGTGGCGCGCAGGGCCTGGACCCGGCACTGATCAAAGAAATCGAACGCATGTACGGATTCGATAAATCGGCACCGGAACGCCTGTGGATCATGATCAAGAACTACGCCACGCTGGATTTCGGCGACAGCTTCTTTCGCGATGCCAAGGTGATCGACCTGATCGTCGAGAAGATGCCGGTCTCCATCTCTCTGGGGTTATGGAGCACGCTGATCATGTACCTGGTGTCGATCCCGCTTGGGATCGCCAAAGCCACTCGCCACGGCAGCCAGTTCGACGTGTGGACCAGCTCGGCGATCATCGTCGGCTACGCCATCCCGGCGTTTCTGTTCGCGATTCTGCTGATCGTGGTGTTTGCCGGTGGCAGCTACTTCAACTGGTTCCCGCTGCGCGGGCTGACTTCGAACAACTATGACGAACTGAGCACCCTGGGCAAGGTCTTCGACTACTTCTGGCATCTGGTGCTGCCGGTCACCGCGCTGGTGATCGGCAACTTCGCCACCATGACCCTGCTGACCAAGAACAGCTTTCTCGACGAAATCAGCAAGCAATATGTCACCACCGCCAAAGCCAAGGGCCTGAGCAACCACAAGGTGCTCTACGGCCATGTGTTTCGCAACGCGATGCTGCTAGTGATCGCCGGCTTCCCGTCGGCGTTCATCGGTATCTTCTTCACCGGCTCGCTGCTGGTGGAAGTGATCTTTTCGCTGGACGGCCTGGGCCTGATGAGTTTTGAAGCCGCTATCAACCGCGACTACCCGGTGGTGTTCGGCACCCTGTTCATCTTCACCCTGCTGGGGTTGGTGGTGAAGCTGATCGGCGACATCACCTACACCCTGGTAGACCCGCGCATCGACTTCGAAAGCAGGAAGCATTGATATGAAGCTGTCTCCTCTCAATCGCCGTCGCTTCGAACGCTTCAAAGCCAACCGGCGCGGCTGGTGGTCACTGTGGCTGTTCCTCATCCTGTTCGGCCTGAGCCTGGGCGCCGAACTGATCGCCAACGATAAACCGCTCGCCGTGCGCTACGACGGTCACTGGTACTTCCCGGTGCTGGAGCGTTACCCGGAGACCACCTTCGGCGGCGAATTCCCGCTGGAAGCCAATTACAAGAGCCCGTACATCAAGGAATTGCTCGCGGCGAAGGATGGCTGGACCCTGTGGGCGCCCATCCCGTTCAGTTACCAGAGCATCAACTACGACCTGAAAGTCCCCGCCCCTGCGCCACCGTCCCGGGAAAACCTGCTGGGCACCGACGATCAGGGCCGTGATGTGTTGGCACGAGTGATCTACGGCTTCAGGATTTCCGTGCTGTTCGCCCTGACCCTGACCATCCTCAGCTCGATCATCGGCGTCATCGCAGGTGCCCTGCAGGGTTTCTATGGCGGCTGGGTCGACCTGCTGGGCCAGCGTTTTCTGGAGGTGTGGTCGGGCCTGCCCGTGCTGTATCTATTGATCATTCTCGCCAGCTTCGTGCAACCCAACTTCTGGTGGCTGCTGGGCATCATGCTGCTGTTCTCCTGGATGAATCTGGTGGACGTAGTGCGTGCCGAGTTCCTGCGTGGCCGGAATCTGGAATATGTAAGAGCCGCGCGAGCGCTGGGCATGGAGAACGGCGCGATCATGTTCCGCCATATCCTGCCCAACGCCATGGTATCGACCATGACCTTCATGCCGTTCATCCTCACCGGGGCCATCGGCACCTTGACTGCACTGGACTTCCTGGGCTTCGGCCTGCCCGCCGGATCACCTTCGCTGGGCGAACTGGTAGCGCAGGGCAAATCCAACCTGCAGGCACCCTGGCTGGGCATCAGCGCGTTCGCTGTGCTGGCCATTATGCTGAGCCTGCTGGTGTTCATCGGCGAATCCGCCCGCGATGCTTTCGACCCAAGGAAATAAGATGAGCAATGACAATCTGATCGAAATCCGCGATCTGGCGGTCGAGTTCGTGACGGGCGACTCACGGCAACGGGTGGTCGAAAACATCAGCTTTGACATCCGTCGGGGTGAAACCCTCGCACTGGTCGGCGAAAGCGGCTCGGGCAAATCAGTTACAGCGCATTCGATCCTGCGCCTGCTGCCCTACCCCATTGCCAGTCATCCGAGCGGCACTGTCCGCTACGGCGGTGAAGACCTGCTGAAAGTGGAAGAGAAAAAGCTGCGCTCGATCCGTGGCAACCGTATCGCCATGATCTTCCAGGAACCGATGACCTCGCTGAACCCGCTGCACTCGGTCGAAAAACAAATCAACGAGGTACTGGGCCTGCACAAGGGCCTGACCGGCAAGGACGCCACCAAACGCACGCTGGAGCTTCTTGAGCTGGTAGGTATCCCAGAGCCACACAAACGGCTCAAAGCCTTGCCACACGAGCTTTCAGGCGGCCAACGCCAGCGTGTAATGATAGCGATGGCACTGGCCAACGAGCCGGAGCTGCTGATTGCCGACGAACCGACTACTGCACTGGACGTCACGGTACAGCTGAAAATTCTTGAATTGCTCAAGCAATTGCAGGCTCGCCTGGGCATGGCATTGCTGCTTATCAGCCACGATTTGAACGTGGTGAGGCAAATAGCCAACCGAGTATGTGTCATGCAGCGCGGTTGCATCGTCGAACAGGCATCGTGCGAGGAATTGTTCCGTTCGCCGCAACACCCTTACACCAAAGTGTTGCTCAGCGCAGAGCCCAGCGGCGGTCCTTCGACCAACCCGGCCGGCGCCCCGCTGCTTGAAGTCGAGGACCTGAAAGTCTGGTTCCCGATCAAAAAGGGCCTGCTCAAGCGCACGGTCGACCACGTCAAGGCGGTGGACGGCATACGCTTCAGCCTGCCGCAAGGGCAAACACTGGGCATCGTGGGTGAAAGCGGGTCGGGCAAATCGACGCTGGGGCTGGCGATTCTTCGGCTGATCGGCAGCCAGGGCACCATACGTTTCAAGGGCAACGCGCTAGAATCTCTGTCGCAACAGCAGATCCGTCCGCTGCGCAGGCAGATGCAGGTGGTGTTCCAGGACCCGTTTGGTAGTTTGAGCCCGCGTATGTCAGTGGGTGAAATAGTTGGCGAAGGCTTGCGAATCCATGGCATGGGCACGGCCGCCGAGCAACAGACGGCGATCATCGAAGCACTCAGGGAGGTTGGTCTGGATCCGGATACCCGGCACCGCTACCCTCACGAGTTCTCCGGTGGCCAACGGCAGAGGATCGCCATTGCACGTGCGCTGGTATTGAAACCGGCGCTTATCTTGCTGGACGAGCCGACGTCAGCCCTCGACCGGACCGTACAGCGTCAGGTCGTCGAGCTGCTTCGCTCGCTGCAAGCCAAGTACAATCTGACGTATTTGTTCATCAGCCATGACCTGGCTGTCGTCAAAGCGCTGAGCCACCAGCTGATGGTGGTCAAGCAAGGCCAAGTGGTCGAACAGGGTGCAGCGCAGGACATCTTCGCCGCACCGCAACATCCTTATACACAGCAGCTGCTGGAAGCCGCCTTTTTGGCGCCGGTAGCTGTCGATTAACCTGAAGAGGAACAACACATGGGTTTTCTCGCCGGTAAGCGCGTCCTGATCGTCGGTGTCGCCAGTAAACTGTCCATCGCATCCGGCATTGCTGCCGCCATGCATCGTGAAGGTGCAGAGCTTGCTTTCACCTACCAGAACGACAAGCTCAAGGGCCGTGTCGAAGAGTTCGCCGCAGGCTGGGGCTCAGGTCCTGAGCTGTGCTTCCCTTGCGATGTGGCCAGCGACGAAGAGATCACCAAGGTCTTTGAAGAGCTGAGCAAGAAGTGGGACGGCCTGGACGTGATCGTTCACTCGGTCGGCTTTGCTCCGGGTGACCAGCTCGACGGCGACTTCACCGACGCTACCACTCGCGAAGGTTTCCGCATCGCTCATGACATCAGCGCCTACAGCTTCGTGGCCCTGGCCAAGGCTGGTCGCGAAATGATGAAGGGCCGCAATGGCAGCCTGCTGACCCTGTCGTACCTGGGCGCAGAGCGCACCATGCCCAACTACAACGTCATGGGCATGGCCAAGGCCAGCCTGGAAGCCGGCGTTCGTTACCTGGCCGGCAGCCTCGGCCCGGAAGGTACTCGCGTCAATGCTGTATCGGCCGGCCCGATCCGCACACTGGCGGCTTCGGGTATCAAGAACTTCCGCAAAATGCTGGCTGCCAACGAGGCACAGACTCCTTTGCGCCGCAACGTGACCATCGACGAAGTCGGCAATGCCGGTGCGTTCCTGTGCTCTGACCTGGCGTCGGGCATCAGTGGTGAGATCATGTACGTCGACGGCGGTTTCAACACCACCGCGATGGGCAGCATGGAAGAGTAAGACGGCAAGCGCCGCTCCTCGCGAGCGGCATTTTTCCGACAGGCAACTTTCCTGCACTCAAAAAGAAGGCCGCTCAGTGAGCGGCCTTCTTTTTTGTGCGGGTTTCGAGCTTAGAACTTCTCGATCTTCGCCTTGCTTTCCAGCTGTGCACGGTACGCAGCGAAATCCTGCTGACCCGCACGCGACGCGAGGAAGCGACGGTATTGCGCTTTTTCCGCGTCAGTCGGCGCAGCAGCCTGATTCACGCCATTGAGGCGCACAATCACGAAGCTGCCATCGGCTGCAGTAATGCTGGCAAATTCCGGCTTGCCCTTGCCATCAGGCTTGGGCATGCGGAACAGCGTCTGCAGTACTTGAGGATCAACGCCTTCCTGACTGCGAGTGACTGCTTCCATCGATTTCCAGTCACGTCCATCCTGCTTCGCAGCCAGCGGGATCTTGCCATCACGCAGCCCGGCCAGCAGAGCCTCGCCCTTGGCCTTGGCAGCGGCCGTGGCGTGCTCCTTGACCAGTTGAGTGCGAATCGAGCTGGCAACGCTCTCAAGCGGCAACTGCTGAGGTTGCAGATGCTCTTTGGAGCGCACCACCACGACGGTCTCCGGATCCAGCTCCAGCGTGTTGCTGTTGGAGCCTTCTTCCAGCACTTCCGGGCTGAACGCAGCCTGGATAACCGCACGGTTGGCTGTAATACCCTCACCGCCTTCACGACCGAATGGCGCAGTGGTCTGAACCTTCAGGCCCAGGTCCTGTGCCGGTTGAGACAGATCGGACGATTCAAACGCAGAATCTTCCAGCTGCTTGGTCACTTCGACAAATTTCTGCTCGACCAGCTGCGATTTCAAATCCGTGGTCAGTTTGTCTTTCAGACTGGCGAAGGTCGGCACCGATGGAGCCTCGACGCCCAGCAACTTGATCAGGTGCCAGCCGAAGTCGGTACGCACAGGCTGCGATACCTGGTCCTTGTTCAAGGCATACAATGTGTCTTCGAACGCAGGGTCATAGACACCCTTGCCTGCGTAACCAAGATCACCGCCCTTGCTGGACGAACCAGGGTCCTGCGAATATTCCTTGGCCAGCGCCGCAAAATCTTCACCCTTGGCCAGACGCTGTTGAATTTCTTCAATCTTCGCCTTGGCCTGCTCGTCGTTCAGTTTGTCGTTCACCTCGATCAGGATGTGCGCAGCACGACGCTGTTCGGACAGATTGGCGATTTCCTTCTGATAAGCCGCCTGCAAGTCCTCATCCTTGACCTGCACCTTGTCGAAGAAAGACGACTTCTTCAATTCGATGTAATCAAGCACAACCTGCTCAGGGCTCATGAACTCCTTGGCATGCTGGTCGTAGTGAGCCTTGACTTCGTCGTCCGTCACTTTGACCGCCGTGGTATCGGCGGGCAGGGTCAGCGACGCGAAATCACGGGTCTGCTTTTCCAGACGGGCAAAAGCGTCAACCTGTGCATCGGTTACGAAAGCACTGCCGGCAACCCCCGCACGCACCTGACCGATGAGCATTTCCTGGCCAAGCATCTGGCGGAACTGCAGACGGCTGTAACCCAGCTGGCGAATGACCTGATCGAAACGGTCAGCACTGAACTTGCCATCGACCTGAAACTCAGGCGTCTGCAAAAGCTGCTGATCCAGTGCCGCGTCGGAAAACGAGAATTTCGCATCCGTTGCACCTTGCAGCAGCAGCTTGCGGTCGATCAGGCCTTTGAGGGCTGATTCACGCAACAGCTTTTCATCCAGCATCGCAGGATCGAAATCCTTGCCCAACTGCTGCGCGAGCTGCTGAGCCAACTGACGCCGCTGCATGTCGACGGCCTGGCTCAACTCATTCTGAGAGATGTCCTCGCCGTTCACTTCAGCCGCGTTCTGCTTATTGCTGGTAGCGGTAAACAACGCCTCGATGCCGGTGAAGGCCATCAAAGCGATGATGATTCCGATAATTGTCTTGGCAATCCAGCCTTGTGAATTGTCCCTGATGTTCTGCAGCATTGCGTCCCCCAAAACGGTTGAACTGACTAACCAACCGCGGAGCGTGGGTAGAAAGCGGATAGAAGAAAGGCGCATCCGAGGATGCGCCTTCTCGTAACTGACGGAGCGGTAGGGCTCGAACCCCTCGGTGTTGCAACCGAATGCACCACCGCTCCGCTACTGGATCAGGACAGACCCGACCCAGCGGGCAAAGGCATCGAGAGGCTTAGTTGACAGCTTCTTTGAGGGCTTTACCAGCTTTGAAACCTGGTTTTTTAGCAGCAGCGATTTCCAGCGTCTTACCAGTCTGAGGGTTGCGACCGATGCGAGCAGGACGATCAGTCACGGAGAACGTACCAAAGCCAACCAAAACAACCGAGTCGCCAGCCTTCAGAGCGCCAGTGACGGATTCGATCACTGCGTCCAGCGCACGGCCAGCAGCAGCTTTCGGGATATCAGCAGATGCAGCGATAGCATCAATCAGTTCCGACTTGTTCACTCTAAGTCCCCTTATCTCTATATTGAGTATGTTTCTAAGTTTTAGGTGTTAAGCAAAACGAGCGCTGGAAGGCTTGCTGGTGCTTGCTTTAAAGAGCCGCTTTATAACAAGGGCTCTAAAAAGCTGTCAAGGAAGCCTACCCAGTCTTAATGCGTGCTAATTCTGTCCTTAGAGTCAGACTCGCGTTTTTCTTCCTTTGCGACCAGATCTGTAGCCACGTCCGGCAACGGCTCCGGCGCGTATTGCAGCGCAATTTGCAGGACTTCGTCAATCCATTTAACGGGCTTGATTTGCAGATCCTGCTTGATATTGTCAGGAATCTCCTTCAAATCACGCACGTTTTCTTCCGGAATGATCACCGTCTTGATTCCGCCGCGATGCGCAGCCAGAAGTTTTTCCTTCAGACCACCAATCGCCAGCACCTGCCCGCGCAAGGTAATCTCGCCCGTCATTGCCACATCGGCACGTACCGGGATCTGTGTAAGCGCTGATACCAGAGCAGTACACATGCCTACGCCAGCGCTTGGTCCATCCTTGGGCGTCGCGCCTTCCGGCATGTGGATATGCGTGTCGTGTTTCTCGTGGAAATCGGCTGGAATGCCCAGACTACGGGCACGACTGCGCACCACGGTCTGCGCGGCTGTAATGGATTCGACCATGACATCACCCAGCGAACCGGTCTTGATCAACTGGCCCTTGCCCGATACAACCGCAGCCTCGATGGTCAGCAATTCACCGCCCACCTGAGTCCACGCCAGGCCTGTGACCTGACCGATCTGATCCTGTTGCTCGGCCAGTCCGTAGCGGAATTTGCGCACACCCAGGAAGTGTTCGAGCATCTCGGCAGTAACCTGCACGGAGAAGCGTTTTTCCATGGCGTGTTCTTTGACCGCCTTGCGGCAAACCTTGGCAATCTGGCGCTCTAGACCGCGTACGCCCGCTTCACGGGTGTAGTAGCGAATGATGTCGCGGATTGCTTCCTCGTCGAACTGGATCTCGCCTTTCTTCAAGCCATTGGCCTGAATCTGCTTGGGCGAGAGGTATTTGACGGCGATGTTGATCTTTTCGTCTTCGGTGTAACCCGGCAGGCGAATGACTTCCATCCGGTCCAGCAAGGCTGGCGGAATATTCATCGAGTTCGACGTGCACAGGAACATTACGTCGGAAAGATCGTAGTCGACTTCGAGGTAGTGATCATTGAAGTTATGGTTCTGCTCGGGGTCCAGAACCTCAAGCAATGCCGACGCCGGATCGCCGCGCATGTCACTGCCCATCTTGTCGATTTCATCAAGCAGGAACAGCGGGTTGCGGACGCCCACCTTTGTCATCTTTTGTATCAATCTTCCTGGCATCGAACCGATGTAAGTCCGGCGATGACCACGAATTTCAGCCTCGTCACGCACCCCGCCCAGCGCCATTCGCACAAACTTGCGATTGGTTGCATTGGCGATAGATTCTGCAAGGGAAGTTTTACCCACACCTGGAGGCCCTACCAGACACAGCACAGGGCCACGAATCTTCTTCACGCGCTTTTGCACGGCGAGGTATTCGAGAATGCGTTCCTTGACCTCATCCAGACCATAATGGTCGGCATCGAGGATCGCTTCGGCGCGCGCAAGGTCCAGACGCACCTTGCTCTGAGCCTTCCACGGCACCTGAACCAGCCAGTCGATGTAGGAGCGCACCACAGTCGCCTCGGCCGAC
This sequence comes from Pseudomonas syringae group sp. 243L2, assembly GCF_032587875.1. Lineage (NCBI taxonomy): Bacteria > Pseudomonadati > Pseudomonadota > Gammaproteobacteria > Pseudomonadales > Pseudomonadaceae > Pseudomonas > Pseudomonas syringae group sp. 243L2. The sequence goes on from NZ_JAWHPL010000010.1 coordinate 56,508, forward strand.
ATCGGCGACATCTGCTTGAGCTTGTTCAGCTCGGCAGTCGCTTTGGTCAGAGCATCCTTGGGCAGCCCGGCAGCGTCGATGCGCTTTTTCAGCTCTTCAATTTCGTTATGGCCTTCGTCGCCATCGCCCAGTTCTTTCTGAATGGCCTTCATCTGCTCATTCAGGTAGTACTCGCGCTGGCTGCGCTCCATTTGTTTTTTCACACGACCGCGAATGCGCTTTTCAACCTGCAGCAGGTCGATTTCGGCATCCAGCAAGGCCAGCACGTGCTCAACACGGGCCGACAGGTCGATAATCTCGAGAATTTCCTGCTTCTGCTCGATCTTGAGCGCCATGTGCGCTGCCATGGTGTCAACCAGGCGACCGGGCTCATCGATGCTGTTGAGCGACGAGAGGACTTCTGCGGGGACTTTCTTGCCAAGCTGCACATACTGCTCGAACTGAGCCAGCAGGCTGCGCACAAATACTTCGGACTCGCGATCCGGCGCATCGACTTCGTCGATCAACGCGACGTCGGCGCGGTAATGGCCATCGACTTCGATGAAACGCTCTACCGAACCACGCTGCTCACCTTCGACCAGCACCTTGACGGTGCCATCAGGCAGCTTGAGCAGCTGCAATACGGTGGCAATAGTGCCGACGTTGTACAACGCCTTTTCATCAGGATCGTCGTCAGCCGGGTTTCTTTGCGCGAGCAGCAGAATCTGCTTGTCGCCCGTCATTGCCGCTTCAAGGGCTTCGATAGACTTCTCGCGCCCCACGAACAGCGGGATAACCATGTGCGGATAAACCACGACATCACGCAATGGCAAGAGAGGCAATTCAATAGTGGTCTTCATGATTTCGCCTCTACGGCGGCCAATTGGCCGGGACAGATGGAATTAGCTTGAAGCCAAGATGGGGGTAGCGTCCAAAAAAAACAAGCTCTAGAGCCACGACCCGCCAAGATCAATTTCTTCATACAAGACGAATGAACGGCTGAAAAATGCAAAAGGGGGCCAAAAAGGCCCCCTTCCGTATTACTTCACACGCCCATACACCTGCGTGTGTTACGCGTCAGGGGCAACCTTGACAGGCGGCTCACTGTTTTCGTAGATCAGCAGCGGCTTGGACGTACCATCGATAACGCTCTCATCGATCACCACCTTGCTCACGTCACTTTGCGACGGAATTTCGTACATGGTGTCGAGCAGCACGCCTTCGAGGATGGAACGCAAGCCACGGGCACCGGTCTTGCGCTCCAGCGCGCGACGGGCAACCGACTTCAACGCGTCGGTGCGGAACTCGAGGTCCACGCCTTCCATCTCGAACAGCTTGGCATACTGCTTGGTCAGCGCATTCTTCGGCTCGGTGAGGATCTGTATCAAAGCAGCCTCATCCAGCTCGTCCAGCGTTGCAAGCACTGGCAGACGGCCCACGAACTCGGGGATCAGACCGAACTTGACCAGATCGTCAGGCTCGACTTCACGCAGGGACTCGCCAACCTTCTTGCCCTCCTCCTTGCTGCGAACCTCGGCGTTGAAGCCGATGCCGCCACGGGTGGAACGGTTCTGAATGACCTTTTCCAGGCCCGAGAAGGCACCACCGCAGATAAAGAGGATGTTGCGTGTGTCCACTTGCAGGAATTCCTGCTGCGGATGCTTGCGACCACCTTGCGGAGGAACGGAAGCCACGGTGCCCTCGATCAGCTTCAGCAAGGCTTGCTGCACGCCTTCGCCGGAAACGTCACGAGTGATCGAAGGGTTGTCGGATTTGCGCGAAATCTTGTCGATTTCATCGATGTAGACAATGCCCATCTGGGCCTTCTCGACATCGTAATCACATTTCTGCAACAGCTTCTGGATAATGTTTTCAACGTCCTCACCCACATAACCGGCTTCGGTCAGGGTGGTGGCGTCAGCGATGGTGAACGGCACATTGAGCAGACGGGCCAGTGTTTCGGCCAGCAGCGTCTTGCCGGAGCCCGTAGGGCCGATCAGCAGGATGTTGCTCTTGCCCAGTTCAACGTCGTCGTTCTTTTTGTCGCGCTGGTTCAGACGCTTGTAGTGGTTGTACACCGCTACTGCGAGGACCTTTTTGGCACGTTCCTGACCGATTACATACTGGTCAAGGATGCCGCTGATTTCTTTAGGCGAAGGCAATTTATGCGCGCTGCTTTCGGCCTGTGCTTCCTGCACCTCCTCGCGGATGATGTCGTTGCACAGGTCGACGCACTCGTCGCAGATAAAGACCGAGGGGCCGGCAATCAATTTGCGCACTTCATGCTGGCTTTTGCCACAGAAGGAGCAATAGAGCAATTTGCCGTTGTCCTCGCCGTTGCGGGTGTCAGTCATTCGATCGATCCAATCCGGTAGGCTTGCAACACAAGATGAAGGCTATTGCGGGCTTTTTCAAGTCCGCAGGCGGTCGGTTGTGCCGACCCCCTACATTTTGAGCCGCTTAGGCAGGCATTTGACGCTTGTTGATCACGGAGTCGATCAGGCCGTATTCAGCCGCACGCTCTGCGCTCATGAAGTTGTCACGCTCGGTGTCGCGCTCGATGGTTTCGAGGCTCTGGCCGGTGTGATGCGCCAGTAGCGAGTTGAGACGATGACGAATGTGCAGGATTTCCTTGGCATGGATGTCGATATCCGACGCCTGACCCTGGAAACCGCCCAGCGGCTGGTGAATCATCATCCGCGAGTTGGGCAGGCAATGACGCTTGCCTTCTGCACCACCGGCCAGCAGGAAGGCACCCATGCTGCAAGCCTGACCGATACAGATAGTCGAAACGTCCGGCTTGATGAACTGCATGGTGTCGTAGATCGACATGCCTGCTGTCACCGAACCGCCCGGCGAGTTGATGTAGAGATGGATATCCTTGTCCGGGTTTTCCGCTTCAAGGAAGAGCAGTTGTGCCGCGATAAGGTTGGCCATGTAGTCCTCTACCGGACCAACCATAAAGATGACTCGCTCCTTGAGAAGGCGCGAATAGATGTCATAGGCGCGTTCGCCACGGGCGGACTGCTCGATAACCATCGGGACCAGGCCGCCAGCGGCCTGGATGTCAGAGTTCTGCTGAATATAAGAATTGCGGGACATGTCCTGCATTCACTCCCAAATAGTCGAGTCTTGAATACGCACAAGCCAGCGCGAAGGCTGGCTTGTGGGTGTTTTCGCACGAAAAGAGAAATCAGTCGGCTTTTGGAGCTTCCACCGGCTTGACAGCTTCTTCGTAGGAGACCGATTTGTCGGTCACGCTAGCTTTCTGCAAAACAGTATCTACAACTTGCTCTTCAAGCACAACAGAACGTACCTCGTTCATTTGCTGCTCGTTCTTGTAGTACCAGGCAACAACCTGCTCAGGCTCCTGATAGGCGGATGCCATTTCCTGAATCATTTCACGTACGCGAGCATCATCAGGCTTGAGGTCGAACTGCTTGACGACCTCGGCAACGATCAGACCCAGCTCGACGCGACGCTTGGCCTGCTCTTCGAACAGCTCAGCCGGCAACTGGTCTGGCTTGATGTTGCCGCCGAACTGTTGAACAGCCTGGACGCGCAGACGGTTGACTTCGTTTTCCAGCAGCGCTTTAGGCACTTCGATCGGGTTGGCAGCCAGCAGACCGTCCATGACCTGATTCTTGACCTTGGACTTGATCGCCTGACGCAGCTCGCGCTCCATGTTCTTGCGAACCTCGGTGCGGAAGCCTTCGATACCGGTTTCCTTGATACCGAACTGCTTGAAGAACTCTTCGTTCAGCTCAGGCAGCTTTGGCTCGGAAACGGTATTGACGGTCACGGTGAACTCGGCAGCCTTGCCGGCCAGCTCAAGGTTCTGATAGTCCTCGGGGAAGGTCACGTTCAGAACGCGCTCTTCGCCAGCCTTGGCGCCAACCAGACCGTCTTCGAAACCAGGAATCATGCGACCGGAACCCAGCACCAGCTGGGTAGCCGTAGCAGAACCGCCAGCGAACACTTCGCCGTCGACCTTGCCCACGAAATCGATGTTCAGCTGGTCTTCGTTCTGGGCAGCACGGTCGGCCACTTCAAAACGAACGTTCTGCTTGCGCAGTACTTCCAGCATGTTGTCCAGATCGCTGTCCGCCACGTCGGCAGACAGGCGCTCTACGGCGATGGTGTCGAAACCGGCAACGGTGAATTCCGGGAATACTTCGAAAGTAGCCACGTATTCCAGGTCTTTGCCTTTTTCGAAAGATTTCGGCTCTACAGCAGGAGCACCGGCCGGGTTCAGCTTCTGCTCAACCACAGCTTCGTAGAAAGTAGCCTGAATCAGATCGCCCAGTGCTTCCTGACGTGCGCCGTCTTCATAACGCTGACGGATCACGCTCATAGGCACCTTGCCTGGGCGGAAGCCCGGGATCTTGGCTTTGCGTGCGGTCTGCTGCAGACGCTTGTTGACTTCAGTCTCGATGCGTTCGGCAGGCACGCCAATGGTCATGCGGCGCTCAAGAGCGGAAGTATTTTCAACAGAAACTTGCATGGATATTCCTCGTTGCACAGACGTTAGCCGGCCGTTTCCGACCCCAGAATCAAGGGCATGCATTCTAGTGGGTCAAACTCAAGAAGTCACCCTACTGAAAAAGGGCGGGTTAACAAGAAGGAATCGGACTACAGCCGGAGGAGAAAGGAAAACACCTCGCATCACTCGCGACGTGTCTGGCACGGCCCCTATATAAGGAAACCTCTGCGCCGGACGATGACCGAATCCATCTACATAGCACGCCCCACTCGACCGGCGGCAATAGGGCCGCCGGACCCGCGAGGCGATGGAACGAATACGCCAAAACAAAAAAAGCCGCACTAGGCGGCTTTCTTTTTGTAGCTTTTGCAACCGAAGCGTTACCACTCGACTACAGTTATCCTGGTGCGGACGGAGAGACTCGAACTCTCACACCTTGCGGCGCTGGAACCTAAATCCAGTGTGTCTACCAATTCCACCACATCCGCATTTCAGACTTTTAAAGCAAAGGCGCCAGACTATGAATCTGGCGCCCTTCTTAATATGGGGTGGACGATGGGGTTCGAACCCACGACCGCAGGAGTCACAATCCTGTGCTCTACCAACTGAGCTACGCCCACCATATTGCGCGTGACGATAAAACTTACTTGCTGTGCCAAAGCTGCCTTAAATGGCGCACCCGGCAGGACTCGAACCTGCGACCATCCGCTTAGAAGGCGGATGCTCTATCCAGCTGAGCTACGGGCACTTATATAATTTGTATTCTTGCGATAACAAACTAAAAGGCTTTCAATCACACCGAGCTGATTTGCAACTCTGCCTGACCTAATCAACCAGTGCTAGCTTAACCAGTGCTGGGCTCTGCCCGGCAAGTGCGACGAATCTTATAGACGGCCCCTGGGGTCGTCAACCTTTTTTTGAAAAAAATTCAGCTAGATAAAGGAGTTAGCGGAATATACAAAGCAATCGCCTTTGCCCTCGCGCCATGTCATGCGAGAATGCGCGCTCATTTTATTTCCTCTCGATGGTTAATCACGCGTCATGACTGCAAAACTAATCGACGGCAAGGCGATCGCCGCCAGCCTGCGCCAGCAGATCGCCAAACGTGTCGCCGAACGTAGCCAGCAAGGTCTGCGTACGCCGGGCCTCGCGGTGATTCTGGTCGGCAGCGACCCTGCCTCTCAGGTCTATGTCTCTCACAAGCGCAAGGACTGCGAGGAAGTCGGCTTTATCTCCCAGGCCTACGACTTGCCCGCTGAGACCACTCAGACCGCACTGACCGATCTGATCGACCGCCTCAACGAGGATGCCGCTGTCGACGGCATCCTCCTGCAACTGCCCTTGCCTGCGCACCTCGATGCTTCGCTGCTGCTGGAGCGCATTCGCCCTGACAAGGACGTGGACGGTTTCCATCCTTATAACGTCGGCCGTCTGGCTCAGCGCATTCCCCTGCTGCGACCGTGCACACCCAAAGGGATCATTACCCTGCTGGAAAGCACCGGAGTCGATCTGTACGGTCTGGATGCTGTGGTGGTTGGCGCGTCGAACATTGTCGGCCGCCCCATGGCCATGGAATTGCTTCTGGCGGGCTGCACGGTCACCGTGACCCACCGCTTCACCAAGGATCTGGCAGGCCATGTAGGTCGCGCCGATCTGGTGGTGGTTGCCGCCGGCAAGCCGGGCCTGGTCAAGGGCGAATGGATCAAGCCCGGCGCGATTGTCATCGACGTCGGCATCAACCGTCAGGACGATGGCAAGCTGGTTGGCGACGTGGTTTACGAGACTGCCCTGCCCCGCGCCGGCTGGATCACTCCGGTTCCGGGCGGCGTTGGCCCCATGACCCGCGCCTGTCTGCTGGAAAACACGCTGTACGCCGCAGAAACCCTGCACGACTGATCAGCCTGCAGCAATAAAAAACGGCACCTCCAAGGTGCCGTTTTTTTACCTCGACAAAACCTTACTTCTTGCCAGCCTCCCAGCTTTTCAGCAGGTCAGCGTAGGCGATGGTTTCACCCTTGGGTTTCTCGTTGGCCAGTTTGCGCTGTGGCGCGAGGAACTTGCCGTTGCTGTTCTCAGCCTTGGCATACCACTCCTCGGCAGACGTTTCGGGGTTCATCTTCGGCGCACACTTGCTGGCTTCCTGAACCTTGGAACGTTCGATGCGCGTCATGATGGCATCCTGATCCTTGGCCAGACCGTTGAGGGCCTCCTGCGCTGTCTTCTCGCCAGTGACCGCCTCGGCCACATGGCTCCACCACAGCTGTGCCAGCTTCGGATAGTCAGGCACGTTGGTGCCGGTAGGCGACCATTGAACGCGGGCCGGGCTGCGATAGAACTCCACCAGACCTCCCAGCTTGGGTGCCAGAGCGGTCATCTCCTTGGAATTGATGTCCGACTCGCGAATCGGCGTCAGACCGACAATGGTCTTCTTCAGCGAAACACTTTTCGAGGTCACGAACTGCGCATACAGCCAGGCCGCCAGGCGCTTCTTCTCGTCGGAAGACTTCAGGAAGGTCCATGAGCCCACGTCCTGGTAACCGAGCTTCATGCCTTCTTTCCAGTACGGCCCTTTGGGTGACGGGGCCATGCGCCATTTCGGCGTGCCATCGGCGTTCATGACTGGCAGGCCCGGCTTGGTCATGTCGGCAGTAAAGGCGGTGTACCAGAAGAGCTGTTGCGCGACGTTACCCTGCGACGGAACCGGACCAGACTCCGAAAAGGTCATACCCGCAGCTTCAGGCGGTGCGTAGGCTTTCAGCCAGTCGATGTATTTCTGAGTCGCGAACACCGCTGCCGGCCCGTTGGTGTCGCCACCGCGGGTAATGCTGGAGCCGACCGGGTGGCAATCCTCGACGCGGATGCCCCACTCGTCCACAGGCAGACCGTTAGGCAAGCCCTTGTCGCCGCTGCCAGCCATGGAGAACCAGGCATCGGTGAAGCGCCAGCCCAGCGACGGGTCCTTCTTGCCGTAATCCATGTGCCCGAAGACTTTCTTGCCGTCGATCTCCTTGACGTCTTCGCTGAAGAATTTGGCAATGTCTTCGTAGGCCGACCAGTTGACCGGGACGCCCAGCTCATAGCCGTACTTATCCTTGAATTTCTTTTTCAGGTCGGGACGTTCGAACCAGTCGGCACGGAACCAGTACAGGTTGGCGAATTGCTGATCAGGCAGCTGGTAAAGCTTGCCGTCCGGCGCGGTGGTGAACGAGGTGCCGATGAAGTCTTTCAGGTCCAGAGTCGGCGAGGTGACCTTGCTGCCTTCCGGACTGGCCATCAGGTCGGTCAGCGACAGTGCCTTGCCGTAGCGGAAGTGTGTCCCGATCAGGTCCGAGTCGTTGACCCAGCCGTCGTAGATACTTTTGTCCGACTGCATGGCGGTCTGCAGTTTTTCGATCACATCACCCTCTTGCAGCAGGTCATGGGTGACTTTGATACCAGTGATTTCAGTGAAGGCCTTGGCCAGGGTTTTCGATTCGTACTCGTGGGTGGTCAGGGTTTCCGATATCACCTTGATGTCCATGCCACGGAACGGCTCGGCGGCCTTGATGAACCACTCCAGCTCTTTCAACTGTTCTGCATCGGAAAGCGTACTCGGTTTGAATTCACTGGCCGCCCACTTCTTCGCCGCATCTTCGTACTGATCTGCCCACGCCGAAACACTCAACCCGCTGAGCATCATCATGGTCGCCAGCGTCACGCTATGTTGCAGCTTGTTTTTCTTATTGAACATAGTCATCTCCAATGTTGCTTTTATGTAGTCCCGCTTTTCGAATATCGCCGACCGGATCACCCCGGCAATCGCGCCCGGCCGCCCTCTAACCCCAACGCATCACCACCAACAGCCACACCAGGGAGGCCCCTGAAGCGATCCAGACACTCCAGTCGGTCGCGCCTATCACCAGCAAATGCAGGTAAGCGCTACCCAGAAGCCCAATGAACAAACGGTCGCCACGCGTGGTGGCAATCGGCAGAAAACCACGGCGCTCGATACTTGCCGAGCGCAACTCCCATACGGTCATCCCCGCCAGAAGCAATGCGATGCTGATGAAAAAGGCCGCAGTGGGCAGTGTCCAGGACATCCACTCCATTTTTTCGACTCCTCAGACACGACCAAGAGCAAAGCCCTTGACCACATGGTTGCGAACGAACCAGATCACCAGCATACCCGGCAGGATAGTCAACACCCCCGCCGCCGCCAGCACTCCCCAATCGATACCCGACGCCGAGACCGTGCGAGTCATTACCGCAGCAATCGGTTTGGCATTGACCGATGTCAGGGTGCGCGCCAGCAGTAGCTCGACCCAGGAGAACATGAAGCAGAAAAACGCGGTAACACCGATACCCGAGCCAATCAGCGGAATGAAAATCTTCACGAAAAACTTCGGAAAGCTATAACCGTCGATGTAGGCCGTTTCATCGATTTCCTTGGGAACGCCGGACATGAAGCCCTCCAGAATCCATACCGCCAGCGGAACGTTGAACAAGCAATGCGCCAGTGCAACGGCGATGTGCGTGTCAAACAGGCCAATGGACGAGTAGAGCTGGAAAAACGGCAGCAGGAACACGGCCGGTGGTGCCATGCGATTGGTCAGCAGCCAGAAGAACAGGTGCTTGTCGCCGAGAAAACGATAGCGAGAGAACGCGTAGGCTGCCGGAAGCGCAACGCTCAGCGATATCACGGTATTGAGGCACACGTAGTACAGCGAGTTCAGATAACCGCTGTACCAGCTTTCGTCGGTGAAAATCACCTTGTAGTTGGCCAGGGTAAAGTCCTGCGGCCACAGGGTCAGGCCACCGAGGATCTCGGTATTGGTCTTGAACGACATGTTGATCAGCCAGTAGATCGGCACCAGCAGAAACAACAGGTAAATCCACAGCGGTATGATTTTGCGCAGACTCATGACCAGCCCCTCAATTCTTTTCGCTGTGAGTCATGGCGGTGTAGAACACCCATGACACCAACAGAATGATCAGGAAGTACACCAGCGAGAACGCCGCCGCAGGCCCCAGGTCGAACTGCCCGAGCGCCATGGTGGTCAGGGTCTGACTGAGGAAAGTAGTGGAGTTGCCAGGACCGCCACCGGTGAGCACGAACGGCTCGGTGTAGATCATGAAGCTGTCCATGAAGCGCAGCATCACCGCGATCAATAGCACGCTTTTCATCTTCGGCAGCTGGATATGCCGGAAGATGGCCCAGCCGGAGGCTCGATCAATCCGCGCCGCCTGATAGTAGACATCCGGGATGGCTCGCAGCCCTGAATAGCACAGCAAAGCCACCAGCGAAGTCCAGTGCCAGACGTCGATGACCAGCACTGTCACCCAGGCATCCGAAGCATTGGCGGCGTAGTTGTAGTTGATGCCCAGCACGTTGTTCAACGTGTAACCCAGCAAGCCGATATCGCCACGGCCGAAGATCTGCCAGATGGTACCGACCACGTTCCACGGAATCAGCAACGGAATGGTCATCACAATCAGGCACAGCGAAGACCAGCGGCCTTTGGTGGGCATAGTCAGGGCAATCGCGATACCCAGCGGGATCTCGATCAGCAGTACACAACCCGAGTAAATGAACTGGCGCAGCAGCGAATCGTGCAGGCGCGGGTCCTGCAAGACCTGGCGGAACCAGTCAGTACCGACAAAATAGCGGCTGGACTGGTCGAAGATGTCCTGCACCGAGTAATTGACCACAGTCATCATCGGGATAATCGCGCTGAATGCCACCAGCAAAAACACCGGCATCACCAGCCACCAGGCTTTGTTGTTCTGCACCTTACGCATGGGACACCTCACTGGCCGGGCCGGCTTCAAGCAGGTAATCGTCGGCATAGAGCATCAGCCATTGCCCTGGAAAGCTGATCCAGGCCTGGCCGTGCGGCACCGGTTTGTCTTCCTGCAAACGAACCTTGAGCAGTTGCCCGGCCAGTTTCAGGGTAATGATCTTGTAGGTGCCAAGGTCTTCCACATAGGTCACGTCAGCGCACATCGCATCGTCGTAAGGCCCGTCCCAGACATGCACGAACTCTGGACGAATGCCCACTTTCAGACTTTTCCACGGTGTATTGGCAAGCTTTTGCTGCAACGACTCAGGCAGCGGCAGATGAATGTCGGCAAAACCGACACCGCCCGGTTGAGGCGTAACGTCAATCAGGTTCATGCCAGGGCTGCCAATGAAATAGCCGACAAAGGTGTGCGACGGCTTCTCGAACAGCTCCCGCGGCGTGCCGAACTGCACAATCTGTCCGCCATACATCACGGCGATCTTGTCGGCGAAAGTCGACGCCTCCAGTTGATCGTGGGTGACGTAAACCATGGTGATATTGAACTGCTCGTGGATCTGCTTGAGCTTGCGGCGCAGCTTCCACTTCAGGTGCGGGTCAATCACGGTCAGCGGTTCGTCGAAGAGGATCGCCGACACGTCATCGCGCACCAGCCCGCGACCCATGGAGACTTTCTGCTTTTCGTCCGCGCTGAGGTTGCGCGCTTTCTTTTTCAGCAGCGGCTGCAGGTCCAGGACATCGGCAATTTCATTGACCTTGATGAGAATCCGCGCCTCGTCCAGGCCCTGATTGCGCAACGGAAAGGCCAGGTTATCGAACACGGTCATGGTGTCGTAGATCACTGGAAACTGGAAAACCTGAGCGATGTTGCGACGCTCCGGGGGCAGTTCGTTGACCACTTTCGAGTCGAACAGCACTTGCCCTTGAGAGGGACTGAGCAGCCCTGAAATAATATTGAGCAACGTTGACTTGCCGCAGCCGGACGGCCCGAGCAGCGCGTAAGCCCCGCCCTGCTCCCAGATGTGGCTCATCTCGCGAATTGCATAATCGTCAGGACCAGGCTTGGCGCTGTAACTGTGCGCCAGGTTTTGCAAGCGGATCTCGGCCATCAGGCAACCCTCGCCATGCGCAGGCCCGGCGCCTGAATCAGGCCGCCCTGCTGATCGAATACAAATAATTTGTGAGTCGGGATGTACACCCGAATCGATGCGTCAACGTCGTAGGCATGCACGCCCGGCAGGTGCAAAACCAGTGAAAACAGCTCGTTGCGCACATGCAGAAAGGTTTCCGAGCCGCTGATCTCCGCCAGCTCGACGGTGACCGCCAGCTCCAGATCATCATCGTTGGAAGGCACAAGGCTCAAATGGCTGGGACGCACACCAAAGCGGTATTCACCATCACCGACGGCCCGCAGGTCGACGTTGAGCGGGAAATGCACAAAGTTGGCGAAGCTGACTTCATTGCCGTCTATACGGCCCGGCATCAGATTGATCGGCGGTTCAGAGAACAGCTCGGCCGCCAATACCGTGCTCGGCCGGTGATAGACCTCGGGAGTCTTGCCGCTCTGCACCACCCGCCCTTCATGCAGAATGGTGGTGGTGCCACCCAGCGCCAGCGCTTCATTGGGCTCGGTAGTGGCATAGATTGCGATGGTATGGCGAGCGGCGAACAGCTCGCGCATTTCCTGACGCAGCTCTTCACGCAGCTTGTAATCAAGGTTGACCAGCGGTTCATCGAAGAGGATCAGTTCAGCGTCCTTGACCAGCGCTCTGGCCATAGCGGTGCGCTGCTGCTGCCCACCGGACAGTTCGAGGGGATGGCGTTGCAGGAATTTTTCGATGCGCAGCATCTTCGCGGTTTCCTGCACACGGCTGTGGATAACATCCTTGGACAGACCGGCCTGACGCAGCGGCGAGGCGATGTTTTCGAACACCGTCATGCTTGGGTAATTGATGAACTGCTGATAAACCATCGAGACGTTGCGCAGACGAACTGGTCGATTTGTAACGTCGACCCCGTTCATCAGCACCCGCCCGCTGTCAGGCTTGTCCAGCCCGGCCATCAGGCGCATCAGGCTGGTTTTGCCGGACAGGGTTCGCCCCAGCAGAACGTTGAAAGATCCTGGCTCAAAGCTCAGGGAAGCGTCGTCGATCCAGACCTGACCATCGACCGCGCGACTGACGTGCTCCAGCGTGAGAGACATGGCGTGCCCTTTGTTGTTTTTTTCTTAAGGGTGAATGCGTGACTATTTGCAGATAGCGACATTCGTGCCAGTTCGGCCAGATTGCTTGCGAGCCGCGAAACAGAGCCTTCCCCCGTATTCAGGGGGCGAAAGCGCTTTCACAGCTGAACAATAATGAACAGTAAACACTGAACACTTGAACAAAATGAACATTGACTTTGAACAAAACTGAACGACACTGGACGGACGTTGCGGGCAAGGATGGTCACGCCGACGGGACCTAAAAACAAAAACAACACGTCATATTCGCAGGCATCCTCATGTCTCAATCCAGCGCTTCGCTCGTTCACGACATCATCATTCAGGATTCATGGAGGCGCTGCCGGGATTTCGGTCTCAGCCATCAGACGCGTCCTTCATTCGGCCAACTGCCGGGCGCTGAGGTTTCCAGGCTGCTGGAGCGCCATCACGGGCTGGTGCAGACCACCCATCAGGAAGTCCTGCCGGTTTACGAAAACATTCTAAGCAACTCCAATTGCCTGATTCTGCTGGCCGACCCTCAAGGCCAGTTGCTCAAATCCTGGGGCGCGCAACGCTTCGTCGAGTCCTCTCAGGCACAGGGCTTCATGGCTGGCGCGAGCTGGAGCGAACGGGGCACCGGCACTAATGCCATCGGCACAGCACTGGCCTGTGAGCAGGCCATTCACATTGAACCGGACGAGCACTTCCTCAAGGCTAATCGCTTCATGACCGGTTCAGCTTCACCGATTTTCGATGCTGATCGACGCATCATTGCCGTGCTGGATGTGTCCAGCGACAGTTTCCTGCCCCCCTCGCATACGCTGGGTATGGTCAAAATGATGAGCCAGTCGGTGGAAAACCGACTGATCCTCGATCAGTTCCGCGACTCGCACTATCAGCTGATTTTCAATACGGGCCTGAACAATCTCGACAGCCAATGGGCAGGCCTGCTGATTTTTGATGAAAGCGGCCAGATCCTTTGCGCCAATCGACGCGCTGACAATTTGTTGGGGACGACGCCGTCCGGTGCCAGTATCGAAACGCTGTTCAAGTGCCCTATCCTGCAACTGCTCAGCGAGACAGAAGCGCGGCCGTTTGCACTGCACGCGTTTGGCAACAATCGCTTTCAATGTCTGCTCAAGCGTCCGACCCGCAAGCCGCTGAAGCTGCACAGCGTCCAGCCGGTTCAGGCACCTGTCGCGCTGCGGAGCCTGGACCTGGAAGCGATCAGCCTGGGTGACGCAAAAATCGAGAAAGCCGTGAATCAGGCGCAGCGGCTGCTGGAAAAAGACATTCCGCTGCTGATCCACGGGGAAACCGGGGTAGGTAAGGAAGTGTTTGTCAAAGCCCTGCATCAAGCCAGTAGCCGCGCCACTCAGCCGCTGATCGCTGTCAACTGCGCGGCGATCCCGGCCGAACTGGTCGAAGCCGAGCTATTTGGCTATGAAAGAGGGGCGTTCACCGGTGCCAGTCAAAAAGGCAGCATTGGCCTGATTCGCAAAGCCGACAAAGGCACGCTGTTTCTGGATGAAGTCGGTGACATGCCCCTGCCGGTACAGGCGCGATTGCTGCGTGTGCTGCAAGAACGCTGCGTTCAGCCGTTGGGCAGCAGTGAATTATATCCGGTAGACATACGCCTGATTTCAGCCACCAATCGCAGCCTGCGCGATCAGGTTCAGACGGGGCACTTTCGCCAGGACCTTTATTATCGAATCAGTGGGCTCAACATCGAGTTGCCGCCGTTGCGCGAGCGCACCGACAAACATGCACTCATCCAGCGTATTTGGGAACGGCATCGCGACGCTCATCAACGGGCGGGGTTTTCTCGGGAAGTGCTCGAGTTATTCGAACATCACCCGTGGCCGGGCAACATTCGTCAGCTCAACAGCGTGATTCAGGTGGCGCTGGCTTTGGCAGATGAACAGCCGATCAGTACCGAGCACCTGCCGGAGGATTTTCTGCTGGATATGGGCATGGATGAGGACTGCCGAGAGCCGGTGAAAACCCAGGAATCCACTGTGCGCCTTCACACGACAGAAGACCTGAGCCAACTGTTTCAAGCGGCTGGCGGAAATATTTCACAGCTGGCAAAACGCCTGGGGGTAAGCCGCAACACGCTGTACAAGCGGTTGCGGGAACAGCGGATTGTCTAGTTTTTGGCTTTCGGCAGACCGCACATCGAGGATCGGGCACGATAGTCTCCCGGGTCATTTCATTCCCATGCTCCGCGTGGGAATGCACTTCGTGACGTTCCGCGTCACTAGCCGCCTTATTTGATCAGTCCGCCAGACGCCAGGTCGTGCCGCCCTTGCCGTCTTCCAGCAGTACGCCCATGGCGGTGATCTGGTCGCGAATCCGGTCGGATTCGGCCCAGTCCTTCGCCGCGCGTGCAGCCAGACGTGCCTGAATCAGCGCTTCCACTTGCGCTGCATCGACCCGCCCTTCCGCGCCTGCACGCAAAAAGTCGTCGGCTTCGAGCTGCAGAACACCCAGCACACTGGCCAACTGCTTCAAGCGCGCCGCCAGACCCGCCGCTGCGGTGACATCGGATTCACGCAGGCGGTTGATCTCACGGACCATTTCGAACAGTACCGCACACGCTTCCGGCGTGCCGAAATCATCATTCATCGCCGTGCTGAAACGCTCGACGAACGCCTCCCCACCCGCAGGCTCGGCAACCGGCAACCCCTTGAGCGCGTGATAGAAGCGTTCCAGCGCCGCCTTCGACTCACGCAGGCTGTCTTCGGAGTAGTTGATCGCGCTGCGGTAGTGGCTGGATACCAGCAGGTAACGCACCACTTCCGGATGGTATTTCTCCAGCACGTCGCGGATGGTGAAGAAGTTGTTCAAGGACTTGGACATCTTCTCGCCATTGATGCGAATCATCCCGCAGTGCAACCAGGCATTGGCGTAGGTCTTGCCGGTGGCCGCTTCGCTTTGGGCAATTTCGTTTTCATGGTGCGGAAACTCCAGATCGCTGCCGCCACCATGAATATCGAAGGTGTCACCCAGGCAGCAGGTCGACATCACCGAGCATTCGATATGCCAGCCCGGACGCCCTGCGCCCCATGGCGACTCCCAGCTCGGCTCGCCAGGCTTGACGCCTTTCCAGAGCACGAAGTCCAGTGGGTCTTCCTTGGACTCATCCACTTCGATCCGCGCGCCGATGCGCAGGTCTTCTATCTTCTTGCGCGACAGCTTGCCGTAGCCCTGAAACTTGCCCACACGGTAATACACGTCGCCGTTACCCGGAGCGTAGGCATAGCCCTTGTCGATCAGGGTCTGGATCATCGCGTGCATGCCAGCGATGTGATCGGTGGCACGCGGCTCCATGTCCGGCTTGAGGATATTGAGGCGCGCCTCGTCCTCGTGCATGGCGTCGATCATGCGCGCAGTCAGCGCGTCGAACGACTCACCGTTGTCACGCGCACGATTGATGATCTTGTCGTCAATATCGGTGATGTTGCGCACATAAGTCAGCTCGTAACCGCTGAAGCGCAACCAGCGAGTCACCAGATCGAACGCCACCATGCTGCGGCCATGGCCCAGATGGCAGTAGTCGTACACGGTCATCCCGCAGACGTACATGCGCACCTTGTTGCCATCCAGCGGTTTGAATACTTCTTTGCTCTTGGTGAGCGTGTTGTAAATAGAAAGCACTATCTGCCCCTCGGACATATCTCAGGTCCAGGAATCCCGCAACGTGACCGTGCGGTTGAAGACTGGTTGACCGGGTTTCGAGTCCTTGATGTCCGCGCAGAAATAACCTTCGCGTTCGAACTGGAAACGGTCTTCCGGTTGCGCGTGTCCCAATGATGGTTCAGCACGACAACCGGTCAGCACTTGCAGGGAATCGGGGTTGATATTGTCCAGAAAGCTCGCGCCGTCTTCGGCTTTTTCCGGGTTGGCGGAGCGGAACAGGCGGTCATACAGACGCACTTCGCATTCAACGCTCTCGGCCGCTGGCACCCAGTGCACAACGCCCTTGACCTTGCGGCCTTCAGGGTTCTTGCCCAGGGTGTCCGGATCGTAGGAGCAACGCAGTTCTACGATGTTGCCCTCTGCGTCCTTGATCGCTTCGTCGGCGCGAATCACATAGCTGCCACGCAAACGTACTTCACCATTGGGTTCAAGACGTTTGTAGCCTTTTGGCGGCTCTTCCATGTAATCGTCGCGATCGATGTAGATCTCCCGCGAAAACGGCAGCTCGCGCATGCCCAGGTCTTCTTTCGGATGGCGCGGCAGTTCCAGCTTCTCGACCTGACCTTCCGGGTAGTTGGTGATGACCACTTTCAAGGGGCGCAGCACACACATGGCGCGCGGCGCGCTGTGGTCCAGGTCGTCGCGAATGCTGAATTCGAGCATACCGAAATCGACCACCCCGTCAGAGCGGTTGGTGCCGATCATTTCGCAGAAATTGCGAATCGATTTCGGCGTGTAGCCACGACGACGAAAACCGGACAGCGTCGACATGCGCGGGTCATCCCAGCCACTGACGTGTTTCTCGTCAACCAGTTGCTTGAGCTTGCGCTTGCTGGTGATGGTGTAGTTCAGGTTCAGCCGCGAGAACTCATACTGACGCGGTTTGCACGGCACCGGCAGGTTGTCGAGGAACCAGTCGTACAGCGGACGATGGCTTTCGAACTCCAGGGTGCAGATCGAGTGGGTGATGCCTTCAAGGGCATCCGACTGACCGTGGGTGAAGTCATAGATCGGGTAGATGCACCACTTGTCGCCGGTCTGATGGTGATGCGCATGACGAATGCGGTAGATGATCGGGTCACGCAGGTTCATGTTCGGCGAGGCCATGTCGATTTTGGCACGCAGTACACGAGCGCCATCTTCGAATTCACCAGCCTTCATACGCGCGAACAGGTCGAGGTTGTCCTCGACGCTGCGCTCACGGAACGGACTGTTCTTGCCCGGCTCGGTCAGGGTGCCGCGGTATTCGCGCGCCTGCTCGGGGGTCAGATCGTCAACGTAAGCCTTGCCTGCCTTGATCAGCTCGACCGCCCAGTCGTGCAACTGGTCGAAATACTGCGAAGCGTAGCGCACTTCGCCCGCCCACTCGAAGCCCAGCCACTTGACGTCGCTCATGATGGCGTCGATGTATTCCTGGTCTTCCTTGGCCGGGTTGGTGTCATCGAAACGCAGGTGCGTATCGCCACCGAACTCCTTGGCCAGACCGAAGTTCACGCAGATCGACTTGGCGTGACCGATGTGCAGGTAACCGTTGGGCTCTGGCGGAAAGCGCGTGATGATTTTACTGTGCTTGCCCGAGTCCAGGTCTGCCTGCACGATTGGACGCAGGAAATTGGTCGGTACGGCTGGGCCTGCCTTGGAATGGGCAGCGGGTTCTGGAGTGGGCTTGCTCATAGGATCCTTGGACATACGTGCGCGGCCAGGGTAGGCCGACTAAATCAAAGCGCTTATCATAGCCGAAGCTGTCAAGTCCCTGACAACAGAGTGCACATTTGAGGGCATAAAAGCTGCAAAAGCGCTGAAAAATGTAACCTCGTCCGTAAACTGCGCGTCAGGGTCATAATGTGCCCATTCATGCATGACTATTAGAGCGACTTTCCACATGTCCAAAGTAAAGCTGACCACCAACCACGGCGACATCGTTCTGCAACTGAACGCAGAAAAGGCGCCACTGACTGTAGCCAACTTCATCGAATACGTTAACGCTGGCCACTACGAAAACACGGTTTTCCACCGTGTGATCGGTAACTTCATGGTTCAGGGCGGCGGTTTCGAGCCTGGCATGAAAGAAAAGAAAGACAAGCGCCCAAGCATCCAGAACGAAGCCGACAACGGTCTGCCGAACAAGAAGTACAGCGTCGCCATGGCCCGCACCATGGAGCCGCATTCGGCCTCTGCGCAGTTCTTCATCAACGTGGCTGACAACGCCTTCCTGAACCACAGCGCCAAGACCGTTCAGGGCTGGGGTTACGCTGTATTCGGTGAAGTGATCGAAGGCACTGATGTCGTCGACAAGATCAAGGGCGTTGCGACTACCAGCAAAGCCGGTCATCAGGACGTGCCTGCAGAAGACGTGATCATCGAGAAAGCCGAGATCGTTGAGTGATACTGCTGATCTCCGATCTGCACCTTGAACAGGAGCGCCCGGACATTACCCGGGCGTTTCTGGATCTGCTCGCGGGCCGCGCCCGCGAAGCCGAAGCGCTGTATATCCTCGGGGATTTCTTTGAAGTCTGGATCGGTGACGACGCCATGTCACCGTTTCAGCTTTCAATCTGCAAGGCCCTGCGCGCATTGAGTGACAGCGGCACACGAATTTTTCTGATGCACGGCAACCGCGACTTCATGATCGGCAAGGGTTTCTGCAAGGCAGCGGGTTGCACCCTGTTGAGCGATCCGAGCGTCGTGCAGTTGAACGGTGAGCGCGTGCTGTTGATGCATGGCGATAGCCTGTGCACCCGCGATGAAGGTTATATCCGGATGCGCCGTTATCTGCGCCATCCGCTGACGCTTTTCATTCTGCGCCATTTGCCGCTGGGCACCCGGCACAAGCTGGCGCGCAAGTTGCGCAATGAAAGCCGTGCGCAAACCCGTATGAAGGCCAATGATATTGTCGATGTGACGCCAGACGAGGTGCCGCGGATCATGCAGCAGTTCGACGTGCGTACTCTGGTCCACGGCCACACTCATCGCCCCGCGATTCATAAGTTGCAGATCGGCGATCAGGCAGCCAGACGCATTGTGCTGGGCGACTGGGATCGTCAGGGCTGGGTGTTGCAGGTGGATGAGCAGGGTTTCAGTCTGAACTCATTCGACTTTGTGCCCGAGACGACTGCGCTGTTGAATTGATAGCGCGGGAACGCGGCTGAGAGCACAGCGGTTCTGCGATGTCAGGTGGATTGGGGTTCGACTCAGGTCACCTTTTTCGCCCCTCGGCGAGTTACTTTGAGGGGCCATAGTAACCAAAGCCCTCGCTCCTGTTTCCGGCCCGACTTCGTCATTCCTTCACCCTGTCACTAAGGTCGCACTCTGCGTCGCCAGTGCCATCGCGGTTGAAACGCACTGCGTTGGCAGCTGCTATTTATATGGCATGCCGATCGTGACGCTCAGGCAATCGACCCCATCACCGGCTCTTCGCCTGCAACGGGCACATCATGCAGCGAGATTTTCGAGGTCTCCGGTAAGGCCAGGCCGCCAGCCATCGCCAATACAGCTACGGCAATGAGGTAGAACGCTGGCGACAGGTTGCTGCCCGTGACACCGATCAGCCAGGTCGCCACCAGCGGCGCGGTGCCGCCGAACAGGGTGTAGGCCATGTTGTAGGTGATTGCCGAGGCGGTATAGCGGGTGCGGGTCGGGAAGGTTTCCGACAACAGCGCTGCCGTCACTACACCGCACAGCACTGCGCCCACAGCAAGCAGCATGACCCCGATGATCGAGGCAATGAACGAGCCGGAGCTGGCCATCAGGAATGACGGAAACACCACGACCATCAACAGAGTACAGGCCGTTGCCATGGTGACCCGACGGCCTACCCGATCCGAATAGGCACCGGCCAGCGGACAGAGAGCAGCGGCGAAGGCCAGTGCGATCAACGAAACCAGCAGCGCCGTCGCCCTGCTCAACCCGCCAGCCACTTGCAGGTAGGTCGCAAAGTAAGTGGTGAACATATAGAACGACAGCGCCGTCAACGACACGAACGCTCCCAGACAACACATGGCAGCTGCATGATGGCGCAAGGTGTCCTTTAGTGGCGAGTGAGCCACGGCGTGCTCTTGCGTGACAGCCTGAAAGGCCGGAGTTTCGTCGAGCTTCCAGCGCAAGTACAAGCCGACCAGCCCCAAGGGCGCTGCAATCAGAAACGACAGGCGCCAGCCCCAACTGCCCATGGCTTCGGTCGACAGTGACGACTCCAGCGCGTAAGCCACCACTGCTGCGGCAGCGAAGGCGGAAAACGTCGACACCGGCACGAAGCTGCCGTACCAGGCCCGCTGCGTGCGCGGCGCATGCTCCATGAGGTAGGCGCAGGCCCCGGCATACTCGCCACCGGCCGAGAAACCCTGCGCACAGCGAATCATGGTCAGCAGAATCGGTGCCATCACGCCAATCGCTGCATACGTCGGCAACAAGCCGATCAGTGTGGTCGCGCCTGCCATCAACAGGATGGTCATCGCCAGGGTCTTCTTGCGCCCGATGCGGTCACCCAGCATGCCAAAGAAAATCCCGCCCAATGGCCGGAATGCGAAGGCCACGGCAAACACGGCGAAGGTTTTCAACAACGCGGCGCTGCTGTCACCGCTTGGGAAAAACTGCAGCGCGATGGTGGTTGCCAGAAAGCCGTACACGGCGAAATCGAACCATTCGACGAAGTTGCCGATGGCCGCCGCGACGATGACCTTTTTCAGCGTGGCAGGATCGACTTGCTCTACGGCGGTAGTTGTCATGGCTGACCTCAGCGTATTGATCTGGAATGGACCAATTATCGAGACAGCGACCCGGATGCCTCACTCCAGAAGTGTCATCCACGTAGTCATGGCCGACGTCTCGCCACCGATCTGCGCAGAATTCATGCCAAAGGCTCTGCCACAAGGCTTACAGGCCCATCGCGCGCCGCCCCTGCAGGCCACCGGTATGGACGAGGACCAGACGGCTGCCTGACTTGAACCGACCGGCCAGCACCTCATCGTGCAGGGCCAGCAAAGCCTTGCCGGTGTACAAGGGCTCCAGAGGTACGCCGCTATGCGCCTCGCTGCTGGCGATGAAGTCGAGCAGCGCGGCATCGGTTCTGGCGAAACCGCCCCGGCTGGCCGCCAGCAGGACACAGGCAGCGGGCAGGTTCGGCGAGGCGTTCGCCTGCGACCCTGCGGCTTCTTTCAACACAGCCACGATGTTTTGAGCAACGCCATGATCGTCCGGCACCGCCATCGCGCCATATACCGGATGGGCGCCGGCCTCGGCCAACAGCAAACCGGCAAGCGTTGTGCCGGTGCCGACTGCCAGCCACCAGCCGTGATAATCGTCCCAGCCAAGGTGCCCGAGCTGGCTATCGACCATCTCCCGCAACCTTGCGCAGCCCAGCGCACCGGCAAGCCCGCCACCGCCTTCGGCAATCGGATACAGCTCAGGATATTGCGCCTGCCAGGGCAGCCAGAAATCCGCAGCATGTCGTGCTCGATAACCCGCATAGCCCAACCAGTGCAATTGCATGCCAAAAGCTTGCAGGTCCAGTACCGTCGGCGTCTGCTGGGCGTGACCACGCAACAGGCCCACCGTCGGGAAACCGAAGCGCCTGCCCGCTGCTGCCAGAGCATGGAGATGATTGGAGTGTGCGCCGCCCAGGCTGATCAATCCCTCTGCACCCGCCTCTACAGCCTGGGGCAGGTGTTCGCTGAGCTTGAACCATTTGTTGCCGCTGATGAGCGAGTCAATAAGGTCCAGGCGCAGGATCGCCACCTCGACCCCGGCATCTTGCAGCCAGGGCAGGTTCAAGCGTTGCAGCGCAGCAGTGGGCTGCCAGTCAAGGGCGTCAACAATCATCCGCGCAGTTTACAGACAAGCTCAATCAGAGCGCAGCGGCCAGACGCGAACCCTGATCGATAGCGCGTTTGGCATCCAACTCGGCGGCAACGTCTGCACCGCCGATCAGATGGACGCTTTGCCCGGCGCTGACCAGATCGTCATACAGCTCGCGCAGCGGGTCCTGCCCGGCGCAAATCACAATGTTATCTACCGCCAGCAGCTTTTCCTCGCCGTCTTCACCAATGCGAATATGCAACCCGGCATCGTCGATTTTCAGGTACTGGACACTGTTTAGCATCTGCACCTGCTTGTTTTTCAGCCCGGTGCGGTGAATCCAGCCGGTGGTCTTGCCCAGGCCGTCGCCCACCTTGGAACTCTTGCGTTGCAGCAGGTACACCTGGCGTGCCGGGGCGTGCACATCAGGTTTGATCCCGGCCACGCCGCCGCGCGCTTCAAGCATGGTATCGATGCCCCACTCTTTCCAGAACGCCTCGCGATCCAGGCTGGTGGCCACGCCCTGGTGTACGAGAAATTCCGACACATCGAAACCGATACCGCCTGCGCCGATCACTGCCACGCTGCGCCCGACCGGCTTGCGCTGCAAAATGACATCCAGATAGCTGAGCACTTTTTGGTTATCGATACCTGGGATGGCAGGAGTGCGCGGTGCGATGCCGGTTGCCAGAATCACCTCGTCAAAGCCGGCCCCCAGCAAGTCTTCGGCTTTTATGCGAGTGCCGAGGCGCAATTGCACGCCGGTTTCTTCCACTTTGTTGCGGAAGTAACGCAGCGTCTCGGAGAACTCTTCCTTGCCCGGCACGCGCTTGGCGATATTGAACTGGCCACCGATTTCGCTGGCCGAATCGAACACCGTCACCTCATGTCCGCGCTGTGCAGCAACGGTTGCAGCAGCCAGACCGGCAGGACCGGCACCCACCACGGCAATTTTCTTCACCTGCCGGGTGGGCAGGTAGTTGAGCTCGGTCTCGTGACAGGCGCGCGGGTTGACCAGGCAACTGGTGAGCTTGCCGCCGAAGGTGTGGTCAAGGCAGGCCTGATTACAGCCGATGCAGGTGTTGATCCGTTCGGCGTGCCCCGCCGCAGCCTTGTTGACGAATTCCGGGTCGGCCAGAAAAGGACGAGCCATCGAGACCATGTCGGCGTCGCCCTCGCTGAGGATGCGCTCGGCAACTTCCGGGGTATTGATGCGGTTGGTAGTGATCAGCGGCACCTTCACCGAACCTCGCAGTTTGGCAGTGACCTTGCTGAACGCTGCACGCGGCACCTTGGTGGCGATGGTCGGAATACGTGCCTCGTGCCAACCGATCCCGGTGTTGATCAGCGTCGCACCCGCCTGCTCGACCGCCTTGGCCAGCTGGACGATCTCTTCCCAGGTGCTACCACCCTCCACAAGATCCAGCATCGACAGTCGAAAGATAATGATGAAATCCGCACCGACCGCCTCACGCACCCGCGTAACGATCTCGACCGCCAGGCGCATGCGGTTTTCATAGCTGCCGCCCCAGCGATCGGTGCGGTGGTTGGTATGTGCGGCGAGGAATTGATTGATGAAATAGCCTTCCGAACCCATGATTTCGACACCGTCATACCCGGCACTGCGGGCCAGCGTGGAACAGGTCACGAAATCAGCGATCTGCTTTTCGATGCCCTCTTCGTCCAGCTCACGCGGCGTGAAAGGGTTGATCGGGGCCTGGATAGCACTCGGCGCAACCTGCTTGCGGCTATAGGCGTAGCGACCGGCATGCAGGATCTGCAGGCAGATCTTGCCGCCAGCCTCGTGGACCGCACGGGTAACGATGCGATGCTGCTCCGCCTCTTCGGCATTGGTGAGTTTTGCCGCACCGTCGTAGACGCCACCCTCTTCGTTGGGCGCGATCCCGCCGGTCACCATCAACCCGACCCCGCCGCGTGCCCGCTCGGCAAAATAAGCCGCCATGCGCTCGAAACCACCCGGCCGCTCTTCAAGACCAGTGTGCATCGAGCCCATCAAGGTCCGGTTGCGCAAGGTTGTGAAGCCCAGGTCCAGCGGGGCCAGCAGGTGCGGGTAATGAGCAGCAGTCATGGCGAAGCTCCATCGAGTCAATCACGGGAAAACAAGGACCTCTGCGGGTCCTCTCATGGGCAACAGTAAAGACGCATCCAGCCCCACACTCAATGACCGAAAGTGACAAGTTATTGATCCAAACGCGCAGCGGCACTTGGCAAGCGCCTGACGTCGTCCTACCCTAGTCGACAATTCCCTGATGGCAGCCAGCCGGCCTTTTTATGCGCAAACTCTTCGCCATCTGCCTGATCCTGCTGAGCGTAGCCAGCCTTGTCAGTTACGCAGTCTGGACCGGACAACGTCCGGCGGGCCACTACCTGTCCGATCTGCGCATTCGCCTGGCAATCAATGAAGGCGAGCCCAGTGAACGCGGAAACATGCTGGGCATCGAGCCGGAGCTGTTCCCCACGGACTATCAGAACACTGACCGACTGCACCGCAAGCTGGCCGCCTATCTGCAACAGGCCCGTGATTACGGGCTGATCAACCACAGAACGGTGGTAGTACTCCCCGAGCATATCGGCACCTGGCTGTTCGCCAGTGGCGAGAAGGATGAGCTTTATCAAGCAGCAACAGTCGATGAAGCGATGGACTGGCTGTCCTGGAGCAATCCGCTGCAATTCATCACGGCGATGCTCAGTGCCGAAGGCCGGGACCGTGTGGATGACGCCCATCTGCGCCTCAAGGCACGATCGATGGCACGCGACTACCAGGCACTGTTCGGCGGCCTGGCCAAAGAGTTCGGTATAACACTGGTGGCAGGCTCGATTGTGCTGCCGGAACCAAGCGTTGAAAACGGTCAGTTGAAAGTCGGTAAAGGCGCCCTGTACAACATCAGCCTGACATTCGGCAGCGATGGCCAGCCGCTCGGCCAGCCTCAGCGTCAGCTGTACCCGGACCGTTTTCAGAAACGCTACGTGCACACGGCGAGCGACGCACCATTGAATGTGCTCGACACGCCCGCAGGGCGTCTGGCCGTGCTGATCGGTAGCGACAGTTGGTACGCGGACAATTACGCACGCTTGAATCAGAGCGGTGCGCAGCTGATTGCGGTGCCTGCTTTTGTGATCGGCAAGGCCACTTGGTCCGAACCGTGGCGCAAGCCTCGGCACTCAAGCATCGATATGGCAGCCGACAATCCAAGCGAGGGCGAAGCCTGGCATCGCCTGACCCTGATCGGCCGTCCAGCGCAAAGCAGTGCACAGGCAGGGGTCAGCGTGTTCATGCGCGGGCAATTCTGGAATCAGGGCGTTGCCGGGCAAAGTTTTGCCAGCCACGCAGGTCAGACAATTGCCGAACCGTCGTCTGACAATGGCCCCGATGGCGGTGCCCGCCTGATCAACCTCTGGCTTTGACGATGCCGACCTTGACCCTGCGCCTTGGTGACCTGTCGGTGGGCTACATCCAGAGTCTGGCCGGTGCGGTCACTCGTTTAGGCAAGAATCCTGATCCGCTGCTCGAGCAGTACGGTCTGGACCCCGCCCGCCTGAGTCAGGCGCGTGCGCGACTGTCTATCCCACGCTACATGCGCCTGGGGCATGCTGCCATACAGCTTACCGGCCAGCCCGGGCTCGGCTTGCACATGGGCCAGCTCAGTCGTTTCGCGCATGCAGGTCTGGCGGGCGTGACCGCCGCCCAGGCTCCCACAGTGCGCGAGGCCGCCCGCACGCTGATCCGTTTCGAGCCATTGTATGCCTCCAACTATCGCGGTCAGTCGAGCTTTCACGAGGATGCGCAAGGCGCCTGGATGCGCTTCTATTCAATCAGCCCCTATAACGCTTACAACCGCTTTGTTGTGGACTCGATTTTGGCTGGCTGGCTGGCTCAGCTCTCAACACTGGCGGGCACCAGACTACGTGCACAACGTGTCGAGATCGAATTCGATGCGCCTGACTACGCCGCGCAATATGCCAGCCTGAGCGACAGCCCGGTGATATTTGCCGCAGCCACCAATCAACTGCGCCTGGATCAGAGCTGTCTTGCGTTACGCAACCCTGACCACTGCCCGAGTACCTGGCGGCATCTGCTGCAATTATGCGAAGGCGAACTGGAGCAACAGACCCGTACCCGCAGCTTGCGTGAACGCATCATTCAACTGCTTGGGCCGCTATTGAACGGCGGCAGGGAACCGGATCTGGAAGAGGTGGCGGCAAGGCTCAAGCTGCCGACCTGGACACTGCGACGCAAGCTGGCCGAGGAAGGCACATGCTTTCGCGCCGTGCTCAATGACACGCGGCGTGATCTGGCGATGACTTATATTCGCGACACTGAACTGGCGTTCGGGGAGATCGCCTACCTGCTGGGGTTCGCTTCTGCCGAAGCCTTTCAACGCGCCTTCAAACGCTGGAACGGACAGACTCCGGGAGAGTTCCGCCGCAGCCAGCGCCAAAGCGCATGAAGCCTTTCATAACTCGGTAGCGTCGTCGGCAGGCTCTACCGGGTCCAGCTCCGATGCACGGTATTCAAGCAGTTCTTCCTGGTATTCGTCCATTTCTTCGCCCTCTTGGCTGATTGAGTATGGGTGATAATTAAAGCTGAAATAACTGACCGCAAGATCAACATTAAAGTGCCAATGTGAAATAAAAATGTTGATCCCTATCAAACAGACGAAAAAGATCGTCGCCGATTCAGCACGTCTCTCGATACGCGGCCAGCCAGGCACTATTGACTTGCAGGCCCGTGTCGACCTAACCTCAGGGCCATGAACCTCATCAAGCAAAACCTCGGCCAGATTATTATTACCGTCATTCCAGTCATGGCGGGTTAGCCGACGTTTGCAAAAACCCGCCCTGGAGGCGGGTTTCTTCTGTCTCCTGGGCAACATTATTGAACCAGGAGTCAGATATGATTGTTATCCCTCGCTCTATCGCCCTTCGCGCCTTCCTGAACCTGATTATCGCTCTGCCACCTGTTGCCGGACTGCGCATGTATGAGGGATCGACGCGATGAGCCAAGGCCAGCACGATCTGCTCAATCATTACGCTCGCAAGATCCTCACCTCCTGTGTTTATGACGTGGCTATCGAAACCCCGCTGCACGGCGCTCGCCAGCTGTCCGAACGGCTGGGCAATCAGGTGCTGCTCAAGCGCGAAGACCTGCAGCCGGTGTTCTCCTTCAAGATTCGCGGCGCGTACAACAAGCTGGCGCAATTGACCGCAGAAGAGGCCGCACGCGGCGTGGTCACGGCTTCGGCGGGTAACCACGCGCAAGGTCTGGCACTGGCGGCACGCGAACTGGGCATTCTGGCGACTATCGTCATGCCGCGCACCACCCCGGAAATCAAGGTCGAAGGCGTGCGCTCACGGGGCGCCACGGTGGTGCTGCACGGCGATTCCTTCCCGGAAGCGCTGGCCTACTCGCTGAAGCTGGTCGACGAACAAGGCTTCGTCTACATCCACCCGTATGACGACCCCGATACGATTGCCGGGCAAGGCACCGTGGCGATGGAGATTCTTCGTCAGCAACCGGGGCAGCTGGACGCGATATTCGTACCGGTCGGTGGTGGCGGTTTGATCGCGGGTATCGCGGCGTACGTCAAATACCTGCGCCCAGAGATCAAGGTGATCGGCGTCGAGCCGGACGACTCCAACTGCCTGCAAGCGGCGATGGCCGCCGGGGAGCGCGTGGTGCTGAGCCAGGTCGGGCTGTTTGCCGATGGCGTGGCGGTGGCGCAGATCGGCCATCACACCTTTGAAGTGTGCCGTCATTATGTCGATGAGGTGATCACCGTCAGCACCGATGAAATCTGCGCGGCGATCAAGGACATCTACGACGACACCCGCTCGATCACCGAGCCTGCGGGCGCGCTGGGTGTTGCCGGGATCAAGAAATACGTCGAGCAACGCGGCATCAGCGGTCAGACACTGGTGGCCATCGACTCCGGAGCCAACGTCAACTTCGACCGTTTGCGTCACGTTGCCGAGCGCGCCGAGCTGGGCGAAGGCCGCGAAGCAATCATCGCCGTGACCATTCCCGAGCAGCCGGGCAGCTTCAAGGCATTCTGCGAAGCCATCGGCAAACGGCAGATCACCGAATTCAACTATCGCTACCACACCGATCGCGAGGCGCACATCTTTGTCGGTGTGCAAACCCACCCCGAGAACGACCCACGCAGCGCCCTGATCGCCAGCCTGACCGGGCAGGGTTTTCCGGTGCTGGACCTGACCGACAACGAACTGGCCAAACTGCACATCCGCCACATGGTCGGCGGGCATGCCGAGCGCGTCGACGACGAAGTGGTACTGCGTTTCGAATTCCCGGAGCGCCCCGGCGCGCTGTTCAACTTCCTCAACCGCCTGGGCGGACGCTGGACCATCTCGATGTTCCACTACCGCAACCACGGCGCAGCAGACGGCCGGGTGGTCGCTGGCCTGATAGTGCCGGAGGAAGAGCGGCATCTGGTGGGCGCAGCGCTGGACGAGATTGGTTACCCGTATTGGGACGAGAGCGAGAACCCGGCGTATCGGTTGTTTCTGGGCTGAGGACGTGGATACCTCTCGTTCCTCATGCGGACCGGCATACCCACGCGGAGCATGGGCACGATAGAGGTTCTCTGGACACCTTGATTATCGTCCCCACGCTCTGCGTGGGGATGCAGTTCTGGACGCTCTGCTTCCGCCGTGCATGATCACGACAGCCGGTATTGAGCGGGCTCAGCCTCGGTTGGCTTGGTACTGTCTGTTGGCTCGGCTGCCGGTGTGTCGACCGTTTCCGCCTTGAACGATGCAGGCTCGGCTGGCGCTGGCAGTGGTTCGCTTGCCGCGGGCGGCGTGGCTGATTCGGCAGCGGGTTCGGCCTTGGCGGGCGACTCCGTTGCTGCTGGAGCCAGTTTGGCGGGTTCGGCCGCCTTGGCCGGCTCGGCTGCGGCAGGGGCTACATCAGGAACACCCAGATCTGCTTTGGGCTTCTCGACAATATGCGCAGCCTTTTTCACTTCCGGTGGCAGGAAGTTTTCCACCAGACCGAAAAAGCGCTCGTAGAACTTCGCCGATGACACGGTTTCACTGGCCACCTTGACCATCGAGTCGTCAGTGGAGCCTATCGGCATCGAGACAGAGCCCAGCACTCCAACCCCGAGGCTGGCCGAGTTGTTGGTCTTCTTCAGCGCATAGCGATCCTGCAGAGCGTTTGCGAACATGGTCGAACTGCCATCCTTCGCATCAGCGGCGCACACCAGATTAAAGCTGATTTCAATATGCGCATCGCCGGTCTGTTGAAAGCTCTTGCGACCGGCAATCATCTTCGGGTCGCTGCTGGTGATGATATAGCCCTGGCTCAACAAGGCACGCCGCCCCGCTTCGCAATAAGCCAGGTCGGTTGCAGGATAACTGCGGGAGAAGGTCCCGGCGTCATCGAAATGTTCGTGGTCATAAACCGCCTGCTTCGGCGATGAACAACCAGCTGCCATCAACACGGCAGAGATCCAGAATGCGGTACGAACGTTCAGTAGCTTAAACATCGAAAATCCTGAGGAAGGAAAAGACTGCCAGCAAGACTGCGAACTGGGAAATGGCGGTAAGTCTGCAACAAGGCCGACGCTGGATCAACGTACAGATCAAAAGGATTTGGATACAACACGTGTTCAGGCCAACCACCCTACTCGCCTACGGACAAAACGCAGACAACAAAAAAGCGACCCGAGGGTCGCTTTCGTGTTTGCTTCAAGGAGTTCAAGGGCCTTGAAGCGGTGTATGGCGCAGCGGACGGGACTCGAACCCGCGACCCCCGGCGTGACAGGCCGGTATTCTAACCGACTGAACTACCGCTGCGTATCGCTGTAAACCTGTTTGAAACAAACCTTCGGTAGTTTGCTTCCTGTACTGGTGACTGAAAGACCCTTGGGCTTTTCAATCGCAGACCCGGCGAACCCGATCTGTACAAATATGGCGCAGCGGACGGGACTCGAACCCGCGACCCCCGGCGTGACAGGCCGGTATTCTAACCGACTGAACTACCGCTGCGCATTGTGGACTTGCGTCCTTTTGATACTTTGAAAGCCCTCGTACTTCAGCTTTCAAACTCAACGATGGTGGGTGATGACGGGATCGAACCGCCGACCCGCTGCTTGTAAGGCAGCTGCTCTCCCAGCTGAGCTAATCACCCTTTGCTTCGTTGAGGCCGCGAAATTTACGCACCTAACGAACCTAAGTCAATAGCCTGATTGAAGTTTTTTAAAAAACAGGCTCAATCGCAAAACCGCTACCACACATCAAAAGCACAACAAAGAGTCAATGTTGGCAGACTGCACGAAACTATTCGGCGTAGACCATCTTGCGCGTCATGCCGCCGTCGACCACAAATTCCTGCCCGGTCACAAAACCGGCGTTTCTGGACAACAACCACGCAACCATCGCGGCCACATCTTCTACCGTCCCTACCCTGCCGGCAGGATGCTGGGCGTGATCGGTCTCGGACAACGGCTCGGCCTTGCGCAACGAGGGGTCGCGCGCGTCGATCCAGCCAGGGCTGACAGCATTGACACGTATCTCCGGCCCCAGACTGATTGCCAGCGCGTGCGTCAGCGCCATCAGGCCGCCCTTGCTGGCCGCATAAGCTTCGGTATCGGCCTCGGACTGGCGGGATCGAGTAGAGGTAAGGTTGACGATGCTGCCACAGTGCGCACGCAGGTAAGGCGCGCAATGCTTGGCGAGCAGCATCGGGCCACCAAGATTGACAGCCAGTACCCGATTCCAGTGCGACAGCTCAAGGCTTTCCAGCGTAGTGTTGTGAGGGTCGGCGATCGCTGCGTTGCACACCAGCGCATCGAGACGACCGAACTGCCGAAGCACCTCGGCCACGCCCGCTGCGACCTGCTCTTCACTGGCAACGTCCATGGCAATGAACAGGGCATTTTCACCCAGCGCACCCGCCACTTTCGAACCACGCGCACGATCCAGATCGGTCAACACGACTTGCCAGCCTTCGGCAATCAGCCACGCTGCAATGCCGAGCCCGATCCCACGAGCGGCACCGGTCACCAGGGCGACACGACCATTGTGGACGCTGGAAAATTTCAACGCCCACGCCTCACCCGGCTTGCCACTGACCGGTTTGCTGGCCTCGCTACTCACAACGCCGCCAGACCACGGGCCAGGTCAGCCTGCAGATCAGCCACGTCTTCCAGCCCCACTGCAACCCGAATCAGGCTGTCGCGAATACCTGCGGCCTCACGTTCCTGAGGTGCCAGACGGCCGTGAGAGGTGGTGCTCGGGTGAGTGATCGTGGTTTTGCTGTCGCCCAGGTTGGCGGTGATCGAAATCAGTCGCGTGGCATCGATGAAGCGCCATGCGCCGTCCTTGCCACCCTTGACCTCGAAGCTCACCACCGCACCGAAACCCTTTTGCTGACGCTGGGCCAACTCGTGCTGCGGGTGGCTCTTCAGCCCCGCGTAATGGACTTTTTCGATGCCATCCTGCTGCTCGAGCCACTGTGCCAGTGCCTGGGCATTGGCACAGTGAGCGCGCATGCGCAGGTTCAGGGTTTCGAGACCCTTGAGGAAGATCCACGCATTGAACGGGCTGAGCGTAGGCCCGGCAGTACGCAGGAAGCCGACCACTTCTTTCATCTGCTCGCTGCGGCCGGCAACCACACCGCCCATGCAACGACCCTGGCCGTCGATGAACTTGGTAGCCGAATGCACGACAATATCAGCACCCAGCAACAGCGGCTGCTGCAAGGCCGGCGTGCAGAAACAGTTGTCGACGATCAGCATCGTACCTTTGGCGTGAGCGATTTCAGCCAGTGCAGCGATATCCACCAGCTCGGCCAATGGATTGGACGGCGACTCGACAAACAGCATTTTGGTGTTGGGCTTGATCGCCGCGTCCCAGCCGCTCAGCTCTGCAAGCGGAACGTAATCCACCTCAATGCCAAAGCGTTTGAAGTACTTGTCGAACAGGCTGATGGTCGAGCCAAAGACGCTGCGCGACACCAGCACATGATCCCCGGCACTGCACAGGCTCATCACGACCGCCAGGGTCGCCGCCATGCCGGTGGCCGTAGCAACGGCCTGTTCGGCGCCTTCCAGCGCGGCGATGCGCTCTTCAAAAGAGCGCACGGTCGGGTTGGTATAACGCGAGTAGACGTTGCCGGGCACCTCGCCAGCAAAACGCGCGGCCGCATCGGCAGCCGTGCGAAAGACATAGCTGGAGGTGAAGAACATGGGATCGCCATGCTCACCTTCCGGGGTGCGGTGTTGCCCGGCACGTACGGCAAGGGTATCGAAACCCACACCTTCAAGGTCGCTGTCCAGCCGACCTGCATCCCATTCCTGAGTCATGCCGCCCACTCCTTGTCCAATTTAGTTGTTGTACAGATCGATGATCGCGCTCACGGCCTGAGTCTTGATCTTGGAGGCGTCGTTACGCGCGCTCTCGATCCTGTTCAGATAATGCTCGTCGATGTCACCGGTCACGTACTTGCCATCGAAAACCGAGCAGTCGAAGTTGTCGATCTTGATCTTCTTGCTGCCACTGACCGCTTCGATCAGGTCATTCAGATCCTGATAAACCAGCCAGTCGGCACCGATAAGGTCGGCAACGTCCTGAGTGGAACGGTTGTGGGCGATCAGCTCGTGAGCACTCGGCATGTCGATGCCGTAGACGTTGGGGTAGCGCACGGCCGGGGCCGCCGAACAGAAGTAGACATTCTTGGCACCGGCTTCACGGGCCATCTGGATGATCTGCTTGCAGGTCGTGCCGCGCACGATGGAGTCATCCACCAGCATCACGTTCTTGCCGCGGAACTCCAGCTCGATTGCGTTGAGCTTCTGACGCACGGATTTCTTGCGTGCTGCCTGGCCCGGCATGATGAAGGTCCGGCCGATGTAGCGGTTCTTGACGAAACCTTCGCGGAACTTGACGCCCAGATGATTGGCCAGCTCCAGCGCAGCGGTACGGCTGGTGTCCGGAATCGGGATGACCACATCGATATCGTGATCCGGACGCTCGCGCAGGATCTTGTCGGCCAGCTTCTCGCCCATGCGCAAACGCGCCTTGTAGACCGAAATGCCGTCGATGATCGAGTCAGGACGTGCCAGATAAACGTGTTCGAAGATGCACGGTGCATATTTGGGGTTGGCCGCACACTGACGGGTATGCAGCTTGCCGTCTTCAGTGATGTAGACCGCTTCGCCCGGTGCCAGGTCGCGAATCAGGGTAAAGCCGAGCACGTCCAGCGACACGCTTTCCGACGCGATCATGTATTCGACGCCTTCGTCGGTATGACGCTGGCCAAACACGATAGGACGAATGGCGTCCGGGTCACGGAAGCCGACAATGCCGTAGCCGGTGATCATTGCCACGACCGCATAGCCGCCACGGCAGCGATTATGCACGTCGGTCACTGCGGCGAAGATATCCTCTTCGGTCGGCTGCAACTTGCCACGCACGGCCAGCTCATGGGCGAAAACGTTGAGCAGCACTTCCGAATCGGAATTGGTGTTCACATGGCGCAGGTCGGATTCGTAAATCTCCTTGGCCAGTTGTTCGACGTTGGTGAGGTTGCCGTTGTGCGCCAACGTGATGCCATAAGGCGAGTTGACGTAGAACGGCTGGGCCTCTGCAGACGTCGAGCTGCCCGCCGTTGGATAGCGCACATGACCGATGCCCATATGCCCGACCAAGCGCTGCATATGGCGTTGATGAAACACATCACGCACCAATCCGTTGTCCTTGCGCAGGAATAACCGGCCATCGTGGCTGGTTACGATACCGGCAGCGTCCTGGCCGCGGTGCTGGAGGACGGTAAGCGCGTCATACAGCGCCTGATTGACGTTCGACTTGCCGACGATACCGACGATGCCACACATGCGACACAACCCCTACTTAGTGGAACTGGATTTACCGAGCACATCCTGCGGCATTGTAGACGGCAGGATCTGTTCCTTGAACGGCAGATCAGCGGGTACGCTGATGCCGCTGGCGAGCCACTTGCTGGACATCCCTAGAATCAGGTTTTTCGACCAGTCAGCGACCATGAGAAATTGCGGCACCAGCCTGGACTGCTGCCACCATTGATCCTGTTGCACCGGCCCCAGGCTCAACAGCCCTACCGCCACAACGACAAGCAGGCCTCCGCGTGCTGCGCCGAAGACCATGCCGAGAAAACGATCGGTCCCGGAAAGCCCGGTGACGCGAATCAGCTCGCCTATCAGAAAGTTGACCATGGCGCCTACCAGCAAGGTGGCGACAAAAAGAATGGTGCAGCTCGCAATCACGCGGGCCGAAGGTGTTTCTATGTAATTGACCAGATACTGCGACAGCCCCGCGCCAAACATCCAGGCCACAACGCCTGCAATGATCCACGTCGTCAACGACAGTGCTTCTTTTACGAAGCCGCGCTTCAGACTGATCAGGGCGGAGATGGCGACAATTCCCAGAATTGCCCAGTCAACCGGAGTAAATGGCACGTTGCAGCCTGCAGACGGATAAGGCGGCGCATTTTAGCAGAGCGCCCGCCTGCCGGTAAGCAGCGATTACCGGCGCGAGGCATTTTCCTTTAACGCAAGGGCACGAGGTGCCGAACGGTCAGCCCCGCTCAGGCTGAAAGCGCACCACAATACCTTTGAGCTTTTGCTGTTTGTCGAGCTGATCGCGCAGACGATCAGCTTCGGCACGCTCGATAAGCGGGCCGACAAATACCCGATTAACGCCATCGGCAGTGCGAATGTAAGCATTGTAGCCTTGAGTTCGCAGAGTCTTTTGCAGGTTGTCGGCGTTGGCACGGTTGGACATGCTTGCCAGTTGAACCGACCAGCTGATCGACAGCCCGTTGGCATCGACGCCAGCAGGTGCTGCTGGCTTGGCGGGTGCCGCAGGGGCTGCCGGGGCTGCCGGGGCCGGAGCAGGCGCAAGTGCCGGCTTGGCAGCAGGCTTCGGGGCCGGGGCGCTGGCAACCGGAGGTGTGGCCGGTGTGGTTGGGGCAGGTGCGATCGGCATGGAAGGCGGCTGGCTGCTGCTCATGTCATCGTCGCTGGGCACAGGCTCCTGAGGCAGGGCCTGAGGCTCCGGAACAGGCACCGGGTCGACCCGGATCTGCGAAGCCGCAGGTGCCTGGGGCGCGGACGGTGCATCGACCTGCACCTGACGCGTTTCATCTTCCCGCGTGAAGAGCATGGGCAAGAAGATGACCGCCACAGCGATCAGCACCAGTGCTCCAACCATTCGCTGCTTGAATACGTTATCCAGCAAAGCCATTTGCAGCGTCCTCATCGGTGTACCGGGCCACCCATTCCAGGGCCTCGGCAACACAGTAAAATGATCCGAACAGCAGAATCTCGTCATCGGGCGTGGCGTGCGCGCACTGAGCTTCCAGCGCCAACGCAACACTCTGATAGGACGTCACGCAGGCGCCAAGGTTCTGCAAGGCCGAATGCAACTCTTCTGCCGGTCGGCTGCGCGAGGTAGGAAGCGGCGCAACGGCCCACTCATCGATGACCGGCACCAGGTGCGCGACCACACCCTCGAGGTCCTTATCGTTCAACAGCCCAAATACGGCGCGACGCTTGCCGACAACCGGCTGGCGCGCAAGGCATTGCTCCAGAAATTGCGCCGCATGGGGGTTGTGACCCACATCGAGAAGCAGATTGAGCCGCTTGCCTTGCCAGCTGACAGTTCTGCGATCAAGACGACCGGCGAGCCGGGTCTGCGCCAGAACCTGCCCTACTGCATCCGTTTGCAGCGGGTACCCCAGCAAGGCAAACGCCTGAAGTGCCAACGCTGCGTTCTGCATAGGCAGGTCCAGCAGTGGCAGACCGCGCAGTTCGACCTGTTCGCCGTGAGCAACACCACGCCAGTCCCAACTGTCCTTGCCTATCGAGAGGTCGAAATCACGACCACGCATCAGCAGCGGGCAACCCAACTCACGAGCCTTGGCCAGCAGCGGCTCGGGTGGTTCCGGATCGCCGCACAACGCTGGGCAACCGGCACGAAAGATTCCGGCCTTTTCGAAGGCGACCGACTCACGGGTGTTACCCAGATACTCGGCGTGATCAACACCGATACTGGTAACCAGCGCGAAATCTGCATCAACAAGATTTACCGCATCCAGGCGACCACCCAGACCGACCTCCAGAACGACCGCATCCAGCCGGGCCTGTTCGAACAGCCAGAATGCCGCCAGCGTGCCCATTTCGAAATAAGTCAGGGTTACATCACCACGCGCCGCTTCAACCGCCGCGAACGCATCGCATAACTCCAGGTCGGTTGCCTCGACACCCTGCACTTTCACCCGCTCGTTATAGCGAATCAAATGTGGGGAGCTGTAGACACCGACTTTCAAGCCCTGAGCCTGCAACAAGGCAGCGACAAAGGCACAGGTTGACCCCTTGCCGTTGGTGCCCGTCACCGTAACCACCCTGGGAGCCGGACGCGTCAGCCCCAACTGCTGCGCTACCTGCCGAGAACGATCCAGCCCCATGTCGATGGCGGATGGATGCAGTTGCTCCAGGTAAGCGAGCCAGTCGCTCAGGGATGTAGAGGTCATATCGTGGCCGGTGCCGGTGGAACGACGATAGGCTCGATGACCGGCGCTACAAAACGAGGCGTCGGCAGGTTCATCATCTGCGCCAGCAGGTTACCCAGACGCGGACGAAGCTCGCTACGCGAGATGATCATGTCGATAGCACCGTGATCGAGCAGGAACTCGCTACGCTGGAAGCCCTCAGGCAGCTTCTCGCGAACGGTTTGCTCGATAACACGAGGACCGGCGAAACCGATCAGCGCCTTGGGCTCGGCAACGATGACATCGCCCAGCATGGCCAGACTGGCGGAAACGCCGCCGTAGACCGGGTCGGTCAACACCGAGATAAAGGGCAGGCCTTCTTCGCGAAGACGTGCCAGAACGGCCGATGTCTTGGCCATCTGCATCAGCGAGATCAGTGCTTCCTGCATGCGCGCACCGCCGGAAGCGGCGAAGCAGATCATCGGGCAACGATTTTCCAGGGCGTAGTTGGCGGCGCGCACGAAACGCTCGCCGACGATGGCACCCATAGAACCGCCCATGAACGAGAACTCGAACGCTGAAGCCACCACCGGCATGCCCAGCAACGTGCCGCTCATGGAAATCAGCGCATCCATTTCACCGGTCTGTTTCTGCGCAGCGGTCAGGCGGTCCTTGTATTTCTTGCCGTCACGGAATTTCAGACGGTCGACCGGCTCAAGATCGGCACCCAGCTCTTCGCGGCCTTCGACATCCAGAAAAATGTTCAGGCGTGCGCGCGCACCGATACGCATGTGGTGGTTGCACTTGGGGCAGACGTCCAGGGTCTTTTCCAGCTCCGGGCGATACAGAACCGCCTCGCAGGACGGGCATTTGTGCCAGAGGCCTTCGGGAACCGAGCTCTTTTTGACCTCGGAACGCATGATCGATGGGATCAGTTTGTCTACCAACCAGTTGCTCATGCTTTATATCTCCAGTACCGGTGTGGCTCGAACGGCTGGCGATCACGCGCCAGTCGCATGCCCTCGGATAAATTCGTGTATGGACGATGATGAAGGATAGCGATCGACCCAAGCCAGACCTGCACATCCCTCACCCCGATTTTTTACAACGACGGCGTTGCACTCTGGCACCACCGCTTACTTGATTCGACCCGCATGCCTTGTGGCAGGGACAGGCTTATGGACGGCGGCCGACCGGCAACCGTCACATCAGGTGCCATGCACTGCACTCATGAACGCAAGGATCTTTTCCCGATCCTTGATGCCCTTGCTCTTTTCGACACCGCCGCTGACATCCACGGCGTAGGGCCGAACCTGGGCAATGGCCTGCGCCACATTCGCCGACGTCAGCCCGCCCGCCAGAATGACCGGTTTATCCAGATCGTCCGGAATCAGCGCCCAATCGAAGGTTTCTCCGGTGCCGCCAGGAACACCCTCTACATAGGTGTCGAGCAGCACGCCTCGCGCATTGCGATAGGTACGGCAAACCTGAGCGATGTCATCACCCGCCTTGACCCGCAAAGCCTTGATGTAGGGGCGATGATAACCATCGCATTCATCCGGTGTTTCATCGCCATGAAACTGCAGCATGTCCAGCGCAACCGCATCCAGCGTCTCGTTGAGTTCGCAGCGGCTGGCGTTGACGAACAGGCCGACGGTGGTAATGAACGGCGGCAACGCGGCAATGATAGCGCGAGCCTGCAGCACTGTTACTGCACGCGGACTTTTCGGGTAGAACACCAGGCCAATTGCATCGGCTCCTGCCTCGGCTGCAGCCAGAGCATCCTCTATGCGGGTAATCCCGCAGATCTTGCTGCGAACGGCTGACATATAGTGAGCAACCTCAGACCTTTCGGAAAGTCCCGGATGTTAGCAAATGCTGCTCGGGTCGTCAGCCGTCCAGTTCTGCAAAGCCCGTAAGAAAATGCGGACCTACAAAACGCTCGGGCAGCGGAAATTCATCACGGTACTCGACCTGAACAAGGTACAGACCATAAGGATGGGCCGTCACACCACCGGTACGCCGAACCCGGCTTTCCAGCACGTCTCGCGCCCATTCGACCGGACGTTCGCCAGTGCCGATGGTCATCAAAACACCGGCGATGTTGCGCACCATATGGTGCAGGAAGGCATTGGCGCGCACGTCGATCACGATCATCTTGCCGTGACGCGTCACGCGCAGGTGGTGCAACTGCTTGACTGGCGACTTGGCCTGACACTGGCCGGCGCGGAAAGCGCTGAAGTCGTGAGTACCGACCAGATACTCGGCTGCCAGTGCCATCCGCTCTACATCCAGTGGGCGATGATTCCAGGTAATTTCCTGATTCAGGTGCGCCGGGCGAATCTGATCGTTATAGATCACGTAGCGATAACGACGGGCAATGGCCTTGAAGCGGGCATGAAACGTAGCGGGCATGACCCGGGCCCAGGTTACGCTGACGTCATGGGGCAGATTGATATTTGCGCCCATGACCCAGGCCTTCATGGTGCGCTCGGCCTGCGTATCGAAATGCACCACCTGCCCGCAGGCATGCACGCCAGCATCTGTGCGGCCGGCACACATCAGTGATACCGGTGATGCAGCCACTTTTGACAAAGCGTCTTCAAGAGTTTCCTGCACGGTCAGCACACCGGATGCCTGACGTTGCCAGCCGCAATAGCGCGAGCCCTTGTATTCAACGCCCAGCGCGATTCGGGAAAAACCCTCGGCAGCCATTTCGGCTGCCGGGTTGTCTATGTTCGCCAAAGTGGTACAGCCTGTCGGTTCGCAAAAAGTCGGTCATTATACGGCCGCAAGAAAAACACGCTACCAAGCCGGGCAATTGAAATGCAAACGGCCGCATAAGCGGCCGTTTGCAGGTTGTTGCCTTAGGAGGATCAGGCCAGCCGCGAAAGCATCTCCCGCGCTTCGCTTTTCTGTCCGTCATCGCCCTCGGTGACCACTTCGTCAAGAATATCCCGGGCACCGTCTGCATCGCCCATGTCGATATAGGCGCGCGCCAGATCAAGCTTGGTCGCGGCTTCGTCAGTGCCGGCCATGAAGTCGAAGTCCGGCTCGTCTTCCAGTGCCGCAGCATCTTCGGCCGTGAACCTTGGTTCATCGAGCGGCGGATGCTCGAGATTCTGTGAAAGGCGGTCCAGCTCGGCATTGACGTCGTCGATTTCGGTCGCGAATGCCTGGCTGGCCTGATCGGTTTCAATCTCGTCCGCCAGCGACAGATCAAAGTCTTCCGGAAGCTCAAGGTCATCACTGACAGGCGGCACAGACGGCGTTTCACCCAGATCAAGTGGATCATTGCCAAGGCCGAGCAGGAAGTCATCTTCGTTCTTGAGCGCCGGATCTTCTTCGGACAGGTCCAGATCGAAGTCGGCAAGGTCTTCCGGCGTAGTCGCCGCACGGGCCTCTTCCTGTTGCTGCATGATCGACTCGAAGCTCAGCTCCTCGTCATCCGCTGCTGCCTGCACCTTCGGCTCATCCAGCATCAGGTCGTCAAGCTCGTTCACAGTGGTGACTTCAGGCGTGGGCGCTTCTTCGAATTCATCCAGGCTCAAGTCAAAATCGTGATCGAACGGGTCCGCTTCTTCAGCAGGTTCAGCGGCCAGTGGCGTAGCCCCTTCAGGTGCGGGCTCGGGATCTGCTGTTACAGCGACTTCAGGCTCAGGTTCAACCTCTTGCTCTGCCGAATCATCGGCCAACAGCTCTTCAACATACTTGGCGTCAAGCTCTGCAACCAGCGCAGCAGCACTGGCAGCTGCTGCCGCCGCAGCCACTGCCGGAGCAGCCGACGCAGTGGCAGATTCAGAAACCGCTGGCGCAGCAACAGGCGCTACCGGCTTCAGGGTCGAGTTAAGTTCTTCCTGCTGCTCGACCTCAGCTTCACGCTTTCCCGCTGCCACCAGTTTGCGTTCGTGGGCGGCGTAAGCTTTGTTATTACCCTGCTCGGCGTAGATTTCCATCAGCTTGAGGCGAATATCATCGCGCTTCGGATCTTCCTTCACTGCTTCTTCAAGCAGTTCGACAGCCTGATTCATGCGCCCGTAAGCAATATGGATCTCGGCCTGAAGCAGCGGATCGGCAGGACGTTCGCGAGCGGCGGTGGCAGCGGCGGCACCAGCAGCCCCCATGCGAACGTTCGGTGGTGGCACGTCCAGGCCATCGAAGCTGGCTGGCGGTGCATTCATGTCCATGTCTGAAACAAAATCCGACTCCTCAGCCAGAGCACGCGCCATACGCTTGTGCTTCTCGGCTTCGGCCTTCGCAGCGCGACGACGCGCCAGGAACAACAGCAACAAGGCCAGAATCAACAATACGGCACCGCCGATCAGGCCAAGCAGTACCGGGTTGTTGAGGATTTTCTGCAGCACGTCTTCATCTTCGGCTGCAGCCACCGGCTCCACAGCCAGCGGCTGATCGGCTGCAGGAGTCGCAACCTCGGCGGCACCTGCCGGCAATGCATCCTCAGGAGCAATCTCCCCAGCCGGTTTGACCGGAGCTCCATTGGCATCGACCAGCGAAGCAGGCACTGCCGCATTGGCAGGCGTGGTGGCTTCCGGGGTGGCAGCAGCCGGAGGCACAGCTGCACCGGCGGCCTGCATTTTGGCCAACTGACCGTTTTTCAGCTCAATCAGTCGCTGTAGCTTATCGAGCTGGCTTTGCAGGTCGTTCATGCGGCTTTTCAGCTCGGCATTGTCACGACGCGTGGTGTCCAGAGCT
Source organism: Pseudomonas syringae group sp. 243L2 (assembly GCF_032587875.1). Taxonomy (NCBI): domain Bacteria; kingdom Pseudomonadati; phylum Pseudomonadota; class Gammaproteobacteria; order Pseudomonadales; family Pseudomonadaceae; genus Pseudomonas; species Pseudomonas syringae group sp. 243L2. Next base: position 97,670 of record NZ_JAWHPL010000010.1, read on the forward strand.
TCCTGAGCCACCGCCAGCTTGTTGCCAAGATCACTGTCACCCGCTGCACCTTTTGCCGCAGGCTTGCCGCTTGCCGAAACCAGGCTCAGGTTGTCGGAGGTATCGACCTTTGAAGGAGCAGCGCCAGCGCGATCACGGCGGGTGGCATCGACCTGGCGCGTGCCGGCAGGCAGGCGACGGCCTTCACGCCAGGCGCTGTACTGCCGGGAAACTTCTGCAACTGCCTGCGGTTGTGGCAACGCGGTGGTTTGCTGCGGAGTCGGAAGGCGCAGCACCTGCCCCTTCTTCAAGCGGTTGATGTTGCCGCCGATGAACGCTTCCGGGTTCAACGCCTGAATGGCCAGCATGGTTTGCTGGACAGTGCCGCCAGTACGTACCTTCGCGGCAATTTCCCACAAGGTATCGTTATTGGCGGTGACATATTGTGCCTGTTTGTCCGCGGCTGGCGGCGGCAATACCGGCGCACTGGCGGCAGGTGCTGGAGCCTCGGGTGCCGCAGCCTCTGTCGACGGCGCGACTGTCGCCAGTTGCGCGGGTGCGGCAGGAGCAGCAGCTGGTGCCGGGGCGGCGGCCGCAGCGGCGGCCTCTGGAGAAAACTTCGGTGGATCGAGCAGGAGGCTGTATTCACGCAGCAACCGGCCATTTGGCCAGAGCACCTGAACCAGGAACTTCACGTAAGGCTCGCGCACCGGCTTGCTGGAAGTAATGCGCAGGACACTTTTACCGCTGGCGTTGATAACCGGGGTAAAAGTGAGATCGTTGAGAAATGCCTGACGGGTAACGCCCGCCTGAGCGAAGTCAGCAGTGGTCGCCAGGCTCGGCACAACTTGCGTTGCGTTAAGCCCCTGCGCCTCAGTCAACTCTATTTCCGCTACCAAGGGCTGATTCAGGGTCGACTTGACCGACAATTCCCCGAGCCCCAGCGCCTGCGCCATACCCGATGACAGCGCTGAAGCCGCAGCGATTGCTAATACCAGTTTACGAACCTGAACCATAGCCCATCCCTTGTTTAAAGATTCCCCGAGATCCGGGGAGGTAGTCCTGCATTTGGGTGTAAGGCGTATCGCCGCTAAAACAATTATTCAAATTGTTGCCAAGTATCTTTTACACATAGTCTTTTATCAACAATTCGCCAACCTGCACAGCATTGAGCGCAGCGCCTTTTCGCACATTATCTGACGTCAGCCACAGATTCAGCTGCTCGGGATCGTCGATTCCCGCCCGAACGCGCCCCACATAAACCACGTCCTGCCCTACGGCATCACCCACCGGCGTAGGGTAATCACCCTCATCGACCAGTTCGATTCCGGCGGCAGACTCGAGTGCCGCATTGATCGCCGCAACATCGACCGAACCTGCGGTGCGCAGCGTTACGGTAAAGCTGTCGCCAAAGAACACCGGCACTTGAATGCAGGTAGCAGACACTTTGAGCGATGGCAGCGTCAGCAGTTCGCGTAATTCATCGACCAGACGCCTTTCCAGCGGCAAATGCCCCGACTCGTCAGGCGTCCCCACCTGGGCCAGTACGTTGAACGCCATCTGACGATCAAAAAAGCGGGTTTCCAGCGGGCGGACATTCAATAGCTCGGTAGTCTGACGCGCCAGCTCACTGACGCCTTCGCGCCCGAGTGCGGAGACCGCCAGACAGGCCGTTACTGTCACAGACTGGATATCGATCAACCCGCGCAACGGCGCCAAAGCCAGTGCGACCGCAGTGGCAGAGGCGCTCGGGCTGGCCACCAGCGAGGCGGCCGCGCCGCTGTGCAAAAGCGTAGCATTTATTTCCGGCACGATATTGGGTGCCTGCACGGCGGGAAATGCACCGGACAAGTCGACGACCGAGCACCCCGCCGCCACGGCCTTTTCGGCGTAACTGCGGCTTACCGCCGGGCCAGCGGCGAAGAATGCCAGGCGCACCTTGCTGAAGTCGAACTCATCGACTTCCCGTACGCGTACATTCTTGCCCCGAAACGGCACCGAGTGACCCGCAGACTCGATACTTGCCAGCAGGTGCAGATTGCCGACCGGGAAGTTGCGCTCCTCCAGCACCTGGACAACGGTTTCGCCGACAGTACCGGTTGCGCCGATTACGGCGATATCAAAGGACTGGCTCATGCAAAAACCTCAGGGAAATCAGGGAGCGGCACTTTAACTGTCGCACTGGCGACAGGCAATTCAAGCCGGCAAATAGCCGTGTTTTTCAAGGTTCAAGACCCACCGGAAAAAACACGCCATGACTCCAGACACCCAGCCAGCGCTGCCCGTTGATCTCGCGGGAGACCGCCAGCTCGACCAGTTGATAAAAGACATTGCGGTGAATCAGCGCCTCAAGATTGCTCCGCACATGGATATACGGCGCTGGCTCCTGAGTATCAGGGTTTGTCACAACCCGCAAAGGGTGCTCCGGCCCCGCTTCAGCCTGATCCTCGACATTGGTCAGGAAGCGCAGCACCTGACCCTCACCCTCTCCCAGCACCTCAAGGGTTACGGCGACAAAAGGCGCGTCATCGACCTTGATGCCGACTTTCTCGACAGGGGTAATCAGAAAATAGTCATCGCCGTCGCGACGCATGATCGTCGAGAACAACCTGACCATTGGTTTGCGGCCGATCGGCGTGCCCAGGTAATACCATGTCCCGTCTCGGGCGATACGCATGTCGATATCGCCACAGAAATCCGGATTCCACAAATGAACAGGCGGCAACCCCTTGGTTTTGGGGATCTGCGCAAACAGATCACCCGCCTTGTTTGAATCGGTCACTCCACTCTCCTGACGCTGGCTTAACGTTCGACGCCCAATAAGGTACGAGCGTAGTCCTCAAGAGGCGGACCCAGCAAATCTTCGGGGCTTTTGTCGTAAAGCGTCAGCAATCCGCCACGGCTGCGAATGCGCGCGCTGTCGATAAGGTAACGGGTGCTGGTTTCGATCAGCATCAGTTGAATGACACCGCTGTCGACACCCAGACGGTCCACGGCTTCCTGATCGGCCCACTGATCGCCGGTGCCGATGCGATCATCGGCCTTGGCAAAACGGGTGTAGAGCAAATAATGTGCGCCTGCACTGCGCGCCTCGATCATGGCCTCATCCAGGCCCATTGGCCCACGGGCACGGCGGACCATCGGGAAGTACTCGATGAACCCCTTGAAGGCCTCTTCAGCCACCACATTGGGCCGCGGATAGGCATTGCCTGGCGGCACGAAGGCACCTTGCGCGATGTAAATGAACGAGTCGGGCTGCACACGCCAGTTGGCAGTACGGCGAGTGTCGCTGTGATCGAGCAGACCCGCATCGCTGAATTGCTCGCGAACCCCCTCGCCCATGTCACTGACTTTCATGCAGCCACTCAACGCCAAAAGCGCGAGCAGCATAACCAGGCTACGCATCATCCCCTCCCAAATACCGGTGACGGAAAACCGGCGAATGGTCGTCGGATGCAGCTTCCGCGCCATCTCTGGCACAGCAGGCACCAAAGCCTTGAAGCAGATGCTCAAGACCGGGCCGGGGCGTTATTCCGTAGCAGGGTCGGGTTTGGGCTCGGCGATGACGTCGGCATCGCGCTTGCGCTTGTTGCCCATACGCACGCCGATGTCCATGAGGAAGTGGAAGAAGCCTTCCTGATCTTCCAGCACATTGCTCCAGAACGGCGAGTGGTACAGCGCAACGGCGCCATGCACCAGCGCCCAGGCGGCACAGTAGTGGTAGTAAGGCGGGACATCTTCGAGCTTGCCTTCGGTGATGCGGCCTTTGATCAGCAGCGTCAGGTGTTCGAAGTTGGAGGCGCGGATCTTGTGGAGCTCTTCGACCAGCTCGGGCACCTGATTGCCCTTGACCACTTTTTCCTCCAGGCGGTCGAACAGGCGATAGCGCTGCGGATCACGCATACGGAATTCGAAGTAGGCACGTGAGAGCGCCTCCTTGTCCTTGTCGACATCAGCGGAGTGCAGCAGCTCGTTCAGGTCTCGCTCATAGTCGAGCATCAGGCGCAGATAGATTTCTGCCTTGGACTTGAAGTGCTTGTAGATGGTGCCTTTACCAATGCCGACGGCGTCCGCGATCATCTCGACAGTGACGCTGTCTTCGCCCTGCTCCAGGAACAGCTTTAGCGCGGTGTCGAGAATTTCCTGCTCACGGCGGCGAAATTCACGGACCTTACGAGGTTCTTTCTGCATAGAGAGGTCTGTCAGGATCGAAATCGAAGCCGGGTATTATGCCCAATCGGCGCTAAATTGCACGGATCATCCTTACTTGTCGACCTTTATGAACGAAACCGGCGAAAAATTCGCATTTTGGCGTCCGCTTCGCAAACCTGACACACGACGGTATGCTACGACGCAGGCAGTACCGGGGATGCAGCGACAAACTCCAGGTAACCCGTGATCACTACATACAACGTGAAATAGGCAAAGATCAGCGCCGAGGCAATGTAGGACCAGCGCAACATACGCTCCCCCATGAAACGCCCACCCTGATGTGCCAGCGCACACAGCGAGATCGACCAGACCACGCCCGCCGCAACGAACCCGGCAAGAAAGGTCGAGGCACTGGCAAGATCAGAACCCTGTCGAGCAATCAGCGCACCGCCGACTGCAGCAAACCAGAGAATGGCGCTGGGTGATGACATCGCCAGAAAAATTCCGCGCAGGAACAACGCCAGGCTGGATTTTTCCGATTGAACATCCTGATTATCGAGGCCGGCACTGACCGCGGTGGCACTCATGACCATCCTGAAGCAGAACCAGGCCAACACCGCCGTACCGCCGAGCCAGAGCACGTAGCGTACGGCTTCATATTGCAGCAGCACCGCCATGCCAAGCATGGCCAGGACCGCATAGGCCAGATCGCCGACACAGGTTCCCAACCCAAGCCACAGCCCCTTGGAAAAGCCGCGCTGCATGGACAGCGTGATCATGGCTATGTTTGCCAGGCCAATATCCAGGCATAACGACAGACTCAGTAGAAAACCGTTGGAAAACTCCACTCGAACACTCCGACCAGGCACTGAAAAACCTCGGCATGCCTGACCTGCTGGCGTACACGGGCAAATATGATGCGATGGCCTTGTATCCCGTCCGGCAAAAAGTGCTCATCAAGGACTCAAGAATCGCTTTAGTATTCCAAAACTGTTTAAAAAACGATCACAAGGCACTGGACGGTACGCCATGCTGGGCAATACTTAAGCCACTGACGGGTCATCATTCCCCAAATGACTCGCCAGTAAAGGTGCCTAAGGACTAGCGTGCCTTTGTTTTACTCCTAATGGTCTTAACCCGGCTTCACCCCCCCAGAATCCGGGTTTTTTTTGCCCGCGATTTGCCGTCAGTCAACGTGTACGCCACTCAGCGTTGAACATGCGCCAGCGGGAACAGGCGAGCGAAGTTAGCGGTGGTCTGCTCGGCGAAATGCTCGTAGGACTCGCCCCGTAGCATCGCCAGAAACTCGGCAACTTCGCGTACGTACTGCGGCAGATTCGGTTTGCCCCGATAAGGGATAGGCGCAAGGTATGGGGAATCGGTCTCGACCAGCAGCCGGTCAGCGGGGACTTGCCTTGCGACATCCCGCAGGGCGTCGGCGTTGCGAAAGGTCACGATGCCGGACAGCGAGATGTAGTAACCCATATCCAGCGCCGCCCTGGCCATCTCCCAGTCTTCGGTGAAGCAATGCAGAACGCCCGCTTGAGGCAGCGCCGCATCACGCAGAAGGCTCAATGTATCGGCGCGCGCGCCACGGGTATGGATGATCACCGGCTTGCCAGTGACACTGGCTGCCTCCAGGTGCAACCGAAAAGAAGCCTGCTGCAGCTCGGCAGCTTCGGGTTCGTAGTGATAGTCCAGACCGGTTTCACCTATCGCCACCACTCGCGGGTGATCCAGCTCCTTGAGCAACCAGTCCAGGGGCGGCATTTCGCCGGGCTTCACGTCCAGCGGATGAATGCCCACCGAGCAATCGACATCCGCGTAGCGTTCGGCGAGTGCCTTGACCGCACTCGCATTGTCGGCGCTGACACCGATGCAGAGAAAATGCCCGACCCCTCTGCCACGGGCGGCATTGAGGGCTGCATCCAGAGAGCCGTCGTGCTGGGCAAGGTCAAGGCGATCAAGGTGACAATGGGAATCTACAAGCATGGGTTAAAACACAACTACATCGTATGGGTTGGACGATCGGACTTCAGAGCACCGACCAGATGAGTTTCGATCAGATTGCGCGCGGTATTGTCGCCATCATTGAATTGCACGCCGACACCGGCAGTCCGGTTGCCCTGCGCACCTTTTGGCGTGATCCAGGCGACGCGGCCAGCCACCGGAACCTTCTCCGGTTCGTCCATCAGATTGAGCAGCATGAACACTTCGTCACCCAGCTTGTAGCTTTTGCTGGTGGGGATGAACAGCCCGCCGTTTCTGATGAATGGCATGTAGGCAGCGTAAAGCACGGATTTGTCCTTGATGGTCAGGGACAGAATGCCATTACGTGGACCTGTGTTCAGCGGCAGACTCATGACAACACCTCAACGGTTCCGGGTAACGCAGAGTCTACGCCTGTCCTGGCAGGCCTGCCCACTGCACCAGTAATGCTTCAAGCAGCAAGACCCGGTTTAGATTGGCCTTGGACATGACTTTTTGCCTCTGTGCCAGAATCCAGTCCTGAATCTCCAGCACTTTTGCGCGAGAAGACTTCTGCGCCAGGTATTGAACGACCTTGCGCATGTCGCCCAGACCAAGGCCTTCCTCGTCCTGCGTCATCTGATAGCGCAGGATCAGGTGCGACCAGTCACAGAACCAGTCGAACAACAATAACAACGGGATGTCCTTCCAGCCTTCGGCCAGCTGGGTAGCCGATTGCTGTTGCTTGAGCAGCTTCTTGACGCCATCCACCACCAGCGCGCGCTGTTCGCGAACGCCTTGCGTGTAAAGTGCCGCAGCAGCCAGCGGCGACCCCGCTGCCAGCGTCAGCAATTCGAACCGTTCTTCCTGCGTGCAATCAGGCAGGGCATTGCCCAGCCAGTCCAGGCTCATCTGTTCACTGGGCAATGGGCAGGCCTGCTGCACACAGCGACTTTTGACCGTTGGCAGCAAGCGGCTCGGCTGATGGCTGACCAGCAATAGAACGGTATTGCCCGACGGCTCCTCAAGACTCTTCAACAAGGCGTTGGCAGCGTTGATGTTCATCGCTTCCACCGGCTCGACGAGCACCACCTTGCGACCGCCCATCTGGGCGGTCTGCACCACAAAGCTCACCAGGTCACGGACCTGATCAACCTTGATCGGCTTGTCTGCTTCTTCCGGCTCCAGCACATAGTTGTCCGGATGACTGCCAGCCGCCAGCAGCAGGCAGGATTTGCAATGCCCGCAGGCCTCAAGCGCTTCGGGAGCCTTGCACAGCAGGCTGGCCATCAGGCGCTCGGCCAGTGCCCGCTTGCCGATACCGGCCGGACCGTGCAGCAGATAGGCATGAGCGTGCTGAGCACGACCGGCCATCTGCTGCCAGAGTGATGCCTGCCAGGGGTAGGCTTCAGCCACGTCGCAGCTCCAGCAACTGCGGCAGCAATGTATCAAGGGAAGCCTGAACGTCAGCCAGCGGCTGGGCCGCGTCCACCAGACGATACCGCGCAGGATCCGCCTTGGCCCGCTGCAGATAAGTCGAGCGCACCGCGTCGAAGAAAGCCCGGCCTTCCTGCTCGAAGCGATCGAGTCGGCCACGTGCTGCGGCACGTGACAGACCGATTTCCACCGGCAGGTCAAACACCAGCGTCAGATCAGGCCGCAGATCGCCTTGAACAAATTCTTCCAGCACGGCAATACGCTGCTGAGACAAGCCGCGGCCCCCACCTTGATACGCGTAGGTTGCATCGGTAAACCGATCACAGAGCACCACCTCGCCACGCGCCAGAGCCGGGCGAATGACCTCGGCCAAATGCTGTGCACGCGCAGCAAACACCAGCAGCAGTTCGGTGTCGGCACTCATGGCTTCATCACTGGGAGCCAGCAGCAGTTCGCGAATGCGCTCGGCCAGCGGAGTGCCGCCCGGCTCGCGGGTCAGCAATACCTGAACGCCCTGCGCGCGCAGCTGTGCCGCCAGGTATTCGCGATTGGTACTTTTGCCAGCACCTTCCGGACCTTCAAGGGTGATAAACAAGCCAGTCACAGGTAATCCTTAATTATTGCCATCATTGCGCATTCGGCTCGGGCTGCGGGGCATCCGTTGCAGTCGCAGGCTCGGGCTCTGAAGAGGGAGAATCAGTTGATGGTGCCGGTGCAGCAGGTGCCGGGCTGGAGCGATAATCTGCGCGGCGCTTGAGCTGATAGTCACGCACCGCTGAGTTATGGGCATCCAGATCGTCCGAGAACACATGGCTGCCGTCCCCCTTGGCCACGAAATACAGGCTGCTGCCCGCTACCGGGTTGAGCGCGGCATGAATCGCCTCGCGCCCCACCAGTGAAATCGGTGTCGGCGGCATACCGGCTATCACGTAGGTATTGTACGGCGTGGGTTCCTTGAGATTGGCCCGGGTCAACTTGCCGTTGTAGCGCTCGCCCATGCCATAGATCACGGTCGGATCGGTCTGCAACTGCATGCCCAGCTTCAAGCGACGCACGAACACACCCGCAATCTGGCCACGCTCCTGAGGCACACCGGTTTCCTTCTCGACCAGCGACGCCATGATCAGGGCCTGATAAGGATTGGAATACGGAGCCTCAGACGACCTGGCATTCCATTCTTCATCCAGCACTTCTTCCAGACGACTGTAAGCCTGCCTGAGCAATTCGGCATCGGTCATGCCGCGCACATAGCGATAGGTGTCAGGAAAGAAACGCCCTTCAGGGAATACATCAGGATGGCCGATTTTTGCCATCAGCTCGCCGTCGGACAAGCCAGCCAGCGTTTGATCGAGCTTGGCCTGTTTGGCCAGCGCAGCCCGCACCTGACGGAAATTCCAGCCCTCGACCAGCGTCAGGCTGTATTGCACAACCTCCTTGCGCTTCCAGACGTCGAACAGCCCCTTGACGTTCATGCCCGGCACCATGCGGTATTCGCCGCTGTGCAGTGCCTGTCCGGAGAGGTTGAAACGCCAGTAGAGGCGCAACCAGAAGGCGTCCTTGATCACGCCATCGGCCTGCAGTCGATTAAGCACACCGGTCGGCGTTGAGCCGGCCGGGACATCCAGCAGTTGCTCCTGAGCGACTTCGAGCGGCTGGTTCAGCGCCTGATGTTGCTGCCAGAACGCAAAGCCGAGCAAAAGGCCTGCCAGAACGACAGCTGTTTCCAGCAACACCAATATTTTTCGGATCACAAATCAGATATCCAGAAGGGTGCGAGCAATACCTTGCAGTTTACGGGTGAGCGGCCCGACCGGCCAGCTCAAGACTGTAAAGCCGCGAACCGGCCAGACGCCGTAGACGCTATTGCATAGAAACACTTCGTCCGCCGATTCAAGGTCGGACAGGTGCAAATCACGGATATCGACAACCAGTCCCAGGTTTCGTGCCTGATCCAGCAACTCGGCACGCATCACCCCCGCTACCCCGCAGCGGCTCAGATCGGCAGTCAGCAGGCGGCCCTGGCTGACCAGAAACAGATTGCTGTAGACACCCTCGATCAATCGCCCGGAGGTATCGCGCATCAAGCCTTCGGCATGCTCGCTATCGCTCCATTCCGAGCGGGCCAGCACCTGTTCCAGGCGATTCAGGTGCTTGAGTCCAGCCAGAAGCGGCTGTTCCGCCAGACGCGTCTGGCAGGCAAACAGGCGCACGCCCTGCTCGGCATGCACACCCGGATAGGCTGGCGCAGGGCCGCCCTGCAGGATTCGACGCGATTGGGCATTGGGGGCTGGAGCGTAACCGCGCTGGCTGTCGCCGCGGGTAAGGATCAGCTTCATGACCCCATCGCCAAGCTCTGCAGCGAAGCGGGTCATTTCTGCACGGATAAGCGCATGATCGGTTGCGATCGACAAGCGCGCGCATCCGTTTTCGAGACGCTGCAGATGGCGCTCCAGGAGCAATGGCTGCCCGGCCTTGACGACGATGGTTTCAAACAGTCCATCGCCGTAGGCCAGACCCCGGTCCTTGAGGGACAAGGCGTCTGCGGGGCAGCCATCGACCCAGGCGGGCATTACTCGGCGAACCGACGGAACACCAGCGAGCCGTTGGTGCCACCGAAGCCGAAGGAGTTCGACAGAACGACGTCGATCGGCATGCGGCGCGCTTCGTGAGGCACGAAATCCAGATCGCAGCCTTCGCTTGGCTCATCCAGGTTGATGGTCGGCGGAGCCACCTGATCAACCATCGCCAGCACGCTGAAGATCGCCTCGACAGCACCAGCAGCGCCCAGCAGGTGGCCGGTCATCGACTTGGTCGAACTGACAGCCAGCTTGTAGGCATGATCGCCAAATACCGACTTGATCGCAGAAGCCTCGGCCAGATCGCCAGCAGGCGTCGACGTACCGTGTGCGTTGATGTACTGCACCTGATCGGCATTGACCTTGGCGTCACGCAACGCATTGACGATGCAGCGTGCAGCACCGGCACCGTCATCAGGTGGCGAGGTCATGTGATAGGCATCGCCGCTCATGCCGAACCCGACCAGTTCAGCGTAGATGGTCGCACCACGCGCCTTGGCGTGCTCAAGTTCTTCAAGCACCATCGCACCTGCACCGTCGGACAGGACGAAACCATCACGGCCTTTGTCCCAGGGACGACTGGCACGGGTCGGGTCGTCGTTGCGGGTCGACAGCGCACGCGCGGCACCGAAACCACCCAGCCCCAGGCCACAGGCAGCCATTTCAGCGCCACCGGCAATCATCACGTCCGCTTCGTCATAGGCGATGTTGCGAGCCGCCATGCCGATGCAGTGGGTCGCCGTGGTGCAAGCCGTGGCGATGGAGTAATTAGGCCCCTGTGCACCCAGATGGATAGACAGGAAACCGGAAATCATGTTGATGATCGAGCCCGGCACGAAAAACGGAGAAATCCGTCCTGGCCCTTGCTCGTGCAGCAGACGACTGCTGTTTTCGATATTGGTCAGACCACCGATACCCGAACCCATCGCGACGCCGATGCGTTCACGGTTTGCATCAGTGACTTCGAGGCCTGCATTACGCACCGCCTGAAAGCTGGCCGCGAGACCATACTGAATGAAGAGATCGAGCCGGCGCGCTTCTTTGGGCGCGAGGTATTCTTCGACGTTGAAACCCTTGACCGAACCGCCGAAACGGGTGGTGAAGGCCGACAAGTCCGTGTGCTCGATAAGGCCAATGCCACTGCGGCCCGCCAGAATGCCCTGCCAACTGCTGGGCACGTCATTGCCCAGTGGCGAAAGCATGCCCATCCCGGTGACCACGACGCGTCTACGCGACACAGGACTCTCCTTCTCTCTTGTTTACGGAACAATCATTTACGAACAATCACAGCGTTTTCTAAAGAAAAAACCGCACGCCGGTTAAAGCAGTGCGGTTTTCCCGTGACAGCAGTCAGCGATTACAAATCTTAAGCCTGATGGCTAGTGACGTAGTCGATTGCTGCTTGAACGGTAGTGATCTTTTCCGCTTCTTCGTCAGGGATTTCGGTCTCGAATTCCTCTTCCAGAGCCATTACCAGCTCGACAGTGTCCAGGGAGTCAGCGCCCAGGTCTTCAACGAAAGAAGCAGTGTTGACAACCTCTTCTGATTTGACGCCAAGTTGCTCTGCAACGATTTTCTTGACGCGCTCTTCGATGGTGCTCATACCTAGTTTTAACTCCTAGTGGAAATGTTCAGGCATCTGGCCAGTGGGTAAGTGTATAGAAGAGGTTTTGCGAATTTCAAGCTTAACGCTCTCCCCTTATGCCCAACCGTACCTTTGCCCATGCATAGATTGCAGCTTTATAACGGATTTTAGACAGCTCGTATGACATTTTTTTGAAACAGATGGTCACATTAGCTCATGTACATGCCGCCGTTAACAGGGATTGTGGCCCCGGTAACGTACCCTGCGCCTTCGGAGGCAAGAAAAGCGACTACATGCGCAATCTCTTCAGCCTGACCCAGACGGCCCAGGGGTATCTGGGTAATCAGTGACTCACGCTGAGCCTCAGGCAGCTCACGCGTCATATCGGTGTCGATGAAACCGGGCGCAACCGAATTCACGGTTACTGCCCGCGAGCCCACTTCACGGGCCAGAGCCCTGCTGAAACCTTCCAGCCCGGCCTTCGCGGAAGCATAGTTTACTTGACCGGCGTTGCCCATGGCACCCACAACCGAACCAATGCTGATAATACGGCCCCAACGCGCTTTGGTCATGCCGCGCAAAACACCCTTGGAAAGGCGGAAAAGGCTGTTCAGGTTGGTGTTGACGACGTCATACCATTCGTCATCTTTCATGCGCATCATCAGATTATCACGGGTGATGCCAGCATTATTGACCAGAATCAACGGTGCACCGACACGCTCCTGGATGGTCGACAGGACCGAATTCACGGACTCGGCATCGCAGACATCGAGCATCAGGCCAAAGCCTTCGATGCCGTTTTCCTTGAACGTCGCACTGATGCGCTCGGCGCCGGACTCAGAGGTCGCGGTGCCCACAACGACAGCACCATTGCGCCCCAATTCCAGGGCGATGGCTTGACCAATACCGCGACTCGCACCGGTGACCAGTGCAACTTTACCTTGAAGGCTCATACAGGCTTCTCCTAATCAGGCCAGTGCCGCGCGCGCGGCGGCAAAGGCGTCCGGGGTATCAAGGTTGTAAGTAATCACGCCTTCGGCGCAACGCTTGTTCAGACCGGCCAGGACTTTACCCGGCCCACACTCCACAAGCTGGGTCGCACCACGGCTGGCCAGGCATTGAATGGATTCAACCCAGCGAACCGGCTTGTACAGCTGTTCCAGCAAGTCACGCTTGAGCGTCGCCAAGTCACTGACTGCGCTGGCACTGACGTTCTGTACCAATGCGATTTCAGGCGCCTGCCATTCAATGGCTTCAACAGCCTCGGCGAAACGCTCGGCGGCCGGACGCATCAGTTCGCAGTGCGACGGCACGCTGACCGGCAACGGCAATGCACGCTTGGCACCCCGCGCCTTGCAAAGCTCCATGGCGCGCTTGACGGCCTCGGCGGAACCGGCGATCACCACCTGGCCCGGCGAGTTGAAATTAACCGCACTGACAACTTCGCCCTGTGCTGCTTCGGCACAGGCAGCGATAACGTCGGCATCATCAAGACCCAGAATGGCGGCCATGCCGCCTTGACCGGCCGGCACCGCTTCCTGCATCAACTGACCGCGACGCTCAACGAGCTTCACCGCATCAGCCAGACTCAGGCTTTGCGCAGCTACCAGCGCACTGTATTCACCCAGACTGTGACCTGCGACGAACGCAGGAACGGCACCGCCCTCGGCCAGCCACACATGCCACAAGGCTATGGAAGCAGTCAGAATGGCAGGCTGGGTCTTGTCGGTCTGATTGAGCAACTCGACAGGACCGCTCTGGGTCAACGCCCACAGGTCATAGCCAAGGGCTTCGGAAGCCTGCTCGAAAGTATCGAGAATCAACGGATGTTGCGCGCCTTGCTCGGCGAGCATGCCGAGCGATTGCGATCCTTGACCCGGAAAGACGAATGCGAGGGATGCAGACATTTGACAAGCCTCTGAATTATTGTCGCCAAAATGGGCGTCCGGACAGGCCGAACGCGGGTATTCAAATTTACATGACTGATCGGTTGGATGACTGACCAGTCTGATGCGTCACATTTTCAGGCTCCGCCGTTCTGGAGAAGCAATTCAAGCCGCCCCTTCAGGCGCTGCGGCAGGTTTTCACGGGATTCAACGATCGCTCGCTGAATCGCACTCTGGAACCCTGAAACACTGGCCGAACCGTGGCTTTTCACCACGACCCCCTGCAACCCGAGCAAGCTCGCGCCATTATGACGAGCAGGTGCCAGATCAGTCTGCAGTCGCTTGAGCAACGGCAACGCCAGCGCTCCGACCGCCCTGCTCAGCAGGTTGCGGTTGAACAGTGTATCGATTCTGGCGGCAATCATGGTCGCCAGACCTTCGCTCGACTTGAGCAGTACATTGCCGACAAAGCCATCACACACCACAACGTCAGCCTCACCCCGGTACAAACCGTCGCCTTCGACGTAGCCAATGTAGTTGAGCCCCAGGGCTGCCTGCAAAAGACCGGCGGCAAGCTTGACCTGCTGATTGCCCTTGATGTCTTCCGTGCCCACGTTAAGCAAGGCAACCCTGGGCTTTTTGACACCCAGGGTTTCTGCAAGAACAGAGCCCATTACCGCAAACTGATAAAGCGCCTCGGCGCTGCAATCGACATTCGCACCCAGGTCGAGCAGCTGACAATGGCCAGAACGAGTGGGAATGGCTGCGATCATCGCGGGACGATCGATACCGGGCAGCGTCTTGAGCACAAACCGCGAAAGCGCCATCAGCGCACCGGTATTACCAGCGCTGACACATGCCTGGGCCTGCCCGCTTGCAACAAGCTCAAGCGCAACACGCATGGACGAGTCAGGCTTGCCACGCAGAGCCTGGGACGGACGCTCGTCCATTGCAATGGCTTCATTGGCGTTTACGACACGCAGGCGCGCGCGATCCACAGCACCATGACGGGCAATGAGCTCTTCAATCAGGGAGGCTTGGCCGACGAGGACCAGATGAAGCGAGGGTGTAGCTGTCAGGCACGCGAGGCTTGCCTGAACAATGTTGCGGGGACCGAAGTCCCCGCCCATTGCGTCGATCGCGATGATCGGAGCGGACAAGAAATTACTCGTCAGCGCCCTTGTCGATCACTTTACGACCACGGTATACGCCTTCTGGCGATACGTGGTGACGCAGGTGAATTTCACCAGTGGTCTTTTCTACCGACAGAGTGCTTGCCTCAAGAGCGTCGTGCGAACGACGCATGTCACGGGCAGAGCGGGATTTTTTGTTCTGCTGAACAGCCATAATTGATTAACTCCTAAACGTTTGGGTCACGCTTTAACTGCGCCAATACACTGAACGGGTTGGACCGCGTTACCTCGTCCACGCTCGGTTCGGGCTCATCGAGACCCGCCGGTTGCTGGCATTCTTCAGGATGATGAGCAGGCACAATGGGCAAGGCGAGCAATAGCTCCTCCTCGATCAATGCCAGCAGATCCAAAGGATCTTCGCCCAGTTCCAGCACGTCATAACCTTTCGGTAACGACTGGGTATTCGCACCCTCCTTCACCACGGCGTAACTGCATTCGCTGTGGATCGGCAGGGTCACCAGCTCAAGACAACGCTGGCAAACCATCTTGACCGGGACGTCTATCGAACTGTGGATAACCACAGAACGGCGTTCGTCACGCTCAAAAACGAATTTCGCCTGCACCGTACCGACAGTGTCGGCAAGCGGGTCGCAGAGTCTCTTCAAATCGCCCAGCAGCACTTCACCCTGAAGGGTAGTGCCGCGATCAGACAATTTGCGCGGGTCAACGTGAGATGGAATCGGGTCATTCAACATAGGCGCAGCATTCTAGGGATGCCCCCCGGGCATGTCAAAGGAAATTCAGGCCTGTTCGTCACTCCGGCCACTCTTTAGAATCAACGCTCAGCCTACGGAGAACCGCATGCCATCCCTGCTCCTTGCCTCCAGCTCTTCATACCGGCGCGAACTGCTCACTCGCCTGCGCCTGCCATTCACCTGCAAGTCCCCGGACATTGATGAAAGTCACCGACCGGACGAAACCGCACACGACCTCGTTCGACGCCTTGCCTTAGAGAAAGCCAGGGCGCTGGCGGGCGAATATCCGCATCACCTGATCATTGGCTCCGATCAGGTTGCCGTCCTGGACGGGCAGATACTCGGCAAGCCACATACCTTCGAGCGCGCACTTGAGCAACTGACGGCTGCCAGTGGCGCCAGCGTAACCTTCCTGACCGGACTGGCCCTGCTTAATAGCTCGACAGGCAAGTACCAGGTCGATTGCGTACCCTTTACCGTGCACATGCGCGAACTCGATCAAGCCAGCATCGAACGCTATCTGCATGCAGAGCAACCTTATGACTGCGCCGGCAGCTTCAAGGCTGAAGGGTTGGGGGTCAGCCTGTTTCGCAGCACCGAAGGCAGCGACGCGACCAGCCTGATCGGCCTGCCACTGATACGCCTTGTGGACATGCTAATAAAGGAAGGGGTCAGCGTACCCTGACGCTCAGACAAAGAACCCGGCCATTGGCCGGGTTCTTCATTTCTGCATCAAGCCGTCAGCGCAGGCTTGGACCGTTGAAGCCGACCAGCATGGCAATGCGCTCAGCGATACTGGTGCCCAGCTTTTTCGAAAAGCGGTCGAAAGGCGACTCTTCGACGGTATATTCGACGATATCCTTTTCCTTGATCACATCCCGCGCGACATAACTGGCACTGCCCAGGCCGTCCACCAGACCGAGCGCAACGGCCTGCTCACCGGTCCAGATCAGCCCCGAAAACAGTTCGGGATGATCCTTGTCCTTCAGACGATCGCCACGACCCTGCTTGACGCTGGCGATGAACTGACGATGCGTTGTGTCCAGCACCCCCTGCCAGAACTGCGTCTCATCGGCCTTCTGCGGCTGGAACGGATCAAGGAAAGCTTTGTGCTCGCCCGATGTGTAGGTACGACGATCAACGCCGAGCTTGTCCATGGCACCGACAAACCCGAACCCCGCCGCCGTCACACCTATCGACCCCACCAGACTGGCCTTGTCGGCGTAGATCTGGTCGGCAGCACTGGCAATGTAATAAGCCCCCGAAGCACCCAGATCGGTAATGACCGCATACACCTTGATATCCGGTTTTGCAGCACGCAGACGACGGATTTCGTCATAGACATAGCCCGACTGCACAGGACTGCCGCCCGGACTGTTGATACGCAGAATAACGCCCTTGGTCTTTTCATCCTCGAACGCCTTCTGCAGCGCCGTGACGATATTCTCGGCACTGGCCGACTCCTTGTCGGCAATCACACCCTGCACATCAATCAACGCTGTGTGGCTGGAGCGGCGCGATGTACCGCCTTCAAAGTCCAGCATCGGAACGACCACTGCGACAAACAGAAACGCGAACGTCAGCAGCTTGAAGAAAATTCCCCAGCGACGCGCACGACGCTGCTCCTGAACACTGGCCAGCAGCGTCTTTTCCAGAAGTTTCCAGCTTTTTGCTTCTTCCTTGCCATTGATGCCCTCGTCCGCGCTTTGCGAGACGGGTGCCTTCCATTCGTCAGACATGTTCCAATCACTCCAACCCTAAAACTAGACGCCGCGCCCATTCAACCAGGTGCGCAGCTCGGAAAAATGCTCAATAGCCAATCGTGGCTGAAACTGGCGCAACGACTCCAGCGACTGAGCGCCATAACCCACCGCAACCGAATCCATACCTGCGT
Organism: Pseudomonas syringae group sp. 243L2; assembly: GCF_032587875.1. Lineage (NCBI taxonomy): Bacteria > Pseudomonadati > Pseudomonadota > Gammaproteobacteria > Pseudomonadales > Pseudomonadaceae > Pseudomonas > Pseudomonas syringae group sp. 243L2. The sequence goes on from NZ_JAWHPL010000010.1 coordinate 115,035, forward strand.
TGCGGGCCATCAGCAGATCGAATGACGCATCGCCGATCATCAACGAACGCTGCGGCGCAACATCACAATGCGCCATGATCTCGTTTAACATCAGCGGGTCCGGCTTGCTGGCGGTTTCGTCGGCAGCCCGGGTGGCATCGAAGTAATCGCCCCAGCCATTGGCTTGTAGCACCCGATCCAGCCCACGGCGCGCCTTGCCGGTAGCGACCGCCAGACGATAGCCGTCCTCGCGAAACGCTTGCATCGACTCCAGAACGCCCTCGAACAGCGGCGAAGGCACGTTATCCATTGCCATATAGCTGTCAGCATAGCGCTGCCGAAAGTCGATCACCTGATTGTCACTGATCTGCGGATAAAGGGTTCGAATCGCCTCGGGCAGACCCAGACCGATAATGCCCTTGATCGCCGGATCGTCACGAACTTCAAGATCAGTCTCGATAGCCGCGGTACGCATGGCCAGAACAATTCGCCCCACAGAGTCGGCCAGCGTGCCGTCCCAATCGAAAATCAACAGGTCGTAATTACGGCGCACTCAAACGCTCCACTGTCTTGGCCCACATTTCGTCCACAGGCGCCTGCACATTCAGTTTGCTGCCGTCGGGCATCGGTACCGTCAGCATATAGGCGTGCAGGAACAGACGCTTGCCGCCCAGATCACGAATCTCGCGACTGAAATTCTCGTCACCGTATTTGGTATCGCCTGCAATGGCGTGCCCCGCATGCAGCGTGTGCACGCGGATCTGGTGCGTGCGCCCGGTCACCGGCTTGGCTTCGACCATGGTGGCAAAGTCACCGAAACGACGCAGTACCTTGAAGATCGTCAGAGCCTCCTTGCCCTCTTCATTCACTTCGACCATGCGCTCGCCGGAGCGCAGATTGCTTTTCATCAGCGGCGCACGCACCTGTTTCTGAGCCGTTGCCCAGTTACCGCGGACGAGCGCCATGTAGCGCTTGTCGACGCCGTCGCCGCGCAGGGCTTCGTGCAGATGACGCAGCATGCTGCGTTTCTTGGCAATCATCAGCAGACCGGACGTGTCGCGATCGAGACGGTGCACCAGTTCGAGCTCCTTGGCATCCGGACGCAACTGACGAAATGCTTCGATTACCCCGAAACTCAGGCCGCTGCCGCCATGCACAGCGATACCCGCAGGCTTGTTGAGCACGATCAGCGCCTTGTCTTCGTAGACAATCGCAGCCTCGAGGCGCTGCAGCAGAGCCTGCGCAACCGGCACCGGCTCGTCGCGCTCAGGCACGCGTACAGGAGGAATGCGCACGATATCGCCTGCCTGCAACTTATACTCCGGCTTGATCCGCCCCTTGTTCACACGCACTTCGCCTTTGCGCAAAATGCGGTAAATCAAGGTTTTGGGCACACCCTTGAGATAAGTGATCAGAAAATTATCGATGCGTTGACCGGCAAGTTCCGGGGCAACCTCAACCAGCTGGACGCCGGGGGTTGGAGGGGCAATATTCGTCATGCCGCAAATGATAACAATTTTTTATGGATTTGAAGCACTTAATGATTGCTGCTATAGTCGCGAACGCCGCCAAAAGCGGCCGGACAGCGGACCAACGGTTGACAACCGGCCCTGACCAACGCAATTCACAAGGACGGGAGGCCGTCCTACGCAGTGTTCGGTGACAACGGAGCACGCTGAAAACGTAACGAGCGCAGGTGACATGAGGCCGGAAACACGCCTGACAGCAGAGCAGACAGCTCGCTGACGGTGCGGACAGTTCATGGCCAGTTCACAAAGTGCAGTCGCTTTCAGACGCTACGAGCGAATGCTTCGGGAACAACGCCTCAAGCCATGATGCGCGACCTTCCCTATCGAAGATCGCGGTAAATGCCAACCCGCTGCGGATTCTGCGCGCGGCAGCACCCGAATTATCAGGGATACGTGTAGGGTGGAGACGCACAACCATCGGACTGTGTAGCACAAGGCTTGTTCTAGACGCTTCATCTCGTCCGCTACCGATGGTCGATTCCTCCTCCTGACAAAGCTTTTGCTGAAAAGGGTGTCTTATGCCACCACAGCAAGCAGGAAACGTCGTCGCGACCCTCCGCCCCCTCTGGGCGAGGACCTCGCTAGACACTGGAGTGTCCAACCACTCCTGACGTGCCCTGACACCGACCGTGAGAAGTCGTGTGTGCCGAACGCCGTTTCCGGCAGCCCGGAAACCGACGGTACTACATGAAAAGAATGCTGATTAACGCAACTCAACCCGAAGAGTTGCGTGTTGCACTGGTAGACGGCCAGCGCCTCTACGACCTGGACATCGAGTCAGGTGCACGCGAGCAGAAGAAGGCCAACATCTATAAAGGCCGAATCACTCGCATCGAACCCAGCCTTGAGGCTGCCTTTGTCGATTTCGGCTCTGAGCGCCACGGCTTTCTGCCCCTCAAGGAAATCTCCCGCGAGTACTTCAAGAAAGCCCCTGAAGGCCGCGTCAACATCAAGGACGTCCTGAGCGAAGGCCAGGAAGTCATCGTTCAGGTCGAGAAAGAAGAGCGTGGCAACAAGGGCGCAGCCCTGACCACCTTCATCAGCCTTGCAGGCCGTTATCTGGTCCTGATGCCGAACAACCCTCGCGCCGGTGGCATCTCGCGCCGTATCGAAGGCGAAGAGCGCAACGAACTGCGTGAAGCCCTCAACGGCCTGATCGCTCCAGCCGACATGGGTCTGATCGTTCGTACTGCCGGCCTGGGCCGCAGCAGCGAGGAAATGCAGTGGGACCTCGATTACCTGCTGCAACTGTGGACCGCCATCAAGGAAGCGTCCCTGGACCGTTCGGCCCCTTTCCTGATCTATCAGGAAAGCAACGTCATCATCCGCGCCATCCGTGACTACCTGCGTCAGGATATCGGCGAAGTCCTGATCGACAGCGTCGAAGCCCAGGAAGAAGCCCTGACCTTCATCCGCCAGGTGATGCCGCAGTACGCCAGCAAGATCAAACTGTACGAAGACAGCGTTCCACTGTTCAACCGCTTCCAGATCGAAAGCCAGATCGAAACCGCCTTCCAGCGCGTGGTCGAACTGCCTTCCGGCGGCTCCATCGTCATCGATCCGACCGAAGCCCTGGTGTCCATCGACATCAACTCGGCGCGCGCCACCAAAGGCAGCGACATCGAAGAAACCGCCCTGCAGACCAACCTTGAAGCGGCTGAGGAAATCGCCCGTCAATTGCGTCTGCGTGACATCGGCGGCCTGATCGTCATCGACTTCATCGACATGACACCGGCCAAGAACCAGCGCGCCGTGGAAGAAAAAGTCCGCGAAAGCCTGGAAGCCGACCGCGCCCGCGTTCAGATCGGTCGCATTTCACGCTTCGGCCTACTGGAAATGTCCCGCCAGCGTCTGCGCCCATCGTTGGGCGAAAGCAGCGGCATCGTCTGCCCTCGTTGCAATGGCACCGGCATCATCCGTGACGTCGAATCGCTTTCTCTGGCCATTCTGCGCCTGATCGAAGAAGAAGCCCTGAAAGACCGCACTGCAGAAGTGCGCGCTCAGGTGCCGATCCCGGTCGCTGCGTTCCTGCTCAACGAGAAACGCAACTCGATCACCAAGATCGAACTGCGCACCCGTGCGCGCATCATCATCCTGCCGAACGACCAGCTGGAAACCCCGCACTTCGAAGTTCAGCGTCTGCGTGATGACAGCCCGGAAGCACACAACAGCCAGACCAGCTACGAAATCGCCGCGGCTGCAGCCGAAGTAGAAGAAATCGCCCCGCTGGCTGCCGCAACCCGCACTCTTGTTCGCCAGGAAGCAGCCGTCAAGACTGCACCTGCTCGTGCCAATGCGCCGGTTCCGGTTGAAGCCGTTGCGCCTGCCCCAACGCCTGCACCGGTCGCTCACGAGCCAAGCCTGTTCAAGGGCCTGGTGAAATCCCTGGTCAGCCTGTTCGCGACCAAGGAAGAGCCTGCCGCTCCGGTAGTGGTTGAAAAACCTGCTGCCGAACAGCGTCCGGCCCGTAACGAGGAGCGCCGCAACGGTCGCCAACAGAGCCGTGGCCGCAACAACCGTCGTGACGAAGAGCGCAAGCCTCGTGAAGAACGCGCCCCCCGCGAGGAACGTGCCGAACGCGCGCCGCGCGAAGAGCGCGCACCACGTGAGGAACGTGCTCCTCGTGAAGAACGCGCACCTCGTGAAGAACGCGCACCTCGTGAAGAGCGTACCGTTCGCGAACCGCGTGAAGCCCGCGAGGATTCAGCACCACGTGAAGAGCGTCCAGCCCGTACTTCCCGCGAGCGCAAGCCACGTGAAGCACGCGAAGATCGTCCGGTCCGCGAACTGCGCGAGCCTCTGGATGCAGCCCCTGCCGTAAACCTTGCTCGTGAAGAGCGTCCTGAACGCGCACCACGCGAAGAACGCCAGCCGCGCGCGCCTCGCGAAGAACGTCAACCACGCGCCGAACAGGCCGCGGCTGCCGTGAGCGAAGAGGAAGTGCTGCTCAACGAAGAGCAGATCAATGACGAGAACCAGGAAGGCAACGACGGTAGCGAAGGCGACCGCCCTCGCCGCCGCTCCCGTGGCCAGCGTCGTCGCAGCAACCGTCGTGAGCGTCAACGTGATGCCAATGGCAACGTGATCGAAGGCTCTGAAGAAAACGGTTCCGAAGAAAACGGCTCGGCAGAAAATGCTGAACAAGGCAGCAGCGCCACCGATCTGTCGGCTGGTCTGGGATTCACCGCAGCAGCTGCGGCTGGCGGCGTGATCAGCGCCACAGCAGAAGCCGATGCACACCAGCAGGCCGAGCGAGCCAACAGCACTGCTGTAGACGCTCCAGCCGTAGAGTCTGCGCAGCAAGCGCCTGTTGCCGAAGCCAATACTGCCAAGGCACCGGAAGCTGACGCACCGGCAATTGAAGCATCCACTCCAGAAACTCCGGCAGCAGCAGAACCGGTCGTTGAAGTGCCTGCCGTTGAAGCGCCGGTTGCAGACGATGCGCCAGTCGCCAAACCGGCTCCGGAAGTGGAGGTTCAGCCTGCTGCGGTCGAAGCACCTGCCATTGCTGCGCAGACTGAGCTGTTCGAAGCGCCGCATGCCGAGCGCGTCGTGCCGTTCACACCAACGCCAGAGCCAGCGCCACAAGCGCCTGTCGAAGCAGCGGCTCATGAAGAAGTGCCAGCCACTGAATCGTCCGAACTGCCAACGCCTGCTGCTACTGCTGCCGAGCCTGTCGTCGTGAAGGAGGAGCCTGCTCCTTACGTCGCGCCCAAGGCCGTTGAAGAAGCAGCGCCTGCACCTGCAGAGCAACAACCTGTGATCGTGGAAACACCGGTCGCACCGGTCAGCAGCACCGGCCGTGCACCGAACGATCCTCGTGAAGTTCGTCGTCGCAAGCGTGAAGAAGAAGCACGCCGTCAGCAGGAAGCCGCTGCGGCCAGCACTCCAGTCATCGCCGAAGCAGCACCTGTTGCCGCTGAAGCAGAATCGGTCCAGCCTTCTCAGGCTATCGAGGAAAAGACTGAAGAAGCGGCGACTGAGCAACCAGCAGTCAAACCGCAACATGAAGCCGAGAAAGAAAACGAGCCTAAACCACTCGTCTAACTCCGGCCCATGAAAAAGCCCCGCCTGTGCAGACAGGCGGGGCTTTTTTACGTCTGTGACTCAGGGAAATACATCGACTGCAGGAGCGGACCGGGCGACGCTTCGCTTGTCCGCGAACTGCCGGGAACCGGCAGCAAAACCAGCTGCCTCGGTGCACCAGATACAAACAAGATGGCCGGTTTTGGGTCCGCTTCGCAGCCCATCGCGGACGAGTCCGCTCCTACATTTCCAAAGATCGCGGACGAGCGAAGCGTCGCCCGGTTTCACTATTAGGGTGGCAGTCAGACCTCAGTAGAGGTTCGGCTCCATTTCCAGCTCTACACCAAAACGCTCGACGATGTCGCTTTGGATGCGGCGCGCAAGGTTCAATAGCTGCAAGCCACTGGCCTGCCCGTAATTGACCAGTACCAGCGACTGGAGCTTATGTACGCCAGCGTCGCCGTCACGATAACCCTTCCAGCCAGCCTGCTCGATCAACCACCCCGCTGCCAGCTTCACCCGGCCATCATCCTGCGAGTAGCCGACGACGCCTGGGTGCTGTTGTTTGATCGTTGCGTACAGTTCGGCAGGGATAATCGGGTTTTTGAAGAAACTGCCGGCATTGCCCAGCACCGCCGGATCGGGCAGTTTTTCACTACGAATGGCGCAGATAGCCCGACTGACATCGAAAGGCGTCGGTTTATCGATACCCAACTCGTCGAGACGCTGACGAACCGGACCATATTCAAGGTGCAGATTGGCTACGCGGCTGAGTTTGAAGCGTACCCGCAGGATCAACCAGCGCGCGACCTGATGCTTGAACACGCTGTCGCGGTAGCCGAACGCACAGTCCTCCAGGGAAAACTCGCGCAATTCACCCGTTTCACGATCCAGCGCAGTCAGGCTATGGAATACATCCTTGATCTCGACGCCATAAGCACCGATGTTCTGCATGGGTGCCGCCCCAACTGTGCCTGGAATCAGACTGAGGTTTTCCAGCCCCGCCAGCCCCAGCTCCAGACAGGACTGCACGAACGGATGCCAAGGCTCGCCAGCCTCTGCCTCGACAATTGACTCGAGACAGTCCTCATGCACGATGCGAATGCCGCGACTGGCCATGCGCAGCACCAATGACTGCACGTCACCGCTGAGCAGCAGGTTACTGCCACCGCCAATAACCAGCAGCGGTACATCGTGCTTAACCGAATACGCCAGCGCCTCGCGAACATCGTCATCGCTATGCGCTTCGGCAAACAAGCGGGCCTGAACATCCACGCCAAAGGTGTTGAAAGGTTTGAGGGAAATCGCGGACTGCACCTGCAAGGTCATACTCTCGCCTTCCCGAACCACTGGACGAAGCGCATCAACCCTCCAGCAAGCGCCTTACGCGCTCCAGGTCTTCAGGCGTATCGACGCCACCGGGTGGCGCTTCAAGCGCGTCGGCAACGTGAATTCGCACGCCATTCCACAACGCACGCAGTTGCTCCAGGCTTTCGGTGTTTTCCAGCCAGCACGGACCCCAGCTAACGAAGTCATGAAGAAAGCCCGCACGATAGGCGTAAATACCGATATGACGACGATAAGGCACGCCAGCGGGCAACTCGTCCCTGTTTGCGGCCAGCGCGTCACGCGCCCAAGGCAATGGGGCACGGCTGAACGTCAGCGCCAAGCCGTTGATGTCTGTTGCGACCTTGACGATGTTCGGATTGAACAACGCGGCCACATCGTCGATAGGCTCGGCCAGCGTAGACATGCCGGCTTCGGGGTGAGCCGCCAGGTTGGACGCCACCTGATCGATCACCGCAGGCGGGATCATCGGCTCGTCGCCTTGCACATTGACCACAATCGCATCAGCAGCCAGCCCCAGTTGCGCAGCCACCTCGGCCAGACGATCGGTGCCGGAATTGTGATCCTCGCGGGTCAGCAGCACTTCTGCACCAAAAGCCTGACAAGCCTCGACGATGCGCGCATCGTCGGTGGCAATCACCACACGCTCGGCGCTGCTTTTGCACGCCTGCTCCCAGACAAGCTGAACCATGGGCTTGCCAGCAATGGTTTTCAGTGGCTTGCCGGGAAAACGGCTGGAGCCGTAACGCGCAGGAATGACAACGGTGAACGCTGCTGTCATTTTTCCAGCCGCTCATCGGTGCTCAAGGTGCGCGCTTCGCTTTCGAGCATCACCGGGATGCCGTCGCGTACCGGGTAGGCAAGGCCTGCCCCTTTGCTGATCAGCTCGGTCTTGTCGGCGCTGAGCTTCAATGGTCCCTTGCACACAGGGCAAGCGAGGATATCGAGTAGTTTGGTGTCCATAGGAGATCCTGAAGCAATCATGGAGAGAGACGTAGCAGTTGCTCATCGAACCAGTCGACAAAAGCATTGGACGGTACTGCATCCACTGCCAGATACCACCAGTCATCGGCTGCAAAGGCACGACATTTCACCGCATCCTTCTCGGTCATGACCAAGGGCAGTGCCGGTGTGAATGTCAGCGCCTGGGCACTGTAGACCGCATGGTCGGCGAACGCGTGAGCCACCGGCCGCCAGTGTAATCCTTCGAGGGTATTGAAGAAACGTTGAGGATTGCCGATTCCGGCGACCGCATGCAGCGCCTGCCCGGCCGGGAAATAATCCACCGGCTGGCGTTCGCCACTGCGCAGATTGATAAGGGCTGACGGTTTGAGCATAAATGCGTAGCCATCGTCACGATCAGCCATCGCGCCGTTGTAAAGCAAAGCGTCGACACTGCCTAGCCGCTCAACCGGCTCGCGCAATGGCCCGGCAGGCAGACAACGACGATTGCCCAGCCCGCGGGCGGCATCGATCAGCACCAGCTCCAGATCGCGGGCCAGACGATAATGTTGCAGGCCATCGTCGGAAAGAATCAGATCCAGAGGCTCGGCAGCGAGCAGGGCCTGCACTGCGCGACTGCGATCCGGATCGATCATCAGCGGCACGCCACTGCGTTTGACGATGAGCAAAGGCTCATCGCCCGCCTCGCTGGCACTTTGGTCGGCTTTGACGCGCCACGGCAGGCTGGGAGGCTTGGCACCATAACCGCGACTGACCACACCGACACGCAGGCCACGACGACGGCAGTGCTCGATCATCCATAGAATCAGTGGCGTCTTGCCAGTGCCGCCGATGGTAATATTACCCACCACAATAACCGGCACCGGAGCGCGGTAGATGCTGCCCTCACCCGCCAGAAAGCGCGCGCGTTTGCCATCGACGACACGCCGATAAAGGCATTCGAGCGGACGCAAAAGCGCCAGCGCAGGGTGGCCCTTGTACCAGGCATCAAGCAAACGGTCGGTAAATGCCATCAGTTAGCCGGCGTGGCCTCGACAGTGGTCATGCGCAAATGGCTGAAACCCAGTTTACCCGCCGCATCCATGGCCGTAATCACCGATTGGTGCGGGGTCTTGCCGTCGGCACTGATCGACAACGGCAGGCTGGTATCGCCCGCCGACTCGCGTTGCAGCGCTTCGATCAGGGTTGCCAGATCGTTCTTGGGCAACAGTTGGTTGTTCAGCGAGAAGATCCCGTCGGCGTTGATGGCGATGTCCAGATGCTTAGCGCTGGCGTCCACCTCCGGCGTACCGGTGACCGCCTGTGGCAGATCCACCCGCAACTGGGTTTCACGGGTGAACGTGGTCGTCACGATGAAAAACAGCAGCAGGATGAACACCACATCAATCAGAGAGACCAGATTGATGTCGATGTTTTCCCGGGGTCTGCGACGGCGAAATTTCACTTCTTCTTGCCCCCGCCCGCTCTGGCCAGCGACTTGAGATCGATTTTGGCGTCGATCAGATCGACATCGCGGTCGCCCTGCACCACTTCAACCAGACGAATGGCCTGCTGCTCCATGCCGACCACCAGCTCATCGACGCGACTTTGCAGAAAGCGATGAAAGAAGATTGCCGGAATAGCCACGATAAGGCCCGACGCGGTACAGATCAGCGCCTTGGAGATACCACCGGCGAGTACACCAGCATTGGCCGTGGCCCCCGAACTGTTGAACGAGCCGAAAATATCGATCATGCCCAGCACCGTACCCAGCAAGCCAAGCAGCGGTGCCATGGCGGCAATCGAACCCAGCGCGCTCAGGTAGCGCTCCAGTTCATGGATAACCCGGGCGGCGGCTTCTTCGATGCATTCCTTCATGATCTCGCGACCGTGCCTGGAATTGGCCAGACCTGCGGCGAGAATTTCACCCAGAGGCGAGTCGGCGCGCAGTTGCTTGAGCTTTTCGCCGTCGAGCTTCTTTTCCTGAATCCACTGCCAGACCTGTCCGAGCAGATGCGGCGGCGTGATACGGCTGGCACGCAGCGTCCACAGACGCTCGATGATAATGCCGGCAGCGGCGATGGAGCTCAAAATAATCGGCAGCATCATCCAGCCGCCAGATTTGACCAGTTCCCACACAGTGATCACTCCCTCGAAAAATTGGCGCCACTCTATCATAGGGTCGCCAAGTGCCGAACGCCGAGATCGATATCCCTTCACTCAGTCACGCCAGAAACGCCGTTGCGCGCGCTCTGCCTGCGGCGTGCCGAACGTACCCAGCCGCAGACTGACAGCGCCCAGCTCAGCGCTGTCATAACTGGCCATACCCAGCCATCGATAACGCGCCATGACCAACGGATGCGGGTGGCCGAAGGCGTTGTTACGGCCACGGGAGATCAGCACGCCAACCGCTCCGACGGCCTGAAGAAATACTTTGGATGACGAGGTCCGGCTGCCGTGATGCGGGGACTGCAACCAATGGGCACGAAGGTCGAAACCGCTGGCGATTGCCGCACGTTCCGCGTCGACGTCGATATCACCCGTCAGCAGCAGACGCTCGCCCCCGGCGTCGACACTCAACATGCAGGATGCCGGATTGCCATCAGGCCCCTGCTCCCAGCGCCAGGTGGAGAACACCACCCCATCCCACTCCCAGCGCGCATCGCTCTCACACAAGCGCGCGTCGAGTTGCGGCGCGAGCCTGGCCAGCTCACCGCCCAGTACACGGTCAACCGGAAATGCCTGATGAACCGCCGCTGCGCCCCCGGCATGATCGGAGTCGGCGTGACTGATCAACATCAGGTCCAGATGACGCACACCGGCCTTGCGCATGGCGGGCACGACCACACGCTGACCGATATCGAACTCGCCGAAACGTGGACCTGCGTCGTACAAGAGCGTGTGATTTCGAGTGCGCAGGAGAATGGCCAGGCCCTGCCCCACGTCCAGCTGCAATACTTCTACCTGGCCTGCAGGCACTGAGTCGAGCGGCGGAAAAACGCACAACAACAGCAATGGCCAACCCAGCGGACGCATCGGCACGCCTTTGGGCAGTAATAAAATGAAGGCCCCGAGCAGACTAAGCAGCCACGCCCAGCCCGGCATTGCACTGGGCAACCAGGCGGGCAAGACTGCGGCAACCCAGCCGAGAAACATAAACAGCCACTCCAGCGCTCCTCCGGCCAGCCAGAGCAAGCCTTCGCCCACAACAGGCACCGGCAGCAGCAGTGTTCCAAGCAACGCAGGCGGCAGGACGATCAAGCTGACCCAAGGCACAGCCAGCAAATTGGCAAACGGACCGCTGAGGCTGATCGGCAGGTTCAGCGCCAGCAGAATAGGCAGCAAGCCAATTGCGATCAGCCACTGCGCACGCGTCCAGCTTTGCCACCAATTCCAGGCACCGAGACGTCCACTGAAAATCAGCACCAGAATGCCAACCGCCGCGAAAGACAGCCAGAACCCCGGCTGCAGTGTCACCAGCGGCTCGAAAATCAGCACCGCGTTGAATGACAGTAACAACGGCCAGACAACGCCCAGGTGCCGAAAGCGCAAACGCCACAGCAGCACCATCGCGACCATCACACAGGCACGCCGTACCGGCACCTCGAAACCGGCCAGCAGCCCGTAACCCAGCGCAGCGATGAACGCCAGCGCACAGGCACAAGGCAGCCAGGGTAAAGCCCGTGGCCACAGCCCCCAGCGTGCAAGGCCTGCGACCAGCGCGTAAATCACCCCGGCCAGCAAACCGATATGCTGGCCGGAAATCACCAGCAGATGCACCGTGCCGGTGTCCTGCAGCACCTGCCAATCGGTGCTCGACAATCCGGAGCCATCGCCCAGCACCAGCGCCGCCAAGCCGCCCTCTCTGCCCTGCGCATCGACCGCCAGCAAGCGCTGACGAATAAGGTCGCGCCACGCCCCGCGCGCAGGTGTCAGCAGTTGACCATCCACCACCGTACCGGTGGCGCCGATGCGCTGCGCCAACAGCCAGGCTTCGTAATCAAAAGCATCAGGATTGACCAGCCCGGCCGGCCGCTTGAGTTTGACCGCCATGCGCCAGCGCTCACCGCTGTTGACCTGCGGACCGCCGTACCACGCCACCCGGATGCGTGCAGGCAATATCGCCCTGCGCGACCTTGCCCCCTCCAGTTCGAAACGCACCACGCCCTCGGCGACACTGGGCAAACCGACCACCTTGCCTTGCAGCCACAGCGTCTGACCGTCCAGACGATGAACCAGACGGTCATTCAACGCCCACTGCGCAGAAACACACGCCCAGGTAAAACCGAGCAGGAACAGCGCCAGTGGATAGGTACGAAACGGTAGCAGCATGAACGCCAGTATCGGCATCAGCAGCAACAGCCAGGTCGGCGGCAAAGCAGGCAGAAAGCGTAAGGCCACAAGCCCCGACGCGAGCGCGATCATCCCTGTGCGCATGGTGATTCCTTGAAGCGGAAAGCTTCAAGGATCAGCGCAATATGGAAATGTCGGAAGTGATGGTGTGTTGCAAAACCTGAACAGCCGGTCTCGGCAGACAGGCGACCCGCCAGGCTGGCGGGTCGCAAAGCATGTGTTACTGACGCATACCGCGCCCGCTCACCAGCAACCGTGCGCAGCCGAAGTACAGCACAAACGTTGCCACGATCATGAACGCCAGAGCGATGCTGATCTTGATGTCGGAGACGCCCAGAATGCCGTAGCGGAAGGCATTGACCATATGCAGGACCGGGTTGGCCAGCGACACGGTCTGCCAGAACGGCGGCAATAGGTTGATCGAGTAGAACACGCCACCCAGATAGGTCAGCGGGGTCAGGACGAAGGTCGGAATGATCGAGATGTCATCGAAGTTGCGTGCAAACACTGCGTTGATGAAGCCCAGCAGAGAGAAAATCGTCGCGGTCAACACCACCACCAGAATGGTCACGCCCAAGTGGTGCACTTGCAGGTCGGTGAAAAACATCGACAGCATGGTGACAATGAAACCCACCATCAGCCCGCGCAACACGCCGCCCAGGGTGTAACCGATCAGAATGGTGTGCGGGGAAACCGGCGAGACCATCAGTTCTTCGATGGAGTGCTGAAACTTGGCACCAAAGAAGCTGGATACCACGTTGCCGTAGGAGTTGGTGATCACCGACATCATGATCAGCCCCGGCACGATGTACTGCATGTAGGTAAAGCCGCCCATGTCGCCGATCTGACGACCGATCAGGTTACCGAAGATGACGAAGTACAGAACCATGGTGATCGCAGGCGGCAGCAGGGTCTGCGGCCAGATCCGCATGAAGCGATGGACCTCGCGGTAAACGATGGTCTTCAGGGCAATCAGGTTGGGGCGCAACTCGCCGCTCTGCACGGTCATAGCGCCACCTTCGCAAGGTTTTTTTCCACCAGGGACACAAACAACTCCTCAAGGCGATTGGATTTATTGCGCAGGCTCAAGACTTCGATGTTCTGGAAAGCGAGCTGGCTAAACAGCGCGGTGATGCCGACATTCTTGTCGACCTGAACTTCCAGGGTGTGGCTGTCGAGCAAACGACAAGGGAAACCGGGCAGCTGCGGCGCGGTCTGCCAGGACGCCTTCAGATCCAGCACGAAGGTTTCGACAGTCAGGGTGCTGAGCAATTGCTTCATGCCGGTGTTCTGCACGATCACCCCGTGGTCGATAATGCCGATGTTGCGGCACAGCTGCTCGGCCTCTTCCAGGTAGTGCGTGGTGAGGATGATGGTGATGCCTTTTTGATTCAGTTCGGTCAGGAACGTCCACATCGAACGGCGCAACTCGATGTCCACACCAGCAGTGGGCTCATCGAGGATCAGCAGACGCGGCTCGTGAATCAGCGCACGGGCGATCATCAAGCGCCGCTTCATGCCGCCTGACAGCGACCGTGAAGGCACGTCGCGCTTGTCCCACAGGCCCAGTTGAGTCAGGTACTGCTCGGCGCGCTCCTTGGCGATCTTTGCCGGGATGCCGTAGTAACCCGCCTGGGTGACGACGATGTCGAAGGTCTTCTCGAACTGGTTGAAGTTGAACTCCTGCGGCACCACGCCAATGGAACGCTTGAGCGCAGCGGGCTCGCGATCCAGATCGTGACCGAAGATGTTCACCGTTCCGCTGGTCTTGTTGACCAGCGTCGAGATGATACCGATGGTGGTGGACTTGCCTGCGCCATTAGGGCCAAGCAAAGCAAAGAAATCACCCTCGGCCACGTCCAGATCAATGCCACTCAAGGCCTGGAAACCGTTGCCGTAGGTTTTGGTTAGCTGCCGAATGGACAGAGCGGAAGACATATCGGAAAGAGTACTCATCAGGAAAAAGGAATGAAACTGACCGGGAACACACGCCTGTCATGACGACCCAGGCGTGCAATGGTGCTCGGCTGGGTCATTCAAGTACAGACACATCTGTTAATAGTAAATATCAAGAGCCGGACATGAGCCCGATCAACTGTTTTAAATGCTCAGACTGCATGCTCAGGTCAGCGGACTCATGACGGCCTTGCGATACGCCGGACGCGTCTTGAGGCGTTCATACCAGGCTTGGAGGTGAGGCAGCGGCGGACGTTCAATCGGCATTTCGAACCAGCCGTAAGCGAAGCACCCCAGGGGAATGTCGCCCATGCCAAAAGCTTCGCCGGACAGGTAAGGCTGGCGAGACAGGGCCTCATCGGCGACCAGCAGCAGACTGTGCAGGGTCTTGATGCCTTGCTCGATGGCCGGCCAGTCCTGTTTCTCGGGCGGGGTGCGTACCACGCCCCAGAATACCGGGCTGAACGGGGCCGCGATGGTCGAGGAGGTCCAGTCCATCCACTTGTCTGCGTTGGCGCGAGCCTGAAGGTCAGCGGGGTATAAGTCCGAGTCCGGGGCATGGCGGGCGGCCAGATAGCGTACGATCGCGTTCGACTCCCAAAGCACGAAGTCGCCGTCTTCAATCATGGGAATCCGGCCATTGGGGTTTTTCGCGCGGTAAGCTGCTTCATTGACCAGCCCGAATGCCCCACCGGCGTCCTGCGTCTCGTAGGGCACGCCCACTTCTTCGGCAATCCAGAGTGCCTTGCGCACATTGCTGGAATTCTTCCGTCCCCATATCTTGAGCATTGCGTTCCCCTCGCAGTCGCTGATAAATAAAGGCTCACAGTCTACCCCGAAGCGGCGGCAACTTCCTCGTCAACCAGGGGTCACTATCGATGTCGCCTCACCACTGCCCGGCGACCAGTTCTTGATCGCTGCCACGGCGGCGGTCATCACGGAGGAATACCTATGCTGTTGTTGTGGATTGTAGTGCTGGTCGTCGGCATTGCCTGGCTGGCCCATCGGCGTACCGCCCCGCTCCCGGCGCTTGGCGTGGTAGCCGTCTACCTGCTGGCCATGGGCATTTTCAGCCACGCGCCAGGATGGCTGCTGACTGTTTTCTGGGTGCTGTGGCTGGCAGTGTTCGTACCTGTTGTGCTGCCCGACCTGCGCCGCAAGCACTTCACTGCGCCCATGTTCAGCTGGTTTCAGAAAGTGCTGCCGCCCATGTCGGAAACCGAGCGCGATGCGATTGACGCCGGTACGGTCTGGTGGGATGGCGAGCTGTTCAGCGGTCGCCCGGACTGGGACAAGCTGCTGGCCTATCCAAAAGTCCAGCTCACCGAAGAAGAACAGGCCTTTATCGACGGGCCGACCGAAGAACTCTGCGCGATGGTCAGCGACTGGGAAATCGGTCAGGCCATGGACCTGCCGCCTGAAGCCTGGGCGCACATGAAAGAGCACGGGTTCTTTGCCCTGATCATTCCGAAAGAATTCGGTGGCAAGGGCTTCTCGGCCTACGCCCACTCTCAGGTGGCCATGAAACTGGCCACCCGCAGCGGCGACCTGGCCTCCACCGTGATGGTGCCCAACTCCCTCGGCCCTGCTGAATTGCTACTGCATTACGGCACCGACGAACAGCGCAACCATTATCTGCCACGTCTGGCACGAGGCGAAGATATCCCCTGCTTCGCGCTGACGGGTCCATTGGCAGGTTCCGATGCGGGCGCGATGCCCGACACCGGGGTCATCTGCAAAGGTCAGTGGCAAGGCGAGGAAGTCATCGGCCTGCGCCTGACCTGGGAAAAGCGCTACATCACCCTTGGCCCGGTCGCCACCCTGCTCGGCCTGGCTTTCAAGGCTTACGACCCTGAGCACTTGCTAGGCGAAGAGGAAGATCTCGGCATCAGCCTGGCATTGATTCCGACCGACACGCCAGGCGTTGAAATCGGCCGTCGCCACTTGCCGCTGGGCGCAGCGTTCATGAACGGCCCGAATTCAGGCAAGGACGTCTTTGTTCCGCTGAGCTACCTGATCGGCGGCCAGCCAATGCTCGGTAAAGGCTGGATGATGCTGATGAACTGCCTGTCGGTAGGACGTTCGATTTCGCTGCCCGCGGTCGGCACCGGCGCTGCCAAGTACACCAGCCTGGTCACCGGCCAGTATGCCAAGGTACGCGAGCAATTCAATGTGCCGCTGTCGGCGTTCGAAGGTATTCAGGAAGCGTTGGCGCGCATCGGCGGCAACGCCTGGCTGATGGACAGCGCGCGCATGCTGACCGCCAATGCGGTCGATCTGGGTGAAAAGCCCTCGGTGCTCTCCGCGATCCTCAAATACCACCTGACCGAGCGTGGCCGCGAATGTATCGGTCACGCCATGGATGTGCATGGCGGCAAGGGCATCATCATGGGCCCGAACAACTACCTGGGCCGCAACTGGCAAGGTGCGCCGATCTTCATCACCGTTGAAGGGGCGAATATCCTTTCACGTAACCTGATGATCTTCGGCCAGGGTGCCATTCGCTGCCATCCATTCGTGCTCAAGGAAATGGCCTTGGCCGGTCGCGAAGACAAGCAGCAGGCGCTGCTTGAGTTTGACGCGCTCCTGCTCAAGCACATCGGTTTTGCGGTAAGCAACGCCGCCAGCACCCTGATTCTTAATCTGGGCTTTGGCCATTTTGAAAGAGCACCGGGCAACAGCCTGAGCCAAGGCTACTTCCGCGCGTTGAACCGTCAGGCAGCAGCTTTCGCGATGTTGGCGGACTTGAGCATGATGCTGCTGGGCGGCGAGTTGAAACGCCGCGAACGCCTGTCGGCGCGTCTGGGGGATGTGCTCAGTCATATGTATCTGGCTTCGGCGGCACTCAAGCGCTACCACGATCTTGGCTCGCCAGATCACATGAGCCCGCTGTTTCGCTGGGCCATGGAAGAAAGTCTGGGCCATTCGGAACGTGCCATGGACGAAATCCTCGGCAACTTCCCTAACCGTGTGCTGGGTGGGCTGTTGCGTGCAGTGGTGTTCCCGTTCGGTCGTCGCCACAAGGGCCCTTCGGACAAGCTGGACGCCGAAGTTGCCCAGGTGCTGGGCCGCGCCAAGGGCGATCCGACACTGGAAGAGTTGCTCGCAGGCTGCTATCGCCCGCAATCGGCAGAAGATCCGGTCGGCGCGCTGCAACATGCCATCGACTTGCTGACTACTGCATATCCGTTGCACAAGAAGCTGCAGACGGCGCTCAAGAGTGGTCAGATCAAACCGGCCGCAGGCGAACATGCCATCGACGCTGCGTTGCGCATCGGTGTATTGCAGGCAGAAGAGGCACAGACACTGCGTACAGCCGAAGCCGCCCGTCGCAAGGTGATCGACGTGGATGATTTCGACAAGGAAGAGCTGACCCTGGCAGCGGGCAAGATTCGCTGACGTTCAAGGTCACACCACACAGCAGGCGCGTAGAGCTTTATACTCTCGCGCCTGTTTTTGCATTTGAGGATTACCCGATGGCCGACGCCACTCTCGATCACCAACTTGGCCTGCTGGCACACCTGCGCAGCATTCTGGTCGCGCTGGGCGAGGCCGAGCAGGTTCCGGAAGAAAGCCATGCGCTGTTCATGGAGCGCTTCGACGAACTGGTCGAGCAACTGCCGCAGGACCCGATAGAAAGCCAGTACCTGGGCCAGGACATCCTGTGTCAGGTCATCCAGCGCTACCCGCAAATCGCCCACCTGGTGCCTCGCGACCTGCTGTGGTTTTTTGCCGGTGACTGCCTGCATTTCATGCCGGATGATGAAATCGAGCTGTATCAGGCGCTGGAAGAGCGCCGTTACGAAGCCGAGCAGAACGATGAACCATTTGACTGGAACCAGGAAAAGCAGCTGCTGGCCATGTCGACACAGGGCAGCAAACACTGATCACCTCTCGTTGTAACGCCTGGCCCGGAGTCTGTTCCGGGCAGGTTGCCTGTTACTCACGCCAATGCGTATCAGCAGGCAACACATCGATAAATACGATCATTCCGTTCCGGGATTCGAATCAGTTAATCGAATAGACAGGCATACCATGACACTCCCTTGCGCCTGAAAAGGCCACCTGATAAGGAGTGCTCTCTTTCCATGACTCAATTTCGTAAAGTCCTGTCGATTCAGGCAGGCCAACCTGCCTCTGACGGCGCGGGAGTCAAACTGACACGCGTTTTCGGCGGACGGGGCGTGGAACAATTCGATCCATTCCTGATGCTGGACGAGTTCGGGTCGGACGTGCCTGATGACTATATTGCGGGCTTTCCACCTCATCCGCACCGTGGCTTCGAAACGGTGACCTACATGCTTGAAGGCCGTATGCGTCACGAAGACCATATGGGCAATGTAGGCCTGCTGCAGGGCGGCGGCGTACAGTGGATGACCGCCGCACGCGGGATCATTCACAGCGAAATGCCTGAACAGGAAGAAGGCACCATGCGAGGTTTTCAGCTATGGCTGAACCTGCCGGGCAAGAACAAGCTGAACGACGCCAGTTATCAGGACATCCAGCCGGAAAACGTTCCTCGCCTGACCACTGAAGCCGGTGTGCAGGTGGTGGTATTGGCCGGGCATTTCGACGATGGCCAGGTTCGACAGGCCGGTGCGGTACAGCGCCCGGATACCGAGCCCTTGTACTTTGACTTCGACATGCCTGCCGGCAGTCGTATCAGCCCGCGCTTGCCCGAAGGGCATCTTGCATTGCTGTACGTGTACGAAGGCAGTATCGAAATAGAAGGCAGCGCACAGTCAGTGAGCAAGCGCCATCTTGCGCGCCTGTCTGACACAGGGGATTTGCAGATCAGCAGCACCAAGGGTGCGCGCGTCTTGTTGATTGCAGGCAAGCCCTTGCGCGAGCCGATCGTGCAGTACGGGCCATTCGTGATGAACACCCGCGAAGAGATTGACCAGGCGTTGCGTGATTTCCGGGAAGATCGTCTGACGGCGTGACAGGCTAAAGTGAGCAGATACTCTCACGCAGGTAATCAGGAAACCGTGCACCTCGCTTGAAGTGCACGGTTTCGCAACTACTGTCTCGTGACAGAGACGAGCGCAACTCAGACCAGCACAGGGTTCTGCTTGCCTGGGTCGATCTTGTAGCGTTCGATGGCCTGGGCCACGACCTTACGCTCGACCTTGCCGTCATCGGCCAGCGCCTTGAGCGCAGCCACTGCCACGAAGTAACGGTCCACCTCGAAGAAATGACGCAGCGATTCACGAGTATCGGACTGACCAAAACCATCCGTACCCAGCGCCACGAAACGACGCAGTGGGACGAATGGGCGGATCTGGTCAGCGAAGATCTTCATGTAATCCGTTGCCACGACGACCGGCCCTTCCCTGTCGGCGAGACAGCTTTCAACATAGCTCAGGCGCGGCTCCTGCTCAGGGTGCAGCAGGTTCCAGCGCTCGACGTCCTGGCCTTCACGGCGCAGCTCGGTGAGGCTGGTAACACTCCAGATGTCACTGCTCACACCAAAGTCGTCCTCCAGCAATCTGGCGGCCGCGATGACTTCCAGAAGGATCGACCCGCAGCCCATCAACTGCACGTGCTTGCCGGAGTTGACCGATGCACTGGCCTGCAATGGATACATGCCCTTGATAATGCCGGCTTCGGCGCCCTCGGGCAGATCAGGGTGCGGGTAGTTCTCGTTGAGCAAGGTGATGTAGTAATAAATGTCCTCATTTTCGGCAAACATGCGGCGCATGCCATCCTGAATGATCACCGCCAGCTCAAAGGCAAACGTCGGGTCATAAGACACACAGCACGGTATCGTCGACGACATCACGTGGCTGTGCCCGTCATCATGCTGCAGGCCCTCGCCCATCAGCGTGGTCCGACCTGAGGTGGCCCCCAGCAGAAAGCCCCTGGCCCGGGCATCACCCGCCGCCCAGGCCAGATCGCCCACACGCTGGAAACCGAACATCGAATAGAAGATATAGAACGGCACGGTCATCACGCCATGGTTGGCGTAGGACGTACTGGCGGCAATCCACGAGGAAATGGCGCCGGACTCATTCAGCCCTTCCTGCATGATCTGCCCGTCGGTGCTTTCCTTGTAGTAGCTCAGTTGCCCTGCATCCTGTGGCGTGTACAACTGACCGACATGGGAATGGATGCCGATCTGGCGGAACAGGTTCTCCATACCAAAGGTTCGCGACTCGTCCGGCACAATCGGCACGATCAACTTGCCGATGTTCGGGTCCTTGAGCAGCGTCGAGAGGATGCGCACAAAGGCCATGGTCGTCGATATACCGCGATCGCCGGTGCTTTTCAGCTGGGTATCCAGCACCGAAAGCGGTGGAACCTGCAAGGTGGCCGCGTCACTGAAACGCGCCGGAATGTACCCGCCCAGCTGAGCACGGCGGGCCTTGAGGTACAGTGCTTCGGTGCTGCCCTCGGCGGGTTTCAGATAAGGCATGTCGCCCAGTTGATCATCGGTGATGTCCAGAGAGAAACGGTCGCGGAAGGCCTTGATCGCCTCTGCCCCGAGCTTCTTCAACTGGTGGTTGATGTTCTGCCCCTCGCCCGCCTCGCCCATGCCGAAACCCTTGACGGTCTTGGCCAGAATCACGGTCGGCCCGCCCTTGTGACGCATTGCGGCAGCGTAGGCGTTGTAGACTTTTTCCGGATCGTGCCCGCCCCGCGAGAGCTTCCAGATATCGTCGTCGCTCATGTCGCTGACCAGCTCCAGCAACTCAGGGTACTTGCCGAAGAAATGCTCACGCACGTAGGCGCCGTTCTGGGATTTGTAGTTCTGGTACTCGCCGTCCACGCATTCCATCATGCGCTGACGCAGCAGCCCGCTCTTGTCCTTCTCCAGCAGCGCATCCCAGCCACTGCCCCAGATGACCTTGATTACGTTCCAGCCAGCGGCGCGATACAGGCTTTCGAATTCCTGAATGACCTTGCTGTTACCACGCACCGGGCCGTCGAGACGCTGCAGGTTGCAGTTGACCACGAAGATGATGTTGTCGAGCTTTTCGCGCCCGGCCAGCGCAATGGCCGCCTGAGACTCGGGCTGGTCCATTTCGCCATCGCCGAGAAAAGCCCAGACCTTGCGCCCCTGATGCTCCTTGAGCCCGCGATTTTCCAGGTAACGCATGAAACGCGCCTGATACGCCGCCGTGATTGGCCCAAGCCCCATTGAAACAGTAGGGAACTGCCAGAAGTCCGGCATCAGGCGCGGGTGCGGATAGGACGAGATGCCATCGCGATCCGTTTCGCGACGGAAGTTGTCCAGTTGCTCTTCGCTCAGGCGACCTTCCAGGTACGCCCTGCCGTAAATGCCCGGCGAAGAATGGCCCTGGATGTAGACCAGATCGCCGGCGAACTGCTCGGTACGGCCCCGGAAGAAGTGATCGAACCCCACGTCATAGAGCACGGCGGCAGACGCATAGGAGGCAATATGACCGCCCACACCGGAATGCTTGCCGGCACGCAGTACCATCGCCAGGGCGTTCCAGCGGATGAACGCGTTGATACGCTTTTCAACCTGGAGGTCACCCGGATAAGGCTGCTGACGGTCGCTGGGAATGGTGTTGACG
Source organism: Pseudomonas syringae group sp. 243L2 (assembly GCF_032587875.1). Taxonomy (NCBI): domain Bacteria; kingdom Pseudomonadati; phylum Pseudomonadota; class Gammaproteobacteria; order Pseudomonadales; family Pseudomonadaceae; genus Pseudomonas; species Pseudomonas syringae group sp. 243L2. The sequence continues at coordinate 136,708 of NZ_JAWHPL010000010.1, forward strand.
TAGGGCGTCGTGACCCGACCATAGAAATCGCCGTGTTGAGCGACATCGAAGTCCAGCAACTGATCGATCAGGTAGTGCGCGCGCGGGCGCCCTTCACTGTTGAGTACCGACTCAATCGATTCGAGCCATTCGCGGGTTTCTTGCGGATCCTCGTCAAGAAACCGGGGTTGCTGTGCCATCGTCGTCTCCTACTGTGATGCGGCAGTGGACGCCGGACAGGCGTCTGCCTTGAAAAATCTGATTGCAATTGCAATCACATGCCGGAATTTATCCCGTGCTCGGTTACTATTGCAACCCTCAAGAATTTCAGACAAAGGTGATTCATGTCGTCAGCCGAACCGGATACGTGGTTCAGATTCGTCAGGGCGCACCGCTGTCTTATTCGCGAAATCGAACGCCGTCTGGCGGCGGCCGAGCTGCCCCCATACGCTTGGTATGACGCGCTCTGGGGTGTGGAAAGCGGGCCTCAGGGCATGCGCCGCATGCATGAACTGGCCGATGTCATGGCCATCGAACGCTACAACCTGACCCGCCTCATCGACCGCCTTGAAAGCGAAGGGCTGGTGGAACGCCACAGATCCGACAGCGACGGCCGGGGCGCGGTGGCAGCGATCACCGACAAGGGCCGGACACTGCGCAAACAGATGTGGCAGATCTACGAAACGGCGGTCGACGAGCTGTTTCTGGCGCAATTCGACGCCCCGCAGCGCCGCGTGTTTGCTGATGCGCTGGAGCGTGCCGCACTGGCAGCCCGACAAAGTGGCAGTAAAAGCTGACATCAGACCAGCCGATAGCGTTGCAGGGCGAGTTTCAGCGGCTCGTAGCTCAGTTGCCCGCCCTCCGCAAGCGCGGTCAGGGCCTGAACGACAATCCACTCGGGGCTGATTGCAGGCTTACCTTGCGGCGCAGCGGAATCGGCTCCCAAGGCAACAAACCGTCCGGGGACATGTTCACGCAGTTGCTCGGCCACGGCCTGCGGATAACCGGTGACCGCCACCACGGCGTCGTGCCCTTCGCCGAGGCAATCACGCAAGTGCCAGGACCGAGGGGTCTTCAAGGGATGGAAACGATTCCAGCGTCGGCCCGAGCCGGCATCGCGCGCCAGTCGGGTATAGCTGGGGCAGCTCCAGACTTCGCAATCGACATTCCAGTGCTCCTTGAGCAGGCTGGCCGCCTGACGTACTGACCGCAGGGCCAGGCCCGCACCCAACAGGCGCACGCGACGGCCGTCGTTGCCGGAAACGACATCGCCAACCCGATACATACCTTGCACAGCCGCCGCAGCCTGCGTCTCGCTTAACGCACTGACCTGATCATTGGATTCGTCATGCAACGCCATGTAATAGAAACCGGCCCGGCCTTCAACATACAGACTGTGCAAGGCGTGCAGCGTGATCGCCCGCGCCTCTGCAGCATCCGCAGGGTCGTAAGGCTGACACTTGCTGTTTGAAAGGAGCCACAACGGCAGCCACGGATGAGCGCCCTTGGGCCAGCGAGATGGCAACGTCTCGATGTCGTTGCAGAAAATTCCACGTTGGGATGACTCCGATGCCAGCGCGCTCAGTTCGGCCGAGGTTTCGCTGCTGATCATGTAGATCAGAGGCAATTCGACCTTGCCGGCCTGTGCAGCAAATCGCAAAGGCCAGGCGCTGGCGAGCACGCCCTCCTGTTCGCAGGCCATGTGCTTGCTGGCTCGCACCACGGATATACGCCGCGAGGTAGACGGGTCTCGGGTCAGACGCTCGACGATGTCGGCCATCGCAAACAGGGGTGAACAGCACCCGCGCAGCGCAAGCCCCGCAGCCGCTTGAATCTTTTCCATGCAAGCCAGCGCTGCAACCCGGGTTTGCGGCGCCAACTGGTGGCCATTTGCGCTGTTCATCACTACTCCTTGCTGTCGGACAAGCGTCCTTGCACCTTAATGGAACGAAGAATATGATTGCAATCGCAACAAAATCCCATCCGGTGTGCGTGATCGCAGTGCAGGGCCCAACGCCCAAACACGCGTGCGCTCGTATGCAAATGCTTCGACGAGCGCACTTTTTTACAGCCTTGACCGGTGTTCAAAATCAAAAGACACAGGTAGTCCATGTTTTCATGTACTACTTAAATTACACATGCGGATAATGAGTACAGCCAGGCCGAGAACAAAACAATAAACAAGGTATTACATGGAGGTTCGTACCGTGAAAGCCCAACTTGACTGCCCACCGTTGAAGATAAACGGGGCCCCTGCCCCTCTCCGTCAACTGATCGAAGACTTTGAAAACGATCTGCACCACATTGGCGATTTTACCTACGCCTACTTTTCCACGCCCAAGACGCGCAATGTCAAACCCGTCATTTTGTCCAATTACCCAGACTCCTGGCTGAAATCTTATGTAGCCTCAAACTATCACCTCATTGATCCCATCATCAAACATGCCTGGCATAGCATTACGCCATTTTTCTGGAGAGAGGCCCGCAATGCTGTTCAGGGCGTCGAAACCGACGATTTCCTGAAGCGGTCAGCCAAATATCAGCTGTCCTCGGGGGCCACTTTCACCCTGCACGATGCCAGTGGGCTTTTTGCCGCACTGAGTCTTTGCAATGCCCGGCAGCAGAACGATTTCGATCAGCGAATCCGCGAAAAAGCCGCCGATATCCAGATGAGCCTCATCCGCTTCCATGACCGTTTGATCAAGACCCGAGCGCCCCATGAACTCTTTCCGCAGCCCGCCCAGTGCAAGTTGTCCACCCGCGAAACAGGTGTGTTGAAATGGGTGGCGATGGGCAAGTCGTACAGCGAAATCGCTGAAATATTTTCCATCTCGGAACGCACTGTGAAGTTTCACATGTCCAATGTCTCCAGCAAGCTCAAAGTGCGCACTGCCAAGCAGGCGGTCTACAAAGCCATCAACATGGGCATGGTCTGATTCAGGCAGCGCTGTGCATGCAGGCTTGCGGTGCGGAGCCTGATACGCCAAGCGCTATCGGCCAACGCAGCAGGTCATCCGTGACAGGCTGTCTGAGGGCAATATTCCCGAGCAGCCGCTGATGGTTGTCGGCCGTCACCGGCATCTCCAGCAGCAGCACTGTCTCGCCTGGCGATGCTTCACCGGTCGACAGCACATGGTGCTCCCATCCGGACTTGCGCACGATCCGCGCCATTGCCTTGCTGACCACCGTGATGATCGATTGCAAACCGGACAACGCAGCATGGTTGTGCATGGAGAACAGCAGCATTTCGGTCAGTGGTGCGTGCAGAATACCCAACGAGCGTGCCCGAGCCGTGTCGACAAAGAACCTGCTCGACTCCGCCATGGCGGCATTTTTGGGCGCAGCGCAGTCAAAAAAACTGCGGAATGGGCCTTCCAGCATGTAGGGATCACAGGTGTTGATCAGCCTTAGCCCGGCCAGCGGAACCCCCTTCCAGCTTCCGACAAGGTAAGTGGTAGCGGCATTGTCGTATTCATCAAATTCAAATGCGTGACTCACACGAACTTTCCATTCAAGACGATCTGAAAAAATCTTCTTGCGCATGGAATACAGTGTTTCCAGCAACGTAACGGGCATCGTAGTGTAACTGGCTAACTGAAACTCAAACCCGCTCGACATTATAAACTCCACTCCGCACAACCAGTGTCAAGCATCGCGTATTTCAAAGGGTAAATCTACTGTACCTAAGAACAGGTCAACACCTTGAAATATAACCTTCTGTTATTTGCACTTAGGTACAGTGTTATTTCAGCCAAAAATAAGGAAATCTGCTTCGGCGCTCTGGATATCCAGGACGGCTGCCCCCCAAACAATAATGACTCCATAGGGATAATGATATGAACAGTCTATATGCCGGTATCGACACCTTGAACGCGGTTCCAGTTCTGGACGATATTACCCAACACGAAATCTCTGCCCTGAAAACCCGTTTCAACCTGGCCGATGCGCATACTCATCAGGACCAGAGCAATACCCAGCGCCTTATCGTCGCCAGCCTGCCCGAGCTGTGGTACCAGGCGCAAAACCAGACCCAATACCAGAGTGAGCAGGCCTTCATTCATGCCTTTTTCACCTTCCATGGTCAGCACCATGCGCTGAAACGCCACGACGAAATCTATCTCGTCTACGCAGCGTCCATCGCCATGCACATCACCGCGACCTACCTGCGCAAACAGAACATGAGTGTCGGGTTGATCGAGCCTTGCTTCGACAACCTGCACGATCTCTTGAAACACATGGAAGTGCCTATGTCGGCACTCGATGAAAGCCTGTTCACCTCATCGACCGAGGTGTACGCAAACTTGCAGAAAGCGGCCATCGGGCTGGATGCGATCTTTCTGGTCGACCCCAATAACCCGACCGGTTCCAGCCTGTTTGCCGACGGACCGGATACGTTCGTCGAAGTGGCCAGATACTGCCGCGATTACAACAAACTGCTGATACTCGATTTCTGTTTCGCCTCGTTCTTCAAGGCGGCCGGTCGGGAACGCGTGGACGCCTACGCGATTCTCGACGATATCGGCACGCAATACCTGGTCATGGAAGACACTGGCAAGACCTGGCCGCTGCAAGACACCAAATGCGCCACCCTCATGGCCAGCCAGGACATCAACGCCGATATCTATAGCATCGTCACCAGCGTCCTTTTGAACGTCTCGCCATTCATCCTCAATGTGGTTACCCGCTACATCGAGGACAGCAAGGACGATGACTTCAACTCAGTGCGTTCGGTGCTGGACGTCAACCGCCGCATGGCCCGCGCGGGTCTTGAAGGCCGGGTTTTGCAGTATGTGGAGCCGATGATCGACACCAGCGTGGCGTGGTTCGAGATTCTGCCCACTGGCATTAACGCCGATGAGTTGCAGGCTTATCTGTTGCAATGGGACGTGTACGTACTGCCGGGCAAATATTTCTACTGGAGCCAGCCCGAAAAAGGCCAGCGTTACATACGTCTGGCGCTGGCACGCAAACCGGAAGAATTTGCGGCCGCCGTTCAGGTCATCGCAAAGGCCCTGGAGAACTTCCATGTCTGACTTCGACCTGCCAATGATCGACGCAACAGTGTTCATGGGCATGCACCACGCCGATCCCGGCGTGCGTGAAAAATCCCTGGGTTTGTTTTCCCGGTTCTATGAAAGCAGCGTGCAGATGAATTTCGCCCAGATAGGCATTTGCGACGCCATCATCTGGAAGAAAAGCCGCGCCTTGCAGGACGTGTACTACCCGTTCATGGATGTACTGCACACTGACATGGCCATCCAGCGCCAGGGTTGTAGCGAACACATACTCCAGCGCGCCGCGACGGACACACTGCTCAAAGGCCTGCCCGTCGAAAAGAAACTGCTGGCGGCGCAGGTACTGGAGCAGGAAATCCCGTTTTATACCCATGATCCAGAGCTGCTGCGCCTGCAAGTCCTGCAGCCTTTCCTGCAGCCGTTCGAAAGCCCCGTCAGACAGCCTGCGTTCCCGGAGATGTTGCAACGTCTCTATGACCAGTCGAGTGCCATGGTGATCCGCAACGAGGACTTTGAACATGTCTGGTAAAACCATTCTGGTGCCGCTGGTAACGCCTCTGAACGAACAGGCGCAGGTCTGCGAAACCAGTCTTGAACGTCTTTTGAGCAGCCTCGCAGCCAACGTCGACGGCTACATTCCATGCCTGACCTCCGGAGAAGGCTGGCGGCTGTCGCGTCAGCAATGGCTACAGATGCTGGAGCTGACCCTACGCTACGCAGGCGACAAGCTGGTCATCGCCGGGATTGAGCGCGGTTCGACGCAGGAGGTACTGGACTTTGCCCTGATGGCTCAGGATGCCGGCGCGCAAGCGGTGATGTTCACCTCGCCGTTTACACCCGGTATCAGTCAGCAGGTGATCATCGACCATTACCAGACCATTCATGACGCGACGCATCTGGATATCTTCATGTACAACGAGGCCGCCCTGTCAGGCAACGAAAAGACCTTCGCCACCCTCGAGGCCATCGCGCAGTTACCCAGAGTGATTGGTCTCAAGGACTCGCCGTCCATGTCCCGCTCGCAGGATCAGGTGGATGCCATTCGGCAACAGGGCGTCGACTACTTTATCGGCTGGGAAATGCAGCTGGCTGGCGAACTGGAGTCCGACGGCAATGTGGTGTCCCTCGCCAACCTGGAACCGCGGCTCTGTCGGCAAGCGGCTGACCGCCAACAGCCAGCGCTCAGTCAGGAAATCGCGACGCTCAATGAACGGTATCTGCTGAGTGCGTCCGACTGGTACGCCCAGGTCAAGCGCGAGCTTAAAGCGCGTGGCGTGATCGACAGCGACCGGGTTATGACCGAGGAGGCTGCTTAATGGAAAACATGCAAAAGCAACTGTTTCTGGCCAATCGTGCGCTTATCGAAAAGCTCGTGCCTATCCCACAGGAGCTTCTGACATTTGAGCAGCGCTGGATCGACGACGCCATCGAACGCAGCATGACCGCGGATGTTCCTGGTGATCTTGCTGGTCTGCGCAGGATGCTGGCCGAACTGGTCGAACTGGAGAGCAGCGAAGTACCGCCCAGCGCGCACTATGTCGGCAGCGACATGACGCTCGATGAGTTTCGGATTCTGGTTCAGGAGTTTGCGCTGGATGGTCTGACCGAAGCGCAGGTTTTCTATCATCTGATGCCCAGGCTCAGCCTGCCCGCGCAAATGCCCATGCTGCGCATGATGATCGACGAGTTTGGCTCGGGAAACCTCAAGCGCTCGCATACCACGCTGTATCAGGACCTGCTGCGCGAACTGGACATGCCGCTGGACCTGCAATTCTACGTGGAGGCCAACTCCAGTGCCGGTTTCACCTTTCCCAACATGTTCTGCTGGCTGGCCATGCGCGCGGATGATCCATCATGGTTTGCCGGGGTCATTACCTACTTCGAGACCGTGGTGCCGTTCTTTTTCGAGTGTTACACCCAGCTCTGCGAGCGATTGCAGATCCAGGCTCATACCTACTACTCCGAACACGTTCATATCGACGTTTTCCATGCCATCGAGGGGCAGCGCCTGCTCAAGGCCATGGACGTCAGCGGTGATCTGGACCCGGTGAAAGCCTGGCGAGGCATCTGCATGGGGCGCGAGATCACCAATCTGGCATTCGACCTGGCCGTAGAGAAAGCTCGCCGACTCAAGCACTTCAACAAGGAGGCCAACCTTGAACGAGCCTGCTGAGTTTCGTCGTCCCGACACGTTCACCGTGCATATCGGCCAGGAGCAATACCTGGTACCGAGTAGTTGCCCGCATCGTGAGGGGTGGCTGGAGCATGGAGTGGTCAACGAGAAACGCCGATCCATTACCTGTCCCCTGCACTTCTCGGTGTTCAGCCTCGAAACCGGAGAGCAATTGAGCGGCCCGCCTTGTGGCAACCTGCAGGTTCGGCGACTGAGGTAGAAGCGCGTCCCACGGCAGGATTCGCTCCTGCCGTGGAGGCGTCATGTGAGGCGCAGGAACCTTTTCAATTCCGCACCTTGGGCAATCGCATCGTGTCGGCCCAATTCGATCAGTTCGCTGCAATAACCCGATTCGAACAACAGATAGCTCAGGACACTGGCGCCACTGCTTTTGGTCGCGCCCGGCCCGCGCAGGAACGTGCGCAATGCAGGCGGAAGTTCACGGCGGTGCCGGGCAGCGATTTCGTCCAGCGGGCGGCTTGGGGAAATCACCAGCACTTCCACCGGCTCCATACCCGGCTGCTTGATCTGATCGCAAGGCAGCAACGCGCTGGCCATGTTCAAGCGCTCCAGCAACTCGATATCGCTTTCCAGATTATCGATGAAGGTGCTGTTGAGCATGTGGCCGCTGATCTGCGCCAGACTTGGCTGTATGCCGATTGGCGCACGCGGTGCCGGCCTTTCGGTTTTCAGCCCGCGCGGATTGCCACTCACGCCTACGACCAGAACACGATTGGCACCCAGGTGCAGCGCCGGACTGATCGGTGCCGACTGACGCACGGCACCGTCACCAAAGTATTCCTGATCCAGCATTACGGGGGCGAACAGCAAGGGAATGGCTGAACTGGCAAGCAGGTGATCCACGGTCAGTTGAGTCGGACGGCCGATACGTCGATGACGCAGCCAGGGCTCGATGGTGCCGCGGCCCTGATAGAACGTGACTGCCTGCCCTGATTCATAGCCAAAAGCTGTTACCGCCACGGCGCGCAGGTGATGGGCATCAATGGCGGCCTCGATCCCGGACAGGTCCAGCCGCTCATTGAGCAGTTCACGCAGAGGCGAGCTGTTGAGTAAGGCAACCGGGATATTTCGCCCGAAGCCCATCAGGCTGCGGCCAAAAAAACGGCTGGCCTGATGAATCACACCAGACCAATCGCTGCGCAGCACCTGATGGCTGCGGAACGACTGCCAGAATTCGGTCAACTGGTGAATGGCAATGCGAAAGTGCAGCGCGCCGCTGGCCAGTTTCACCGCGTTGATTGCCCCGGCTGACGTACCGACAATGACCGGAAAGGGATTGGGAGAACCGGGCGGCAGCAAGTCGGCAATGCCTGCAAGTACGCCAACCTGATACGCAGCACGCGCACCGCCACCTGACAAAATAAGCCCGGTCACGGGCTCGACTTCGGTTACAGCCTGGGTCACTACTGCGGTATCTGGCATCTACAACTGGCCTCGATGGTCAACGACGCTTTTTATCTACGTTTGTTATATAGCTTCGGTTCGCCAGCCGGTCGACTCTTGAAGCGCCGATGCGCCCAAAGATACTGTTCCGGGCATTCAGTGATAGCACTTTCTACCCATTGATTGATACGCAAGCAATCGGCTTCGTCGCTTTCACCCGGAAAATCCTGCAGCGGTGGGTGAATCACCAGCCTGTAACCGCTACCGTCAGCCAGACGCTGCTGAGTGAACGGCACCACTTGAGCACGGCCCAGACGCGCAAATTTGCTGGTAGCGGTCACGGTCGCGGCCTGAATGCCGAACAGCGGCACAAAGATGCTCTGTTTAGCGCCATAGTCCTGATCCGGTGCATACCAGATGGCCCGGCCGGCACGCAGCAACTTGAGCATGCCGCGCACGTCATCGCGCTCGACAGCCAGCGAATCAAGGTTGTGCCGCTCGCGTCCGCGACGCTGGACGAAATCGAACAGTGGGCTCTTGTGTTCGCGGTACATGCCGTCGATGGTGTGTTGCTGGCCCAGCAGTGCCGCACCGATCTCCAGCGTGGTGAAGTGCAGCGCCATCAGAATCACGCCCTCGCCTTTCTCCTGAGCATTCTGCAGGTGCTCGAGCCCTTCGATATGAGCAAGTCTGGCCAGACGTTTTTTCGACCACCACCAGCTCATGGCCATCTCGAAGAAGGCGATCCCGGTGGAGGCGAAGTTTTCCTTGAGCAGACGCTTGCGCTCGGCGGCGGACAAATGAGGAAAACACAGCTCAAGATTGCGTGACGCGATATTTTTTCGATCAGTGGCCACTCGGTACATGACCGCACCCAATGCCCGACCGATGGCCAGCAGGGCGCGAAACGGCAACTGGACAACCAGCCATAAAAGCCCCAACCCCAGCCACAAAGGCCAGAAACGGGGGTGAAGGAAACTGGCTTTAAAGCGTGGGCGATCCATTTGGGCTTCCGTCAGAACAAAGGCCGCGCATTCTACAACGGTTCTACCTGCTTGCGGCTCGCGGGCGTTCTCGCTATAAGTCTCGGCACTTTTAGCGACAAGCTGTTGTGTATATCAACCATGAGCCAGATTGAATCGCAAAACCCGGAACCTGTATTTCAGCTCAAGGGCAGCATGCTCGCCATCACTGTGATGGAGCTGGCCCGGACCAACCTTGAAGCGCTCGACAGGCAACTGGCGGCGAAAGTGGCACAAGCCCCCAACTTCTTCAGCAATACGCCGTTGATCCTGGCTCTGGACAAACTCGCGCCGAACGAAGGCCCGGTGGATCTCCCCGGGCTGGTGCGTATCTGTCGCCAGCACGGTCTGCGCACCCTGGCGATCCGTGCCAACCGCATCGAAGACATCGCTGCAGCCATTGCCGTTGATCTTCCGGTGCTGCCGCCGTCCGGCGCACGTGAGCGCGTAATCGACCCGGTTGAAGTCGAAGCGCCGAAAAAGATCCCGGAAAAACCACCCGAACCGCTCATCAAGCCGACCCGCGTGATAACCGCTCCGGTGCGCGGCGGTCAGCAGATTTATGCCCAGGGCGGCGATCTGGTTGTGGTTGCGCCGGTCAGTCCCGGTGCGGAACTTCTGGCCGATGGAAACATCCATGTGTACGGCCCAATGCGCGGCAGGGCACTGGCGGGAATAAAAGGCGACACGAAAGCACGAATCTTCTGTCAGCAGTTGAGTGCAGAGCTGATTTCGATTGCCGGGCAATACAAGGTTTCCGAGGACTTGCGCAGGGACCCTCTATGGGGCTCGCCGGTCCAGGTCAGCCTGTCAGGTGATGTGTTGAACATCATTCGTCTTTAACGGATACTGCCGCAATTTTCAAAGTATCTCTGATTCGTCGCAAAACCGTCGTGAAGGCGGCAGGAAGTTCTGACAAGCACTGCTTTTCAGCGGGTATATGAGTTGAAAGTAATAGCTTAACGCTACCTTTCCGGAATCAGACCCCAGAATTGACACAATGCTTCGACGGGCGCGGCGCCAGGAGATGCTCTTCAGGGACTTAATGTCCTTTTCCTCTAGGGGTGATACACCTTGGCCAAGATTCTCGTTGTTACATCCGGCAAGGGTGGTGTGGGCAAGACCACCACCAGCGCCGCTATCGGTACCGGTCTCGCATTGCGTGGTCACAAGACAGTCATCGTCGACTTCGACGTCGGCCTGCGTAACCTCGACCTGATCATGGGTTGCGAGCGTCGGGTCGTGTATGACTTCGTCAACGTGGTCAATGGCGAAGCCAACCTCCAACAGGCGCTGATCAAGGACAAGAAGATCGAAGGCCTGTACGTGCTGGCTGCCAGCCAGACCCGTGACAAGGAAGCACTGACCAAGGAGGGCGTTGAAAAAGTCCTCATGGAGCTGAAGGAATCGTTCGAATACATCGTCTGCGATTCGCCGGCAGGTATCGAGACCGGTGCTCACCTGGCCATGTATTTCGCCGATGAAGCGATCGTCGTGACCAACCCCGAAGTATCCTCTGTGCGTGACTCCGACCGTATGCTGGGCCTGCTGGCCAGCAAATCACGTCGTGCCGAACGCGGCGAAGACCCGATCAAGGAACACCTGCTGCTGACTCGCTACAACCCTGAGCGTGTCAGCAAGGGCGAAATGCTTGGTGTGGAAGACGTCAAGGAAATCCTTGCTGTTACCCTGCTCGGCGTGATCCCCGAATCCCAGGCTGTCCTGAAAGCCTCCAACCAAGGCGTGCCGGTCATCCTCGATGACCAGAGCGATGCTGGCCAGGCCTATAGCGATGCCGTTGACCGCCTGCTGGGCAAAGACCGGGAACATCGCTTCCTGGATGTGCAGAAGAAAGGATTCTTTGAACGTCTGTTCGGGGGTAATTAATGAATATTTTTGACTTCTTTCGTGACCGCAAAAAAGAAAGCACGGCCTCGGTAGCGAAAGAGCGTCTGCAGATCATCGTTGCGCACGAACGCGGCCAGCGCAGTACGCCGGACTACCTTCCTGCACTGCAGAAAGAGCTGGTGGAAGTGATCCGTAAATACGTCAATATCGAGTCCGATCAAGTTCAGGTCGCTTTGGAAAGCCAAGGCAGCTGCTCGATTCTGGAACTCAATATCACCCTGCCAGATCGCTGATCAGGCAGTCGCTCGCGGCGGTATCGGCGCACTTCTCAGGAAGCTGCGCCCTTACCGCTGTTGGCGTTTCTAGCGTTTCGAGGCCGTTGCATGCCGTTGTCGAACATCCGCATCATTTATCAGGACGCAGCCGTTCTGGTAATCGATAAGCCTACCCTGCTGCTTTCCGTCCCCGGCCGCGCCGATGACAACAAGGATTGCCTGATTACCCGCCTGCAGGAAAACGGCTTCCCCGAAGCCCGCATCGTCCATCGTCTGGACTGGGAAACGTCGGGCATCATCCTGCTGGCCCGCGATGCCGACACGCACCGCGAGCTGTCGCGTCAGTTTCATGATCGCGAAACCGAAAAAGCCTACACCGCACTGTGCTGGGGCCAGCCGTCGCTGGACAGCGGCAGTATCGACCTGCCGTTACGCTACGACCCGCCTACCAAGCCCCGGCATGTGGTGGATCACGAGGGTGGCAAACACGCGCTGACATTCTGGAAAGTCGTCGAACGTCACGACACCTACTGTCGGGTCGAACTTACCCCTATTACCGGCCGCTCGCACCAACTGCGGGTGCACATGCTGTCGATCGGTCATCCGCTGTTGGGCGATGGTCTGTATGCCCACCCCGAAGCGCTGGCGGCGTATCCGCGCCTGTGCCTGCATGCCAGCATGTTGAGCTTTACCCATCCGGGCACCGGCGAGCGGTTGACCTTTGAGTGCCCCGCGCCTTTCTGATCTGAATGACACGCTGGCTATCGTGCAGATGCTCCGCGTCATACAGCTGCTCTGACTATCGCTCCCACGCTCCGCATGGTAATGCCGTTCGTGACGCTCCGCGTCACACAGCGGTTCTGCGACTTCAGGTGGATTTAGGGTCGACTCAGCTCACCTTTTCGCCCCTCGGCGAGTTACTTTGATGGGGCCAAAGTAACCAAAGCCCCCCGCTCCTGTTTCCGGCCCGACTTCGTCGGGTTCCTTCGCCCTGTCACTGATCCGGGGGTCGCCGCAACGGGCCATCCATGGCCCGGTGCGGCTAGCCTGGCGTCCTGCCAGGCTACCCCCGGATCAGCGCCAGGACTCAGCCGTCACTAACGTCGCACTCTGCGTCGTCAGTGCCACCGCGGTTGAAAAGCGCTTTTACTCTCGGCGCTGTGCGTCAGCTTAGACTATCGTGCCTGCGCTCCGCGTAGGCATGCAGTTCGTGACGCTCCGCGTCACACAGCGGTTCTGCGACTTCAGGTGGATTTAGGGTCGACTCAAGTCACCTTTTCGCCCCTCGGCGACTCACTTTGAGGGACCAAAGTGAGCAAGGCCCTTGGCTCCGGTTTCCGGCTCAACTTCGTCAGGCTCCTTCACGGTCGAAAAGCGTTTCTGTGGCAGCGGCAACGGCTGAGCCAATGGGGTAAACTCGCGCCATTGCTGTCTGGAGCTATTTATGCGCGCAGAGTTGAACAACGGCCTCATCGATTTTCTGAAGGCTTCTCCCACCCCGTTCCACGCCACCGCCACCCTCATGCAACACTTCGAAGCTGCGGGTTTTCAGCGGCTGGATGAACGTGATACCTGGGCAATAGAAACTGGAGGTCGTTACTTCGTCACCCGTAATGACTCCTCTATCGTCGCCTTCCGCATGGGCCGTCAGTCGCCACTCACCGGCGGGATTCGCATGGTTGGCGCACACACGGACAGCCCGTGCCTGCGGGTCAAACCGCAACCGGAACTGCAACGCCAGGGCTTCTGGCAACTGGGCGTCGAAGTCTACGGCGGCGCGCTGCTGGCACCATGGTTTGACCGTGATCTGTCGCTGGCAGGTCGCGTCACCTTCCGCCGCGATGGCAAGGTTGAAAGTCAGTTAATCGACTTCAAGCTGCCGATTGCCGTGATTCCCAATCTGGCCATTCACTTGAACCGCACTGCCAATGAAGGTTGGGCGATCAATGCGCAAAACGAACTGCCGCCAATCCTCGCGCAAGTGGCTGGCGACGAACGCGCGGACTTCCGTGCGCTTCTGACTGATCAACTGGCCCGCGAACACGGGCTGAATGCAGACGTGGTGCTCGATTACGAGCTGAGTTTCTATGACACACAGAGTGCCGCCGTTGTCGGCCTTAATGGGGACTTCCTGGCAGGCGCACGTCTGGACAACCTGCTGTCGTGTTATGCCGGGATGCAAGCGCTGCTGAACAGCGAAAGTGACGAAACCGCTCTACTGGTATGCACCGATCATGAAGAAGTCGGTTCGTCGTCGACCTGTGGCGCAGACGGCGCAATGCTTGAGCAGATCGTCCAGCGCCTGCTGCCGAGCAGCGAAGACTACGTGCGGACCATTCAGAAATCGCTGTTGATATCGGCCGACAACGCCCACGGCATACACCCCAACTACGCCGAAAAACATGACGCCAATCATGGTCCCAAGCTCAACGCCGGGCCGGTGATCAAGGTCAACAGCAACCAGCGTTACGCCACCAACAGTGAAACGGCCGGTTTCTTCCGCCATCTGTGCATGGCTGAAGAAGTACCGGTGCAGAGTTTCGTGGTGCGCAGCGACATGGCCTGCGGCTCGACTATCGGGCCAATCACCGCCAGCCATTTGGGGATCCGCACGGTAGACATCGGCCTGCCGACGTTCGCCATGCATTCGATTCGCGAACTGGCTGGCAGTCATGATCTGGCGCATCTGGTCAAGGTATTGAGCGCGTTCTATGCCAGCCACGAGCTGCCATAACGCCTGCAATGATTGATTCTCGTGGGGGCGGCGTGCTGCTCCCGCGTAACAGTTCTGACGCCCGGCCGAATACCCTGATTGAAAAAATAAAGTTTCGCGGCTTACACATAAAAAACAACGCAGGTTTTATCGGTTTTACCCCTGGCACCTTTGTGCCGTACACCGTTGATTCGTTTATAAAGGGACATCATGTCCCGAACCGCACCGACGTACCCTGTCGATGATTCAGTACGAATAACCCGGTTACGTGACTCAGGTATCGTCCTCGTCGGTTTTATTGACGATATCGTCATCGTCGTTCACGTAATACGGAATGTCGGCTTCAACGCCGTTTTCTCCCGTCCTGGCCACCAGTTGTCTGTACCGCTTACCGTCCCAGAGCCTGAAAACAAGCGTGGAGTCTTCTCCTGCCGATAACGTGGAACCTTCACTGCCAATAAGTTTGCTGCGAGCGCCTGCTGTCAACACACTGTTCTTTCCAGCGGTCAGTCTGCTTTGGTCTCCCGCCATCAACGTGCAGTCATGCCCGCCGGTCAACTTGCTTCTGTCTCCAGCGGTGAGGTAACTGTTGTTACCGGCCAGTAGTTTACTGCGGTCCCCCGCCGTCTGATTACTGTCTGCACCGGCGATAAGTCTGCTGCGGTCACCTGCCAGCTGTACGCTGCCTGCACCGGCTATCAGCGTGCTGCGAAAACCTGCGGTCTGCGAACTGCCCTTGCCGGCGATAAGCATGCTTTTGTGTCCGGCCACCTGAATACTTTCATGGCCCGCAATCAACGAGCTGCCATAACTTGCAATCTGGTTACTGCCGTAGCCCGCAGTCAATGTGCTGCGAATGCCCGATG
The DNA here is from genome assembly GCF_032587875.1 of Pseudomonas syringae group sp. 243L2. Taxonomy (NCBI): domain Bacteria; kingdom Pseudomonadati; phylum Pseudomonadota; class Gammaproteobacteria; order Pseudomonadales; family Pseudomonadaceae; genus Pseudomonas; species Pseudomonas syringae group sp. 243L2. Next base: position 152,003 of record NZ_JAWHPL010000010.1, read on the forward strand.
TGAGACTGCTGCCATAACCGGCAATCAACACACTGCGAAGTCCGGCGATCAACGTACTGCCATAGCCTGCCGTCAGAAAACTTCGGATTCCGCTGGTTAGGGAACTGCCATAACCGGCGATCAATGAGCTGTCCTGCCCGGCCGTTGCCGTACTGCCATACCCCGCCGTCAATGAACTTCCATGCTCGGCAGTCTGGGTACTGCCATAACCTGCCGTGAGCGTACTTTTATAGCCTGCCGTCTGCGTACTGCCGTAACCCGCGATCAGCGAACTCTCATAGCCGGCGGTGGAGGTACTTCCGTAGCCGGTGGTGAGCGAGCTTTTTTCCTGCGCGGTTTGCGTACTGCCATAACCGGCTGTCAACGTGCTCTCGTAACCTGCCGTCTGCGTGCTGCCGTAACCCGCGATCAGCGAACTTGCATAGCCCGCAGTGGAAGTACTTCCGTAGCCGGTGGTCAGCGAGCTGCTGTCCTGTGCGGTTTGCGTACTGCCATAACCGGCGGTCAACGTGCTCTCGTAGCCTGCCGTCTGCGTACTGCCATAGCCAGCAATCAGGGAGCTTGCGTAACCCGCAGTCGACGTGCTTCCGTAACCTGTGACCAGGTCACTGCGTTCCTGTGCCGTCTGGGTACTCCCATAACCGGCAGTCAATATGCTTTTGAAGCTCGCCGTTTGGGTGCTTCCATATCCGGCGATAAGCGAACTGTTTGAGCCTGCCGTTGAAGTGCTGCCATACCCTGCGACCAGGTCACTGTACTCTCTGGCCGTCTGAGTACTCCCATAACCGGCGGTCAGCATGCTTCTGTAACTCGCGGTCTGGGTGCTGCCATACCCTGCGATCAGCGAACTGCCCGAACCTGCTGTTCCAGTACTGCCATAGCCCGCGATCAGGTCGCTACCGTCCCTGGCAGTCTGAGTGCTTCCGTAGCCAGCGGTCAGAATACTTTTGCGGCCTGCTGTCTGCGTACTTCCATAGCCCGCAATGATGAAGCTCTCATGACCCGCGGTGCCCGTGCTTCCATAACCTGCGGTCAGGTTACTGTCAGCGCCGGCCGTTTGCGTGCTGCCGTAACCGGCAATCAGCGAGCTGTCGGCACCGGCTGTCCCGGTACTTCCATATCCGGCCGTCAGGGTGCTGCCTTCACGGGCAGTCTGGGTGCTGCCGTAACCTGCAGTGAGCGAACTGCCGCTGCCCGAGGTTTGCGTACTGCCGTAACCGGCAATCAACGAGCTGTCGGAACCTGCCGTGCCAGTGCTGCCGTACCCAGCCGTCAGGTTGCTGCCTTCCTGAGCCGTTTGGGTACTGCCATAGCCCGCTGTGAGTGAGCTGTCGCCTCCAGAGGTTTGCGTGCTGCCGTAACCGGCGATCAACGAGCTGTCGGAACCTGCCGTGCCAGTGCTGCCGTATCCGGCGGTCAGATTGCTGCCTTCCTGTGCAGTCTGCGTACTGCCGTAGCCCGCCGTCAGGGCGCTGTCCCCTCCTGACGTTTGCGTACTGCCGTAACCGGCAATCAGAGAACTGTCAGAGCCTGCTGTGCCGGTGCTACCGTATCCAGCGGTCAGGTTGCTGCCCTCCTGCGCAGTCTGCGTACTGCCGTAGCCTGCCGTCAGTGCGCTGTCACTTCCTGATGTCTGGGTGCTGCCATATCCGGCGATCAATGAGCTATCCGCGCCTGCGGTGCCGGTGCTGCCGTACCCAGCGGTCAGGTTGCTGCCCTCCTGCGCAGTCTGCGTACTGCCGTAGCCTGCCGTCAGGGCGCTGTCCCCTCCTGACGTTTGCGTACTGCCGTAACCGGCAATCAGAGAACTGTCAGAGCCTGCTGTGCCGGTGCTACCGTATCCAGCGGTCAGGTTGCTGCCTTCCTGTGCAGTCTGCGTACTGCCGTAGCCTGCCGTCAGTGCGCTGTCACTTCCTGATGTCTGGGTGCTGCCATATCCGGCGATCAATGAGCTATCCGCGCCTGCGGTGCCGGTGCTGCCGTACCCAGCCGTCAGGTTGCTGCCTTCCTGTGCAGTCTGGGTACTGCCATAACCAGCCCTGAGCGAGCTGTCACTCCCGGAAGTTTGCGTACTGCCATAACCTGCAGTCAGCGAGCTGTCGGAGCCTGCCGTGCCGGTGCTGCCGTACCCAGCGGTCAGATCACTATGGCTTCCCGCCGTTTCGGTGCTGCCGTAACCCGCGACAAGCTGGCTGTGGCTGTCACCAATCAACGTGCTGCCGTAGGTCGCTGTCTGCAGCGTCTGCGTGGTGACGGCGGGAAGATTGCCCTCCGCGCCGACAGCGGCACTCACTGATGCCACGTCAAATACTTCATGACTGACAACAAGCTCGCCACTGGCCGGACGAACCTCGACAGCCGCAGGGGGACTTGTCGATGAGTAACTGGCCCGGTGCATCAAGAGGTAATGTGCAGCACTGCTTTTGTCACCGACATGAACGACTTGCGCCCGCTGGAATTTCACCATTCCGCTCTCGGACAACGCAATGAGGTCGGCAACGGCCACTTCACAGACAACCCATCGCGCATCGGCATGAACACTCAAAAAGGCGCTGGTTCCAACACCCCACAATAAACCTGCCAGTCCATTTTCATGTGCTTTTGTCGGTTGCCAGTGCCTGCACTCAACGGTCCCTGAGACAGGCCACACCAAACCGCAGTGATCGGCCATGTTATTTGCACATGTCCGTAATACCAACGCTTTTTCAAGATTCATTACAGCGCCCTCATAGATCCTTTAAATGAAAGTAGCCGCACTCATCAATTCACACGTTAACGGCCAGCTACGATATCAACCTTCACATCCCACACGCGAAACTGCGCCAGGCAATCCACTTACCGACCACGCGCAATGACGCTCTAAAAACGTATCACACCCAACTAATAAATATTAATCAATACGGATTTTTACTATTTATTTTCGACAACCGGAATAAAAAAACCTTAACTTTTTCACCTCAAAAACTTTTAAGTTACGCTCACCCCTTTGCAGCTTAAAGTTATTTTCTCATTAAATTTTTAAATAAGCCGGACGTCTGCGCGCACGCACTCGACCTGAGCGGCCCGCACAGCCAAGGTTTTCAATGAAGAGGAAGGTCACGTCTTACTGGCTGGCACCCGCAACTAACAACGCGCTGAATACACCGATATTAATTTACTGAAACTTGCCGCATGCCCGGAGTTTTTGAAGAGCCGCACTCAACTACAACTTGCCACGCACATTGGCGCGCACATGAATAGCATCATGACGCCAGTATTCAAGATCGCAATCAATCAGTCGATCACGCTGGTCATAGTTTATTCTTGCAATACGCAGGCCGGGGCTGCCCAGGGAAACCTTCAAGGCGGCTGCAGCGTCGGCATGCAGTGCCGTGGGGACCATATCAAAACGTACTTGTCCGTAATGCAGGTCATAACAGCGGGCATAAAGCTCGGTGAGTGACTCGTTCAGGTCGTGATCGAGGATGCCGGGGAATAATTCCGGCCTCAGGTAATGCTCAACATAGAGCACCAGCCGCTGATCGATACGCCGGGCGCGGCAGATCTGGATCACGCTCGACAGCGCAGGCAGTTCGAGCATTTCGCAGATCATCGCCGAAGCCGGTTGCAGACGTGCCGACAGCAGCTGAGTGTGAGCCACTCTTCCCTGCGCGCAGACCATTGCGTGAAAATGGCTGCGCCGAATCAAGTCATACGCCAGTCGTGGCGGGGAAATGAACCAGCCGCGACGCTCTTCACGGTAAATAAGCCCTTGCGCCTCCAGTTGCACGAGGGCCTCACGCAACGTGATACGGGTGGTAGCAAACACCTCGCTAAGCTTGCGTTCCGCAGGCAGCTTGCTGCCATGCGGCAACAAGCCATGTTCGATCTGCTCCTGCAGAGCACTGCAAATCGTTGTTACCGCCCGTGGCACATCTTCGCGCATTCCGGTATCCGTCTGGACTAGACCAGCTCTATTGCGGGGCACACCTCAGTGCAACCGACGCCATTAACTCCATTGCTTCAAGCCTAGGCCGGGCACATGACCATTCTGTGACATGACGAAACACGATCCATGCCAACTGCTCCGAAAAAAGGCCTTTAGCCGTTGAAAAGCAAGCACGATCCCATGGTCTACGCTTAGCGCCAGGCACTGCCGAACCACGTTAAAAACAGCTTCTGGCACTGAACACGACACGAAAATGTCATGCAAAAAGCCTAACTTGGCTCAGGTATTGCTGATCTAGACCAAACAATCCGAAACGAACACTTCTTGCAAGAAGTGCACTAGGAGCTCCGAATGAAACATCTTTTGTTGGCATCACTCCTCGGTTCAGCCATGGCAATGAGTTCGCTGGTCATGGCTGCGGACACAGACCTTAAAACGCTGGAGGCTGCGGCCAAGGCTGAAGGTGCGGTCAATAGTCTCGGCATGCCGGATGACTGGGCTAACTGGGGTGGCATCTGGAAAGACCTGGAAACCAAATACGGCCTCAAGCACATGGACACCGACATGAGTTCGGCCCAGGAGATCGCCAAATTCGATGCGGAGAAAGACAACGCCAGCGGTGACATCGGCGACGTGGGTGCCGCGTTCGGTCCTATAGCCGTTGCCAAAGGCGTGACCCAGCCTTACAAGCCAACCACTTGGGAGCAGATTCCGGACTGGGCCAAGGACAAGGACGGCCATTGGGCGCTGGCCTATACCGGCACCATCGCCTTTATCGTCAACAAGAACCTGTTGCACGGCTCTGAAATACCGAAAAGCTGGGCCGACCTGAAAACCGGCAAATACAAGGTTTCCATTGGCGATGTGAGCACTGCCGCGCAAGCAACCAATGGCGTATTGGCCGCAGCCATTGCCATGAAAGGCGACGAAAGCAACATCGAGCCAGGCCTGGCACTGTTCACCGACCTGGCCAAGCAGAAACGCCTGTCACTGGCCAACCCGACCATTCAAACCATCGAAAAAGGCGAAATCGAGGTCGGCGTGGTCTGGGACTTCAACGGTCTCAACTACAAAGCCAAGATGGCCAAACCGGATGACTACGTGGTGCTGATCCCGTCGGACGGCTCGGTGGTTTCCGGCTACACCACCATCATCAACAAATACGCCAAGCACCCGAACGCCGCCAAACTGGCGCGTGAATACACCTTCAGCGATGCCGGTCAGATCAACCTGGCCAAAGGCAATGCGCGTCCGATTCGCGTTGAACACATCAAGCTGCCAGACGACGTGAAAGCCCAGTTGCTGCCGCATGAGCAATACCTCAATGCCAAGCCGATCAAGGACGCGGATGCCTGGGAAAAAACCTCCAAAGCGCTGCCTCAGAAGTGGAACGAGCAGGTCATCATCGAGATGAACTGATTCTCTCCTGCGGCTCAGGGATGAAGTCGTGTACATCGGGCGAGCCAGACTCGCCCGTTCTTTTAAAGCGAGTCGCCCATGAAACACAACGTCATCCTGATCGTGCTCGATGGCCTCAACTACGACGTGGCCCGCCACGCAATGGGCCATCTTCAAGCCTGGCATGATGCTGGCCGCGCCGCGCTCTACAAGCTGGAATGCGAGCTACCCGCCCTCTCCCGCCCCCTGTACGAATGCATATTGACCGGGGTCGCGCCTATCGACAGCGGCATCGTGCATAACAACGTTTCACGCCTGTCTAACCAGCGCAGCGTCTTTCACTACGCTCGTGACGCCGGCCTGACCACTGCAGCGGCGGCCTATCACTGGTTCAGCGAGCTGTATAACCGCACGCCGTTCGACACGGCACGCGATCGTCATACCGAGGCAACGGAACTACCCATTCAGCACGGGCTGTTCTACTGGGCCGATCACTACCCGGACTCGCACCTGTTCGCCGACGCGGAAAGCCTGCGCCTTAAACATGCACCGAACTTTCTGCTGATTCACCCCATGAACATCGACGACGCCGGGCACAAGCACGGCCTCGACACTGCGCAATACCGCAACACCGCACGCAATGCCGACATCATTCTGGCTGACTACCTGCAACGCTGGCTGGACGCAGGCTATCAAGTGCTGGTGACCGCCGACCACGGCATGAACAACGACCGCTCGCACAACGGCCTGCTGCCGGAAGAACGCGAAGTGCCGCTGTTCGTGCTGGGTGATGCGTTCAGCCTGAATGTCGACGCTGCACCGCGCCAGATTGATCTGTGCGGCACCATCTGCGAGCTGCTCGGCATACATCACGACAAACCGGTCTGCCGGGAGATGCTCAATTGACCCGATTTTCCCGAGGCAAGTGGCTGGGGCTGTTGTGCCTGGTGCCCTTTGCCGTGTTCTTCATTGTGTTTCAGATTGCGCCGCTGCTCTGGGTGGCGATTCACAGCCTGCAAAGCGACGCCGGTTGGGGCTGGGAGAACTTCACCAAAGCGTTCAGCTCGAAGTTCTATCGGCAGGCGATCCAGTACAGCCTGGAGATCAGCTTCTGGTCGAGCCTGTTCGGCATCATAATCTCTGTGCTGGGTGCCTATTCGCTGCGCAAGGTAGACTCGCGGCTGCGCGATTTCGTCAATTCGTTCGCCAACATGACCAGCAACTTTGCCGGCGTTCCATTGGCGTTCGCGTTCATCATTCTGCTGGGTTTCAACGGCGCATTGACCCTGATCCTCAAGCAAACCGGGATCATTGATGACTTCAACCTGTACTCCAAGACCGGGTTGATCATCCTCTACACCTACTTCCAGATCCCGCTTGGCGTGCTGCTGCTCTACCCGGCATTTGACGCGGTGCGCGAGGACTGGAACGAGTCGGCGGCGCTATTGGGTGCCAGCGGTTATCAATTCTGGCGCTATATCGGCCTGCCGGTCCTGACCCCTGCGCTGCTCGGTACGTTCGTGATTCTGCTGGCCAACGCGCTGGGCGCGTATGCCACGGTTTACGCCCTGACCACCGGCAATTTCAACGTGCTGCCGATCCGCATTGCCGCGATGGTGGCAGGCGATATCACTCTGGACCCGAACATGGCCAGCGCTCTGGCGATGATTCTGGTCGGCCTCATGACTCTGGTCACAGTCGTCCATCAGTGGCTGTTGAAGAGGAGCTACCATGTCGCGCGCTGAACGACGGCCTGCGGGCATTTACCACAAAACCGTGGTTTACCTGCTGTTCCTGATCCTGTTATTACCGCTGGCCGGGACCTTTCTGTACTCGATTTCCACCAGTTGGTCGGCGACCATTCTGCCCAGTGGCCTGACCTTCAAGTGGTACGTGGCGCTGTGGAGCGATCCGCGTTTTCTGGCGGCGTTCGGCCAGTCACTACTGGTATGCGTCGGCGCGTTGATACTCTCGGTGGTGCTGATTCTGCCGCTGCTGTTTGTCGTCCATTACTACTTCCCGCGCCTCGACGGGCTGATGAACATCCTGATCCTGCTGCCGTTCGCCGTGCCGCCCGTGGTCTCGTCGGTGGGCTTGCTGCAACTCTATGGCTCAGGCCCCATGGCCATGGTCGGCACGCCGTGGATTCTGATTGGCTGCTATTTCACTGTTGCCCTGCCTTTCATGTATCGCGCCATCACCAATAACCTGCAGGCCATCAACCTGACGGACCTGATGGACGCCGCCCAATTGCTTGGGGCCAGTACCTGGCAAGCAGCGTTCATGGTCGTGCTGCCTAACCTGCGCAAGGGCCTGATGATCGCGCTGCTGCTGTCATTCTCGTTCCTGTTCGGAGAGTTCGTGTTCGCCAACCTGCTGGTCGGCACTCGCTATGAAACCCTGCAGGTCTACCTGAACAACATGCGCAACAGCAGCGGTCACTTCAACAGCGCGCTGGTGATTTCCTATTTCCTCTTCGTGCTGGTGCTGACCTGGGCCGCCAATCGACTGAACAAGGACAAAGACTGAAATGAGTTTTGTCAGCATTGAAAACCTGCAGAAAAGCTATGCCAGCACGTCAGTGTTCAGCGACATCAACTGCAGTATCACGAAAGGCGAGTTTGTCACCTTGCTCGGCCCGTCCGGCTGTGGCAAGTCCACGTTATTGCGCTGCATTGCCGGGCTGACGCCAGTCAATAGCGGGCGCATCCTGCTTGATGGCACTGACCTGGTGCCGCTCACGCCACAAAAACGCAACATCGGCATGGTGTTCCAGAGCTACGCGCTGTTTCCCAACATGACCGTCGAGCAAAACGTCGCGTTTGGCCTGCGGATTCAGAAAGTCAGTGCGGCCGAAAGCGAAAAGCGCATTGCCGATATTCTGCGCATGGTCGAGCTGCACGACTTTGCCACGCGTTATCCGCATCAGTTATCCGGCGGGCAATGCCAGCGCGTGGCTCTGGCGCGCTCGCTGGTCACTCGCCCACGCCTGCTGTTGCTTGATGAGCCGCTGTCGGCACTGGATGCGCGAATTCGCAAAAACCTGCGTGAACAGATCCGCGCCATTCAGCGCGAGCTGGGCCTTACCACGATCTTCGTGACCCACGATCAGGAAGAGGCGCTGACCATGTCCGACCGCATCTTCCTGATGAATGAAGGCCGGATCGTGCAGAGTGGTGACGCAGAAACCCTTTACACCGCTCCGGTTGACGTGTTCGCTGCGGGCTTCATCGGCAACTACAACCTCCTGGAAGCCGAAGACGCCACGCGCCTGATGCAACGCCCGATCACCAGCCGCATTGCGATTCGCCCTGAATCGATCCAATTGAGCCTGACCGGCGAACTGGAAGGCGAAGTACGCAGTCACAGTCTGCTCGGCAACGTCATCCGCTACCGGATACAGGCCCGCGGCGTGGAACTGGTGGTCGACGTACTGAACCGCAGCGCCGACGACCTGCACCCGGATGGAAGGCGTGTAACACTGAACATCGAACCGTCGGCGCTCTGTGCTCTGAACTGATTTTGTTCTGCACGGATAACGCCACACGCTTGCCGATCAAGACGCCAAGCGCGAAGCTGACAGCCGATTCAACAGACTTTTAGGAGAAACGCACATGCCCCTGGCAATTTTCGACCTGGACGAGACCCTGATCGGCGGCGACTGTGCCACGCTCTGGAGCGAGCAGATGGGTCGCCTGGGCTGGGTCGACTCAACCTCGTTCATGCAGCGCAACGACGAACTGATGGCCGCCTACAGCGCAGGCGAGCTGGCAATGGAAGACTACATGGCGTTCAGCCTTGAACCCATGGCTGGCCGTACGCCTGAAGAAATCGATCATCTGGTCGGCCCGTGGGTTGAGGACGTCATCGAGCCGATCATCTACAGCGACGCCTGCAAATGTATTGCCCAGCATCGCGCCAAAGGCGACCGGATTCTGGTGATCTCGGCGTCAGGTGTGCACTTGGTAAAACCCATCGCAGAACGCCTCGGGATCGACGAAGTGCTGGGTATCGAACTGGACGTGCAACATGGCGTGTACAGCGGTGCCACGGTCGGCGTGCTGACCTATCGGGAAGGCAAGATCACGCGCCTGATGGAGTGGCTGGACGCCGAAGGGGAAAACCTTGAGGGGGCGAGCTTCTACTCGGATTCACGCAATGACCTGCCGCTGCTGCTCAAGGTTGACCACCCCAATGTGGTCAACCCCGATGCCGTGTTACTGGAACACGCGCAGAAAGCAGGCTGGCCGGTGCACGACTGGAGCTGAGTCCAGAGGCACCGACGGGTCAGACCAGGCTTTCGTCGATGACCAGCACGATCTTGCCGGATACCGTGTTGGTCGCCAGCTCTTCGAACGCAGCGTCGGCATCCTTGATCGCAAAGGATTTCGCCAGTTGCGGCTTGAGGCGGCCTTCAGTGAACAGCGGCCAGACGTGCTGGCCCAGGTCGCTGAGCAGGTCGGCCTTGAATGTGTCGTCGCGACTGCGCAAGGTCGAACCCATCAACTGGATACGTTTGCCCAGCACGTGCGCCAGATCCACCTGCGCCTCGCGCCCGCTCATGATACCGATCAGCACCCAGCGACCGTCCAGAGCCAGCAGTTTGACGTTGAGTTCGGCGTAGCTTGCGCCCACCGGGTCGAGAATGACGTTGAACGGTGCAAAATCGTTCAGGCCTTCAAGACTTTCGCTACGCACTACGCCCCCCTGTGCTCCCAGTTCGACGCAATAGGCCAGACGCTCGGTCGAACCGACACTGACCCAGACCGGGTTGCCGAACGCTTTGCAAAGCTGAATACCGGCTGAACCAACCCCACTTGCGCCTGCGTGCAACAACACCTTTTCACCCGGCTTGAGGCCTGCCAGCTGAAACAGATTGAGCCACGCGGTGGCATACACCTCAGGGATGGCGGCGGCCTCATGCAGCGACAGCCCTTCCGGGACCGGTAATACGTGTCGCCCGTCGACTACCACTTCTTCAGCCATCGCCCCGCCCGCCAACAGCGCGCAGACGCGGTCTCCGACCACCCAGGACGTCCCCGGACCCACTTCGGCGATCACCCCCGAGCACTCCAGACCGAGCGTTTGAGTGACCCCGGGCGGCGGCGGATACTTGCCCTCGCGCTGTAACAGATCGGCTCGATTCAAACCTGCCGCAGCCACTTTGATACGTACCTGCCCCACATCAAGGGCCGGACTCGGCTCCTCGACCCATTCCACATGTCCTTCAACGCCTTGCAATGCCTTCACGGTGCCTCCATAGTGAGTCCAGACTGAGCCCGTGGCTGTTTTGCCCGGGCTTTTGCATTATGCGGCCGGGTCCGAAGGAACCGGCGACCTCAAAGACGGCCTAATATGCGTTATCAATTGTCCTCGCGTCGAATCAGCATGAAGCAATTATTCCCCAGCACTGCCCTCGCACTGTTTGTCGGCCTTAGCGTTTTGCCGATGTCAGCCAGTACCTTTGCCGCCAACAGCTGGGATAATCTTCAGCCGGACCGCGACGAAGTGATTGCCAGCCTCAACGTGGTTGAGCTGCTCAAACGACATCACTACAGCAAGCCGCCCCTGGACGACAAGCGTTCAGCGATTATTTACCAGAGCTACATCAAGCAACTGGACCCCTCGCGCAGCTATTTCATGGCCAGCGACATTGCCGAATTCGACAAATGGCAGTTCCAGTTCGACGACTTCCTCAAAAGTGGCGACCTGAATCCGGGTTTCACTATCTACAAGCGCTACCTGGACCGCATCAAGGCGCGTCTGGACTTCGCGCTGGCTGAGTTGAGCAAGGGCGTCGACAAGCTTGACTTCAATACCAAGGAAACCCTGCTGGTGGACCGCAAGGACGCCGCATGGCCCAAGGACACTGCCGAGCTCGACGAGCTATGGCGCAAGCGCATAAAAGATGAAGTTCTGCGCCTGAAGATCGCAGGCAAGGATCCGGCGAAGATCCAGGAAACCCTGACCAAGCGTTACAAGAATCAGCAGGCCCGTCTGAACCAGACTCGCGCCGAAGATATCTTCCAGGCCTACATCAACACTTTCGCCATGTCTTATGACCCGCACACCAACTACCTGTCGCCTGACAGCGCGGAAAACTTCGACATCAACATGAGCCTGTCGCTGGAAGGCATCGGCGCTGTGTTGCAGAGCGATAACGACAACGTGAAAATCGTGCGTCTGGTCCCGGCAGGCCCTGCGGCCAAAACCAAGCAGGTCGCGCCAGCCGACAAGATCGTGGCCGTTGCCCAGGGCGACAAGGAAATGGTCGATGTGATCGGCTGGCGTCTTGATGAAGTCGTCAAGCTGATCCGCGGTCCGAAAGGTTCCGTGGTCCGTCTGGAGATCATCCCGGCCAGCAATGCGCCGAATGACCAGACCAGCAAGATTGTCGCCATCACCCGTGAAGCGGTGAAACTTGAAGAGCAGGCGGCCAAGAAGTCGATCCTGCACCTCAAACAGGACGGCAAGGACTACAAACTCGGGGTCATCGACATCCCTGCGTTCTATCTGGACTTCAAGGCCTACCGTGCTGGCGATCCGGAATACAAGAGCACCACCCGTGACGTGAAGAAACTGCTTACCGAGCTGCAGGCCGAGAAGGTCGATGGCGTGGTACTGGATCTGCGTAACAATGGTGGCGGTTCGTTGCAGGAAGCGACCGAGCTGACCAGTCTGTTCATCGACAAGGGCCCGACCGTGCTGGTGCGTAACGCCGACGGCAAGGTCGATGTGCTGGAAGACGAAGCCAAAGGCGCGTTCTACAAAGGCCCTATGGCCTTGTTGGTCAACCGCCTGTCCGCTTCGGCATCTGAGATTTTCGCTGGCGCGATGCAGGATTATCACCGTGCGCTGGTGATCGGTGGCCAGACCTTCGGCAAGGGCACCGTGCAGACCATTCAGCCGCTCAATCATGGCGAACTGAAGCTGACACTGGCCAAGTTCTACCGGGTTTCCGGTCAGAGCACCCAGCATCAGGGTGTAGTGCCGGACATCACTTACCCGTCGCTGATCGATACCAAGGAAATCGGCGAGAGCGCGCTGCCCGAGGCCATGCCGTGGGACAGCATCAAACCGGCGATCAAGCCGGCAATTGACCCGTTCAAGCCGTTCCTGGCGCAGTTGCAGGCACGTCATGAAGCACGTTCGGCGAAAGACGCCGAGTTCGTGTTCATTGAAGACCGTCTGGCGCTGGCCAAGAAGCTGATGAACGAAAAAACGGTCAGCCTCAATGAAGCCGACCGTCGTGCCGAGCATGCGTCCATCGAAAGCAAGCAGCTCGCGCTGGAAAACACCCGCCGCAAGGCCAAGGGTGAAGAGCCGCTCAAAGAGTTGAAGAAGGAAGACGAAGACGCGCTGCCGGTGGAAGACGAGAAAACCAAACCCGAGGACGATGCCTACCTGGCAGAGACCGGGCGTATTCTGATCGACTATCTGGGGCTAAGCGCCGCTGTGGCAAAAAAATAAGACAGACTCATTGATGGCCATTTAGCTTCAACGTCATCAAACAGTCATGAAGCTGTCGTGAAATACGGGGCTGAACGCGCAAGCGCTCAGCCCTTTTTATTCTCTTCGAGACGACCATGACCCTAACCGAGCAGTTGAGCACACTGAGTTCAATTCTGGCTCGTGGTGATTTGCACAGCTTGTTCCAGCCCATCGTGTCGCTATCGGAACGTCGCATTCTGGGTTATGAAGCCTTGACCCGCGGACCGTCCAACAGCGCGTTGCATTCGCCCCTGAACCTGTTTTCCATCGCTCGACAGGCAGGCCGCCTGAGTGAGCTGGAACTGAGTTGCCGTGACAGCGCCTGCCGGCGTTTCAGCCAGCAGAAGTTGCCGGGCAAGCTGTTTCTCAACGTCTCTCCCGAATCGCTGCTCGAAACGTCTCATCCACCGGGCCGCACCCTGGAAATGCTGCGCCGTTATCAAATCGCGCCCAAGGATGTAGTCATCGAACTGACCGAGCAGATGCCCACCGATGATTTCGACCTGCTGTACAACGCGCTGCACCACTACCGCGACATGGGCTTCTCCATCGCGCTGGATGACCTGGGTGCCGGTTATTCGAGCTTGCGACTCTGGTCGGAGCTGCGCCCGGACTACGTGAAAATCGATCGGCACTTCATCGACGGAATTCACCAGGATGCGGTGAAGCGCGAGTTCGTTGGCTCCATGCTGCAGATGGCCAAGGCTTCCAGAGCGACCGTGATTGCTGAAGGCATCGAATTGCCCGAAGAGCTGGCGGCGCTGAAGGACATGGGCGTGGATCTGGTTCAGGGCTATCTGCTTGCCCGTCCGCAAGCGCGCCCGCCACGCGACACCCGCGCCATGCTGCCCAAGGCAGAGACCACCAGCGCGCCGTTGAACGAAGAAGCGGCAGACCTTTCTGCCCTGCTCAACCCGCAACCATCAGTCAGCCAGTCCACGCCCACAGCTGAGGTGCTGGAAGCGTTTCGCAGGCAGGCCAATCTCAATTCGCTGGCCGTGCTGGACGACGAGGCCAGGCCCTGCGGCATCGTCCATAGGCATTCATTGTCCGAGGCACTGCTCAAGCCCTTTGGTACCGAACTGTTTGCCCGCAAGCCAATCAGCCGCCTGATGAGTGATGACTTTCTGGCCGTGGAAGTCAGCCAGACACTGCAACAGGTCAGCCGACTGTTGACCAGCCGAGCCCGGCAGCGCATCGAAGAGGATTTCATCATCATCTCCAACGGTACCTATCTGGGCCTGGGACGGGTCATCAATGTTCTGAAGCTGATTACCGAGATGAAAATCCAGCAGGCACGTTACGCTAACCCGCTGACCCTGCTGCCCGGCAATGTTCCGATCCAGCAATGCCTGATGCGTCTGCTGCAACAGGGCCGCGAATCGGTGATCTGCTATGTGGACATTGACAGCTTCAAGCCTTTCAACGACATCTACGGCTACGCCCGTGGCGATGAAGTGCTGCTGTGTCTCGCGCAGTGTCTGAACGACCGTATCGACCCAAGCAGAGACTTTGTCGGACACATCGGCGGGGATGATTTTCTGATGGTGCTGGGCATTGAGGATTGGGAGCGCCGCCTGAAAACCCTGCTGGATGATTTCCAGAATCAATGCCGACGTTTCTACCGCGCGGAGCATCTGGAAGCCGGTTGCTTCGTCGCCCTCAACCGACTGGGGCAGCGTCAGGAATTCCCGTTGTTATCGCTGTCGATTGGCGTAGTGCATCTGCACGAAGAAAGCTGCACGCTGGTCGATGCCAGCCAGCTGGCCGACCTGGCCTCACAAGCCAAACATTTCGCCAAGGACGTTGCTGGCGCGAGCATTCATGTGATCGATTCGACGCGGCTGGATTTATTGGTACAAGCGTGAGGGTAAATGAGCTGAACGTGCGACTTCGCGAGCAAGCTCGCTCCCTCAGGTTCGCTGTTGTGGGAGTGAACGGGCGGCGATCCGCATTACTCACGAAGGGGTCGATACAGCCACTGAAGATTCGGGGGCCGAATCGCTACTGCACCTCCACTTCCGGGTAGCTGTATTCAAACACCCGAACCACTTCGGCGGCGTGCCACGAGGCGGCGGCGACGCCATCTGACGGGCCAGAGAAGCGTCCGAGGCGCTCTGCGCATTCAAAAAAACCTGGGCGCGGCAAGCGGCTTGCGCCCTGGCTGATCACCAGCGAGCTGCGCAAAGGCTGTTCCGCGCGGGCGTCCATGGCGGCCAGATGCTCCAGGGCTGCGGTCAGGGTCTGCATGGCCGGACTGGGCAATTGCAAACGCTCGACCAACGCGCGATAGGTCAGCAGATGACGCTGGCGGCGCGCCTGATCGAGCTCATTGAGAAGGCCGTCCCAATGCTGACGGCTGATGCGCACGCTCACGACTCGCCTCGCCAGCCCGGCACTCCAAGCTCCCATGCCAGGCTGCGCTTTATTGCAGCATCCGGCTGACGGGTACCATTCTCGATCAACTCCAGATAAGACGGACTGATGCCGACCGTACGCGCCAGGCTGGCCACTTCAAGACCTTTGGCCTCGCGCAGTGCCCGCAACTCATCGAACCCTGGAAGCTCACCGGCAGCGATGCCGGAAGTCGATGCAACAGGTTCCTGGCGCGGCTTGCCGACCAACCCGGCAGCCTTCAGCAGTGCCTGGTACTGAGCCCAGGGCAGCACTGCATATTCCGGCTCACCGTCACGGGATATCACTTGAAGATCCATAGAGTCACCTTGTACTACACGACCGCACACTGATCAGGCTTGATTCATAGGCTGGCATCTTAACAGCGGAACGCTATGGCTTGTGTTCAATCAGTGAGACTTACACCTTACCCCGCTCTTTCTCCAGCAGCGCCTGAGTCTTGGGCAGCTGCTCGACCACGATGAGTTTCTCGGGCGGTTGCTGCTCGCGCCACGCACGAAAAGCATCCAGTTCGTCGCTCAAGTGCTTGGTGACCCAAGCCAGCACTGCGATGTCATCGAACATCCCCAGGCCTGGAATCCAGTCAGGAATAGCGTCCAGCGGGCTGAGGAAATACATCAGGCCCGCGACAATGGACAAAATGGCTTTAGGACTGATGCTTCGGTACTCACCACGCCAGTAAGCCAGACACAAGGCCTGGAGCAAACGCAGATCGTCCTTGAGCTTGCCCAGACGATTACCTTCACTGTTGCCCTTGCGTGCGACAGCAAACAACAACCCTGGCAGTCGCCCCGCTGCCAGCAGACGCCGGGCTCCGGGCAGATAACGAATAAAATTCCACGGTGCTTTCATACCCACTCCCGTTCAGCAAAATGTCTTTCGATAAAAGCAGATCCGGCGAACCTGCCTGGCCGGTACCGCAAGGTTATCCACAATAATTGTGGATAACCTTGTGAACAGTGGCTTTTTTCATGCCTGAACTCCCCGTTATCGGGGGACCATAGTCAAATCGGGCGTTTTTTACTCACAAAAAAGCTACAAAGGTGTGAAACCGCCCCCTCGCTCAAGCGAGTGCCGTTACCTTGCCGGACTGTCGGACAATGCTACTGCGCGCTTCCATGATAGTGGGACTGCCCGAATGGCCAAGCGTTCGGGAAATAAGCCGGACACAAAAACGCCCTGTCGAGACAGGGCGTTTTCTGTAGCCAGGTAGTACGTTACTTCTTGGCCGGAGCCGAAGCGGCAGGAGCTGCCTCTTCTTCTTCGTCTGCATCAGCACCAGCTGTCGGAGCAGCTGCCGGGTCTTTGATGCCAAGCAACTCAAGGTCAAAGACCAGTACCGAATTTGCCGGGATCGCAGGGCTCGGGCTCTGCGCGCCGTACGCCAGATCACTAGGGATGAAGAGTTTGATCTTCTCGCCTACGTGCATCAGTTGCAGACCTTCGACCCAACCCGGGATAACGCCGCCTACAGGCAGGTCAATCGGGCTGCCGCGTTCAACGGAACTGTCGAAGACCTTGCCGTCAATCAGTTTGCCTTCGTAGTGAACAGTCACAACATCGGTAGGCTTAGGCTGAGCGCCATCCGCTTTCTTGATGATTTGATACTGCAAGCCGGAAGCAGTGGTGACCACGCCATCCTTTTTGCCGTTCTCTTCGAGGAATTTCTTGCCAGCGGCCGAAGCCTCTTCGCTCATCTTGGCCAGACGCTCCTCGGAGCGCTTCTGCAGGGCCGAGAAGGCTTCAACCAGCTCTTCGTCTTTGAGTTTCTGATCTTTCTTGCCGACTGCGTCTTCGATACCCAGGGCCACAGCCTTGGAATCCAGATCATCCATACCTTCCTGAGCCAGGCTTTTGCCCATGTTCAGACCGATGCCATAAGACGCTTTTTGTGCCGGAGTTTTCAGCTCTACGGTGCTGGCTTGCTTGTCACAACCTGCGAGTACCAGACCGACCAGGGCAATCGCCGCTGCCAACCGATGCTGTTTCATGCTAATTCCTTGTTCATGCGCCAAAAGGGCAAACGAGTAAAGCCGCGAGCTTATCAGGCCGCCGCGATCAATGGCTACCGGCATGAGAGGGAGAAAACGCCGATAAGTTCAGGTATCCAAAGGTTTTCCCGGCGCGGCACTGGATTGTTCAGTTGCAGTTCAGTTTGTGATTCGCACGGGAAACGCGCAGGTTTGCAGCGAAGGGCTCATGACACGGGGCTGACCACCCCGGCATGAGGCCAGCGCTTACTGGTCTGCAGCACGCGCAGGTGCCCGGCTCGTGCCACTGCGCGAACAAAGTCCTGCACATTGATCGTACCTGCGGCGAGTTGCGCCTGGATGGACTCAGCCCCCGAGTACACGCGCGATACGCTTCGTAAAAGCCGAAGCTCCTCGTCGGACCGGCTGGGTGTGTACGCGAGCAGCGCACCATCGGCTGCCGAGAAATAAACTGCCGACATCTCGAAGCCGTAACGAATTGGCGAGCCTTTGGGTCGCTGTGCAGGCTTGTACCGATAACTGAACATGCGATGCAGATCGTCCGGGTCGAAGAAATCACTCACTACTTCACGCCCGCCCTCAGCTACGAGGTTGGCAGATGAAAAATACATGCCGTCAACACGATAGCCATCAGGTAATGCAGGCCGGTAGTAAGCATCGGGGTGAAACGCCGAACAGGGTGCGTAGACCGGAGCACCCTCTTCAAGGATCGGCTCGGCGATCAGATAAGCGCGCGTTACCGGGTTGAACAGTAGGAAACCGATGATCTGCGAATGAATGCGAGTACCGATCCGGCCGTGCGCGTAACGTGCAGCTTCATCAGCACGGGTGAACGGCACGCTGAAGCTCAGAGGCCTGGGTGGCCATTGCACGGCGCAGCTTGCAGGCGATGTCACAGGAGGCGTGCGAGTGGTGGCATCGTCCGGATAAGGGCGCCAGTCTGTAGACACTTTCCCGACCCGCCCCCACAGACGACTGGGCACTATCACTTCCAGATCCCCGGCACCTGCGAGCAACCGGACCACATCACTGGGCAGCATGGTGAGGTTCTGCAGCGCCTTGTGGATCTGACTGAGTTCACTCAGGTGCGGCATGCCTGGCGGTCCGGCTACGCGCGCGAACAGCGTGTCTTCGGCGGCAGAACGGGACAGCGTGTATTTGATCAAGGAGCCGTCAGGTCCGGAAAGATAAGTCGCCGGACAAACCTCCTGGTCATCGATCGCTGCATAGATGTCGCCCGCTGAAAAACTGTTCGGGTAAGTAACCTTTTCACGCTCCGGCCATTCTTCAAGCCCGGCCTGAAGTGACGGGTGAGAATGGTAAATCGCATAGTCGTCATACCCTTGCGGGTAGAGCACATACCCCTCCTCATCGTTGCGCGGAAAGACTTCGTTGGGGTCAAAGCTGAACCGGCTGCCGTTCATGGGTTCGGTCGCAACGTACTTGCCATCCTTGCGAACCAGAATAAAGCCGCCGTATTCACGGTCACGCCGATTGCCGATCCGCTCATGGGCATAGCGCGCCGCATCATCAGGATGATCGAAAGGCACGCTAAACGCTGGCATGCCGGGATGATGGTCAACGGACCGTTTTTCAATTCTTTTTCTGGGGTGCATCCGAGGCTCCTTGAAAGCCTGACTGATTGAGTCATTAGCGTAAGGAAACTCAGGGTGGCGGGTGACATAGATGAATATGACAACAGGTAGACGCCGCGGCACCCGGCAACATGAAACTAAAGATAATTTTTAACCGTTAACGGATGTGGTTCGATCCGCTGCGTGGGCGAATCTGCCCAGCCCCTGTTTCGATCACTACGACTGGCGATCAGGGCTTATGCAGTTTGTCGTGCTCAGGAACGTGTTATGCAATCGAACAATCGTTTTCGCCCGATGCGCTCGAGAGTTTGCCAGTTGGCAGGCCTTGCAGCCATCACCGCAGCAGTCATGTTGCCGGTCAGCTCAGCCTACGCGACCAAGAAGCCACCTATTGTTGTAACCGAGGGCATCAAGGCATACAGGCTGTGCACAGGCCCCGACAATCTGTCACACGTCATCGAAGGCTCGATTGATCAAAAGGCAATGACCGATGTGAACGCCCTGCACTTCAAGGAAACCCCGGCGCACTCGCAATATGACTGGCACGCCGCACCGGAAGAGCAATACGTGATCACCCTTTCAGGCACGCTCGAATTTTCCACTACGGGTGGAGAGAATTTCGTACTGCGCCCAGGGGAAATATTACTGGCACAGGACACCACCGGCCCTGGCCATCGCTGGAAACTGATCGACGACCAGCCGTGGCGACGTGCTTACGTCATTACCAAACCAGGCGACAAGGCTGCATTCGTACCAAAGGACGGAGCTGCTTCGAAGGGCTGCTGACGTCCAGAGCTCAATGCGGGTCTTGCAGCGGGACAACCTGATCCAGACTGGCAAAACGCTCCACCAGAAAATCGATCAGACAACGCACCCTGGCGGACAAATGCAACTGCTGCGGATAGACCGCGTAGACGTCCGCCCGAGTGGGTGTCTGGTCTTCAAGCACCAGACGCAGACGGCCACTGCGCACGTACCGGGCAATGTCCCATTCAGCCCGCAGCAAAATGCCGAACCCTTCCAGCGCCCAGTTCAGCGCGACCTCACCGTCATTGCAGCCCAATGCGCCATGTACCTTGACGTTCTGCGTACGCCCCCCGTTGCTGAAGCTCCATACCCCGTAGGGTGTTTCGTTCTGACGCAGAAAAATACAATTGTGATGCTGCAGTTCCGCCAGACGTGTCGGCGTACCGTGCTTTTCCAGGTACAGCGGTGATGCGCAGAGCAGACGTCGATTGGATGCGATCTTGCGCGCATGAAAGGCCGCGTCCGGAAGGCTGCCGAAACGAATGCCCAGATCAAAACCATGGGTGGCCAAATCCAGTGGGTGGTCACTGATTTCCAGCTGGATCTGAACCTCGGGGTAACGGGCAAAAAAAGCCGCCAGTGCCGGGCCTATATGGCGGCGACCGAAACCCAGTGAAGCGTTGACCCTGATGAGCCCTTTGGGGCTGGCAGAACTGCTGGTGATCAACTGCTCGACTTCATCGATCTGGGTCAGAATCCGCGCCGCATGGCTGAAATACAACTCGCCCTCGGCAGTCAGACTCATGGACCGCGTGGTGCGATTCACCAGGCGTGTGCCGAGCCGCGCTTCCAGAAGGCTCAAGCGTTTGCTGATGGCAGGCGGCGTCACGCCCAGTTCGCGGGCTGTCGCGGCAAGACTGCCCTGCTGAGCCAACAGATGGAAAAACGACAGGTCCTGTGTCTGATTCATTGGTAACTCAAAGTTAATTATGTAGTGATTTCGAGTAACTCATACGTTCCGGCTCACTACATATACTCCGTCCACACCCTGTCGAACAGAGCGTTCGCAGGCACAACAAAAAGCACCGGACAGTGGAGTGGACCATGAGCAGTTACAACATTGCAGCAGTACCCGGCGACGGCATTGGCGTGGAAGTGATCGCCGCAGGTGTTGAAGTCCTACAGGCGCTGTCGAAAAAATCCGGCTTCGACCTGACCTTCAAACACTTTGACTGGAATTCGGATAACTACCTGAAGAACGGCCACTACATTCCTGGAGGCGGTCTGGCCGAACTCAAGACATTCGATGCGATTTTCTTCGGCGCAGTGGGTGCCTTGAATGTACCCGACCATATTTCCCTGTGGGGTTTGCGCCTGCCGATCTGCCAGGGCTTTGACCAATACGCCAACGTACGTCCAGCGCGCGTTCTGCCGGGCGTAAAGAGCCCGCTGCACAACGGCCACGAGATCGACTGGGTCGTCGTTCGCGAAAACTCCGAGGGCGAGTACTCCGGCAATGGCGGGCGCGTGCATCGTGGTTTGCCAGAGGAAGTCGCAACCGAGGTTTCGGTGTTCACACGGGCCGGTGTAGAGCGCATTCATCGCTTCGCTTTCGAACTGGCGCGCACTCGCCCGCGCAAGCACCTGACCATGGTCACCAAGTCCAACGCGCAACGCCATGGCATGGTGTTGTGGGACGAGATTTTCTACGAAGTGGCCAAGGACTTCCCGGACGTCAGGATCGACAAGGAGCTGGTGGATGCCGTGACCACGCGCATGGTGCTCAAGCCATCGTCGCTGGATGTCATCGTCGCCACCAACCTGCACGCCGACATCCTTTCCGATCTGGCTGCCGCCCTGTCCGGCAGCCTGGGCATCGCCCCTACCGCCAACCTCAACCCAGGCCGCAACTTCCCGTCGATGTTCGAACCGATTCATGGCTCGGCCTTCGATATCACCGGCAAAGGCGTCGCCAACCCGATTGCAACGTTCTGGACCGCTGCGATGATGCTTGAGCATCTGGGTGAATCGGCAGCGGCCAAGACCCTGATGTCGGCCATCGAGGCGGTCACCGAAAGCGGTCTGCATACCCCGGACCTCGGCGGCACGGCCACCACCAGGCAGGTCACCGACGCGGTACTGCAACTGATCAACCGCTGAGGCGCGTTCGCCAGATCATCGTCGTATCGCGGTACAACGCCACGGAGACCGGCCTGCCGAGTCTCCGGGCATTTCCTGACAACAATAAAAACTCAGGACCCGGTCATGAAAAGCATTCTAGGCAAACTGTACGTACAGGTTTTACTCGCGGTCATTCTAGGCGCCATCGTTGGCGTTGTGGCACCGGAGACCGGCGCAGCGCTCAAACCCATCGGCGATGCATTCATCAAGCTGATCAAGATGCTGCTCGCACCAGTGATTTTCCTGACAGTGGTGTCCGGCATCGCGCGCATGGAAAACATGAAGGAGCTGGGCCGCGTCGGGTTTCGGGCACTGATCTATTTTGAAGTGGTGTCGACCCTGGCGCTGGTCATTGGTCTGGTCGTGGTGGATGTATTCAAACCCGGTGCCGGGATGAACATTGATGTGGCAACGCTGGACTCTTCCAGCCTGAGCACCTACACCAGCGCGGCGAAGCATTCGTCGTTCATGGACTTTTTGATGGGCATCATTCCCGACACCATCATCGATGCATTCGCCAAGGGCAATATTCTGCAAATCCTGCTGTTCTCGATCCTGCTCGGGATCGCTCTGGCTCAGGTAGGTCCGCGTGCCAAACCTTTTGTCGATGCGCTGGACAGCCTGATGCAGGGCATGTTCAGAATCGTCAATATGGTCATGCGCCTGGCACCGCTCGGCGCATTCGGCGCAATTGCCTTCACCATCGGCAAATATGGTTTCGGTTCGCTGTTTTCCCTGGGCAAACTGATGGCCTGCGTCTACCTGACCTGCGCAGTGTTCGTGATCTTCGTGCTCGGGCCGATATGCCGCTACAGCGGTTTCAGCCTCTGGAAATTCCTGCGTTTCATCAAGGAAGAACTGTTCACGGTGCTGGGCACCAGTTCATCTGAATCGGTGCTGCCACAGATGATCTCGAAAATGGAGAAAGCCGGCGTGTCAAAACCGGTCGCAGGAATGATCATTCCATCCGGCCTGACCTTCAATCCGGACGGCCAGGCGATCTACTATACGATTGCTGCGATCTTCATCGCCCAGGCGACCAACACGCCACTGACCCTGACCGACCAGTTGATCGTACTGGTGGTGCTGATGTTCACCTCCAAGGGTTCGGCGGGTGTCACGGGCTCAGGCTTCATCATTCTCGCCGCGACCCTCGCGTCACTTGGCACCATCCCTGTCGCGGGCATGGTGCTGTTACTGGGCGTGGACCGTTTCATGTCCGAAGCGCGGGCGATCACCAATACCATCGGCAACGGCGTCGGCACCATGGCCATCGCCAAATGGGTCGGCGCACTGGACAGCGAGAAGATGCACCGGGCGCTGAATGGCGAGGACAAGCCGAAACAACCCGAGCCTTTGCCCCTGCCGAAAACCGGTCAGGCCAGACCTGCCGCGATCACGGAAGGGATCAGTCCGTCGCCTACCTGAATCAGGCCAATTCGGAAATTTCGATCAGGTTCAGATCAGGATCGCGCACATACACAGAACGAATCGGCCCGGTGGCGCCGGTACGCTCCACCGGACCTTCAACGATAGGCCAGTCCTGCTCCTGCAGGTGTGCGATGACTTGAGCCAGCGGGATGCTGGCAATGAAACACAAGTCCAGCGCACCTGGCACAGGTAGATGGGCCTTGGGCTCGAACTCTTTACCACGCTCATGGACATTGATTTTCTGATTGCCGAAGCGAAACGCCAGTCGACCCTGGCGAAAGCGTTCAGGGGCCATACCCATGACACGTACGTAAAAATCCTTGCAGGCGTCAACATCAGCAGTGGTCAATACAAGATGGTCCAGATGATCAATCACGGGATCAGCTCCGTTTGGAATAGAGTTCTGTTTACGGCAAAGGCCGCATTTCGGATCAGATGATGACAAGCCGACGCCATTCGGCGCGAGTGGCTGCGTCTATACCATGTGCTTCGAGAACGGCGTCGGTGTGCTGACCCAGGGTCGGCGCGGGCGTTCTTACCTGGCCCGGCGTGCCTTGAAGTTTAGGCACAATCCCCGGGAGGGTAACGGGCGTGCCGTCATCCAGCGCGCTCTGCAACAACATGTCACGCGCCTGATAATGCGGGTCGCCGGCGATATCGGCAGCGTCGTAGATCTTGCCTGCCGGGATACGCGCCTCGTTGAGTGCAGCAAGAACTTCGTCCATCGAGCGCTCGGCGGTCCAGGTCGAAATGGCAGCATCAATGCGTGCCACATGCCTGACCCGCCCGTCGTTGTGCTCAAGCTCGGGGTCATTGGCCAGATCCATTCGACCGATTTTTTCCATCAACCGGCGGTAGATACTGTCGCCATTACCTGCGATCAGCGCGTACTTGCCATCATTGCAGCGGTAGGCGTTGGTCGGTGCAATGCCTGGCATGCTGCTGCCTGCTGGCTCACGGACAGTATTGAATACCGAATACTCGGGAATCAGGCTTTCCATCACGTTGAACACTGACTCGTACAACGCGACATCTATCTTCTGCCCATCACCGCCATTCTGCTCGCGGTGACGAAGCGCCAGCAGAATGCCGATCACGCTGTGCAACGCTGCAAGTGAATCGCCGATCGACACACCGACACGCACCGGCGTACGCCCTGGCTCGCCCGACAAATGACGCAAACCGCCCATCGCCTCGCCTATTACGCCAAAACCCGGCCTGTCACGGTACGGGCCGGTCTGCCCATAGCCGGAGACGCGCAGCATGATCAGTTTCGGATTGAGGGCATGTAGCTCTTCCCAACTGAGCCCCCAACCCTCAAGCGTACCGGGGCGGAAATTCTCCACCAGCACATCGGCATCACGGATCAGCTGGCGGGCTATCTCCTGCGCCTTTGGTTGACGCAGGTCGAGGGTCACCGACTGCTTGTTGCGCGACTGCACCGCCCACCATACGGAGGTGCCGTTGTGCAGCAAACGCCATTTGCGCAAAGGATCACCGGTCAGCGGCGGCTCGACCTTGATGACCTCGGCACCGAACTCGGCAAGGATCTTCGCCGCAAAAGGCCCGGCAATAAGCTGGCCCAGCTCCACCACCTTGATGCCCTGAAGAGGTAAATTCATGACACGTCCGTTCTTGTTGGGAATGGATAGATGATCTGCGCAAATGCGGTGGATGGAAAGCCGGAGGCGTTTGACAAGGTTCTGCCCTCGCCCCCCCCCCCAACCCCGGTGAGGCTCATTCAATCAGTTGCTGCACGCCAGCTGAAAACTCATAGAAGCGTCACCCGAGGCACCGTCCTTACCGACCATGAGACCTAACACATTGACTTCTTTTTTGGTGGCAGCGCCACCCAACTTGACGTGACCGTAGAACAACCGTTCATAGTCACTGGTATCAATAGAAGATGCCGAGCAGAAACCAGGCGAGCGCTTGAAGTGGTCTTCATTGAAAATCACTTTATACGTTGCGAAATAGTCGCTCTTACTACTGTAACTTACGGACTTGATCCACGGAGACGATTGAGCAACGACAGTGCCGTGCTGATCGATAGTCGCGGTGTGCAGCAAAGGCAAGGCCAACGCGCTGACGGAGGCGGCCATGACAGAGGCAGCCATGAGCAGTTTAAGACCAGTGTTCATATAATTTCCTTATTTAAATATAGAGCATTCAACCGCCCTGACAGGGCGACCTTACACAATCAGATATAAGACATTCGGTCAGCACACTGAAGGCGCCAGCCGACAAAACCAGCTAATACCAGCGAAGATGAGAAATCAAGGACTTGATCGCGTTAAACAAAGAGCTAGTCATAAACTTCAATAAATAAGGAAATAACTTACATTGGCTAAGAGGAAGTCTTACCTGATGATGCGTGGAAGCACACAACTTTGTATCACATGAAAACAGCGCTCCTCTGCAATAATCAACCAGACCGTGCCGTCAGAAACCAAACGTCAAGGGTATTGAACTGCGATGACTGCACTGAATATTGTTTTCACAACGCGCATCAAAATGGACTGCTGACCCTGGCCAACGTGGCCGATGCAGATGGCCCGCGCATGGTCGAAAGCCTGGGCGGAAATAGCTTGGTCGTATGGTCACCAGGATGGCTCGGTAGCTGCCTGTCACACCCCGATGAATGAACGAAGACTTCATCGTTTCAGGAAAGCAGAAAGCCCGCACAAGGCGGGCTTTCTGTTTGCTTCAAGGAGTTCAAGGGCCTTGAAGCTGAATATGGCGCAGCGGACGGGACTCGAACCCGCGACCCCCGGCGTGACAGGCCGGTATTCTAACCGACTGAACTACCGCTGCGCGTAACACTAAAAGCGAGTTTGGTGGGTGATGACGGGATCGAACCGCCGACCCGCTGCTTGTAAGGCAGCTGCTCTCCCAGCTGAGCTAATCACCCTTCACTCTCGGTGTGGCGCGCATTCTACGGAGCGACCTGCACTCTGGCAAGCACTTTTTTAAATAATTTTTATAATCCTTCCAAAGGCTTACAAACGCTCTGTGCAGGGTTGGCCGCAGCCGCCGAGGAGCGAATAATGCCCGCCTTTGTATAGAAAGAGAGACTCACCTCATGTGGTTCAAAAACCTGCTTGTCTATCGCCTGACCCAGGACGTGCCTTTCGATGCCGAAGCGCTGGAGACAGCACTGGCAACCAAACCGGCTCGTGCCTGCGCCAGCCAGGAGGTGGCCACCTATGGTTTCGTCGCTCCTTTCGGCAAGGGCGAGGACGCTCCATTGGTACACATCAGTCAGGACTTCCTGCTGATTGCTGCACGCAAGGAAGAGCGCATTCTGCCGGGCAGCGTTGTACGCGACGCGCTCAAGGAAAAGGTCGACGAGATCGAAGCCGAGCAGATGCGCAAGGTCTACAAGAAGGAACGTGATCAGCTCAAGGATGAAATCATCCAGGCCTTTCTGCCGCGTGCGTTTATCCGCCGCTCCGCGACCTTCGCTGCCATCGCGCCAAAGCAGGGCCTGATTCTGGTCAACGCCTCCAGCCCGAAACGCGCCGAAGACCTGCTGTCGACCCTGCGTGAAGTGATCGGCTCGTTGCCGGTACGTCCGCTGACCGTCAAGGTTTCGCCGAGTGCGACCATGACCGACTGGGTCAAGACCCAGAAAGCGGCCGACAACTTCTTCGTGCTTGACGAATGCGAACTGCGCGACACCCACGAAGACGGCGGCATCGTACGTTGCAAGCGTCAGGACCTGACCAGCGACGAAATTCAGCTGCACTTGAACACCGGCAAGGTCGTCACCCAGCTGTCGCTGGCCTGGCAGGACAAACTGTCGTTCGTGCTGGACGACAAGCTGGTGGTCAAGCGCCTGAAGTTCGAAGACCTGCTGCAGGATCAGGCGGAACAGGACGGTGGCGACGAGGCACTGGGCCAGCTGGACGCCAGCTTCACACTGATGATGTTGACCTTCGGCGAGTTCCTGCCGGAACTGTTCGACGCGCTGGGCGGCGAGGAAATCCCGCAGGGGATCTGATCCCCGCCCGTCGCTGCCCGCAACACCGCGCCGTCCTGTGAGACGGCGCGTTCATTTCACACAGTTTTTTTTACAGGAGGGAGCACCCCATGCGTGCGTTGGCAGCCTTGAGTCGGTTTGTCGGTAATACCTTTGCTTATTGGGTGCTGCTGTTCGCCATCCTGGCGTTTCTGTTCCCGCAGGCCTTTATCGGTCTGAAAAGCTGGATCGTACCGCTGCTGGGTCTTGTCATGTTCGGCATGGGTCTTACCTTGAAGCTGGAAGACTTCTCTGAGGTGGCGCGAAACCCGTGGCGCGTTGCGCTGGGTGTGGTCGCGCACTTTGTGATCATGCCCGGCGTGGCCTGGTTGCTGTGTCAGGTGTTTCAACTGCCGCCGGAAATCGCTGTGGGTGTGATTCTGGTCGGCTGCTGCCCGAGCGGTACGTCATCCAACGTCATGGCCTGGCTGGCCAAAGGTGATCTGGCGCTGGCGGTGGCAATCGCGGCGGTGACCACCCTGCTCGCCCCGCTGCTGACCCCGACCCTGATCTGGTTCCTGGCGTCGGCGTGGCTGCCGGTGTCCTTCCTCGATATGTTCTGGTCGATCCTGCAACTGGTCATGCTGCCGATCGTGCTCGGTGTGGTTGCACAGCGTCTGCTGGGTGCGCGGGTCAGCTATGCCGTGGACATGCTGCCGCTGGTCTCGGTGGTGAGCATCGTAATGATCGTCTGCGCCGTAGTTGCCGCCAGCCAGGCGAAAATCGCCGAATCGGGCTTGTTGATCATGGCCGTGGTGATCCTCCATAACACCTTCGGCTTTTTGCTGGGTTATTTCACCGGCAAGGTCTTCAAGCTGCCATTGGCGCAACGCAAGTCACTGGCGCTGGAAGTCGGCATGCAGAACTCCGGCCTGGGCGCTGCGCTGGCCAGCGCACATTTCTCGCCGTTGGCGGCGGTGCCGAGCGCGCTGTTCAGCGTCTGGCACAACATTTCCGGTGCGTTGCTATCGACGTATTTCAGGAAGATGCCGGAGGAAGAAACCAGGCAGGGTCGTTGATGAGCGGCGCATGACTGGGATGCAGAAATGCATGCCTACGAGCATTGGCACGACAGTCATATCGTGCCAATGCAGCGCGGAGCGCTTATTGCACCTTCCCTCTCAGCGCCTTCACCTCTTCACGCACATCCACCGGCGTTGCAACATCTGCTGCAATGGGCGAACCCGCGACCAGCACCACACGCGACCAGAGGCGACGGAACAGGGTCTTGCTCGGGTCACGGCTGAAAAAGCTGCCCCACAGGCCTTGTAGTGCCAGCGGAATGACCGGCACCGGGGTTTCCTCAATGATGCGGCTCATGCCGCTCTTGAAGCCGCTGATCTCGCCGTCGGTGGTCAGCTTGCCTTCCGGGAAGATGCACACCAGCTCGCCTTCCGCGAGGTACTGAGCGATGCGCTTGAACGATTGCTCGTAGATGTCCATGTCCTCGTTGCGCCCGGCAATCGGGATGGTCCCGGCCGTGCGGAAGATAAAGTTGAGGACCGGCAACTGGTAGATCTTGTAGTACATAACAAATCGGATCGGCCGCCGCACGGCACCGGCAATCAGCAACGCATCGACAAAGGACACATGATTGCAGACCAGCAGCGCTGCGCCCTCATCTGGTATCCGGTTCAAATCGCGATGCTCGACGCGGTACATGGAATGGCCCAGCAGCCAGATCATGAAGCGCATGGTGAACTCGGGGACGATTTTGAAGATGTAGATATTGACGGCGATGTTCATCAGCGACACCGCCAGAAACAGCTGCGGAATCGACAGTTTGGCGAAGCTCAGCAGCAGGATCGAAACAATCGCCGAAACCACCATGAACAGCGCGTTGAGGATGTTGTTGGCAGCAATGACCCGTGAGCGCTCTTTCACCGGTGTTCGCGACTGGATCAGGGCGTACAACGGCACGATATAGAAACCGCCGAACACGCCAATGCCCAGGATATCGAACAACACCAGCCAGCCCTGCCCGTAGGAAAGGACCGCCAGCCAGTCGTTGGCCTGCACGTTCTGCGGGAAACCACCGGAATGCCACCACAACAACAGACCGAAAATCGTCAGCCCCATCGAGCCAAACGGCACCAGCCCGATCTCGACCTTATGCCCGGATAACCGCTCGCAAAGCAGCGAGCCCAGCGCGATGCCAATGGAGAACACGGTCAGGATCAGCGTGACGACCGTTTCGTCGCCGTACATCCACTCTTTGGCGTAGGCGGGGATCTGCGTCAGGTAGATAGCACCGACAAACCAGAACCACGAGTTGCCGACAATCGAGCGCGAGACTGCGGGCGTCTGTCCAAGCCCCATGCGCAGGGTCGCCCATGACTGGGTGAAAATATTCCAGTTGAGTTTCATCTCGGGCGAGGCGGCAGTCGCGCGCGGAATACCGAAGCTGGCAACGAACCCCAGGCAGGCGACCAGCACGATGGCAGCCGCCACCACCCAGGCGTAATGCGCAGAAGACATCATCACGCCAGCACTGATGGTGCCGGCCAGAATCGCCAGGAAGGTGCCCATCTCGACCAGCGCGTTGCCACCGACCAGTTCGCTCTCGCGCAGGTGCTGGGGCAGGATCGAATATTTGACCGGCCCGAACAGTGCTGAATGCGTGCCCATGGCGAACAGCGCCGCCAGCATCAATTCAAGGTGATCGAACAGAAAGCCCGCAGCCCCGACCGCCATGATGACGATCTCGCCGAACTTGATAATGCGGATCAGCGTGTCCTTGGGGTACTTCTCGCCGAACTGCCCGGCCAGCGCCGAGAACAGGAAGAACGGCAGGATGAACAGCAAGGCACACAGATTGACATAGATCGAACGATCCCCGTCGATGCTCAGCTTATAGAGGATGGCGAGGATCAATGACTGCTTGAAAATATTGTCATTGAACGCCCCGAGGGACTGCGTGATGAAAAACGGCAGGAAACGGCGTTTCCCGAGCAAGCTGAATTGTGACTGTTGGCTCATCGTCCGTGGTCCTGAGAGGCTGGGGTGAACTGACGTAGCCGCCAATCCGAGGCACATTGAAGACGTAACGCTGCCGAATGTCGATAGGACATTTCTTTTTACAAAACACCCCGCACCTTTTTTCATCGTTACTAGCGTTTGCGTAACAGCTGCGACACCCCGCCACGCTCGACCTTGGTCGACAAAGACGAAGCGCGGCCATCGTGCGAGACTGCGCGCTATCGATACGGTGTGGAATTTCATATGTCGCTGTCCAGCGGGCTGATTGCGGCCGTTGCCCTTACCTACATGGCCATCATGTTCGCCATCGCCTTTTACGGCGACCGCTACAGCGCATCGCTGCGCCCGACCATGCGCGCCTGGGTCTACAGCCTGTCGCTGGCGGTGTATTGCACCAGCTGGACGTTTTTCGGTGCGGTGGGTCAGGCCGCCGAACAGCTGTGGTCGTTCCTGCCGATTTATCTGGGGCCTATCGTGCTGATGGTGCTGGCGCCATGGGTGCTGCAGAAGATGGTGCTGATCAGCAAGCAGGAGAACATCACCTCCATTGCCGACTTCATCGCGGCACGCTACGGCAAGTCCCAGTCACTGGCGGTCATGGTCGCGCTGATTTGCCTGATCGGTATGCTGCCGTATATCGCGCTGCAACTGAAAGGCATCGTGCTGGGCGTGAATATCCTGATCGGTGCCGTGGCTGATTCCACCGGCACCCGCGCTCAGGACACCGCGCTGGTGGTGTCGCTGATTCTGGCGTTGTTCACCATCGTCTTCGGCGCACGCAATCTGGATGTGACTGAACACCATCGCGGTATGGTGCTGGCTATTGCTTTCGAAGCGCTGGTCAAGCTGTTCGCGTTCATGGCAGTCGGCGTGTTTGTCACGTTCGGCCTGTACGACGGATTCGACGACCTGTTCAATCAGGCCAAACTTGCGCCACGCCTCGAGGAATACTGGCAAGACACGATCAACTGGCCGTCGATGTTCGTGCAGACCGGTGTGGCGATGATGGCGATTGTCTGCCTGCCGCGACAGTTTCACGTCACGGTGGTCGAAAACATCGAGCCTCAGGACCTGAATCTCGCCAAATGGGTGTTCCCGGCCTATCTGGCACTGGCTGCATTGTTCGTCGTGCCGATTGCGCTGGCCGGACAAATGCTGCTGCCCGCGTCCATGCTTCCCGACTCGTTCGTGATCAGTCTGCCACTGGCGCACGCTCATCCGTCACTCGCCCTGCTGGCCTTCATCGGCGGCGCATCGGCGGCAACCGGTATGGTGATCGTCGCCTGCGTGGCGCTGTCGACGATGATATCCAACGACATGCTGTTGCCCTGGCTGTTAAGGCGCAAAAACACCGAGCGGCCGTTTGAAGCGTTTCGTCACTGGATGCTCTCGGTAAGGCGCATCAGCATTGTGATGATTCTCCTGCTGGCCTATGTCAGCTACCGGATGCTGGGCTCAACGGCCAGCCTGGCGACTATCGGGCAGATTGCCTTCGCCGCGATCACCCAGTTGGCACCGGCCATGTTCGGTGCGCTGTACTGGAAGCAGGCTAACCGGCGTGGTGTCTTTGCAGGCCTGGCGGCGGGGATCTTCATCTGGTTCTACACCCTGGTATTGCCGGTCGCGGCGCATGGCATGGGCTGGTCGCTGAGCAATTTCCCGCTACTGTCCTGGCTGCACAGCAACCCGTTCGACCTGCCGATCTCACCGATGACTCAGGGCGTGGTGCTGTCAATGGCCGGCAACTGCACGCTGTTCGCCTGGGTGTCGATGTTGTCGCGCACCCGAGTGGCGGAGCACTGGCAGGCAGGTCGTTTCATTGGCCAGGAAACCCAGGGGCGCGACTTCAGCCGACCGCTGCTCGCCGTCCAGATAGAAGACCTGCTCAACCTCTCGGCGCGCTTTGTTGGTGAAGACCGGGCGCGTCAGAGCTTCATTCGCTTCGCCAACAGACAAGGCAAGGGTTTCAACCCCAGTTTGAATGCCAACGGAGAGTGGATCGCGCACACCGAGCGGCTGCTGGCTGGCGTGCTAGGCACTTCCTCGACCCGCGCCGTGGTCAAGGCTGCTATTGAAGGGCGCGACATGCAGCTGGAAGACGTCGTACGCATCGCCGACGAAGCGTCCGAAGTCTTGCAGTTCAACCGTGCGCTGTTGCAGGGGGCCATCGAAAACATTACTCAGGGCATCAGTGTGGTGGATCAGTCCTTGAGGCTGGTGGCCTGGAATCGCCGCTACCTCGAGCTGTTCAATTACCCCGAAGGCCTAATTGGCGTCGGCCGGCCGATTGCCGACATCATTCGCTACAACGCCGAACGTGGGCTGTGCGGGCCGGGTGAGGCCGAAGTGCATGTAGCGCGACGTCTGCACTGGATGCGTCAGGGCCGCGCGCACACCTCGGAGCGGCTGTTCCCCAACGGGCAGGTGATCGAGCTGATCGGCAATCCGATGCCCGGCGGCGGTTTCGTCATGAGTTTCACCGACATCACCGCGTTTCGTGCCGCCGAACAGGCCCTCAAAGGCGTCAATGAAAGCCTTGAGCAGCGTGTCGCCGCACGTACCCATGAGTTGTCGCAGCTCAATCAGGCGCTGACCGAGGCCAAGGGCATCGCCGAAGCCGCCAACGAATCGAAAACCCGCTTTCTGGCCGCCGTCAGCCATGACCTGATGCAGCCGCTGAATGCTGCAAGGCTGTTTTCTGCTGCGCTGTCGCATCAGCAGGACGGAATTTCCAGCGACGCCCAGCAATTGGTCCAGCATCTGGACAGCTCGTTGCGTTCTGCCGAAGACCTGATCAGCGACCTGCTGGACATCTCGCGCCTGGAAAACGGCAAGATCACCCCGGACCGCCAACCATTCCCGCTCAACGCGCTGTTTGACACCCTGGGCGCCGAATTCAAAGCGCTGGCCCAGGAGCAAGGTCTGAATTTTCGTGTCAGAGGCACTTCGCTGCGCGTCGACAGCGACATCAAGCTATTGCGCCGGGTCCTGCAAAACTTCCTGACCAATGCTTTCCGCTATGCCAAAGGCCCTATTCTGCTGGGTGTCAGGCGTTACGGCGACAGCCTGAGCCTTGAGGTCTGGGACCGCGGGCCGGGCATCCCCGAAGATAAGCGCCAGGTGATCTTCGAAGAATTCAAACGCCTCGACAGCCACAAGACTCACGCAGCGAAGGGGCTGGGCCTGGGGCTGGCTATTGCCGATGGTTTGTGTCGCATTCTCGAGCACCCTTTGCAGGTGCGTTCGTGGCTTGGCAAAGGCAGCGTTTTCAGCGTGCGGGTGCCACTGGCAGCAGCCCCGGCGACAATGCCCGACACGCTGCCGGATGTCAGCCGACCCGCGCTGAACGGCACGCAGGTGCTGTGTGTCGACAATGAAGACAGCATCCTGATCGGCATGAACAGCCTGCTATCACGCTGGGGTTGTCAGGTGTGGACCGCTCGCAGTCGTCAGGAATGCGAAGCACTGCTGAACAATGGCGTCAGGCCGCAGATTGCGTTGGTGGATTACCATCTGGATGAGGGCGAGACCGGCACTGAACTGATGGCCTGGCTAAGAACACGCCTGGGGCAACCAGTGCCGGGCGTGCTGATCAGCGCTGATGGTCGTCCGGAGTTGATCGCTCAGGTGCACGCAGCAGGACTCGATTATCTGCCAAAACCGGTCAAGCCTGCAGCGCTGCGAGCGCTGCTGAGCCGGCATGTGAATCTGGACTGAGAAAGGGCTGACGGTTGTTCGCCGTGACCGCGGACAACCGGATCAAAGCGGTTGCTTAACCAAACAACCAGTAGCCCAACAATGTCAGCACCACTACCGCCAGCACAGGCCGCAAAACGCGGTAAGCCTTGGGGTTGGCGCGCTTGAACTGCTTGACCTTGCCACTGAAGCCGTCGCTGAAGCGCTTGCTGAACGCATACGCCTGATTGATCCCGCCGACCCGCTCGTCGTCCAGATTCTGCGGCGCGGTTGCGCGGCCCAGAAACGCACTAACGCTGCGGTTCACACGCGTCATGAAGCGGTTGGTCAGCGGACGCTCGACGTCACAGAACAGAATCACCCGGGTCTGCGGCGTTTCATTCTTGACCCAGTGCACGTAGGTCTCGTCGAACATCACGTCCTGGCCGTCACGCCATGCGTATTCCTTGCCATCGACAAAGATCCGGCAGTCATCGGAGTTCGGCGTGGACAGCCCCAGGTGATAACGCAGGGAACCGGCAAACGGATCGCGGTGCGGATTGAGGTGGCTGCCGCCCGGCAACAGCGCGAACATCGCGCCTTTGACGTTGGGAATGCTGTTGACCAACTCAACGGTCTTCGGGCACAGCGCTTCGGCAGATGGCAGTGCCTTGTCATACCATTTCAGATAAAAACGCTTCCAGCCCTTCTTGAAGAACGAGCCGAAACCGGCGTCGTTATTCTTCTCGGCCGCACGAATGTAGCCTTCATCGAACAGGTGCATGGCTTCGTCGCGAATGGTTTCCCAGTTGTCCTTGAGGATATCCAGCTCAGGGAATTTGCTGCGATCCAGATACGGCTCGGACGGCACACGGGAAAACAGGTACATCAGTGCGTTGTAAGGCGCGAACAATGCCGAATGGTTGACGAACTGCCGCAACAGGGGCAGCCGGGCCCGACCGCGCAAATGAACGTACAGCGTGCTGCCCAGAAACAGCATCAGGATCGATGCCTTGGCAACAAATGAAAGGGTCATGAAGCTCTCCTTGAAGCGGGCAGATAACGCCAAACGTCACGCGGGCAGTACTGATGCATGATTCTGAATGAAAGACCGCAAACACCGGAGGGACAGAGATAATCGTCCGGTGACGCGTAAGCTGGTCATCATAAACCCTTGCGTTGCCCGCATGAAGTGCACACTTGCGAAGATGTGTTACTGAGAAAGCTCCTGATCGGTAAACAGGTCGCTGAACAGCATGCTGGACAGGTAACGTTCGCCAGAGTCAGGCAGGATCACCACGATAGTCTTGCCCTGCATCTCCGGTTTTTCAGCCAGACGAACGGCTGCCGCCATGGCCGCGCCGCAGGAAATACCACAGAGAATGCCCTCCTCCTGCATCAGACGCCGGGCCATGGCCTTGGACTCTTCATCGGTGACACGCTCTACCCGGTCGACAATCGACAGATCGAGGTTTTTCGGAATGAAACCGGCACCGATGCCTTGAATCTTGTGCGGGCTGGGTTTGATCTCTTCACCGGCCATCGCCTGGGTGATAATCGGCGAACCGTCTGGCTCGACCGCAACCGACAGGATCGGCTTGCCTGCGGTGTGCTTGATATAGCGGGAAATACCGGTGATAGTCCCGCCAGTCCCGACGCCTGCCACCAGTACGTCGATAGCGCCGTCGGTGTCCGCCCAGATTTCAGGGCCGGTGGTCTTTTCATGGATGGCCGGGTTGGCCGGGTTCTCGAACTGTGCGGGCATGAAATATTTTTCCGGATCGCCCGCCAGCAGCTCTTCTGCCTTGGCAATCGCACCTTTCATCCCCTTTGCCGGTTCAGTCAACACCAGTTCGGCACCCAACGCCTTGAGTACCTTGCGACGTTCTATGCTCATGGAAGCGGGCATGGTGAGCATCAATTTGTAACCACGGGCGGCGGCAACGAATGCCAGGCCAATCCCGGTATTGCCCGAGGTCGGTTCGACGATGGTCATGCCGGGCTTGAGTTTGCCGCTGCTTTCAGCGTCCCAGATCATGTTGGCGCCGATACGGCACTTGACGGAGTAGCCCGGATTACGCCCCTCGATCTTGGCCAGAATCGTGACACCGCGTGGCGCAATACGATTGATCTGCACCAGCGGCGTATTACCGATGGAATGGGCGTTATCAGCGTAGATACGGCTCATGAAAGTGTCCTTGTGCACATCGGTTAAAGACCCAAAGCCTATGCCGCCAGCCCTGGGGCGTCCAGTCTGACCGAACGGATGACCGCGTGCGTAGTCAATCCCTCATTGAAACAGGAGACTCATGTCATGAAACGTCGCTACAGCTGGCCGCTATGGACCCTGGCCGCTCTGGTAGTTCTGCTGATCGCGATCAATATCGCCTTGCCCTATCTGGTGCGCGACTATCTGAACGACAAACTGGCCGACATGGGCGACTACCGAGGTGAGATCACCGACGTAGACCTCGCACTATGGCGAGGGGCTTACCGGATCAAGGGACTGAAGATCGTAAAGACCGATGGCAAGGTCCCGGTGCCCTTTTTCGACGCACCGATGATCGAACTGGCTGTCAGCTGGCATTCACTCTGGTATGACCATGCAGTGGTCGCGAAAGCCCTCTTCACCGGCCCGCAGATCAACTTCGTGGACGGCGGCAGCAAGCAGAACTCGCAGACCGGTCAGGGCACCGACTGGCGTACCCAGATGGACAAGCTGCTGCCCATCACCCTCAACGAATTGCGCATCGATAACGGGCGCATCACGTTCAATAACTTCAACTCCACGCCCAAGGTCAAAATCGAGGCGGATCAGGTCAATGCCAGCATCTACAACCTGACCAACGTGGTCGACGTGGAAGGCAACCGCGATGCCGAGTTCAAGGGCAAGGCACGTCTGCTGGGCCATGCCGATCTGGAGAGCACCGCCAGATTCGATCCGTTCAGCAACTTTGAAGATTTCGACTTCAAACTGCGCGCCACCGGCATTCAGCTCAAGAAGCTCAACGACTTCTCGTCGGCGTATGGCAAGTTCGACTTTAACGCCGGTGACGGCGATCTTGTGATTGAAGCGCAAGCGGATAAAGGGCAGCTCAGCGGCTACATAAAGCCCCTGCTACGCAACGTGGACGTGTTCAACTGGCATCAGGACGTCGAGAACAAGGACAAGGGCGTTTTCCGCTCGATCTGGGAAGCGCTGGTCGGCACCAGCGAAACCGTGTTGAAAAACCAGCGGGAAAACCAGTTCGCCACCCGTGTCGACCTGAGCGGCAGCGTCCATCAGCAGGACATCAGCGGCTTCCAGGCGTTTCTGCAGATTCTGCGCAACGCCTTCGTACAGGCATTTAATGCGCGGTATGAGAGCAGCAAGGGGTCTTAGTGGTTTTTTTTATCCACGGAATAAACGCCCCGCTCCTCGGCGGCATGTGCCTGTTGCTGCAATGCATCCCAGCCCAGGCAAGCCAGCGCAAGGGTACGTGGCGTAGCTTCGCGAGAGTTGCTGTAGCGAGTGATACTGCGAGGGCTGACACCCAACGCCTGTGCGGCCTTAGCCAAGGGCAAACCCGTGCGGGCACGCCACCCGATGAAAATACGCGTGTTTTCGTCGGTGGCAGCTTGAGCCTGAGCGTCGAGATACAGGGTATCCGCACCGATCTGGATATCCAGTTCCGGCCATTCAACCGTCCAGCCATCATCGCCCACTTGGGCGTGGGCGAAAGCTTCAGCAGCAATCAAGGGTCGTAACCCCGGAAAAGCCTGCACATCAGCGCTCATGTCGAGGACGAATTGTTGATCGTCGATGAATGTCAGGGCCAGCCGGTATCCGGACTGCGCCTGAACATCCTTGAGCCGGGGTCGTTTCATGGATGCCATCGTTTCCACTCCTCCATCAGTTCGTCGCGGTGAATTCGTATCCATTCGAGAGCTTCCTTAAGCACAACAGTCGGGGCATGTCCGCGCATGGGCTCTACGAGCTCAAGGCAAATCAGTACATCCAGACCACCACCGGTCAGATGCACATGCGGCGGCAGGTGGTCTTTTTCCCTCAACTGAATCCTGTATTTATCCCTGAATCTGTATTTAGTCGACATGAAGTGTATGGTATAGCCAAATTAGCCATACAGAAAGCAGCGTTACAATTTCGACCCGGTCACTGCGTGACGCCCCATTCAAGAACTGAATGAGGCGTCTGCGTTCACAGCCGTCCGGCAGCCGCGTTATAGTTCCGGCATTGCTTGCCCCTGTTACGGTGTGCGCACCGACAGGCTGCGCCTACCCACGTGAAAAGGATTGATCATGAAGTTCGAAGGTACCCCGGCATACGTCGCCACTGACGATCTCAAGCTGGCGGTCAACGCGGCAATCACGCTGGAGCGTCCGCTGTTGGTCAAGGGCGAGCCCGGCACCGGTAAGACCATGCTGGCTGAGCAACTGGCCGAGTCCTTTGGCGCGAAGCTGATCACCTGGCACATCAAGTCCACCACCAAGGCGCATCAGGGCCTGTACGAATACGATGCCGTCAGCCGTCTGCGTGACTCGCAACTGGGCGTCGACAAAGTCCACGACGTACGTAATTACCTGAAAAAGGGCAAGCTCTGGGAAGCCTTCGAGTCCGATGAGCGGGTCATTTTGCTGATCGACGAGATCGACAAAGCCGACATCGAGTTCCCCAACGACCTGTTGCAGGAACTCGACAAGATGGAGTTCTACGTCTACGAAATCGATGAAACGATCAAGGCCAAAAAGCGCCCGATCATCATCATTACCTCCAACAACGAAAAGGAATTGCCGGACGCCTTCCTGCGTCGCTGCTTCTTCCACTACATCGCCTTCCCGGACCGTGCCACGCTGCAACGCATCGTCGACGTGCATTACCCGGACATCAAGAAAGACCTAGTGAGCGAAGCGCTGGACGTGTTTTTCGACGTGCGCAAAGTGCCGGGCCTGAAGAAGAAGCCCTCCACGTCCGAACTGGTGGACTGGCTGAAGCTGCTGATGGCCGACAACATCGGTGAAGCCGTACTGCGTGAGCGCGACCCGACCAAGGCGATCCCGCCGCTGGCCGGGGCGCTGGTCAAGAATGAACAGGATGTGCATTTGCTTGAGCGTCTGGCGTTCATGAGCCGCCGCGGCAACCGTTGAGCGCCTCCATCAACCCCGTTACGTAAAAGGGCGACAGCCATGCTGCTCAACCTGTTCAACGAAATGCGCGCGGCCAGAGTGCCGGTGTCTCTGCGTGAATTGCTGGACCTGATCAATGCGCTGAAACAGCGGGTTATCTTTGCCGATATCGATGAGTTCTACTTTCTTGCGCGCACGATTCTGGTCAAGGACGAGCGCCATTTCGACAAGTTCGACCGGGCCTTCGGTGCGTATTTCAAAGGTCTGGAAAATCTCGACGATCATTTGCAGGCATTGATCCCCGAAGACTGGCTGCGCAAAGAGTTCGAGCGCTCGTTGAGTGACGAGGAACGCGCGCAGATTCAGTCCCTCGGCGGCCTCGACAAGCTGATCGAGGAATTCAAGAAGCGTCTGGAAGAACAGAAGGAACGCCACGCCGGTGGCAACAAATGGATCGGCACAGGTGGCACCAGCCCTTTCGGCTCGGGGGGCTATAACCCTGAAGGCATTCGTGTCGGCGACGCAGGGGAACGCAAGGGCAAGGCAGTCAAGGTGTGGGATCAGCGCGAATATAAAAACCTGGACGATCAGGTCGAGCTGGGTACGCGCAACATCAAGGTGGCCCTGCGCCGTCTGCGCAAGTTTGCCCGCCAGGGCGCTGCGGATGAACTGGACATCGACGGCACCATTGATCACACCGCTCGCGATGCGGGCCTGCTGAACATTCAGATGCGCCCTGAGCGGCGCAACACCATCAAATTATTGCTGCTGTTCGACATCGGCGGTTCGATGGACGCGCACGTCAAGATCTGCGAAGAGCTGTTCTCGGCCTGCAAGACCGAGTTCAAGCATATGGAGTATTTCTACTTCCATAATTTCATCTACGAATCGGTGTGGAAGAACAACCTGCGCCGCGGCTCGGAGCGGACCGCCACTCAAGACCTGCTGCACAAGTACGGCGCAGACTACAAAGTGATTTTCATCGGCGACGCTTCAATGGCACCGTATGAAATCACCCAGCCCGGTGGCAGCGTCGAACACTGGAATGAAGAAGCAGGCTATGTATGGATGCAGCGCTTCATGGCCAAATTCAAGAAGATCATCTGGATCAATCCCTACCCCAAGGATGCCTGGGACTACACCACGTCCACGCATATCGTGCGCGACCTGATTGAAGGACAGATGTACCCGCTAACCCTGCGCGGCCTGGAGGAAGGCATGCGTCATCTGGCGAAATAAGCATGACGGGCGCGTGCTGACTCTACGCAACGCCCGTTCTCGTTATTACCCTCTCCAGCGATCAACGCCAGTCCCGCTCAAGTTGCGGCTTGCGTCGTCCACCGTGGATCACCCAGCCGAGTAACAGCCCGATGCTTTCCACCGCAAGGGCCAGCAGCAATGCACTGATGATGCCCCAGGCAATGACTTCGGGGGCCAGCAGGACTTGCCATGTATAACCGTTGAACGTTTCCCGGCGAATATCCGCATCGGCAGACGTGACGACGAACAGGGCTTTGGAATACCACGGTCCCTGGAGTCCGAGCCACTGACGCTCAAGGATATGGGTACGACTCATCAACGTATCGATGTTGTCCGCATCGGCTCGGAAAACCGGGTCTTCGCTGCTGCGATAGTGCTGGATCAGCGCCTGTATATCGCCCTTGAAGAACTGCTGCGCAGTAGCGGTGTAGCCCTTGACGGCCTGTTGCGCCTCGATCAGATGCGCTTCGACACGCTTGCTGTAATCACTGATGAATCCGGGGATCTGTACCCCGAACAGCAGGCCTGTCGTGAACAGGACCAATCGCAGATAACTTCGCAGCATCAATATCCCTCTTCTTTTATCCAGTATGCCGGTGGAGGCGCTGTTACTGCACTGCTGTCTCGACCGAGCCTTGCGCCACGCACTCACCCTTGCGCCACAGGCTCCACTGGCCCGGTTCATAGCGCTTCCAGTTTTCGTTCTCGGTCAATGGCTCGGTGGCGATCACAGTCACCACGTCGTGCGGCGTTGTTTCAGCCTGAAAATCGACAATCACGTCGACATCTTTCAACCTTGCCGGGCCGAACGGCGCGCGCCGGGTGATCTGGACCAGTTTGGTACTGCAAAAGCAAAACAGCCAGTCGCCATCGCTCAACAGGCAGTTGAACACGCCTTTACTACGGTATTCAGTGCAGGCCTGGATCAGTGAAGGCAGTAATTGCTCAACCTCAACCGGCTCGGGAAAGGCTTCGCGAACGCGATTGAGCAGGTCGCAGAATGCAGCTTCGCTGTCGGTATCGCCCACCGGCCTGTAGAAAGTGGCACCGGGGGTGAAATCCGCCAGCTGGCCATTGTGCGCAAAGCACCAGTTGCGACCCCAGAGTTCACGCACGAAAGGATGTGTGTTGGACAGACAGACCTTGCCGACGTTGGCCTGACGAATATGGCCAATAACCACTTCGCTTTTGATCGGATAGCGCTGCACCAGTTGCGCAACTTCAGATTCACTGCTGGCTGCGGGGTCCTGGAACAAGCGCAGGCCGCGACCCTCGTAGAAGGCAATGCCCCAGCCATCGCGATGCGGACCAGTACGCCCGCCACGCTGCATCAGCCCGGTAAAGCTGAAGACTATGTCGGTGGGGACATTGGCGCTCATGCCCAGTAGTTCACACATGCTCAGGTTCTCGCTTCAAGACGTTTTGCAGCAGGTCATGCGCCGACAATGACGGCGCATGCCAACGAAGCGGGATCTACAACCGCGGTTCGACTCGCGCAGCCCTGGTCGGAGGAAGCGGCGCAGCGGATTTGCGAGGGTAATGATCGTCCTCGGCAAACGGTTCGTCAGCGGGGTCTGTGTCGACAGGCTGAGCGGCGGGCCGGGGCTGGCGAGCCTTGCGGCTGCGCTCGATCGGCCAGCGGATAAGCACGAACAGCGCGTACGCAGCGAAGGCGAACATGCCATACATGGCCAGATCCGACACAGCGGTCCAGACATTGCTGCCGACCTTGAACATCAGGTCGAGCGCGGTAATCGCCACGGCTGGCGCCATCGCATCCTTGGCAGGGTCGACCATGGTCGGCGTAAACAGCAGCACCGCGACTGCTACCAGCAACGGTTCCTTGAGATAACGCCACATCCAGCGGGTCATCAGGAACCATACCAGCAGGCAACCCAACGCGGCGAAGGCGTAGACGCTCCAGGCGATCAGATAGTCGTTTTCGGTCATGACGTCCGTGGTAAGGCAGGTAAAGAGGCGCTTATGATAACGGCTTTTGCCTGACGCGGCTTGCCTCGCTTCAGTAATCGGTTCAGCGTGTACCGAATTTCCATGATTGATGCCTAAACAGAGAGCCCAGCATGTCCTTCTCGAATGCAACCTCCAGCGCCCCGATTGCTCGCAAGGCCGACGGTTCCGATCCCTATGCCTGGCTACAGAACCGCGACACTGACGAGGTGCTCGACTACCTCAAGGCGGAAAACGCCTGGCAGGAGCAGCAACTGGCAGAGCAGACCGGGTTGCGCGAAAACCTGTTTCAGGAGATCAAGGGCCGTATCCTTGAAACCGATCTGTCACTGCCCTCCCCTTGGGGGCCGTACCTTTATTACACGCGCACCACACAAGGCGATGAATACGCCCGTCACTATCGCTGCCCGCGCCCGGCCGACGACTCCAATACCGTGGACGAAAGCCTTGAAGAACTGTTGCTGGACCCGAACGCCATGGCCGATGGCGGCTTCTTTTCGCTGGGCGCGTTCAGCATCAGCCCCGACCACCAGCGCCTGGCCTACAGCCTGGACACCAGTGGCGACGAGGTGTACCAGC
Source organism: Pseudomonas syringae group sp. 243L2 (assembly GCF_032587875.1). Classification (NCBI taxonomy): domain Bacteria; kingdom Pseudomonadati; phylum Pseudomonadota; class Gammaproteobacteria; order Pseudomonadales; family Pseudomonadaceae; genus Pseudomonas; species Pseudomonas syringae group sp. 243L2. Next base: position 194,786 of record NZ_JAWHPL010000010.1, read on the forward strand.
TTTACGTCAAGGAACTGAGCACCGGCCAGATCAGCAGCCTGCCGTTTGAGGACTGCGACGGCAGCATGACCTGGGCCAACGACAGCCAGACCCTGTTTTTCGGCGAGCTGGACGAGACCCATCGCCCCGGCAGGCTGCATCGCCACACATTGGGCAATGCATCGGCAGAGCTGGTGTTCGATGAGCCGGACGGTCGATTCTTCCTGCACTGCTTCCGCAGCAGTTCCGAACGCCAACTGATCATTCTGCTCAACAGCAAAACCACCAGCGAAGCCTGGGTGCTGGACGCCGATCATCCGCAACAGGCCTTCACCTGCCTCGCGCCGCGCAGCGAAGGGCACGAGTATTATCCGGATCACGGGCTGCTCGATGGTGTGTGGAGCTGGTTCATCCGCAGCAATCAGAGCGGCATCAACTTCGCGCTGTATCACGCAGCGGAACACGCCAGTGGCACCCCGGCTCGCGAAGACTGGCAGACCCTGGTTGCGCACGATGACAAGGTCATGCTCGAAGGCGTGAGCCTCAACGCGAAGGCCATCAGTCTGAGCCTGCGCGAGGGCGGCCTGCCGATCATCGAAGTGCGCTCGCAGGACCTGCCTGCCTATCGCGTGCAGTTGCCCGACGCCGCGTACAGCCTGTATGTGCAGGACACCCTGGAGTTCGACAGCGACAGAATTCGCCTGCGCTATCAGTCGCTGAACCGTCCGGCACAGGTGCGTCAACTGACCCTGGCCAGCGGCGAGCAGGTAGTGCTCAAGGAAACACCGGTGCTGGGCACTTTCAACGCCGACGCCTACGTCAGCCAGCGTCTGTGGGCGACCGCCAGTGATGGCACTCAGGTGCCGATCAGCCTGGTGGTCAAGCGCGAACTGGCCGGCAAGGCGACCCCGCTGTATCTGTACGGCTACGGTGCCTACGGCGAAAGCCTCGACCCGTGGTTTTCCCACGCGCGCCTGAGCCTGCTTGAACGTGGCGTGGCGTTTGCCATCGCCCATGTACGCGGCGGTGGCGAGCTGGGCGAGGCCTGGTATCGCAATGGCAAGCAGGAACACAAGCAGAACACCTTCGGCGACTTCATTGCCTGCGCCGAACACCTTGTTGCTCAGGGCCTGACCAGCGCCGAACAGCTTGTGATCAGCGGCGGCAGCGCCGGTGGCCTGCTGATCGGTGCCGTGCTCAATCAGCGACCCGAGCTGTTCAAGGCAGCAATTGCCGAAGTGCCGTTCGTCGATGTGCTGAACACCATGCTCGATCCGGACCTGCCGTTGACCGTCACCGAATACGACGAATGGGGCAACCCGCAGGAGCCTGAGGTCTATGAGCGCATCAAGTCCTACGCGCCTTATGAGAACGTCAGCGCTCAGGCGTACCCGGCCATGCTGGTCATCGCCGGTTACAACGACAGCCGTGTGCAGTATTGGGAAGCCGCCAAATGGGTCGCGAAGTTACGCGCCCGCAAAACCGACGATAATCTGCTGCTGCTCAAGACCGAACTGGGTGCCGGACACGGCGGCATGAGCGGTCGCTATCAAGGGTTGCGTGACGTGGCGCTGGAGTACGCGTTTATCTTCAAGGTATTGCAGATCGCCGAATGAACTTGGCGTGAAACACCTGTCTTACTAGCATCGGGGGGCACGGAGCTGCCCCCTTCGTATCAGGATTGAAAGACCGAACCATGTCAGAACCATTGTCCAACCTGAACAACGCCATACGCGACATGCTGCTGGACTGCGGCCTGTTCGACACGCTGCTGCCCGGCGACTTCGTGACTGTAGCCGGGTATTTCAGCATTACCGACATCGAAAAAGGCGAGACCATCTTTGCCGAGGGCGATGCCGGGACATTCATGTGCATCATTCATCAAGGCACTGTGTCTGTGCAGAAACTTGCCGCAGACGGTCAACAGGTCGAAATCGCCGTTCTGCGGCGCGGGCGGGCGTTCGGGGAAATGGCTGTACTGGATGGCGAACGTCGCTCGGCCAGCTGTATCGCGGCCACCCAATGCCAGTTATTGAACCTGGGACGCGACTCTCTGGACAAGATGCTCGACGAAGCGCCGAAAATCGCCGCCAAGATCATTCGTGCCCTGGCCATCTCGTTGTCCAGGCGCCTGCGCATGGTCGACGGCCAATTACTGTCGCAGCAGGTGTGAGTTTGCCCATCTGGCGCTAAACTTGCCGATATTCCGCTTTCAATGCGCACACGCACAGGTGACACCATGAGCACGGCCAATCCTCCTTCCCATACTGCCAAGCTGGACCGCATTCTGGCCGACGCCCAGCGCGACCGAGAAATGGGTTACCGCGACAAGGCGTTGCGCATGTACCCGCACGTTTGCGGCCGTTGCGCCCGCGAGTTCGCTGGCAAACGCCTCAGCGAACTGACCGTGCACCACCGCGACCACAACCATGACAACAACCCGCAGGACGGTTCCAACTGGGAGCTGCTGTGCCTGTATTGCCACGACAACGAGCACTCGCGTTACACCGATCAGCAGTATTTCGCCGACGGTTCGCTGAGCACTCCGAAAACCGCCAAGGCAACCCACAACCCGTTCGCCGCGCTGGCGGGATTGATGAAGAAGGACGAGTAACCCGGTACTTTCCCGCCACCGTATTTCCCCGCCCTACCCACGCAGTCTTCGACCTGCGGCCAACCGACTGACCGGATACTTCGCCATGCCCTCCTGTACCTCAAGACGAACCTTTGTGAAAGGGCTTGCCGCCAGTGGCATCCTCGGTGGCCTGGGGCTGTGGCGCAGTCCGGCATGGGCGGTTCCGAACCCGGGTCAGCCGGCCGGGCTGTCCGGCACCGAGTTCGATCTGTATGTCGGCGAAACCCAGGTCAATATCACGGGTAATACCAGAACCGCGATGACGATCAACGGCGGTATTCCAGGCCCGCTGTTGCGCTGGCGCGAAGGCGATACGGTGACCATCAGGGTAAAAAACCGTCTCGACGAAGCCACCTCGATCCACTGGCACGGCATCATTCTGCCCGCCAACATGGACGGCGTGCCGGGGCTGAGCTTCGACGGTATCGCGGCCGATGGCATGTACGTCTATCGCTTCAAGGTCAAACAGAACGGCACCTATTGGTACCACAGCCACTCGGGCTTTCAGGAACAGTCGGGGGTTTACGGGCCGCTGGTGATCGACGCCAAAGAGCCAGAGCCATTCAAGTACGACCGCGAACACGTGATCATGCTCAGCGACTGGACCGACGAAGAGCCGCTTCAACTGATGAAAACGCTCAAGAAACAGTCCGATTATTACAACAATAACAAGCGTACTGTCGGCGACTTCATCAACGACGTCGGTGAGAAAGGCTGGAGCGAGACCACTCGTGATCGCTGGATGTGGGCGAAAATGGGGATGGAGCCGACCGACCTGGCGGATGTCAGCGGCGCGACCTACACCTACCTGATGAACGGCCAGGCCCCGGACATGAACTGGACCGGCCTGTTCAAGCCTGGCGAGCGGATTCGACTGCGCTTGATCAACGGCTCGGCCATGACGTATTTCGACGTGCGTATTCCGGGCCTGAAAATGACCGTAGTCGCCAGCGATGGCTTGCACGTCAAGCCAGTAACGGTCGATGAATTGCGCATCGCAGTGGCAGAAACCTTCGACGTGATCGTCGAGCCTGCCGAAGGTGCCTACACGCTGTTCGCCCAGTCGATGGACCGCACCGGCTACGCCCGCGGCACCCTGGCCAGCAGGCCCGGCTTGCATGCCGTGGTCCCGCCCCTGGATCCACGCCCATTGCTGAGCATGGATGATGTGGGCATGGCGGGTATGGATCATGACAGCATGAACCACGGCGCAGCCCCGGCGATGGACGACATGTCAGGCATGGACCATAGCAAGATGGGCCATGACTCGATGCCCGGCATGGACCATAGCAAGATGCCGATGAAAGAAACACCTGCCATGCAGTCACACCCGGACAGCGAACAAAACAATCCGCTGGTCGACATGCAGGCCATGAGCACCTCGCCCAAACTCGACGATCCGGGCATCGGCCTCAGGAACAACGGGCGCAGAGTTCTGACTTACACAGACCTGCGCAGCACCTTCGAAGACCCGGACGGTCGTGAGCCCAGCCGCACGATCGAACTGCACCTGACCGGGCACATGGAAAAATTCGCCTGGTCGTTCGACGGTGTGAAATTCTCGGACGCCAAACCGCTCATGCTCAAGTACGGCGAGCGAGTGCGTATCCTGCTGGTCAACGACACGATGATGTCTCACCCCATCCATCTGCACGGCATGTGGAGCGATCTGGAAGACGAAAACGGTCAGTTCATGGTGCGCAAACACACCATCGACATGCCTCCGGGTTCACGCCGCAGCTATCGCGTCACCGCTGACGCACTGGGCCGTTGGGCTTATCACTGTCACATGCTGTACCACATGGAAATGGGCATGTTCCGCGAAGTGCGGGTGGAAGAATGAGGATTTTACCGGTGAATGGATTGCGCAACTCGTCCTGCCTGCCAACCCTGCTGCTGACGGCAGGCCTGGCCATAACACCCTGGGCAACCACGCTGGCTGCCGGAATGGAAGGCATGGAAGGCATGGATCATGGCAGCCACTCGATGCCTATGGACGCCAGCGAGCACAATGCCGTCCCCATGCAGAGCCGAACACCAATCCCGCCCGTCACCGACGCCGACCGGGCTGCGGTGTACACCAGCCATAGCGGGCATCAGGTCCACGACAGCGCCATCAACAGTTACTTTCTGGCCGACAAGCTGGAATGGCAGGACGCAAACGACGGCAGCGCGCTGGCCTGGGACCTGTCCGGCTGGATTGGCGGTGATGTCGACCGCTTGCTGCTGCGTTCAGAGGGCGAGCGCAGCAACGGCAAGACCGAGGAAGCGGAAGTCCAGGCGTTATGGGGTCATGCCGTCAGCTCATCGTGGGACGTAGTCGCTGGCGCACGCCAGGACTTCAAACCTGGCGCGCCACAAACCTGGGCGGCTTTCGGCCTGCAAGGGCAGGCGATTTCGGATCTTGATATCGAAGCCACCGCATTCATCGGTGAAGCCGGGCAGACCGCGGCGCGCCTGGAAGCCGACTACGACCTGTTGCTGACCAACAATCTGATTCTTCAACCCACTGCCGAGCTGAATTTCTACGGCAAGAACGACCCGCAACGCGGCAATGGCTCGGGCCTGTCGACCAGTGAGTTCGGCCTTCGGCTGCGCTATGAAATCACCCCGCAATTCGCTCCTTACGTGGGCGTAACCTGGGATCGGTCCTACGGCAATACCGCCGATTACGCACGCGAAGACGGCGAGGACGTTGCCGATGCACGGCTGGTCGTCGGTTTACGCATGTGGTTCTGAGAGCGTCGGAATTGAAAATGGCATTGCTCTGACGCTGCCGTATAATCCCCGGTTTTCTTCAGAGCACCCTCCCCGTGGCCAATAAACGGTACGCCTGCATCGGTCTTTACAACCCCAAGTCCCCGGAAAATGTCGGCTCCGTCATGCGAGCAGCCGGCTGCTACGGTGTGGCGTCGGTGTTCTATACCGGTAAACGCTATGAGCGTGCGCGGGATTTCATCACCGACACCAAGAAAATCCATCAGGACATCCCGCTGATCGGCATCGAAGACCTCAAAAGCATTCTGCCGCTGGGTTGTATTCCGGTGGCCGTCGAACTGGTGGACGGTGCCCGTGCCCTGCCTGAATACACGCACCCTGACCGCGCGTTGTATATCTTCGGTCCGGAAGACGGCTCGCTGGATCAGGACATTCGCGACTGGTGTGAAGACGTGGTCTATATCCCGACCGAGGGATGCATGAATCTGGCCGCGACCGTCAATGTGGTGCTCTACGACCGCATGGCCAAAGGCATCAATACCCGCTCGGGGCCACAGTTTGGTCGCGAGAAAATCGATCCGGCCAGCGACCGCTGACGGAAAAGCATTGAACCTGTGTCGCGGGCGAGCAGTCAGTTTCTCTGAACCGGTTTACTACCTACTTCCTGCGAATTACCGCCTCATGGAGAGCCATCATGCGCGACACCCCGATTATCGAACGCATCGACACACCTGAACTGCTGCAGCGCAACCCTGATCAGAACGTCCACGGCTGGGAGCGCATTGGCTCACTGGCTGGCGGTGTACTGATGATGGGCAAAGGTGTCCGTCGTGGCGGCTTTCTGGGCCTGATCCAACTGGCCATCGGCGGCGCAGTGCTGGCTCGCGGCATCAGCGGTCACTGCTCGGCCAAAAGCCTGGTGGAAAAAGGTCGCAGCGACCTGCACAGCGCCCGCTCGACTATCGAACGTGCCGGTGCCCAGTTGAACAACCTGAAAGACGACGCCGAAAACGCGGTGAAAAACGCTGCCGTCAAAGGTGTGGAAGCGCTGGCCGAGCCAAAGCCGGTCGTTTAAACGCTCAACCTGCGCGAAAGATCAGGTAATCCTCCCAGTCGTCTTCGGCCACACTGTTCTCGCTGAGCATGCGGCCTGACTGGGAGATACGCTCGTGATGCACAGCCGTGCGATCACCACACACCAAGTGATGCCAGAGCGGCAAATCCTTGCCCTCGCTGACCAGCCGATAGCCACAGGTCGGCGGTAGCCATTTGAATTCATCTGCCTGCCCCGGCGTCAGCTGAATACAGTCAGGCACCGACGCACGACGATTGGCGTAGTCGGAGCACTGGCAGGTCTTCAGGTCCAGCAGCTTGCAAGCGATCCGCGTGTAATAAACGCTGTTGTCCTCTTCGTCTTCCAGCTTCTGCAGGCAGCACAAGCCACAGCCATCGCACAACGATTCCCACTCCTCGGTGTTGAGCTGGTCGAGGGTCTTGCGAATCCAGAAGGGTTCAACTTTAGCGGCCATGGTTCGGACAACGATATCGAAAATGAAAAGGCCGTCAGTCTAGAGGTACAAGGGGTGCGGGCCAAGCACTTGCGACTGCCGGTAGCCGGGACTTGTCAGCGACAGGGCAAAACAGTAGCGTTAACGGGTTTTCCAGTGCGCTCAAGCGATGCCTGCCGACCACGGCCCATCAAGCCACGCTCGTTTTTCACCTTCGCTATCAAGGACTTTCATGAGCACGAACCCTCGCATCGCCGATCACCCTATCGACCCGCAATTCACCGAGCGCTGGTCGCCACGTGCATTCAGTGGCGAAAGCATCGATCAGGAAACCCTGCTGAGCTTTTTCGAAGCGGCACGCTGGGCACCCTCGGCCTACAACACGCAGCCTTGGCGTTTTCTGTATGCACGTCGCGACACGCCTAACTGGGAGCGTTATCTGGGCCTGCTGAACGAGTTCAACCGCAACTGGGCGCAACATGCAGCAGCATTGGTGATCATCGTCTCCAAGACCACCTTCGTCGCGCCAGGCGCAACCGAAGAAAGCCCGGCCTTGTGGCACACCTTCGATACCGGCTCGGCCTGGGGTTATCTTGCGCTGCAAGCGAGCCTGAGCGGCTGGCACACCCACGGCATGGCGGGCTTCGATCAGGACCTGACCCGCAAGGAGCTGAACATTCCAGAGGATTACGCACTGCACGCTGCCGTAGCCATCGGCAAAATCGGTGACAAGTCGACGCTGCCGGAATACCTGCAAGGCCGCGAAGCGCCAAGCCCGCGCAAGCCACTGGCAGAACTGGCTGCTGAGGGTGATTTTTCGCTGTAACTGACTGTTCTCTGCAATCGATGCCGACGAGCCGACGCCTAAACGTCGGCTCGTTCGGAACGGCTTCAATAACCTCGCGAAAAATCGACCTCTCCGCGCAGTGCTTCTCCAGCCTGAAACGCCTTGAGGTTTTCAACGAAAAGCTCGGTCATGGCCACCGGCGATGTCGGTGCCGAACTGTGACCGGTCAACAGCAGACCATAGGCGGTCCAGAATGGATGGCGCTGCGGCAAAGGCTCCTGACGGCAGACGTCAATGACCGCACCGGCCAGATGGCCTTCCTTCAACGCCTCGACCAGATCTGCGTCCACAACCGCTACACCGCGCCCAACGTTAATGAACAGCGCCGTTGGCTTGAAGCTGGCAAACAGCTTCGCGTCATACAGGTCGTGGGTCTCAGGTGTGTTGGGCAGTAGATTGATGACGTAATCCATCTCGCCAAGCAGACGCGTCATGTCAGACAGCGGTGTTATCTCGATGAACGGCGCCTGAGTGCGCGCACTGGAGGCCACGCCGTAGACGTGCACACCGAACGGCAAAAGAAACTCGGCGACACGCTGGCCGATATCACCGGCGCCCACGATCAATACCTTGCGACCAGACAGACTCTGGCCAGTACGATTGTCCCACTTGCGCTCGACCTGACTCATCAAACGCGCCAGCACCTCACGCTCGTGGCCGAGCATGTAGGTCAAAACAAATTCGGCCATGACCTGACCGAAAATCCCGACTGCACGTGTCAGGCGATATTCGCGCGACAGGCTGTCGGCCAGCAGTGGCGTAATACCCGCCCAGGTGGATTGCAGCCACTGAGGCTTGTGCCCTTGACGCAGCAGGTTGGCCATCAGGTCCGGCTGTCCCAGCCAGACCGGGCAATCGCTGGCCATTCGCGACAGCTCGGCAGAGTCGCCCGTGCTGAAGACTTCCAGATCAGGCGCAGCCTTGCGCAACAATTGGGTGTAAACGTGATAATCGTGCTCGGCAATCAGAACGCGCATGTTTCAAAAACCTTAAAAACAGGACAGGCAGCCCACGGCGATGTGGACCGCTTTACAACGTGAGCAACTATTACATCGGATCGTTGCGGCGCAGCAGCTCTTCCGGCAAATGCTCGATGTAGTCATCTTCGGCAGGGGGCATCTGCAGGTGATAGCCCTGGCTATCGAGATTCTCCAGCACCACATTGATGTCCTCGCGCGACAGCGCACGCTCGGGACTCAGGACCAGGTCAAATGCATGAACCGGCTTGCCAAACGCGACCAGCAGTTCAGGCGGCACGCGTTTGAGGACATCGCTTTTCAAGACGTAAAGGTACATCTCGTTTCTTTTCGGGCTGCGATAAATCGAGCAGATACGCTTCAAGACTGTTCTCCGGGGGTGGCCAGGCTGTCCAGCAGCGCCTGACCCATCAACTCGCGACGCCAGCCACGCAGCGAGTCGGGCAATTGGTAAGGACCGTCGGGGTAGCCGCTCTTGAGCAGCGCTTCGAGAGTCTTCTTGCGCAGCATCAACTCCGGGGCCATGTCCAGTTGCTCGGCGTATTGCTGACCGATTGCACGCAGACGCTTGATCGACCCGGCCGCATCAATGGGCAGTGGCTCAGGCAATGCAGGAGGCCACTCTTCTGGCGGAAGCGTGCCTGCGGTCTTTATCAGCTCAAGCAGAAACTCGCCGTCATGGCGAACGGTGCGCGGGTGCATGTCTTCGATACGCCCCAGTGCAGCGAGGTTATCCGGCTGCGTCTTGGCCAATGGCCACAGCGAGTGCTCACGCACAATGCGGTTGCGCGGCAGGTTGCGGGCGCGCGCCTCGCGCTCACGCCAGGCACACAACTCACGCAGCACCGCCAACTGGGCACGGGACAGTTTCCAGGCCAGTTTGGCCTCACGGTAGACCTCGTACGGGTCAACTTCGCGGCGCAGGTTGGCGACCAGTTCGGCACCGTCATCCAGCAGCCAGGCGTATTTGTCATCGGACAAACGCGGACGCAGGATGGAGAAAAGCTCGGCAAGGTGCACTGCATCTTCAGCGGCATAGCTGATCTGCGTTTCCGACAGCGGACGTTGCAGCCAGTCAGAACGGGTTTCGCCCTTGGGCAGGTCGATGTTGAGGACCTCCTGCACCAGACGCGAATAGCCCATGGAAAAACCGAGGTTCAGGTAAGCGGCTGCCAACTGGGTATCAAACAACGGCACCGGCAGGCTGCCAGTCAGACGCAGCAAAACTTCGAGGTCCTCGCTGCACGCGTGCACTACCTTGATGACGTCGGGGTTTTCGAGCAGCGCAGACAGCGGCTGCCAGTCGTTGATCAGCAAAGGATCAATAAGCCAGGCGCTTTGCCCGTCGCCAATCTGCAGCAACGCTGCTATCGGGTAAAAAGTATCGACCCGCATAAACTCGGTGTCGAGCGCGACAAAAGGCAGCAACTGCCATTCTGCGCAATGCCGGGCGAGGCTGTCGTCGTCGCGAATCCAGTGAATATCGATGGCCACACGGCTCTCCCTTCAACAATGGCGCGCAGTATATATCGTGATGGGAGATTATCGCGCGTCTGTCGTCCCGGTCTGGCGTATCTTCACGCAAATGACGGACAGGAGGAACTGTTGCCTGGCAAAAGGGCCAAGGATGAGCGTCCCCACGCAAGCGTGGAAACGATCTCTATCCTGAGCAAGCACAGATTTTACTGCTTGTCAGCGGCCGCCAGCTCAGTGCGGCACCCGGCGAACATATCCAGGCTTGGGTTGTAGACCTGAGTGTCGACTTTCAACAAGCCGAGCATTGAATGAAAGAGATTGTCCTGGCTCAACGGCGCATTGCGCTGTTTGGCCAGGCACTCCGGGCTGACTGCAAAGGACTTCTGATAGGTATCGGACAACCAGATAAGCATCGGCACATGCTTTTGCTGATCAGGAGCCAGCACATACGGTGTGCCGTGCAAGAACAAGTTGTACTCGCCAAGCGACTCACCATGGTCCGACAGGTACACCATGGCAGTGTCGACCTTGTTTTGATTACTGCGCAACAGATCAATCAACGTGGCCAGTACGTGATCGGTATACAACAGTGTGTTGTCGTAGGCATTGACGATGCTGTCCCGGCTGCAATTGTTCAAGGCATTGCTTTCACACACCGGCGTAAACTTTTCAAACTCTTTAGGGTAACGCTTGAAGTATTCAGGGCCATGGCTACCCATCTGGTGCAGCACCAGAACAGTGTCCTTGTCGAGGCTGTCGATAAAACCCTGCAGGTTTTGCAACAGTATCTCGTCGCGGCATTCATGGCTGTTGCACAACAACGGGTCCTTGAGATTACTGACATCCTGGAAGGTCACTCGATCACAGGTCCCTTTGCAGCCCGCCTGATTATCACGCCACACCACTTCTATACCGGCACGCTTCAGGACATCCAACAAACCTTCCTGATTACGGGCCTTGGTTGCGTTGTAGTTCTTTCGACCCATGTTGGAGAACATGCACGGCACCGACACTGCGGTTTCGGTGCCGCACGAGTAAACATCGGTAAACGCCACCAACCCGCTCTCCTTGTTCAGGTTGGGCGTGGTGTCGCGACCATAGCCAAGAATTCCGAAGTTTTCGGCACGGGCACTTTCACCCACGACCAGTACGGTCAACGACTTGCGGGCATGCGTGGCCCAGTCCGCCGACCGCTTGGCGTCCTCGCCAATCTTGACGAACGGGCGCTGTGCGGAGATCACTTGCTCGCTCAGGTAGCCAAGCGAGGCACCGATGTAATTGCTTGGGACGACCATCAGGCGCAATTCGTGATGGTTGCGGAACAACGAGGACAAACCTTGATAATTCGCCAGCGCAACGCCGCCTATTGCCACGCAACAGACCACGCCTACCACCAGCTTGCTGAACAGCTCCAGGTGCCAGCGACGGTAGCTGATCGGCAGTTTCCACAGAATCAGCGAAGGCAGTACACCCAACAGAACGATATACAACGCCAGTTTAAAAGACAGCAGCCCCTGCACTTCCGTCACGTTGGTTTCGGCAAAGTTTCGGAACATCCCGGCGTCAATCATGACACCGTACTCGGTCATGAAATACACCACCCCGGCGCTGATCATAAACAGAGCGATCACCACAGGCTTAAACACACGGCGAAATGCCAACAGCGTCAGAACGATATTGAATACGCAGAAAATCATCAGCCCGAATGCAAAGCGCATGGCCAGACCTTTGGCATCGGAGCTGGTAATCGCGAAAAGATGCTGCCACAGATTTATATTGAAACCCAGTAACAGAAAGGCACTGGCAAGTAAGGTAACAACCTCTGGACGAACAGTTCTGGGTGTCGGCATCGTGGTCTGCTTATCGAATTAATACGCATCGGGCATTCAGGAGCCAGATAACTCCCGATGGCGCGCACTCTAGGCAGCGCTTCATCAATTTTATGTGAAAACGGTGAGAGGATTGGGTTGAATGAAGCTTATTTCACCGTGAAGCAATACGCGCCCATGAACGCTCAATAACCCCGCCAATACAGCATCTGCGCAAGCAGGCTCGCGCAGACGCTGTCACTCTGGAAACGCTCGATCAGACCGAACGACGGCGATAGGCACGATAGCCCGGCAGCCAGAAATTACGCTCGATGGCTTCAAGCAGTGCCTCTTCGGAAGTTTCCAGTGCCAAGCCTTCAGCCTGGGCCTCTTTGGCAACAGCCAGGGCAATTTTACGGCTCACTTGCTGAATTTCCTTGAGTGGCGGCAACACCGCATCGCCCTGCCCCGTGACCATCGGCGAACACTCGGCCAGCGCATTGGATGCCGCCATCAGCATACGGTCGGTGATGCGCGACGCCTTGCAAGCCACCACGCCGAGGCCGATGCCCGGAAAGATATAGGAGTTGTTGCACTGAGCGATGTGCACGGTGCGACCGTTGATCTCCACCGGCGCGAACGGACTGCCGGTAGCAACCAGCGCATTGCCATCCGTCCAGCGCAGGATTTCTTCCGGCGTGGCTTCTACCTTGGAAGTCGGATTGGATAGCGGCATTACCAATGGTTTGGCGCAATGTTTGTGCAGTTCGCGAATCACTTGCTCGGTGAACAGACCACGCTGCCCGGACACGCCGATCAACACCGTGGCCCCGGCGTTCGTCACCACGTCGAGCAACTGCGGGAAGGCTTCTGTGCCAGCAGTCCAGCCAGACACATCGGCGGTCTTCTGCGCCAGACGCTTCTGGAAATCGAGCAGATTGTCCATACCCTCGGTCAGCAGGCCGAAGCGATCAACCATGAAGATTCGTTTGCGCGCTTCGCTTTCACTCAGGCCTTCAATTCGCATCGCTGCGATGATGTGCTCGGCGATCCCGCAGCCCGCCGAACCGGCACCGACGAACACCACCTTCTGCTGGCCGAGGGTTTCATTCTTGGCCTTGCAGGCCGCCAGCAACGTACCCACGGCAACCGACGCGGTGCCCTGGATGTCATCGTTGAAGCAGCACAGCTCGTCCCGATACTTTTCGAGCAGCGGCATGGCGTTGGACTGGGCAAAATCTTCAAACTGCAACAGCACATCCGGCCATCGACGCTGTACGGCATCGATGAACAGTGCGATGAAGTCTTCGTATTCCTTGCCCGATACCCGCTCGTGACGCCAGCCCATGTACATCGGGTCATCCAGCAGCTCACGGTTGTTGGTGCCCACATCCAGCACGATCGGCAGCGTGTACGCCGGGCTGATGCCGCCACAGGCGGTGTACAGCGACAGTTTGCCAATCGGAATACCCATGCCGCCGATGCCCTGGTCGCCCAGACCGAGAATTCGCTCGCTGTCGGTCACGACAATGATTTTGATCCGGTCTTTGGTGGCGCTGCGCAGAATGTCATCGATGCGGTCACGCTCGGGGTAGGAAATGAACAGGCCACGGTGCGTGCGGTAGATCTTGGAGAATTCCTGACACGCCTGACCCACCGTCGGGGTGTAGATAATCGGCAGCATCTCGTCCAGATGCGAGTCCAGCAGGCGGAAGAACAGAGTTTCGTTGTTGTCTTGGATCGAACGCAGGTAGATATGCTTGTCCAGATCGCTCGCGCACTGCTTGTACTGGCTGTAGACCCGGGTGACTTGCTCTTCGATGGTCTCTACGTTCTGCGGCAGGAGCCCGATCAGATTGAATTCGACCCGCTCTTGCGGGGTGAAGGCACTGCCTTTGTTCAGCAGGGGCATTTCCAGCAGTGAGGGTCCTGCATAGGAAATATACAAAGGTCGCGAAGTTTTGGTCATTTTCTCTAATCGCCTTTTTCGTCTACTCATTAATTCTTTACGTCGACCGGGGCGGGCAGCCTGGCTCGTTTCTTGTTATTTTTTCTTGTCGCCAGTTCTCTATCAGGCCATGCCGAAAACCATTCGGCGTGTAAGGTCAGGGCGAACATATTACCCGGCTAAAGGCCCATTGCGACATTTTGTCGCGCAAAGAATGGCTAAGTGACGCTACTACCGGCGCAGCTTTCCAGACCAGCGGGTACACATAGCACGCTGGAGACCGTCATCAGAATGGATGAGAACGCCCCGACGAAAGCCGGGGCCTGAAAAGGTCAGGACACGCCTGGTTTTTCAGCGATGAGCCCGATGGTGAAGCCGTCCACCGCCGAGATCCTGCCGCGCCACAACACACCTGCGTCGCAAATCGGATTACCGTCAGTGGAATAGGTCCGGCAATCCTTCAGGTGAATGAAATGGAATGCTGGCGTGTCTTCGGAAGACTCTCCCGGCTTGAAGGACAGAATCATTTCTTTCATCGTCGCGTCAGTGCCATTGGCAAACGAACTGAACGGCGCCGAAATATCGTCGGCCAACTGCTCAAAATAGGTGTCGTGAGAAATCAGATGCCCGGAAACCAGATTCCCGCCCACCGACAGCGTCACGCCCAGCTCCACCTTGGTGTTCGCGACAAACTTGACCAGCCATTGCAGCAACCAGTCGATCTGCTTGCCCTGCCACTTGAACTGGGCAATCACATCATCATGGCTCTGACTGGGAGAGGGTTGCGACTTTTGTACCTGATCTACGTCCGACATCTGATAGCTCCTCGCCTCACAAAACGTTGAACCCAAGGTATAGATCAGAAAGGGCTAAAGGGGAAACCGGGAGGGGTGAATAGTTTGGGAGTGGTGATGGGGCGGCATCGTCCCGACTTCGCTCAAGCGTTCGGGGTTGCTGTCGATTTCCAAAAAGTGAATAGCAACTCGGCGAAAAGCACACAAATTTGTTGCGCAATCAAGGCCTCAAGTATACTTTTCAGGAGTCTGTATACAATGTTTACAATCACCCCCCGTGGAGGCCAATATGGCATCGCCTGTTTTGTCATTCCGTGTCGAAGAAGGCTTGGTCGAAATGCTCGACCAGCTAGCGCTTGCCACGGACCGTGATCGTCAGTACCACCTGAAACGTGCTTTGTCTCGCTATATCGAAGCAGAAGCCTGGCACCTGAAAGCCATTGACGAAGGCTTAGCCGACATTGATGCAGGAAAGACGATTAATCTGGAAACGGTTAAAGCCAAGTGGGTAGCACGTGCCGCAAATCGAGTTAAGTGAAAAAGCCGATAGCGATCTGGAAGCGATTCATGAGCATTATGCGGGGCTGATGGGCCATCAGAGAGCTGACGAAGTCGTCAGCACCATTCTGGAATCCATTGAGCAGCTCGCAACGTTTACAGGTATGGGACGCCCTTCCCAAGCCCCGGACGTACGCGAGCTGGTACTTACTCGCTACCCCTTCTTAGTGAGCTATGTGGTTCGCAACCAGGTCGTGTTCATCGTCCGCGTGCTGCATGAACGGAACGAGCGCTTGAACACTCCAAAAATCCCGGATCAATTCAGCTAGTTCTGACCGGCCAGCTATCTTTGACTGCGGAAAAAACGGAGTCGGGGAAGGGGAAAATCTGGGAACGAGGGAGGTAGTACAGCCTAAAAACAAAAAACCCCGTGAATCAAATATTCACGGGGCTTTTCAAATAATGGCGGAGAGATAGGGATTCGAACCCTAGGTACCGGTGAAGGTACAACGGATTTCGAATCCGTCCCATTCGGCCACTCTGGCATCTCTCCAACGGCGCGCATCATAACAGTATCAGCGCAGAAGGCGAAGCCCTTCTGCTGTTTTTTTTCGTGCTATCAAGCGCTTGCGTGTTTTTTCCGCTTATAGCGGCACGCCCAGACGGTTTGCGACTTCTTCGTAAGCTTCGATGACGTCGCCCAGACCCTGGCGGAAGCGGTCCTTGTCCATTTTCTTGCGAGTGTCCTTGTCCCAGAGGCGGCAGCCGTCCGGGCTGAATTCGTCGCCGAGGACGATTTCACCGTGGAATACGCCGAATTCGAGTTTGAAGTCGACCAGCAGCAGGCCAGCGTCGTCGAACAGTTTGGTCAGAACTTCGTTGACCTTGATCGACAACTCTTTCATGCGAACCAGTTGCTCGGCAGTGCCCCAGCCGAATGCCACAACGTGGGATTCGTTGATGAACGGGTCGCCCTTGGCGTCGTCCTTGAGGAACAGTTCAAAGGTGTAAGGATTGAGCCTGGTGCCCTCTTCGATGCCCAGGCGCTTGACCAGGCTGCCGGCAGCGTAGTTACGCACGACGCATTCGACCGGGATCATGTCGAGCTTCTTGACCAGGCACTCGTTGTCGCCCAGCAGCTTGTCGAATTGGGTCGGAACGCCCGCTTCTTCAAGCTTTTGCATGATGAAGGCGTTGAACTTGTTGTTCACCATGCCTTTACGGTCCAGTTGTTCGATGCGCTTGCCGTCGAACGCCGAAGTGTCGTTACGGAACAGCAGGATCAAGCGGTCAGCGTCGTCGGTCTTGTAAACCGATTTGGCTTTGCCGCGGTAGAGTTCTTCACGTTTTTCCATGATGGGCTCCGCTTGCTAAGTAGTTGGGCTAGGCGATATGTCGCCAGTCGAGCCCTGAATCTTGATCGGCCAGTTGCAGCCAGTCCGGGTCGCACCCAAGGGTGTCGACAAAACATTGCCGGGCCAGATGCGGCAGGTTGTTCTTGCTGCTCAGATGCGCCAGCACCAGGTGCTGAAGGTCCTGCCATCCCAGCTCGCTCACCAGGCTGGCGGCCTGGTGATTGTTCAAATGACCTGTTTCACAGCCAACGCGCTGCTTGAGAAAGACCGGATACTGGCCTCGGGCAAGCATGTCGCGACAGTGATTGGCCTCGATCATCAAGGCATCCAGGCCTTGATAACGCTGCAATACGTTAGAGCAGTAAGAGCCGAGGTCGGTCAGCAGACCGAAGCGGCGCTTGCCGTCGTTGAAGACAAACTGCGTCGGTTCAAGCGCATCATGAGCGACAGACACCACATCGATGCCCAGCGCGCCAACCTGCAAGCTCTCTCCGCCCGCCAGCAAACCGGCAACTTCAACCGGTTTGCGCATACCGCGCAATGTGCCGCTGCTGAGGTAGACCGGCACATTGTAGCGCCGCGACAGCAAACCCACGCCATGCACATGATCGGCATGCTCATGGGTTACCAGAATCGCACTCAACTGGTTTGCAGCGACGCCCAGACGCGCCAGGCGGCGCTCGGTTTCCCGCAGGGAGAAACCGCAATCGACCAGTACGTACGTATCGTTGCTTGCGACCAGCGTGCCGTTGCCACGACTGCCGCTGCCGAGAACCGCGAAACGCACTTAACCCAGGTTGTCTTGAATAACGCTCAACACCCGACGCGCGATATCCGCAGGCGCAACGGTATTGATGTTCTTCTCGACGGTCACTTGAACGTTATCACCCACCTTGCTCAGGCGAACCTGATAACGCTCGGCACGGGCATCGATCTCTTCCTTGCTCGACTTGCTGCCAAACAGGCGACCGAAGAAACCAGGCTCGTTTTCAGGCGTTTTGGCCTTTTCAGCCAGGTTGATGTAGTACAGACCCAGGCTGCGGTTTATGTCCTCGACGCGCCAGTCACCTTGATCAAGCGCACGGCCGACGCTCGACCACGCACGGTCGAGATCGGCACCGAGGTTCAAGACCGGGTTGCCACTACCGTCTTCGCTCAAGGCAACACGGCTCGGGGTGTCATAGTCACGCGCTGCCAGCAGGGAAATCGAACCGCCCTTTTCAGCGTTGCGGCCCATGCTGGCCAGCAGGTCGTCGGTCAGCGCGGCATCGAGGCCCAGGTTGGTGGTTCGGGTCGGGAAGGCCACATCGGCCGTGCTGCCGGCAGGACGCTCGACGCTCACCACATAGACTTCACTGGTATTGCGCTGCACGCCCGGCTCGATACGAACCCGCACGCGGGTTTCAGCGTCGGCTGAAACGCCAGCGGCGCTCAGGCGCTTGGCAACCGAAGCGGACAGTTCATCAAGACGCTGCCACGAGGAGCTGAATTCGCCAGTCTGCGGGCGCTCTTCAGCGATACGGAAACCATTGTCTTCGAAGTATTGATGAGCCACCGGCCAGACTTCGGCTGGCTGACGCTGAGCCAGAATCCAGCGCGCATCGCCGCTTTTCTGCAGACTGAAATCGCTCGACTCGGAAGTCGTGCCCAGTGGCAGAGGGCGAGGAACCGTGTATTCACCTTCTTTCTGGGTGCTGTCAGCCACATTGCGCGGGATCGGCAGCAACGGGTCGAGGCGCTTGACGCCGGACACATCGGCAGGCACCTGCATGGGTGGGGTCTGGGTAGCCTGGAGGTAATCGCTACCGCGATCACGGAAGTAACCATCTTCGCCCCAGAGCCAACCGCAACCGCTGGTGCTGGAGATAATAAGAGCAAGTGCGGAAAGTCCGGCCAATCGCTTCATTGCGTGATACTTCCTCAATTAAACCAGGACGCCGGACTGGCGCAGGGCCTGACGCAGCGGTTCGTGACAGGCTTCGCTGAGCCAGGTAAGCGGCAGACGGATACCGGCTGGCATCTTACCCATTTCATGCAAGGCCCACTTCACGGGGATAGGGTTGGATTCGATAAACAGGGTGTTGTTGAGCGGCATGAGCTTTTCGTGAATCGCCCGCGCCGTCTCGGCATCGCCACGCATGGCCGCTTCGCACAGATCGCTCATGAGGCGCGGTGCAACGTTGGCAGTGACGGAAATATTGCCCTTGCCGCCCAGCAGCATCAATTCGACTGCCGTAGCGTCGTCACCGGAGTACACCAGAAAATCACTGCTGACGCTGGCCAGAATGTCATTGGCGCGCTGCAGGTTGCCGGTGGCTTCCTTGATGCCGATGATGTTTTTTACCGCAGACAGACGCGCAACAGTCTCTGGCAGCATGTCGCAGGCCGTACGGCCCGGCACGTTGTAGAGGATCTGCGGGATGTCTACGGCATTGGCGATGTGGCTGAAATGCTGAAACAGGCCTTCTTGCGTCGGCTTGTTGTAATAAGGCGTTACCAGCAGGCACGCATCGGCGCCAGCGGTCTTGGCGTTGGTGGTCAGCTCGACGGCTTCGCGCGTCGAGTTGGCGCCTGTACCGGCGATGACCGGAATACGTCCTGCAACCTGGGCAACCACACGGCGGATGACCTCGATGTGTTCGCTCACATCCAGCGTCGCCGATTCACCGGTGGTGCCGACGGCAACAATGGCGTTGGTGCCCTCTTGCAAGTGGAAGTCAACCAGTTTGCTCAGGCTGTCCCAGTCCAGACGACCTTGTGCATCCATTGGTGTGACCAGTGCCACCATACTGCCCGCAATCATGCAACCGCTCCTGCCGGAAAAAGAGAGCCGTAATGGTACTGGCGCTATCAGCCTTGTACAAGCGAAGTACCGCGCTCTGAGCATTCCCCTGAGCGATGGTTTTCGCTACCCTTCGTCCTTTGATCGGTACTGGTCACCTGCGCACCTCGCTCAATCGGTCGAATTTGTCGCCAGAAGCCCTGCCCCAGTGCACTCCAGCCCCGTCATGGTACTTCCATGCAAGGCAGGCGCTCCGGGACCCGGGAAGGTATCTCGCGCCATCGATTGTCGAAACAGCCCCGCAAGTCCGAAAAAGTACCGACCGCTCATCGTCTAGGAATGCTGCATGTCGTCCACCCCCACAGTTCGCGAACAATTCCTTGTCATCAGTGCCCTTGGCGCAAACCCCATGGAGCTGACCAACGTCCTGTGCCGTGCCAGCCATGAAAACCGCTGCTCGGTAGTCACCTCGCGCCTTACTCGCCACGGTGAGTGCAGTGCGCTGATTCTTCAGGTGTCAGGCAGTTGGGACGCTCTGGCGCGCCTTGAAACCGGCCTGTCGAGCCTCTCCAAGAAGCATGCGTTCACCACCAGCGTGGTACGCAGCGCTACCTTGGAGAACCGCCCGGAAGCCCTGCCCTACGTAGCTTACGTCAGCTCGGCGTACCGCCCGGACATCATCAATGAGCTGTGCCAGTTCTTCATTGACCACAACGTCGAGCTGGAAAATCTGATCTGTGACACGTATCAGGCTCCGCAGACCGGTGGCACCATGCTTAATGCCACATTCACGGTGACACTGCCTGCCGGGACCCAGATCAGCTGGCTGCGCGATCAATTCCTCGATTTCGCCGACGCGCTGAATCTCGACGCACTGATCGAACCCTGGCGCCCACAAGCCCCAATGTAAGGAGTTCCCATGACCGTCACAGTAGATCAACCGGTTCCCGACTTTCAGGCACCTGCGACCAGCGGACAGACCGTAGAGCTGTCCGCGCTCAAGGGTCAGCAGGTCGTGATTTATTTTTACCCGAAAGACAACACGCCCGGCTGCACCACGCAGGGTCAGGACTTTCGTGACCATATCGCGCAGTTTCAGGCGGCCAATACGGTTGTGCTCGGTGTTTCCCGAGACAGCCTGAAGACCCATGAAAACTTCAAGGCCAAGCAGTCTTTCCCGTTCGAGCTTATTTCGGATAAGGACGAAGCCGTCTGCCAGTTGTTCGACGTCATCAAGCTCAAGAAGCTGTATGGCAAGGAATACCTGGGCGTTGACCGCAGCACCTTTCTGATCGACAAGGAAGGCGTACTGCGTCAGGAATGGCGCGGCGTGAAAGTGCCGGGCCATGTGGCTGAAGTACTGGCGCAGGCCGAGGCCCTGAACAAAGGCTGATATTCCGATAAGCGTTGCGGCACGCAAGGTGCCGCAACGATCCAGACTTGCTGCTTAAAGCAGTGGTGCCACAGTGGGTTCATTACGCGGCCAGGCATCGAGGACGGCCTTGAACAACGTGGCCAGCGGAATCGCAAAGAAGATCCCCCAGAATCCCCACAGCCCGCCAAACAGCAGCACGGCGCAAATGATTGCAACCGGGTGCAGGTTGACGGCCTCGGAAAACAGCAACGGCACCAGAACGTTGCCATCCAGCGCCTGAATGATGCCGTGGGCAATCATCAGGTAGATGAACTGATCACCCCAGCCCCACTGGAACAATCCGATCAAAGCCACCGGCACTGTGACCACCACCGCGCCAACGTAAGGCACGACCACAGATATGCCGACCAGCATCGCCAGCAGCGCTGCGTAGTTGAGCCCGAGCGCGGCGAACGCGATGTAGGTCACGCCACCACAGATGAAAATCTCTATGACCTTGCCGCGAATATAATTGGCAATCTGACGCTTCATCTCATCCGCCACCCGGTTGATCAACGCACGCTCGCGAGGCAGATAGCCGCGCGCCCAGCGGCCGATCATGTGCCGATCCTTCAGAAAGAAGAACACCAGAATCGGCACCAGCACCAGGTAGATCATCAGGTTGACCAGCAATGGCAGGCTGGAGATCGAGAAGGTCAGCGCCAACTGACCGATCTTGCCCACTTCACCACGGGCGACTTCGATCGCCAGCAACACTTGCTCGTCGGAAACCAGATGCGGGTAACGTTCGGGCAGCAACAGCAGTACAGACTGCCACTTGGCAAGCATGCCCGGTGCTTCGTTGAACAGCGTGATCAACTGGTGCCAGAGCAGTGGTACCAGCACCAGCAGGAACAGCAGCAGCGCACCGATGAACAGCGTGAAGACCAAGCCGACTGCGGCCATTTCAGGCATGCGCAGGCGCTCCAGAACACTGACCAACCCGTGCATCAGGAAGGCCAGCACCAACCCCGCAATGACTGGTGCGAGCATTCCGCCCAGGGTCAGGACAAGGGTAAACGCCAGAAACAGCAAGACCGCCAGTACCACCGCTTCCTCATCGGAGAAGTAGCGCTGCACCCAATTGCGAAGCACATTGAACATCAAACATCCTTTTCAAAAAAAACGGCAGTGGTGGTTCAAGCCTTGCGCAGCCAATAAAGATAAGTGCCGGCGTCGACCTCTTCATGCAGCAACTCATGCCCGGAAAGTCTGGCAAAAGTTCGAAAATCCCGCTGCGATCCGGCGTCAGTCGCGATCACCTTCAGCACCGCGCCACTGGCCAGACGATTGAGTTCCATCTTGGCTTTCAGCAGAGGCAGCGGACAGTTGAGACCACTGGCATCCAGTTCGGCGTCGCACACCTCGGGGCGCACTACAGCGTCAGACATCGTTTCTCTCCAGGCGGACACATCGAATTACAAACCATGTCCGAAAAGGCATGGCGGATAAGGCGGCAAGAATACCTCACTCTGGTCAGCACGCCATTGAGCCAGCTACAGTACAGGTTCTTCTGACCAGAGCTTCGTGCATGAATTTTTTGCGTCCTACACTGCTCACCCTCGCTTGCCTGTTCGCTACACACGGCATGGCTGATGACCTGCCTTCACTTGGCGACGCCAGCTCCTCGATTGTCTCTCCCGAACAGGAGCACCGTCTGGGCCGTGCGTGGCTGGGCTTGCTGCGCGGCCAAGTGGCGCAACTGTCAGACCCGCAACTCAAGGACTACGTCGAGACCTCGGTGTACCGCCTGGCCGAGACCAGCCAGGTTCAGGACCGGCGTCTTGAATTCATCCTGATCAACAGCCCGCAACTCAACGCCTTTGCCGCACCCGGCGGGATCATCGGCGTCAACGGCGGTCTATTTCTCAATGCTCAGACCGAGGGCGAGTACGCTTCGGTACTGGCTCACGAGCTGGCTCACTTGTCGCAGCGCCACTTCGCCAGAGGCATAGAAGCCCAGCAACGCATGCAGGTGCCAGTCATGGCCGCGATGCTGGCAGGTATCGTCATGGCAGCCGCAGGCGCCGGTGATGCGGGTATCGCCACCATCGCCGGCTCACAGGCCGCCGCGATCCAGGAGCAACGGCGCTTTTCACGCCAGAACGAGCAGGAGGCCGACCGCATCGGCATTCTCAACCTGGAGAAGGCCGGTTATGACCCGCGTAACATGCCGACCATGTTCGAGCGCCTCATGCGCCAATATCGATTCGACGCCAGACCTCCGGAGTTTCTGCTGACTCACCCGGTCAGCGAATCGCGGATCGCCGACACACGCAACCGCGCCGAGCAGGCCAAGCCTGGCGGCAAGGAAGACAGTCTGCTGTATCAACTGATGCGTGCCCGCGTTGCGTTGATATATGAAGAAACACCAGGTATCGCCGCCAAGCGTTTTCGTGCGCAACTGGTTGAAAACCCGAAATCCGATCCGGCTCGCTATGGCCTGGCCATCGCGCAGATCAAGGGTGGGCAACTGAACGAAGCCAGAGAAACCCTCAAGCCATTACTCGAAAAAGCGCCAAACGACATCACCTACAATCTGACGCAGATCGACCTGGACATCACCAATAACCGCTTGGCCGATGCCCAGCAACGGGTCGATCGCATGCTGACGCTGTACCCCGGCAGCTACCCGCTCAATGACGTGCGCATTGACGTGCTGCTCAAGCAGAACCGCACCGCGGAAGCTGAAAAAAGCCTTGAAGCGCTGCTCAAGACCCGCCCGGATGATCCCGACATCTGGTACGTCGTGGCGGAAACCCGTGGCCTGAATGGCAACACCATCGGCCTGCATCAGGCGCGTGCCGAATATTTCGCACTGGTCGGCGATTTCCGTCAGGCAATCCAGCAGCTGGACTTTGCCAAACGCCGTGCGGCCAACAACTTTCAGCTAGCGTCGCGCATCGATGCACGGCAAAAGGATCTGATTGAACAAGAGCGGATGGTCAAGGACATGATGAACTGATGTCCGAATGAGAAAGCCCGACACAAGCGTCGGGCTTTCTCATCACCGCTGTCAGGCATTACCCGCTTGTCGCAAGCGCGCCGCCTGAGTGAAGTCCAGCATGCGCTGCAACGGACGTACGGCGTTGGGGATCAGCGCCGGGTCAACGAATATCTCATTGCTACCCTCGCGCAGGCACTGCAAGGTGCGCTCAAGCGTATTCATCGCCATCCACGGACAATGTGCACAGCTTCGGCATGCAGCGCCATTACCGGCCGTAGGCGCCTCGATGAAGATCTTGTCCGGGCACAGCTGCTGCATCTTGTAGAAGATGCCCCGGTCGGTGGCCACAATGAACGTCTTGTTGGGCAAGCGCTGCGCGGCGGCAATCATCTGACTGGTGGAGCCGACCACGTCAGCCAGCTCGATCACTGCTTCCGGCGATTCCGGGTGAACAAGAATCGCAGCCTCGGGATACAAGGCTTTCATGTCTTCAAGCTGCTTGGATTTGAATTCTTCGTGGACAATGCAGGCACCGTCCCACAGCAACATATCGGCACCGGTTTCACGCTGGATATAGCGGCCCAGATGCTTGTCTGGAGCCCAGATGATTTTCTCGCCGTTGTCCATCAGGCTTTCGACGATCTCCAGCGCACAGCCAGAGGTCACTACCCAGTCCGCACGGGCTTTGACCGCTGCAGAGGTGTTGGCATACACCACCACGGTACGCTCCGGGTGCTGATCGCAGAACGCGGAAAACTCATCGACCGGGCACCCTACGTCAAGCGAACAGGTGGCTTCGAGCGTTGGCATGAACACGCGTTTTTCCGGGTTGAGAATCTTCGCGGTTTCGCCCATGAAACGCACGCCTGCGACCAATACAGTACTGGCAGCGTGGTTATTGCTGAAGCGGGCCATTTCCAGAGAGTCGGCCACGCAACCGCCGGTTTCCTCGGCCAGGGCCTGAATGACCGGGTCGCAATAATAGTGAGCGACCAGCACGGCATCCTGCTTCTTGAGTTCGGCAGCAATGTCGGCTCGGTAACGCGCCTGCTCTGCCGGGCTCAGCGCTTTGGGCTGCTTCGCATCGAGATGAGCCTGCACCAGGAAACGTTCGGAGATCTGTGTCATGTTCGCGGGACCTGAAGGCGCTAGAGCGCGAAAGGCAAGTTTACACCCGAAATACAGGCAATAAAAAAGCCGGAAACCCTTATCAACCAAGGCCCTCCAGCTTTACGCATACATCGCCTGACAAAGGCTGCGCCATGTGCAATCAAGCATATGGCTGATATTCAGTAAATATCGGCCCGACTTCTGAAGGCGCGCCGATTCTAACGCCAAAAAACCGATTTACCAGAAGTTTCTGGCTTGCCCATAGCCGATGAGAATCGTTCTTGAAACCGTCTAGAGATCCATTAATAACGAAACATGACAAAGAAATAATTTGTAGCGACTTTCTATTTGACACATCTCTAAAATATCTTGGCCGACCCAACATGGTTACTCACTATCACAGGTCTCATAGATGCCAGGTCCCCTACACTTCGCCATGCACACTTTTCGGCAGACCTCTTGGATGGCCGCTTCCGCGGCTATGTCACTGACGCTCATACTGCCCGCGCAGGCGGCCAGTGAGACAGCCGTGGTGACGCCATGGGGCACTATAAGCGAGCCAGCCAGCCCACCAGTCTGTAAGCAACTTCAAGCGCACCTGACTCCCAGAGACGGCTCGCTGGACAGCGCTGACGGTTCGGCGCTCGACTCCAGGCCGGACCAGGAGAATATCCAGAATGCAATCAATGGGTGTGCTGCCGGACAAGCCGTAAAGCTTGTAAAAGGTGACGGCGACAACTCGGCATTCCTCAGCGGGCCGCTGCAACTGAAATCCGGCGTCACGCTCTGGATAGACGAGGGCGTAACGTTGTTTGCGTCACGTAACCCCAAGGACTACGACAACGGCAAAGGCACTTGCGGCGTGACGACAGTTGCCAATCAGGATGCCTGCAGTTCACTGATTTCGGCCAAAAACACCCACTCCAGCGGCGTCATAGGCAAAGGCGTTATCGATGGTCGCGGCGGCAGTCTGCTTACCGCCGGGGCGAATGCCAATCTGCGCAGCTGGTGGGACCTTGTTTATCAGAAGACCTTGTCCAACGTTTATCAACAAAAGCCGCGCCTTATACAGGTCAGTGGCGGAACGGACTTCGTTATCCAGGGGCTGACGCTGCAAAACGCTCCGGACTTCAACATTGTGACTGACGGCGTGACCGGGGTGACTGTATGGGGGATCAAGATTCTGAATCCAAGCCGGGTCTACAGCGTAGAGGGCTACCACTGCCCAAGCGGCTCGACGCCCGACCAGAAGACCCCAGGGACCTGCTTTACCCCGGAAACCGTGAAGAACACCGACGGCTTCGACCCCGGTCAATCGAACAAAGTATTGCTGGCCTATTCCTACATCAGCACGGGTGATGACAACGTAGCGATAAAGTCCAGCCGGATCTCCGGCAGTCGGGACCTGATGTTCGCGCACAATCATTTTTATTATGGCCACGGCCTGTCCATCGGCAGTGAAACCAACGGTGGCGTACACAATGTCAGCGTTGTGGATTTGGCGGCGGATGGTAGAGACAGCCAGGACGGCATCGGACTGAGAATAAAGACGAGTGCCAAGAACGGTGGAAAGGTAGACGGTATCCGTTACGAAAACGTATGCATGCGCAACGTCAAATTCCCGCTGGTGTTCGACACGAACTACGGCAGTGCCAGCGGAACCTCGTACCCCGATCTCAGCGACATCACCGTGAAAAGCTTCCACTACCTGAACAGTCCGCGATTCGGTGGCGGCAAAATGACCTTCGCCGGCTACAGTGACAATGGCCAGAAACGGCCGATTCTGATCACGCTGGATAACGTTGTCTTTGACGGCACTCAACCAGCCTTCACAGCGCTTACCGCCACCCACTTCACAATTGGCCCAGGGCCGGTAAGCTTCTTCAACAAACTGGTGCCTTCGATAAAAGACGACGTCACGGTGTCCGGCAGTCCAGGTGACGGCGCGCCGGTCGATTGCACGGCAGCGTTTGTACCGATGAAATCAGTGGTGCCTTGGGCTCCGTTTTAAAGGGCGTTTGTTGTCGGACAGCACTGCGGGGGCTTGGAGTTCCCCGCAGATGGCTGCCCACTTAAAGGCACGGGATGGCGGGTCATTCCGGCTCGCGCTGATCTGGATACCTGAATAAAAGACAGGCAAAAAAAAACCTGGAAATCCGCATTTTCATGGGCCTTCCAGATTTTCGAAATGGTGGGTCGTGTGGGATTCGAACCTACGACCAATTGGTTAAAAGCCAACTGCTCTACCAACTGAGCTAACGACCCTCTGTTGTGTGGCGCGTATATTACTGATTTTTATCAGTAATTCAACACCTTTTTCAAAAACTTTAAAAATAACGTGTCGGGTCTGCCATGCCTGCGGCTGTGAAGCCCTCGGCGCGCAGGCGACAGCTGTCGCATTTGCCACAGGCTCGGCCCTGGTCATCAGCCTGATAGCAGGAAACCGTCAGTGAGTAATCGACCCCCAAAGCAGCGCCTGCCTTGACGATGTCCGACTTGCTCAGGTTCTGCAGCGGCGCTCTGATTGTGAACCCCTGCCCTTCCACACCAGCCTTGGTCGCGAGATTGGCCATGCGCTCGAACGACTCGACAAACTCGGGACGGCAGTCGGGATAGCCTGAATAGTCCACGGCATTGACGCCGATGAAGATATCCCGTGCCCCCAGCACCTCTGCCCAGCCCAGCGCCAGCGACAGGAACACCGTGTTGCGTGCCGGTACGTAAGTTATCGGAATACCTTCAGAGGGCGACTCCGGCACGGCGATGGAGCTATCGGTCAATGCCGAGCCGCCAATGCCGTTGAGGTTCAGGCCAATGACCTTGTGCTCGACTGCACCCAGATCGCGGGCAACGCGCGCTGCGGCATCCAGTTCGGCGCGATGACGCTGGCCGTAGTCGAAGCTCATGGTGTAGCAGGCGTAGCCTTCTGCGCGGGCCATGGCGACGACGGTTGCAGAATCCAGCCCACCGGACAGCAGGATCACGGCTCTTTTTTCGGTATTGGTCAATTCACTCATGTCAGCGCCCCGGCTCGTCATCCCAAAGAATTTTATGCAACTGCATCTGCAACCGTACCGGCAGATTGTCGGCAACGATCCAGTCCGCCAGATCACGACCTTTAAGCTCGTGGTGACTGGCAGAGAACAGGACTTCGCCCGCACGGTGTTCAAGACCGTACTGAATCAGCTTGGAGACGGCCCAGTCATAATCTTCGCGCGAGCAAATCACGAATTTTACCTGGTCATTTCTCGTCAGCAGCTCGATGTTCTCGTAACGGTTACGCGAGACTTCCTTTGACCCAGGGGTCTTGAGGTCCACAACGCGACTTACACGAGGATCGACTGCCGAGATATCCAGCGCGCCGCTGGTCTCCAGTGAGACCTCATAGCCAGCATCACAAAGACGCTTGAGCAACGGGATGGCATTGGGCTGAGCGAGCGGCTCACCGCCGGTCACACAGACATAGCGAGGACGATAGGCCGCCACTTGCCCTACGATGTCATCCAGCGTCTGGATGGTCCCACCGCTGAATGCGTAGGCACTGTCGCAATACTGACAGCGCAATGGGCAGCCAGTCAGGCGGACGAATACGGTAGGCAGGCCAGCCGTACGGGTTTCACCCTGCAACGAGTGAAAGATTTCGGTGATGCGTAATGTGTCTTGCATATCAGCCACGGGCGTAACAGCTAAACAGGCCGTCCGCCTCCGTCAGGCACTTCAAAGGACCCTGCAATCGCAGAATCCGGAAAAGCGTAGGGTGTACCGGAATTTCGGGTGCGAGATTCTAACGAAAAAAGCCGCGACTAGCGCGGCTTTCTTGATCAGCGGGTCAGAACATCAAAGACGCTGAAGATCTCGTTGCGCCAATTGTGCAGCTGAGGTGCCCGGATACTGGGCGACTACTTGCTGCAATATGCCTTTGACCTTATCGGTGTGACCTAGACGACGCTCGACGTCAGCCAGCTTGTACAGCGAGTCAGGCACCTTGGCATGCTTCGGATACTGCTGACTGACCTTGGCGAACGCCTGACCGGCACCCTGAAGGTCACCTTTGGCCAGATTTACTTCACCCAGCCAGTATTGGGCGTTGCCCGCGTACGAGCTGTTCGGGTATTTGCGCAGGAAAGCGGTAAAGGCCTGACTGGCCTTGTCGAAATCCTTTGCCTTGATCAAATCGAAGGCCGCTTCGTAATAAAGCTTTTCCTTCGCCGGGTCAGGAGGCTCGGTGCCTGCTGCCGGTGCCTGCTGAGCCGCTGAGGCCGAAGGCGTCCCACTGGCATCGATAGCGCCACCAGAAGGTTGAGAATTATTGGTAGCCGGAGCGGCTGCGCCACTGGCTATGCGTTGATCGAGTTCCTGATAACGCTCCAGAGCTTCCTGCTTCATGCGCTGGATATCATTCTGCTGGACCTCGACAACACCGCGCAAACGCGCGATTTCGTCCTGCATTTGCTGCAATTGCATGAACAGCTGACCTTGTGCCGAGGCAGGGGCCGTAACCCCTCCCCCGGCATAGGCGCCGGACGTGCCATAACCCGCTGGCGGATAACTGCTGCTGCCAGAGCCAGAATTGTTATCGACCACAGGTGCCGCACCCAACGCTGAAAGCGGAAGGGCGAGGGCCAAAACGGTTAGAGCACGTCGGCACGTTCGCATGTCAAATTACTTACGCAGTTCGACGCGACGGTTTTGAGCCCAGGACTGCTCGTCGTTGCCGGTAGCAACTGGACGCTCTTCGCCGTAGGAAACCAGTTCCAGCTGAGCTGGGGAAACACCTTGCAGAACCAGGTAGCGTTGAACGGCTTTCGCACGACGCTCGCCCAGTGCCATGTTGTACTCGCGAGTACCACGTTCGTCGGTGTTGCCTTCCAGAACAACGCGAGCGCCGTTAGCTTTCAGGTCTTTTGCGTGCACGTCCAGGGAGCGCATGGCTTCTGGCTTCAGGTCCGAACTGTCGTATTCGAAGTAGAAGGTAGTGATTGCGCGCAGAGCAGCTTCTTCGCTCAGGGAGCCGTCAACTGCACCAGTGTTGGCGCCGTAACCAGCGTTAGGATCAACAGCACCGCCTGCACCGGCATTGTCGCCGCCTTTGGAAGAGCAACCTACAGCTACAGCCATGGCCAGAGCCAGCGCAGCAAATTTACCAAACTTCAGCATTTCCATCTTGAAACTCCTAATGAACCCCAGTGTGTTAAGCAAATCGT
Source organism: Pseudomonas syringae group sp. 243L2 (assembly GCF_032587875.1). Lineage (NCBI taxonomy): Bacteria > Pseudomonadati > Pseudomonadota > Gammaproteobacteria > Pseudomonadales > Pseudomonadaceae > Pseudomonas > Pseudomonas syringae group sp. 243L2. The sequence continues at coordinate 224,786 of NZ_JAWHPL010000010.1, forward strand.
GTAGCGCCGCGTCAGTTCAGGTAAGGGGACCAGGAAGGTTCTCTGACTTCGCCTTGAGCGGTAGGAAGCGGGAGCCTTACGCGTCCATTAATGGACACGAGCATCAAGACTCCCCGGCCCTGCTGGCGGGTGGCGTAGATTACCATGGTGCCGTTGGGCGCAACAGTAGGCGACTCATCAAGGTTGCTATCTGTGAGGATTTTTACGCTACCGCGGGCCAAATCCTGCACTGCCACCTTGAAATTAGTGAAGCCGTCCTGCCGGTGAATCATTACAAGCGTCTTTTCATCCGCTGACAATTTCGGGTTGGCGTTGTAGTTACCCACGAACGTTACACGTTCGGCACCGCCGCCATTAATGTTTGTCTTGTAGATCTGTGGCTTGCCGCCACGGTCCGACGTGAAGTATAGCGTAGACCCGTCCTTTCCGAAGAAAGGTTCAGTATCAATAGAAGAATCGTTGGTGACGCGGCTCAATTGGCGCGAAGCCAGATTGATTACGTAGATCTCCGGATTACCGTCCTTGGACAGAACGAATGCCAGCTTGCTGCCATCCGGCGACCATGCAGGCGCGCCATTCAGGCCTTCAAAATTGGTGATCTGCTCACGGCGACCAGTATCGATGTGTTGAACGAAAATGCGCGGGCGCTTCTGTTCGAACGATACATAGGCAATACGCTTGCCGTCCGGCGCGAACCGTGGCGACAGGATTGGCTCACGCGATTGCAGCAGGGTTACTGCGCGAGCACCGTCGTAATCCGAACGCTGCAGGGTGTAACGCGTGTTGTTCTCGGAGAAACGTTCGGCCGTCACGTAAAGCATGCGGGTAGAAAACGCACCCTTGATGCCGGTGAGCTTCTCGAACGACTGGTCGGCAATGTAATGCGCCATGTCCCGCAGTTGATCGTTGGTACCCGACACGTTACCGGTGAGAACCTGTTGCTCGGTGGCTACGTTAAACAGCGCGTACTGGATCTGCAGACGTCCGCCGGCAGGCGTGATGTTGCCGACCATGACGTACTGGGCACCCAGCGCTTTCCAGTCACGGAAAATGACTTCGCTGGCCTGGGTCGGCAAGCTGATCATGTTCTGCTTCGGGATCGGCGCGTAGTAGCCGGAATTGCGCAGATCGTTGCTGACGATTTCCGCCATGTCTTCCGGCAGTACGTTACCGCCCTGCCATCCGAATGGCACAACAGCAATCGGTGCTGCACGGTCACTGCCGCTGGTGACCAGAATGTTCTTTTCTTCTGCCGACACCATTGCGGATGCGAAACAGAGAACGACCAGCAGTCCTCGAAAAAGGTTGATCACAAGGCTAGATCTCCAGGTGTGAATGTCATCTTGAATGAACGATAGGGAGCGAAGTCAGCCGGCTTCAGACCCTGCATTTCTGTCAAACGTCCAATGTTCTTCACCGCAGCAACCGCAGAGCTGTCGAACGGCCCGTCACCACTGGACTTGGCAATCGATACTGAAGCAATCGTACCGTCCGGCAACATGCCGATCTGCAACGTTACCGACATGTTGTTACGTGCCGAGGGTGGACGACTCCAGCCTTCGGAAGCCCTGACACGAATCAGGTCATCGAAACTGCCAGCCGTTTCATCGCCCCGCTCGTCAGCCAAAGCCTGTTGCCGTTCCGGTTTATCGGACAGCAAATCGGCCAGTGCCTGCGCCTTCTTGTCTTCAGCGGATTTGCGAGCTGCTTCCTGCGCCTTCTTGGCGGAATCTGCAGCAGCTTTTTTCTTCGCGTCCTCGGCAGCCTTTTTCTTGGCGTCTTCTGCGGCCTTTTTCTTGGCCTCATCAGCAGCCTGTTTCTTGGCTTCCTCGGCAGCAGCTTTCTTGGCGTCTTCTTCGGCTTTTTTCTTCGCCTCTTCTTCGGCCTTTTTCTTGGCTATATCAGCCTGCTGCTTCTCTTCAAGCTTTTTGGCGTCGGCAACCTTCTTGGCTTCATCGGCTTTCTTGGCATCGTCAGCCTTTTTGGCCTCCTCTGCTTTCTGTTCGGCCTTTTTGGCTTCGTCGGCAGCTTTCTGCTCTTCGGCTTTTTGAGCAGCCTCTTCTTTCTTTTGTTCCGCAGCTTTTACAGCTTCCTGTTTGAGCTGCTCGATCTTTTTCTGCTCCAGCTGTTCGACTTCAGTTTGTCGCGCAGCGGTTTTCTTCGCCTCACCGGCAATCTTCTGGTTGGTCTGGGTAGTGGCCTGGCTCTTGGACTTGAGCTGATAGAGCGTTGCCTGAACGATAGGCTTGGCTTCGGGCAGATCCGGAGTCATGGCAAAGCTGACGAACAGCATGCCAAAGATCAGAATATGCAATGCCACAGCCCAGACACTGGGCCAGAAGTAGCTTTCCGAGGCGGACGGCTCTCGAATCGGCTGCATCAGGGTGCCTCGGTAATCAAGCCAACATTCCCGACCCCAGCCTTCTGCAGCCCGCCCATCGTGCCCATGACCGAGCCGTAATCGACGGTCTTGTCACCACGAATGAAAACCTGCGTCTGCTTGCCTGCGTCACGACCGGCAGCGACGATCTTGGTCACTGCGGCAGTCAGTTGCGGCAGGGTCATTGCCTTGTCCATCTGTTTGTCGGTATCGACTTCGCTGCCAAGGTTCCAGTAATAGGTCTTGTCAGCCTTGATCGAAATGGTCAGGACCTGATTGTTGTTGTCTTGCGGCAAAGCCTCGCTGGAGACCTTGGGCAAGTCGACTTTCACGCCCTGGTTGATCATGGGAGCCGTCACCATGAAAATCACGAGCAACACCAGCATCACGTCGATGTAGGGCACTACGTTCATTTCGGCGACCGGCTTGCGTTTTCTGCGACGATCTCGAGCGATTAAAGCCATGGGGAATTACCTGCTCACTCTTCGCTGGTGTGCACTTTACGGTGCAGGATGGCCTGGAACTCGTCAGCGAACGTGTAGTAACGGCTGATCAAGGTCTCACTGCGCGCGGCGAAACGGTTGTAGGCAATAACGGCCGGGATGGCTGCGAACAGACCGATGGCCGTTGCAATCAGTGCCTCGGCAATACCCGGTGCCACGGTGGCCAGCGTTGCCTGCTGGGCAGTCGCCAGACCGCGGAAGGAGTTCATGATCCCCCAGACAGTACCGAACAGACCGACATACGGGCTGGTGGAGCCCACGGTCGCCAGATACGGCAGACCTGCTTCGAGCTTTTCTTCCTCACGGGAAATAGCTACACGCATGGCGCGCGCCACACCTTCCATGACCGCATCGGGATCGACACCGGACTGCTGACGCAGGCGGGAGAATTCCTTGAAACCAGCACGAAAGATCTGCTCTACGCCAGAGTCCGGATCGGGATTGCTGCCCGCCTGACGGTACAGTTTGGACAGATCGATACCCGACCAGAAACGCTCTTCAAAGCTATCCAGTGCGCGCCGACCTGCGCGCAGCATATTGCTGCGCTGAAAAATCACGATCCACGAAGTGACCGAAGCAGCCACCAGAATCAGCATTACCAACTGAACAACAATGCTGGCATTGCTGACCAAACTCCACATGGAGGAATGGTCGACGACGTTAGCTTCCACGCTTTATCTCCTGCTCTGAATGTATGCCCGCGCCGCCCTGGTCGGCAAAGGCCGCTCGCAGAGCTTCGGGAATGGCCCGGGGTTTAAAACTATCGGCGCGTACACACGCCACCAGGAACTGCCCTTCACAGAGCAGCGTTGCATCCGACGCCCGCCTGATCTGCTGTTGAAAGCGCAGGCTGACACGGTTCAATTCGGTTACTTCTGCACTGACAAGCAACTCGTCATCCAGCCGCGCGGGCTTGTGATAACGCGCGTCACTGGAGTGCACGACAAATAAAAGGTTTTCCTGCGCCAGTTCGGATTGGGCAAAGCCCAATTCCCGCAGCCGCTCGGTACGAGCCCGCTCCATGAATTTCAGATAATTGACGTAGTAGACGATGCCGCCGGCATCGGTGTCCTCGTAATAAACGCGACAGCGATGTGCGAACGACTGAACCCCGTTTTGCGCGCGCATACTCTAGAGCTTACTCCTCAGGTTGCCAATCGGGTCAGGCAACTGTTTTTCAACGTTTTGCCACTTATTACCGGTATCGGCGGCAGGACTGGCAATGTGACCACGCCGACCGCAAATAAATTGCAAAGCATTGCTATAAATCCGCCGGATCATCGACCACATCGTCCGCCACTGGCATCTCCCCCATCCTCGAAGGGATATTCAGCCCGAAATGCAGATACGCATGACGGGTGACTACACGTCCACGCGGCGTGCGCATGATATAGCCTTGCTGGATCAAATAGGGCTCGAGCACATCCTCAATTGTGTGACGCTCCTCGCTGATGGCCGCCGCCAGGCTGTCGACACCGACAGGCCCGCCATCGAACTTCTCGATCATGGTCAGCAGCAGACGCCGGTCCTGATGATCGAAGCCATGCTCGTCGACGTCCAGCAGGTTCAGGGCCTTGTCGGCGGTCTGCCGGGTGATCTGCCCATTGCCGCGCACCTCGGCGAAATCCCGTACTCGACGCAACAAACGGTTGGCGATCCGTGGCGTACCACGGGCGCGCCTGGCGATCTCGAAAGCGCCTTGCGGCTCGATGACCAGCCCCAAAATACCCGCCGAGCGCGACACGATCGTCGACAGGTCGGCAATATTATAAAACTCAAGTCGCTGAACGATCCCGAAACGATCACGTAACGGATTGGTCAGCATGCCCGCGCGCGTAGTCGCACCGACCAGCGTGAACGGTGGCAGATCAAGTTTGATAGAGCGCGCGGCGGGACCTTCACCGATCATGATGTCTAGCTGGAAGTCTTCCATTGCCGGATACAGCACTTCTTCGACAATCGGCGACAAACGATGGATCTCATCGATGAACAACACATCGTTGGGCTCAAGGTTGGTCAGGATTGCGGCCAGATCACCGGGCCGCTCGAGCACCGGCCCGGAGGTACTCTTGATCGACACACCCATTTCCTGAGCGATGATATTGGCCAGCGTGGTCTTGCCCAGACCGGGCGGCCCAAAGATCAATGTGTGATCCAGCGCCTCATTGCGGCCACGGGCAGCCTGGATGAACAGTTCCATCTGCTCGCGTACGGTCGGCTGGCCGATGTAGTCCGCAAGACTCAGTGGCCGAATCGCACGGTCCATCTGTTCATCACGATCACGGCCGCCAGCGGCGGTTATCAGACGGTCGGCGTCTATCACTTAACCCATCCCCTTCAACGCACGGCGAATCAGATCCGCACTGCTCAAATCTTTTTCCTTGATGGCGGAGACCGCCTTGCTCGCCTCCTGCGGTTTGTAACCCAGTGAAATCAGCGCGCTGACTGCATCGGATTCGGCCGATGCCACAGGCTCGGCCTGATTCGGACCATTGGAAACCAGCGTAAAGGTGCCTGGCAAGGATTCCCATGCCTTGAACCGATCCTTGAGTTCGACCAGCAGACGCTCGGCGGTTTTCTTGCCTACACCGGGAATACGAGTCAGCGCCGATGTGTCCTGCGCCTGAACGCAACGCACCAGCTCATCAACTTCCAGGCCGGACATCAACGCCAGCGCCAGCTTGGGGCCAACCCCGTTGAGTCGGATCAATTCACGGAACAGCTCGCGCTCGCGTTTTTCATAGAAGCCATACAACAGATGCGCGTCCTCGCGGACCACCAGATGGGTGTGCAATGTCACTGTCTCGCCGACATGCGGCAGCCGATACAGCGTCGTCATCGGCACTTCCAGCTCATAGCCGACACCATTGACATCCAACACCAGATGCGGAGGCTGTTTTTCGGCGAGAGAGCCGCGTAAACGTCCAATCACGTTTCAGATCCTTTCGTGTTGCCTGTCGCTTGCGCGAAGAAGAAATTGAACACAGTCATCATAAAGACACAGGTGCTCATGATGCAGTCACAGGCGCAAACGGCCGCCGCGACTTCGCGCGGTGCTCAACCCGTGAGGAATCAGGCTGGAGCGCGTGTGCGCATGACACAGCGCGATAGCCAGGGCATCGGACGCGTCAATCTGAGGCTTCTGGGTCAATTTGAGCAAATGCATGACCATCATCATCACCTGCTCTTTATTGGCACCGCCAGTCCCTGCTACTGCCTGCTTGACCTGAGTGGCAGTGTACTCGGCAATTTCCAGCGCCTCCTCGGCACCCGCCACGATGGCCGCGCCCCTGGCCTGCCCCAGCTTCAGGGCTGAATCGGCGTTGCGCGCCATGAAAACCTTTTCGATGCCCATAGTCACCGGCCCGTAGGTCTTTATGACCTCACGCACCCCGCGATAAACGATCTGCAAACGTTCGTGCAATTCACCACTGCCGGTACGAATGCACCCGGAAGCGACGTAGACACAACCGCGCCCGGTGTCACGTACCACGCCATAGCCGGTAATTCGCGAACCGGGGTCGATACCAAGAATAAGAGTCATAACGCCTGCAGCTTGAGAAGGTGACGCAAAACAATAGGTGCAGCATAAAGGCAGAAGCCGGAGGCCGATAGCTGCGTGATGCTCACAGCTTCGCTCCCCCGGCTTCTGACTCGGTGTTACCTGTCGGCGATCAGCCCAGTTGCTCCATGACGTCGTCCGGAATTTCCGCGTTTGAATAGACGTTCTGCACGTCATCCAGGTCTTCAAGCATGTCGATCAGCTTGAGGACCTTCTCGGCGGTCTCCAGATCAAGCACTGCACTGGTTGTCGGCAACATGACGATTTCTGCGTCGGAAGCCTTGAAACCTGCGGCCTCAAGAGCGTTACGCACGGCATAGAACCCGGAGAACGACGTAAACACATCGATCGAGCCATCGTCGTTGGTCACGACATCATCGGCGTCAGCTTCCATGGCAGCCTCGATAAGGGCATCCTCATCGACGCCGGCAGCAAAGGAAATCTGACCCTTGCGATCGAACAGGTAAGCCACAGAGCCGTCAGTACCGAGGTTGCCGCCACACTTGGTGAACGCATGGCGAACGGCAGCGGCGGTACGATTACGGTTGTCAGTCATGGTTTCGACCATGATTGCCACACCGCCCGGGCCGTAGCCCTCGTAACCCAGTTCCTCGACATCGTCACCGTCGGATGCGCCCACGCCTCGCGCGACCGCACGATCAATGGTGTCACGAGTCATGTTTGCACCAAGCGCCTTGTCCAGCGCCAAACGCAGACGCGGGTTGGAACCAGGATCGCCGCCACCCTGACGCGCAGCAACGGTCAGCTCACGAATCCACTTGGTGAAAATCTTGCCTTTCTTGGCATCCTGACGCTCTTTGCGGTGCTTGATGTTCGCCCACTTAGAATGACCTGCCATTTTTCGCTCCAGATTCTTTTTGAAACACCTTCACCTTTCGCCCTGAACAACCGGGCAAAAAGCTTCACTCAATAAGGGCAGATACAGGGCGTATCGACGATACGCCCTGCCCGGCATCACTCAGCCTTCGGCTGCTCGCGCAGACGGATATGCAGCTCACGCAACGCTTTGGCATCGACAACGCCAGGCGCCTGGGTCATGACGTCGGCGGCGCTCTGGGTTTTCGGGAACGCAATCACTTCACGAATCGATTGCGCGCCGGTCATCAGCATCACCAGACGGTCCAGACCAAACGCCAGACCACCGTGCGGCGGTGCGCCGTATTTCAAGGCATCGAGCAGGAAGCCGAACTTCTCCTGCTGCTCGTCTTCGGCGATACCCAGCAGACGGAAGACCGCCTGTTGCATTTCCTTGCGGTGGATACGAATCGAACCGCCGCCCAGCTCGGTACCGTTGAGCACCATGTCGTAGGCACGCGACAGCGCCGTCGCCGGGTTGGCTTCCAGCTCTTCAGGCGTGCACTTGGGTGCCGTGAAGGGGTGGTGCAACGCGGTGAAGCTGCCGTCGTCGTTTTCTTCGAACATCGGGAAGTCGACGACCCACATCGGTGCCCATTCGCACGTGTGCAGCTTGAGGTCGTTACCGATCTTGATGCGCAGCGCGCCAAGGGCCTCGCTGACGATCTTGAACTTGTCCGCACCAAAGAACACGATATCGCCGTCGACCGCACCCACGCGATCAAGGATGACGTTCAGGTTGTCTTCCGGGATGAACTTGACGATCGGCGACTGCAAGCCTTCCGGCCCCTTCGCGCGTTCGTTGACCTTGATGTAGGCAAGGCCTTTAGCACCATAGATGCTGACGAATTTTGTGTAGTCGTCGATCTGGCTGCGCGCCATGCTGGCAGCGCCCGGCACACGCAGTGCGGCAACACGCCCTTTGGGGTCGTTTGCCGGACCGCTGAACACCTTGAACTCGACACCGGTGAGCTGATCGGCAACATCCACCAGTTCCAGCGGGTTACGCAGGTCCGGCTTGTCGGAGCCGTAGCGGCGCATGGCCTCTTCGAAGGTCATGTGCGGGAAATCACCGAACTCCAGGTCCAGAACTTCCTTGAACAGCTGACGAACCATCTTCTCGGTCAGACCGATGATGTCCTCTTCATTGAGGAAACTGGTCTCGATGTCGATCTGGGTGAATTCCGGCTGACGGTCGGCACGCAGGTCTTCGTCGCGGAAGCACTTGGCGATCTGATAGTAGCGGTCAAAGCCAGCCACCATCAGCAATTGCTTGAACAACTGAGGCGATTGCGGCAGGGCGAAAAAGCTGCCCGGGTGTGTGCGACTTGGGACCAGATAGTCGCGAGCACCTTCCGGCGTGGCGCGGGTCAGGATCGGCGTCTCGACGTCGAGAAAGCCGTTGTCATCCAGATAGCGGCGGATGCTGGTGGTGATGCGCGAACGCAGACGCAGCTTCTCGGCCATTTCCGGACGGCGCAGGTCGATAAAGCGATAACGCAGGCGTGTTTCCTCGCCGACGTCGGAATATTCATTCAGTGGGAATGGCGGAGTCTCGGACTCGTTCAGCACTTCGAGTTCGTAACCCAGAACCTCGATGGCACCCGACGCCATATTCGCGTTCACGGCACCTGCCGGACGAGCACGAACCTTGCCCACGACCTTGACCACGTACTCGCTGCGCACGCGGTCAGCGGCGGCGAAGCTGTCGGCACGATCAGGGTCGAACACGACTTGAGCCATGCCTTCACGGTCGCGGATATCGAGGAAGATAACGCCTCCGTGGTCACGACGACGGTGGACCCATCCGCAAAGGGTAATTTCCTGGCCTTCCAGACTCTCGTTCAGTTGGCCGCAATAATGGCTGCGCATCATGATGGTGTTTTCACTTCTCGTAATTCGAATTCGGTGGCGCTTTCGCTCCTGGCTTGCGCTCAGTGGTACACGGCACCGGCACAAGACTAAAGCCAGCCCTGGCCCACGCAGAGTCACGCCCGCTAGCAAGACGGAGGATTATATAGAGTTAATTGGCACCGTGCAGCCGAACGAACCTATCACGGCCGGATAAGTTCGTGACCGCCCCCAGCTCGGTCGCGCTACGAGGGAAACGCAGGCACGCCGAAGCGGGCCTGCAGGAATGAGGGTGAAGACCACTCTAAACGTGGGTATTTTCCACGTGAGCATCCTTCAACAGATGCGCAACACAGACAACGCGAATCAGACCGCTGAAGTTTTTTACACCTCCATGACGTAAGTGAACCTCTCGATCAATGTAGGACAATACCGCATTAACAGAACACTCATTGGAACTTGCAATGCCTGACAGAATGTTCCAATACACGTTCTCCAGGCGCAGGCAGGTGGCCAGACCATTTAGCCGAACGGATTTGGAATGAGGCTGCGCCAGGGTCATGTTGAAATCTTCGACAAAGGGGTCATGGCGTATTTCCACCTCCCGATGTAAAAACTTAAGCTCTCGCTCAGCACTTCGTAACATCATAACGATCACCTTCGAATCATAAACTTTAAACATTAAAAGAAATATTCAAAAACAAATAAATACCCTGATGTATAAAACATGATTCGAGATTTTATATCCAGCCGCTCTGATACTTTATCACTGTAGGAGATGGCTACAGGAATCAGCGGAATATCGTTTAACCCTGAAGGCATAATGAAGAGGAGCAAGGAATATGGCTGGATGATATGCGTGACAACGAGCGACGACCAGGCCTTCATGTGCCTGAGCGCTCAAGCAGCGGAGGCCAAAAAGGCGAAGATCAGGCGCTGCCTGCAAGGCAACATATGAAGAACAGGCGAGTGGCGCTTAGCGCCACTCACCCCGGTCGTTATTTCGACTCAAGCATCGAGCGCAACATCCAGGCAGTTTTTTCATGAACCTGCATACGCTGCGTCAACAGATCAGCCGTCGGCTCGTCGCTGACCTTGTCGAGAAGAGGAAAGATACTACGCGCAGTACGGACAACGGCCTCTTGACCCTGAACCAGACTTTTGATCATATCTTCGGCACTTGGCACGCCCTCTTCTTCCTTGATGGAAGACAGGCGAGCATACGTCGAATAAGTGCCAGGAGCAGGGAAGCCCAACGCACGAATACGCTCAGCGATAGAGTCAACCGCCAGTGCCAGTTCGTTATATTGTTCTTCAAACATTAAATGCAGCGTGCGAAACATCGGCCCGCTGACATTCCAGTGAAAGTTGTGAGTCTTGAGATAAAGCACATAAGTATCCGACAGCAGATGCGACAGACCGTCCACGATCGACTTGCGATCCTCTTCACTGATACCAATATCGATTGCCATGTTTCATGCCCTTTTAGTGAGGATTGAAAAGCAGTAAAGACCACTACTCTATCAAGAGAACCCGAATGGCGCAGCTTTCCGTTGGGTCGATGCCACAAGCCGGCAACGATTCATGGACATACCTGGGTGCTTTGTGACGCATCACAACAGGCGCCACGGACAGAAAATCCCTGCGCACCCTCAATGCTCATTAGCAAAACCAGCCTGAACGCTCTGCTTCAACCCCTGTAGCGGCACAGGCTATCCAGGCAGCGCAAGCAGGAGAGCCGTTATTGATTGCTGATTTGAGTAGCATCAGGCTTTGCTGTTAAATACACGTCGTGTCGCCAACGAGTTGCCATTCAGCGTTGGCGCATAGGCTGGCCCTGCGCCCGTGCATCACGCCTCATCTTGTTCAGAAGCGTACCGGGCGTTACCAGCTATTTCTTGTAATCCTTCTTGCATGTGAGCTTTTTAAAATGTTGAAAATCGTCCATCTGGTAACGGGAGCAGCAGCCCTGTTGCTCTCTTTCATACCTAGCCTGCGTAGTGAAGCGGTCTCTCTCTACCTGCAAAACCCTGACGCCATCTGCCTGGCATTCCTCGGGCTGCTTAACCTGATACTCGCTCCGGTAATCCCTTACTGGAATCGAGGCCCACGTCATAATCTGCAAAATCTGGTCAGTGCCCTGCTTGTCATTGCAGTAATCGTACAAACGCTGACCTTGCTTGTTCCTCTGCCCGGCATCGCAGGCCAACCGGCAATTCTGGTTAGCCTGAGCATTGCCATCGTGGCCGTCGCCTTGCACCTGGGCGTCAGCTTTTACAGGTCTTACACTCCATCCTCCGCACCTCAAAACCACGACATGGGAAATCGTGATACTGGCACCGTAAAGTGGTTCAACACCTCCAAGGGCTTCGGCTTTATCTCCCGGGATTCCGGCGACGATATTTTTGTGCATTTTCGTGCCATTCGCGGTGAAGGCCATCGCGTACTGGTCGAAGGCCAACGCGTCGAGTTTTCCGTGATGAACCGTGACAAAGGCCTGCAGGCAGAAGACGTCATTGCAGCCCTGCCCCGCCGCTGACTTTTTTCGGGCAATAAAAAACCGCGACCTCCCAACGGAAGTCGCGGTTTTTTTATGGCAACAGATCAATAGTGAGGTGGCGGCGCTTCTTCCTCGAAGGTATCGAACTGACTGCCCATCTCCTCCTGACGCTTGATCATTGCAGCCATCTGCTGCTGTAGATGATCAAACTCGCGCCGCTGCTTTACCAGCACATCATTGAGTGCCTGAATCGTATCGTCCTGAAAGGCCATACGGCTTTCCAGCTCCATGACTCGCTCTTCAAGGCTCATGACTGCTCCTCCTCAAATCGAAAATCATTCGTCAATACCGGCCTGAGCTGCCGGCAGATTGCCGAGAACTGCTCGTCGGTGTAAGCAACTGCAGCATGCTTGCCCCACACGGGCGCAGGCCAGGCCGCATCGTCACGATTGCGCGCAATTATGTGCATGTGCAACTGACTGACCACATTGCCCAAGGCAGCAATGTTGATTTTATCCGCATCGAACAGCTCTTTCAGCACCTTGGCCAGAACACTGGTTTCCTGCCATAGCTGCAACTGATCTGCAGCGCTCAACTGAAACACCTCAGTGATATCAGCCCGACGCGGGACCAGAATGAACCACGGGTAATGACTGTCATTGGAGAGCAGCAACCGGCACAGCGGAAAGTCGCCAATGGGCAAGGTGTCTTGTTGAAGACGAGAATCCAGAACGAACACGATAAAAAGCTCCTGACTGCCAGGTGAATGTACCTGCCCTGTCGGTAACAGGGTGCTGCGAGGTCCGCAGGATACTAGGGTTCGCAAGACGCTTCACCTGCCCGCCGCCATGCGCACCAGAATGAGTCCGGCATAACGGTGACCGCACCGATTTGACGCTCGCTAATGTCACACAACCGCCAACCATGAATTCATGCATTGAAACGCCGCCTGACAATTGCCTGCTTCAGGTACATGAAAATGAAACAGCCCTGGCCTCACCATGGTGACCAACCAGAGCATTGCTCCAGGTTCAGGCGAACCGGGCACGCACTGCACCAAAATCACACACTGCTGTTGCGACAACAACACAACGCATTCGTTTTCTACTCAAAGGGAGCTGATTCGGGTAACGCTTTTGCGAGAAAGAACCGCCCCCAACCATGACACGTAAAATCCATCGATATTTTTACAAAATTGAAATATTCATAAAAATCATATGGATAAATCAAAAAAGCGATGCTGATTCTGATTTTTCACAAAATTTTTTCATTTTCGGAAATTTTGTGCACGCTTGTTGCTTTATGACCCATATGATCACGCCACCCCCGGCGGAAAACGAGGGTGACAGCATCAAGGGAAACAAGGCTCGCGACCTTGGGGGACGTGTTTGGCAGACTGCGTATTGATCCATTCGATCAAGCACAGATGCCACTACGGGCTAGCCTGGCGCCATGTCGTAAAGAATCTGAAAGGATAGAGCTGTACCTATAGCAACCAGCGTCAGCGTGATATAGATTCCGCCGACCAAAAATAGAAAGAGCCGTCCAGATAAAAAAACAGGTGGACGGCAAAAATCTTCTAAAAACCAAAGGAGCAATCACGATGAGAGTGATGAAGTGGAGCGCAATCGCACTGGCCGTTACGGCAGCCAGCACCCAACTGGCAACAGCGGCACCTTTCGTCAGCGATCAGGCTGATGCCAAGGGCTTTGTGGAAGGCAGCACGCTTGACCTGAAGTTGCGCAATTACTATTACAACCGTGACAAGAAAAACAACCCCGCTCCAGGCGGCCGCAGCGATAAAGACTGGACCCAAGGTATCTGGGCCAACTTCAGCACCGGTTACACTCAAGGCACCATCGGTGTCGGCGTTGAGGCATTCGGCTATGGTGGCCTCAGGCTTTGGGGTCTCGACAAATACTCAGGTTCTGGAAACCTGGTCACTGACGCCAATGGTGATAACGAGGCTACGCAGGGTAAGCTGGGCGGCGCTGTAAAATTCCGCGTATCGAAAACTGAATTGAAAATCGGTGATATGCAGCCTACCAGTCCAGTATTTGCGGTTGGCGGATCACGCCTGTTACCTCAAACAGCTAGCGGCCTAAGCCTGCAAAGCAGTGAGATTGCAGGTCTTGATCTTGAAGCAGGACACTTCTACTCAGGCACAAGCCAGGATGACACCAGTCACGACGGCAGCATCTGGGCAACTTACGCAAACGGCTTCAACGGCCTGAAAGCCAGCAGCGCAGATTTTGTTGGCGGCAAGTACGCAGTGACCGACGGTTTGGGCGTAGCTTTCTATGCAGCCAAACTCGAAGACATCTGGGATCAGTACTACGGTAACGTGAACTACGCATTGCCTTTGGGTAATGATCAGTCACTGGCTTTCGACGTCAACCTGTACCGCACCCTTGACGAAGGCAGCGCTAAAGCTGGATCGATTAACAACACCACTTACTCGGCGTCGGCAGCCTATTCATTCCTGGCAGCGCATACCATTACCGTTGCGTACCAGAAAGTCGACGGCGATACACCGTTCGACTACATCGGTATAGGCGACAACAATCGTGGTGGCGACTCTATTTTCCTCGCCAACTCCGTTCAGTACTCCGACTTCAACGGTCCAGGCGAGAAATCGTGGCAAGTGCGCTACGACCTGAACATGACTCCTTACGGCGTTCCTGGCCTGAGCTTCATGACCCGCTACCTTAACGGTGACAACATTGATGGCACCAAAGTAGACGCGTCCAGTGCCTATGCCAATATGTATGGAGCTGATGGCAAACACCACGAAACCAACGTTGAAGCCAAATACGTTGTACAGACTGGCCCAGCCAAAGACCTGTCCTTCCGTATGCGTCAGGCATGGCACCGTGGTAACGATGCCCAGGCAGATGGCGACGTCAACGAGTTCCGCCTGATTGTCGACTACCCGATCTCGATCCTGTAATCGCAGCTCAGCACTCGTTAATAGAAGAAGCCCGGCTCATGCCGGGCTTTTTCATTTGGCTCTGAAAGAACTCCCCTACCCTCTGCAAGCCTGCCCCGCCCTGTACGCGACCGGAACACCGCCGTACAATGCCAGGTCATATCCAGTCTCAGCAACCGACAACGGCCAACCATGCGCACCAGTCAATTTTTGCTCGCCACACAGAAAGAAACCCCTTCCGATGCGGTCGTGGTCAGCCATCAGCTGATGCTGCGCGCTGGCATGATTCGTAAACTGGCATCCGGTCTTTACACCTGGCTGCCCATGGGCCTGCGCGTGCTGCGCAAGGTCGAAGCGATTGTTCGTGAAGAAATGGACGCCGCTGGCGCACTCGAAATTCTAATGCCCGGCATTCAGCCTGCAGAACTCTGGCAGGAATCCGGTCGCTGGGAACAATACGGCCCGGAGCTGATGCGCCTGGTCGACCGCCACAACCGTGAGTTCTGCCTGGGCCCGACCCACGAAGAAGTCATCACCGATCTGGCACGCAATGAGCTCAACAGCTATAAACAGCTGCCGATCAACATGTACCAGATCCAGACCAAATTCCGTGATGAGATTCGTCCACGCTTCGGCCTGATGCGCGGACGCGAATTCGTCATGAAAGACGCCTACTCGTTCCACGCTGACCACGCCTCGCTGCAGGTCACCTACGACCGCATGCACCTGGCATACAGCAACATCTTCACCCGCCTGGGCCTCAAATTCCGCCCGGTCGAAGCTGACAACGGCTCGATTGGCGGCGCAGGCTCGCACGAGTTCCATGTGCTGGCCGAATCCGGCGAAGACGATATTGTGTTCAGCGATGGCTCCGATTACGCAGCCAACATCGAAAAAGCCGAAGCAGTACCTCGTGAGAAAGCTCGTCCGGCCGCTACTGAAGAATTGCGTCTGATCGATACTCCAAACGCCAAGACCATCGCCCAACTGGTCGAAGGTTTTGATTTGCCGATCGAGAAAACCGTCAAGACGCTGGTGGTCCATGCTGCCGAAGAAGGCAAGCTGATTGCCCTGATCATCCGTGGCGATCACGAGCTCAACGAAATCAAGGCCAGCCAGCTTGAACAGGTTGCCAGCCCGTTGGTGATGGCATCCGAAGCCGAACTGCGTGATGCCATCGGTGCAGGCGCAGGCTCGCTGGGTCCGTTGAATCTGCCGCTGCCGTGCATCATCGACCGCTCGGTCGAGCTGATGAGCGACTTCAGCGTCGGCGCCAATATCGATGACAAGCACTATTTCGGCGTCAACTGGGAACGCGACCTGCCGGTTCCGACCGTCGCAGACCTGCGTAATGTTGTTGCGGGCGACCCAAGCCCGGACGGCAAGGGCACGCTGGAAATCAAGCGCGGCATCGAAGTGGGCCACATCTTCCAGCTGGGCACCAAATACAGCGAAGCGATGAAGTGCCAGGTGCTGGGGGAAAACGGCAAGCCGGTCAATCTGGCGATGGGTTGCTACGGCATCGGCGTTTCCCGCGTGGTTGCCGCCGCAATCGAACAGAACAGCGACGAAAACGGCATTATCTGGAACGACACTCTGGCGCCTTTCCAGATCGCCTTGATCCCTCTGCGCTACGAGACAGACGCGGTTCGTGAAGCGACAGACAAACTGTACGCCGAGCTGACTGCCGCCGGCTTCGAGGTATTGCTCGATGACCGCGACAAGAAAACCAGCCCCGGCATCAAGTTCGCTGATATGGAACTGATCGGTATTCCGCATCGCATCGTAGTCAGCGACCGTGGTCTGGCCGAAGGCAATCTGGAATACAAGAGCCGTACCGAGTCGCAACCGCAAGCCATTGCAGTCGCGGATGTGCTGTCGTTCATCCAGGGCAAAGTGAACCGCTGAGTCAAAAGGCGCACCTGTTTTCTCAACAGGTGCGCCGCTCGTCACTCGCCCAATCCGCATCAGAGATCCCATGCTCAAACGAAGCACCTTAAGCCTCGGCAGCGCCGTCCTTTGCGGTTCGTTTCTCGTCGGCGGCTGTGCCAATCAGCTATCACAACGCAGTGAGCACGAGGAGCGCGTCGAACGCAAACTGCTCGAACACACACTGCAAGTCGATATCGGTGAGCCCAAAACGCTGGAGTTACCGCAACGCCGCGTGCGGATTCACGAGCACAAATCGTTCGAAGTTACCGATTTTGAAGTCACCCGCCACTATGACCGCTATACGCCTTACCAGCCCTGGCGGGAGATCTACGAGATCCCGCTCGGCGCGGTCGCTGTTGTAGCAGGCGTCGGGGCGAATGTGGTCAACGTGTTTGCACTGGGCAATTTGCCGGAAAGCATGACCCGGGACTGGATTCACTACGGTGTGGCAGGTCTGAACCCGTTCATGAACGCCCCCTCTCACGGGCGCGCCCAGCAGAATCTGGCGAGCATTGACGAAGTCCAGAAAGACAAACGGATCGAGAACTCCACGCTGCCGTGGAATGAACGCCCGGTGATGGTCAAGGCCGGTAACGAAACTCATGAAATGAGCACCGACCGCAACGGCATTCTGCGCCTGAACCTGCTGGACAGTCCTTTTGCCGAACAGGACCTGAGCCGTATCACGCGCATTTATATCAACGTCGAAGACGACCAGGACAGCGCTCACGCGAACGCCAGCTTGCCGATCAGCCACTCTCTGCGCGGCAAGCTGCTGGAGGCGCACGCCCTGATCTACGACGACCTGGAAGATGACGAAGTCAGCCAATGGGTGCATCGCGTCAAACGCCTTTCTGACCTGGGGCTGGAAGAAGAAGCCAGCGAGCTCGAACAGAGCCTGATTGAACTGACACGCAACGATCCGCAGTTGCAGGGTGAATTTCTCAAATCACTCGCCAGAGATGCTGGCCGTCTGGTCGCCGTTCCCGCCCAGAGCCAGTAATGTGAAAGGCTGCGGTATGCAACCGCAGCCGACCATTTCATTATTGCGAGAACAACTCCAATTGTTCATGAGCTGCGCGCAGGTCGTGCAGACGCACACCTATACCCAGAAGCCGAACAGGCTTGGCACCACGGGCAAACGCCTGCGCCAGCAACTGCTCGTAACTGCCCAGATCCCTTCCGGCTCCGGACTGCTCCAGAGTCGTCTGGGTGAAGTCGTGAAATTTCACTTTGACGAAGGGCTTGCCGGGCCGGTACTGCCCTTCCATTCTCGCCATCCGGTTACCGAGGGTTTCCAGCAGCGCGGGCAGCTTTTCCAGGCAGGCAGCCAGATCAGGCAGATCCGTGTCGTAGGTATTTTCTACGCTGACTGACTGACGTCGACTGTCATTCTGCACCGGACGGTCATCTATTCCGTGCGCCAGACTCCAGAGACGCTCACCGAAGCTGCCAAACTCACGGACCAGCGCAAGCTTGCTGCGGCCTCGCAGGTCGGCACAGTCGACAATGCCCAGCCGCCCCAGCTTGTCTGCAGTGACTTTCCCGACGCCGTGGAGTTTGGTAACGGGCAAAGAGGCGACGAAATCCTCGACCTGATCCGGAGTAATGACGAACAAACCGTTGGGCTTTTTCCAGTCGCTGGCGATCTTGGCCAGAAATTTGTTCGGCGCGACGCCAGCCGAAACGGTGATATGCAGCTGATTCGAGACCCGGCGCCGGATGTCCTGGGCGATGCGCGTGGCGCTGCCGGAAAAGTGCCCGGCATCCGATACGTCGAGGAACGCCTCATCCAGAGACAAAGGCTCTATAAGGTCGGTGTAATCCCGGAATATCGTATGGATTTCCCGTGACGCCTCCTTATAAGCCTCCATGCGCGGCTTGACGATGGTCAGGTCCGGGCAGAGCTTGAGTGCATGCCGGGATGACATGGCTGAACGCACCCCATACGCGCGCGCCTCATAATTACAGGTCGCAATCACCCCGCGCCGCTCTGCAGAGCCCCCCACCGCCAGCGGCTTGCCAGCGAGTTCGGGCTCGTCACGCATTTCAATGGCTGCATAAAAGCAGTCACAGTCGATATGGATGATTTTGCGCTGCGTCATGACCTGATGGGATTTTGCAATCAATGGCTTAGCAGTATCTCATTCGTACCGGCAAGTAACATCCAGTGATGCGAAAGGTCGCCGTGAAAATCAGTGAAAAGTCCCTGACGCGTGGTCGAAAAAACTGCGGAGCCCCGCCATACAGGCGTCAGAGCCGAAAAAACTCATAAGCGGCGGCGCTAACCAATTGAAGAAAAAGCACTTTTTTAAAACTAACCATTGACACCCCGCCATCTCTCTGTAGAATGCCGCCACACAGACGCGGGATGGAGCAGTCTGGTAGCTCGTCGGGCTCATAACCCGAAGGTCGTCGGTTCAAATCCGGCTCCCGCAACCAAACATCAAAAAAGGCTACTCGAAAGAGTGGCCTTTTTTGTGCCTGCGTTAAAAGTACCTTCTCATGCCCTGCCACTGACACCCCTTCATTGCAGCCTGATCAGCGCTTTCACATTGAGGCGCAAAAAAGGCAGCATCATTGGCAAAGGTGCACAATCTGCTACTCATTTGCCTGCTTTCAAGATTAAGGGTTGACACTTCAGCGTTCGGCTGTAGAATGCCGCCACACAGACGCGGGATGGAGCAGTCTGGTAGCTCGTCGGGCTCATAACCCGAAGGTCGTCGGTTCAAATCCGGCTCCCGCAACCAAACATCAAGAAAGGCTACTCGAAAGAGTGGCCTTTTTTGTTTCCGGTGAAAAAACATTTCAGGCGACCGCTAACTGCCTGAGAAAAAAGACTATTTTCCAAGCCCTTTGAAACCCTATCATCACATCTGTAACGTAATGCTTTCATTGACGACAGTTTTTGCATGCGCTGCCGATAGGTGTTACTAAGCTGAATCACGACTGAACCTCGGCTGAACAGCATCGCCTGGCCGGATTCGCTATTCGCTCGTTAGACGTTGACGCGCTAACATCCTGAAATATTTTCTGCGTAGGGATTGGTAACTTGGCTGCATACCTCCATCCTGTCGCGCACGATCCAAGGAGTGATTGATGCGCGACAACATGTCCGATTCCAATGAAACCGTTGATGCAGAACAACCCGGCAGCCCGCCACGCCAGAACTGGCGTGAACTGCTAAGCAAATACCGGCAGCCTATCGGGCTGGCGGTGATGCTGCTGTTGTTCAGCCTGGCCCTTATTGCCTGCCGCCACATGCTGGTCGAAATGGACTGGTATGCGCTGCACGACTCACTGTTCGCAGTGCCCCTGCCCGCTCTGGGCGGCGCGCTGCTCGCAGCAATAGTCGGTTATGTCATTTTGATGGGCTATGAACTGTCCGCCAGTCGCTATGCCAATGTCGATCTGCCCATCAAGACGCTGCTTCTCGGCGGCTTCACCTCGTTTGCCATCGGCAATGCGGTCGGCCTGTCGATGCTGTCCGGCGGATCGGTACGCTATCGCCTGTACTCACGCTATGGCGTGGGGGCAATCGAAATCGCCCGCATGACCGTATTCGCCAGCCTTTCGCTAGGCTGTGCGTTGCCGCCACTGGCGGCACTGGCCACGCTGAGCAACCTGTCAGGCGCGTCACTGGCACTCAAGCTTCCCGTCGACGCGCTGGCTGTAGTCGCCACAGCAGTGTTGATTGGCAGCCTGCTGCTGGCGGTGTTCGTCTACCGTCGCCGCCTGCCGGAACAGGACATTCCGCACAATATTCTGGTTCGTCTCGGTCGCCGCACGTTGCGCCTTCCAGACTTGAAGCTGACGCTGATCCAGCTGGTGATTACCGCGCTGGACGTCGCTGCTGCGGCGATGGTGTTGTACCTGCTGCTGCCGCACGCGCCGCCTCTCGGTGCGTTCATCCTTATTTATCTGCTGGCGCTCGCTGCTGGCGTACTTAGCCATGTGCCTGGCGGCGTCGGCGTGTTCGAGGCCATTCTGCTCGCAGCCTTTGCCAACGAACTGGGTGCCGCCCCGCTAGCCGCCGCGCTGCTACTTTACCGCTTGATCTACGTGATCCTGCCGCTGCTGCTGGCCTGCCTTACCCTGCTGTTTACCGAAGCCCAGCGCCTGCTGCCGACCAAGCAAGCCATGCGCGTTGCCTCGGGGCTGGCGGCACCGATTCTGGCCCTACTGGTTTTCTTGTCGGGGGTGGTGCTGCTCTTCTCTGGTGCCACCCCTGAAATCGATACCCGACTGGAAAACGTCGGCTTTATGATCCCGCATCGACTGATCGACGCGTCGCACTTCGGAGCAAGTCTTGTGGGCGTGCTGTGCCTGCTGCTTGCCCAGGGCCTGCGTCGTCGGCTGTCTGCGGCCTGGATGCTGACCTCTATTTTGCTGCTGGTCGGTGCAGTGCTGTCGATACTCAAGGGCTTCGACTGGGAAGAGGCCAGCATGCTGCTGCTGACCGCCTGCCTGCTGCTCACGTTCCGCCGTTCGTTCTACCGCCCAAGCCGCCTGCTGGAGCTGCCGTTCTCGCCGGTCTACCTGATTGCCAGCATTTGTGTGGTCGGTGCCTCAATCTGGCTGCTGCTGTTCGCCTATCAGGACGTGCCTTACAGCCATCAGTTGTGGTGGCAGTTCACCCTTGATGCAGACGCACCACGCGGCCTGCGCTCGGCCCTTGGTAGCGCGGTGCTGTTGGTGGTGGTCTCGCTGACCTGGTTGCTGCGTACTGCCAGACCAGTCATCAAACTGCCCGACGCGGCAGATCTGGACAAGGCAGCCGAGATCCTCAAGGCATCCAAACAGCCGGATGGCGGCCTAGTGCTGACCGGCGATAAGGCGATCCTGTTTCATCCGGCCGGTAATGCATTCCTGATGTACTCGCATCGCGGCCGCAGTCTGGTAGCGCTTTACGACCCGATTGGCCCGACCCAGCAGCGTGCCGAGCTGATCTGGCAGTTCCGCGACCTGTGCGACGTGCACCATGCTCGCCCGGTGTTCTACCAGGTGCGCGCGGAAAACCTGCCGTTCTACATGGACATCGGCCTCACCGCCATCAAGCTGGGCGAGGAAGCGCGCGTTGATCTGCGACGCTTCGATATCGACGCCAAAGGCAAGGAAATGAAAGACCTGCGTTACACCTGGAACCGAGGTGGCCGCGATGGGCTTTCGCTGGAAATCTACGAGCCGGGCCAAGCGCCTATCGATGAGCTGAAAGTGATTTCCGATGCCTGGCTAACCGGCAAGAATGTCCGCGAAAAAGGCTTCTCGCTGGGCCGCTTCAGCACTGAGTACCTCAAGTATTTCCGTATTGCCATCGTGCACTTCCAGGGCAAACCGGTCGCGTTTTCCAACCTGCTGGAAACCACCAGCCCGGAACTGGCCAGTCTGGACCTGATGCGCTCTCACCCGGACGCCCCCAAGCTGACCATGGAATTCATGATGGTCGGCCTGATTCTGCATTATAAAGCGCAGGGTTATGCGCGATTCAGCCTGGGAATGGTGCCTTTGTCGGGGCTGCAGCCACGACGTGGCGCGCCGATCACTCAGCGCCTGGGTTCGATGATCTTTCGTCGTGGCGAGCAACTGTACAACTTCCAGGGGCTGCGTCGCTTCAAGGACAAGTTCCAGCCCGACTGGGAACCTCGTTATATGGCCGTGCCTGCCGGACTTGATCCGCTCGTGGCACTGGCTGACACCGCCGCCCTGATTGCGGGCGGCCTGACTGGATTGGTGAAACGCTGATGATTCGACGCTCCTGGCGCCTTTTGCTTGCAGCTCTGGTAATTGTTCTTTTAGTCGTGGCACTGGGAATATGGATCTGGAACCGCCCTGCCCCGCCCGCATCGCTGGAACACTTGAACCTTGACGGTGGCGCGCCACTGACCAGCGTGACACCGGCCACCAGCATCAAGACCCGCATTGCGCTGGCCGTCACCGCTGAAGAAATGCTAACCGACAAGCAGTTGCTGGCGATCAGCAAGGACGCTTCGGCACGCATCATTCAGGTGGTATTGCCCAAGGACGACTGCGTCCTGCAACAGAAAACCTTTCAGGAAGCCCTGGCGAAGCTTGACGGCCCCGCGAAGGTTGTCGGTGGCATAGGCCCTGGCGCAACTCTGGCGTGGCGCTGGCTGGCCGAGCAGACCGACGACAAGGCGCAGGCCATTTCCGTCGGGTTTGCGCTGGAGCATGTTTCGAATCCGCCGCCTGTTCTGGAGGAAGACGAGAAACCGCCGCAGATCTGCGACGTGCCGCTGCCGCAAAAAGCTCCGCACGGACACTGGCTGGCCGCCTGGAACGACGCCCCGGATGATCCGAGTGCAGCGTTCGTGCGTGACCAGACCAATGCCGACACCAGCATCAGCGACTACGACATTCCGCTGCCTCAGGTGCTCAACACCGAGCTGCGCCACCTGTTACTCGGTGAAAACGACAGTGGCGGCCTGGGCATCCCGGTCGTCGAAGTCCCGGCCAGCCAGCCTTCCGATACCGTGACACTGTTCATGTCCGGTGACGGCGGCTGGCGCGATCTGGACAAGGTCGTGGCAGGCGACATGGCCAAGATGGGCTATCCGGTGGTGGGCATCGACGTGTTGCGCTACTACTGGGAGCACAAGACACCGGAGCAGACCGCTGTCGACCTTACCGACCTGATGAACCACTACCGTCAGAAATG
Source organism: Pseudomonas syringae group sp. 243L2 (assembly GCF_032587875.1). NCBI lineage: Bacteria > Pseudomonadati > Pseudomonadota > Gammaproteobacteria > Pseudomonadales > Pseudomonadaceae > Pseudomonas > Pseudomonas syringae group sp. 243L2. The sequence goes on from NZ_JAWHPL010000010.1 coordinate 247,995, forward strand.
GGGCACCAAGCGCTTCATCCTGGCTGGCTACTCGTTCGGCGCGGACGTGATGCCCGCGATCTACAACCGCCTGGCTGCGGATGATCAGAATCGGGTCGACGCGATCATTCTGCTGGCCTTCGCCCGTACTGGCAGCTTCGAGATTCACGTCGACGGCTGGCTCGGCAACGCAGGCAAGGAAGCCACCACCGGACAGGAGATGGCCAAGCTGCCAGCCGCCAAGGTGTTCTGTGTTTATGGTGTCGAAGAGAAGAAAGACAGCGGTTGCACCGACCCTACCGCAGTCGGCGAGTCCGTTCAGTTGCCTGGAGGTCACCACTTCGATGAAGACTATCCGGCACTGGCCAAGCGCCTGATCGACGCCATCAACAAGCGTCAGGGCAAGGCTACCGCTCAGTAAGCGCCGCCAGATAGAAGTCTGAACGGCATAAAAAATCCCGGCACCGTGAGGTCGCCGGTTTTTTTTTATCCACGCTGCCAGCCTTGCCGGCGAACGCTTACATCTCTACTTGCGTACCCAGCTCGATCACCCGATTGAACGGCAGCTTGAAGAAGCGCAGGTTGCCGTTGGCATTCTTGAGCATGAACGCGAACAGCGCCTCACGCCAGCGCGCCATGCCATCCATCTTGGACGGGATCACCGTCTCGCGGCTGAGGAAGTACGTGGTGCGCATCGGACTGAAGTCCAGCTCCGGCAAGTGACACAAGGCCAGCGCAGCCGGCACATCGGGCTCATCGATAAAGCCGAAGTGCAGGATCACCCTATAGAAGCCTTCGCCATAGCACTCCACTTCGAAACGCTGAGCGGCAGGCACACGCGGTGAGTCCTCGTACACCACAGTCAGCAACACTACTTGCTCGTGCAGTACCTGGTTGTGCAGCATGTTATGCAGTAGCGCATGAGGTACGGCATCCGAACGTGCGGTCAGGAACACCGCCGTGCCCTGCACGCGATGCGGCGGCTGGACGCGAATACTGCCGATGAAGATCGGCAATGGCAGGCCGCCCTCGTCGATTCGCTCAGCGAGCAATTGCTTGCCGCGCTTCCAGGTAGTCATGAGGATAAACAGCACCGCACCCGCCAGCACCGGGAAGGCCCCGCCCTGGAAGATCTTCGGCACGTTGGCCGCGAAGAACAGACCGTCCACCAGCAGCAGGCAGATCAGCAATGGAACGGCCAGCAATGGCGGCCATTTCCAGAGCATCAGCATGACGGTCGACACCAGAATGGTGGTGCAGAGCATGGTCCCGGTCACCGCCACGCCGTAGGCGGACGCCAGCGCGCCAGACGATTCGAAGCCGATCACCAGCAGAATCACGCCCGCCATCAGCGCCCAGTTGACGGCACCGATATAGATCTGGCCTTGCGCGTCGCTGGAGGTGTGCTGGATGTGCATGCGCGGAATGTAGCCCAACTGGATCGCCTGCAGCGTCATCGAGAAGGCGCCGGAGATCACCGCTTGCGAGGCAATGATGGTTGCCATCGTCGACAGACCGATCAGTGGCAGCAGCGCCCAGCCCGGCGCCAGCAGGTAGAACGGGTTACGAACCGTTTCAGGATTGCCCAGCACCAGCGCACCCTGACCGAAATAGTTGAGCAGCAACGCAGGCAGCACGAGGATGAACCAGGCACGTGAAATCGGCTTGCGGCCAAAGTGACCCATGTCGGCATACAGCGCCTCGGCCCCCGTCAGGGCGAGCACCACAGCACCCAGAATGGCCACACCAATGCCCGGATGAATGATGAAGAAATTCACACCCCAGGCCGGATTGACCGCTTTGAGCACTTCCGGCGACTGCATGATGCCGTAAACGCCCAGCGCGCCGAGCACCAGAAACCAGGTCACCATCACCGGGCCGAACAGCACGCCGATGCGTGCCGTGCCGTGGCGCTGAATCAGAAACAGCCCCACCAGCACGATCAGCGCCATGGGCACGATCCAGTGATCAAGGCCATCGAAGGCCAGTTCCAGCCCTTCCATCGCCGACAATACCGAGACTGCCGGGGTGATCATGCTGTCACCGTAGAACAGCGCAGCACCGAACAACCCGAACACCACCATCATCATTTGCAGTTTGGGGTGTTTGGCCGATGCTCGACGCGCCAGTGCCATCAACGCCATGATGCCGCCCTCGCCCTGGTTGTCAGCACGCAGAACAAACGCCATGTACTTGAACGAAACAACCCAGATCAGCGACCAGAAGATCAGTGACAACACCCCGAGTATCGCGTCATGCGTGACTTCCACGCCGTAACCGCCCTGAAACACTTCCTTGAGGGTGTACAGCGGGCTTGTTCCGATGTCGCCATAAACCACCCCCACTGCCGCGATCAGCAACCCGATAGGCTTGGCAGTGCCTGCGGCCTCCCCATGACTGTTTGTTTGACTCATCCACTACTCCCGGAAACCAGACATGAGGTTCAACACTGAGAACATCACAACGCGTAACAATTCAGATTCAGCCAGACATTGACATGCCTCGGCGCGATGGCGCGAAGCATAACGCAGCACTCGTTGTAATTCTTGGTGAAACGCAAACGGCGAAAATGATCAGGCCAGCGCGCCCCGTCTTTCAGGCAGTTTACGGGGGAGATATTTATCATTGAACGACGCAAATACCGGCCGGTCATTACTTAAGCCTGCCGCCTGAAAGGTCATCAAGAACCGCATCGACGCCCGGGCACCCTGATTCCTCTGACCGAGATGCCCTGATGACAACAAGAAATCTGACTGTTCAGCCATTACGCTTCCAGCCCTCATTTGAAGTCGTCCCCGACGATGAGCCGCAAACCAGCAAAGAGCTGGTGGAAGCCATGCATTCCATTCTTGAAACCACTCTGCAAGACACCGGGCACGCCATTCGCAGTGTGCATGCCAAGGCACACGGGTTACTTCGCGGGCAGATTCAGGTCTATGACGACCTGCCCGAGCCGCTGGCTCAAGGCGCGTTTGCGAAACCTGGAAATTTCCCGCTCTTCATGCGGTTCTCAACCAACCCGGGGGATATTCTTGACGACAAGGTCTCAACGCCCAGGGGGCTGGCGATCAAACTTGTGGGTATCGAAGGCACGCGCTTGCCCGGCAGCGCCGACGCATCGACCCAGGATTTCGTCATGCAGAACGCCAAGGCCTTTACTGCCAAGGACCCCAAGGCTTTTTTGAAAACCTTGAAGTTATTGGCCAAAACAACTGACAAAGCACCGGGCATGAAGAAGGCACTGTCTGCAGTCCTTCGCGGTATCGAGTCCGCTATCGAGTCTGCCGGGGGCGAGAGTGGCACACTGAGAAGTCTCGGCGGGCACCCGATGACTCATATTCTCGGCGAGACGTTCTACACCGTCGTACCTTTTCTGTACGGGCCCTACTACGCCAAGCTGAGCGTAGTCCCCATTTCCGCAGAGTTGATGGCGCTGACCGACGAGGCTGTGGACCTGAAAGACAAGCCGGATGGCCTGCGTGAGGCAGTCAAAGCGTTTTTCCTCGAAAACGATGCCAGCTGGGAGGTTCGTATCCAGCTGGCCACTGACCTGGAGAAGATGCCGGTAGAGGATGCGTCGGCGATCTGGCCGGAAGACCTCAGCCCCTACGTGGCAGTCGCTCGAATCGATGTCCCCCGCCAATCCTCGTGGTCAGAGCAAAGCATTCAGGAAATCGATGAAGGCATGTCATTCAGCCCATGGCATGGTCTTGAGGCGCACCGTCCGCTGGGCGGAGTGATGCGAGTGCGCAAACCTGCCTACGAACACTCGGCGGGCTTTCGCAGTCAGCACAATGGGTGCCCGATGCACGAGCCGCGGGGTTGACAGGTCAATCGGCCCGAGGCTAGATCCTTATGGCGATGGCTCCCGTTTCATCAGTGCGCCTCTGATGAAACGGAACAGCCTTCAGGCAAATACGACTTCAACTCGCGGCCGAGAGCGTAGCCAGATACGTCCTGCATATCCTGAAGGTCTCAACCAATGCGCCTCCCTCCCGAACCCGACAATTGCGCAGACAAAGTATGCAGGCTCGCGCAACAGCCAAGCGCTCTTTGAGCATAAATCCTCCCCTCGCCTGACATACGTCGCAATTCTCATCCAAACGCTGGTCATCGCGCCCGCTCACCGCTAGAATTGCGCACTTTTTGATCAGAGGCGCAGCAAGCGCCCAGTCAGCGCCTGCGCTTCGCGTTCGGGTGCCCTTCACGCCGAGGTTTGCCATGTCCACCGTCACCACGCCGTCCGCCCCAAAGGTCGGATTCGTTTCACTGGGTTGCCCGAAGGCACTCGTTGATTCCGAACGCATCCTGACCCAGCTGCGCATGGAAGGTTACGAAGTCGTTGCGACCTACGAGGATGCCGACGTGGTCGTGGTCAATACCTGCGGCTTCATCGACACCGCCAAGGCCGAGTCGCTGGAAGTGATCGGCGAAGCAATCAAGGAAAACGGCAAGGTCATCGTGACCGGCTGCATGGGCGTTGACGCAAATGTCATTCGCGATGTGCACCCCAGCGTGCTGTCGGTGACCGGCCCGCAGCAGTACGAACAAGTGGTCAACGCAGTGCACGATGTCGTGCCGCCCCGCAAGGACCACAATCCGCTGATCGACCTGGTGCCACCGCAAGGCGTCAAGCTGACCCCGCGCCACTACGCGTATCTGAAAATTTCCGAAGGCTGCAACCATAGCTGCAGCTTCTGCATCATCCCGTCGATGCGCGGCAAGCTGGTCAGCCGTCCGGTTGGCGATGTACTCGATGAGGCCAAGCGTCTGGTCAAATCCGGCGTGAAGGAGCTGCTGGTTATTTCCCAGGACACCAGCGCCTATGGCGTTGACGTCAAATACCGCACCGGGTTCTGGGACGGCCAGCCGGTCAAGACCCGCATGACAGAGCTGTGTCAGGCGCTGGGTTCGATGGGCGTCTGGGTTCGCCTGCATTACGTTTACCCGTACCCGCACGTCGACGAACTGATTCCGCTGATGGCTGCTGGCAAGATCCTGCCGTACCTGGACATCCCGTTCCAGCACGCCAGCCCGAAAATCCTCAAGCTGATGAAGCGGCCAGCCTTTGAAGACAAGACACTGGCACGCATCAAGAACTGGCGCGAGCAGTGTCCTGATCTGATTATCCGCTCGACATTCATCGTCGGCTTTCCCGGTGAGACCGAAGAAGACTTCCAGTACCTGCTGGACTGGCTGACCGAAGCCCAACTGGACCGCGTCGGCTGCTTCCAGTATTCGCCGGTTGAAGGTGCTCCTGCCAATCTGCTGGATGCGGCCATCGTGCCGGATGACGTCAAGCAGGACCGCTGGGATCGCTTCATGGCTCATCAACAGGCAATCAGCGCTGCGCGCCTGCAAATGAAGATCGGCAAGGAAATCGAAGTACTGATCGACGAAGTCGATGATCGTGGCGCCGTAGGCCGCTGCTTCTTCGATGCTCCGGAAATCGACGGCAACGTGTTCATCGGTCTGGAAGAGGGCAGCACCGTTCAGCCAGGCGACAAGATCATGTGCCGCGTGACCGATGCTGACGAATACGACCTATGGGCCGAGATGCTGTAAGCACAGCCCCTTGCCGTAACCGAAAGCCCTGCCCTTGAACCGGCAGGGCTTTTTCGTCTCTGGCCGTTGTCTATGCAAGACTGGCCGAAAGGAGAACGCGAGATGCGGTTATATACCCCGGACACCAACGATTACCCGGAGATGAGCGAGGTGTGGGAGCGCTCGGTGCGCGCCACCCATGACTTTCTACCGGACGCCTACATCATCAGGCTCAAGGGGTTGCTGACACAGTATCTGGACAGCGTGACGCTGTTCTGCACCCGGGATGAGCAGCTCAACATCACGGGCTTCGCGGGCGTGAACAAAAACCGACTGGATATTCTGTTCATCGACCCCAACCATCGCGGGAAAAAGCTGGGCACGCAGCTGCTGACCCACGCAATCGAGCACTTCGACATCCGTGAACTGGACGTCAACGAGCAGAACACTCAGGCACTGGGGTTTTACCTCCGGCATGGTTTCGACGTTGTCAGCCGTTCCGAAGTCGACGGTTTGGGTCAGCCCTATCCGATGCTCAGAATGCGCCTGACCCGTCGTAACTGACATCGATTACAGCGCAAATGCAATGTTGCCGCGATTAACCAGCGTGAGGCGGTTACAATGGCACCTTTCCCATCAGTAAACGGCTTTTCTTCATGACAGACCCCATTCGCCTTTCCAAACGCCTTATCGAGCTGGTCGGTTGCTCCCGCCGGGAGGCCGAACTGTTTATCGAGGGTGGCTGGGTTACTGTGGACGGCGTGGTCATCGAAGAGCCGCACTTCAAGGTCAGCACCCAGAAAATCGAGCTCAGCCCGGATGCCAAGGCCGACTCCCCTGAACCGGTCACGATAATCCTGCACAAACCTGCCTCGGCAAGCGCCGAAGAGGCTTTGCAGATGATCACGCCGGGCACGCTCTCGGTCGAGCACAGCTACAGCAAGCGTCCGCTCAAGGGCCACTTCATGCGCCTTGAGGCGATTTCAAGCCTGCAAGCCAACGCCAGCGGCTTGATGGTGTTCAGCCAGGACTGGAAAATCCTGCGCAAGCTCACCGATGACCGCAGCAAGATCGAGCAGGAATACGTGGTGGAAATCTCGGGCGAAATGGTTGCTCATGGCCTGAACCGGCTGAATCACGGCCTGACCTACAAAGGCAAGGAACTGCCCGCCGTAAAGGCCAGCTGGCAGAACGAGAACCGCCTGCGCTTTGCAATGAAAAACCCGCAGCCCGGCATCATTGCCCTGTTGTGTGAAGCCGTTGGCCTGAAGATCGTCGCCATTCGTCGCATCCGCATCGGCGGCGTGTCCATGGGCAAACTGCCCGAAGGCCAGTGGCGCTACATGACGACCAAGGAAAAGTTTTAACTCCCTCGGCACCCGACCTTATTACCGCGCGCATGACCATCGTCACGCGCCGCCATACGACTTATCAGGAAACACGCCTCATGATGAACAACGACGTACTGCGCAGCGTGCGCTACATGCTCGATATCAGCGACAGCAAGGTTGTCGAAATCATCGGTCTGACCGGTTTTGAAGTGTCCAAAAGCGATGTCATCGCTTTCATGAAGAAAGAGGAAGAAGAGGGCTATCTGGATTGCAGCGATGAAATCATGGCGCATTTTCTCGATGGCCTGGTCTACTTCAAACGTGGCAAGGACGAAAGCCGTCCGCCGCAGCCGATTGATCTGCCGATTACCAACAACATTGTTCTGAAGAAACTGCGCGTGGCCTTCGAACTGAAAGAAGACGACATGCATGCCATCCTGAAATCCGCAGAATTTCCGGTTTCCAAGCCAGAGCTGAGCGCACTGTTCCGCAAGGTCGGGCACACCAACTACCGCGCCTGTGGCGATCAACTGCTACGCAATTTCCTCAAGGGTCTGACCCTGCGCGTGCGTGGCTGAACCGGTCGGCACCATGAGTTACAACGTCTCCCCTGTCGGATTCGTACGCTCCTGTTTCAAGGAGAAATTCGCCATCCCCCGCCAGCCACAGCTGGCCCCGGCAGCACGTGGAGTGCTGGAGCTGGTGGCGCCTTTCGATCAGGGTGAGGCTGTTCAAGGGCTGGAAGAGGTCAGTCATGTCTGGCTGCTGTTTCTGTTCCATATGGCGCTGGAAGACAAGCCGCGCCTGAAGGTTCGCCCTCCGCGTCTGGGCGGCAACCAGTCGATGGGGGTATTTGCCACGCGCGCGACGCATCGCCCCAATGGCATCGGCCAGTCGGTGGTCAGGCTGGACAAAGTCGAAGCCGGTCGCCTGTGGCTGTCCGGCATCGACTTGCTGGATGGCACACCAGTGCTGGACATCAAGCCATACGTACCCTACGCCGATGCAATCGCCGAGGCGACCAACCACATCGCCAGCGCTGCGCCGGCCCTGGTACCGGTGCAGTGGCAGGACGCCGCCCTGCGGCAGGCTCGCGAACACGCACTACGCCTGAGTGAGCCGCTGGTCGAGCTGATCGAGCAATGCCTGGCGCAGGACCCGCGCCCGGCCTATCAGCTACCGACGCCGGAACGCCGCTACGGCGCTCAATTCTGGGATCTGGACGTACGCTGGCACTACCCGCAGGCCGGTGTGATTTGCGTGCTTGAAGTCCTGCTGGCCTGAAGGGATGCCAGCGACAAATCCCGAGCAATAAAAACCCGCCTGATCCCTTCAGGGATGAGGCGGGTTTTGTAAGGCCAACTTACTTCTCGACGAATGCACGCTCGATCAGATAGTCGCCGGGCTCACGCATGCGTGGCGAAACGGTCAGACCAAAGCTGTTGAGCACTTCGCTGGTCTCGTCGAGCATGCTCGGGCTACCGCACAACATGGCGCGGTCGTCCTGTGGGTTGATCGGTGGCAAGCCGATATCGCTGAACAGTTTGCCACTGCGCATCAGGTCGGTCAGGCGGCCTTCGTTCTCGAACGGCTCGCGGGTGACAGTCGGGTAGTAGATCAGCTTGTCACGCAGCGCTTCACCGAAAAACTCGTTCTGCGGCAGATGCTCGGTGATGAATTCGCGATAGGCGACTTCGTTCACGTAACGCACGCCGTGGCACAGGATGACTTTCTCGAAACGCTCGTAGGTTTCAGGGTCCTGAATCACGCTCATGAACGGCGCCAGGCCAGTACCCGTGCTCAACAGGTAAAGATGTTTGCCCGGCTTGAGGTCGTCCAGCACCAGCGTACCCGTAGGCTTTTTGCTGATGATGATTTCATCGCCTTCCTTGAGGTGCTGCAACTGCGAGGTCAGGGGACCGTCCGGCACCTTGATGCTGAAAAATTCCAGATGCTCTTCCCAGTTCGGGCTGGCAATCGAGTAGGCGCGCATGAGCGGACGACCGTTTGGCTGCTGCAGACCGATCATGACGAACTGACCGTTCTCGAAACGCAAACCAGGATCGCGGGTGCACTTGAAACTGAAGAGGGTGTCGTTCCAATGGTGGACGCTGAGGACACGCTCGTGGTTCATGTTGCTCATGTACGTGAAGACTCCTGAAAAAATAGTGCGCGCAGAAGCACTGCGCTATTGCGCGACATTCTAGTGGCAGACACAATATCTGTTAAATGAATTATCAAGATATAGGTTATCGGTTATATAGATATGCGATTTACTCTCCGCCAGCTCCAAGTGTTCGTTGCCGTCGCCCGGCAGGAAAGCGTCTCCAAAGCAGCCGTGCTGCTTTCGCTTTCGCAGTCGGCTGCCAGCACCTCCATCACCGAGCTGGAGCGCCAATCGAGCTGCCAGCTGTTTGACCGCGCCGGCAAGCGGCTAAGCCTTAACGCCACGGGCAGGCAATTACTGCCGCAGGCCGTCGCTCTACTGGATCAGGCAAAGGAAATCGAAGACCTGCTGAACGGTAAATCAGGCTTTGGCTCGCTGGCAGTCGGGGCCACACTGACGATTGGCAATTATCTGGCGACCCTGCTGATCGGCGGCTACATGCAGCGTCACCCGGAAAGCCAGGTCAAACTGCACGTCCAGAACACCGCGCATATCGTGCAACAGGTTGCCCACTACGAGATTGATCTGGGCTTGATCGAAGGCGATTGCAGCCACCCGGACATCGAAGTGCAGTCCTGGGTCGAAGACGAACTTGTGGTGTTCTGTGCTCCACAGCATCCACTGGCCAAACGCGCCCATGTAACGCTGGAAGAACTGACCCATGAAGCCTGGATCCTGCGAGAACAAGGTTCAGGCACGCGTTTGACGTTCGATCAGGCCATGCGCCACCACCGCAACGGGTTGAATGTCCGACTGGAGCTGGAACACACCGAAGCCATCAAGCGGGCAGTGGAATCCGGACTGGGCATTGGCTGCATTTCCAGACTGGCGCTACGCGACTCATTTCGTCGCGGCAATCTGGTGGAACTGGCCACACCTGAGCTGGATCTGGCGCGTCAGTTCTATTTCATCTGGCACAAACAGAAATATCAGACGTCAGCCATGCGCGAATTCCTCGAACTGTGCCGCGCGTTCACCGCCGGAGTGAAGCGCAGCGACGAGATAGTGCTGCCAAGCCTGTATTGAACAAGCCCTAACCCAGCAGCACAATGCCCCACACCAGAGCGATCATGCTCAAGGCGATGAACTGGGCAGCGCTGCCCATGTCCTTGGCGTTCTTGGACAACGGGTGCAGGTCCAGAGAGATTCGGTCGATGGCAGCCTCTACAGCTGAGTTGAGCAATTCTACAATCAGGGCCAGCAGGCAAACAGCGACCAGCAAGGCATGCTCGGCCTTGCTGACGTGCAGGAAAAACGATAGCGGGACCAACACCACGTTAAGCAGTACCAGCTGGCGGAAAGCGGCTTCGCCTTTGAAAGCAGCTGACAGACCGTCCAGAGAATAGCCTGCGGCATTGAGGATACGTTTTAGACCGGTTTGGCCTTTGAAGGGCGACATAGAAAGGCTGCTGTGTAAAAAAGATGAGGAAAGCTAAGGCACTAAAGGTCAAAAAAGCGTGAATGCTCGCAACCTGAACACCGTTAACTGGACGAGATGGACTCAAGCTGCTGTAACAACAACGCTGCCTGAGTTCGCGTGCGTACGCCAAGCTTGCGGAAAATCGCCGTGACGTGCGCCTTGATAGTGGCTTCGGAGACGCTGAGTTCTGAGGCAATCTGCTTGTTCAGCAGCCCCTCACAGACCATCGTCAATACTCGAAACTGCTGGGGCGTGAGGCTGGCAAGGCCAGCGCTTGCAGCCTTCGCTTCATCCGAAACACTGATCACTTCATTGACCTGCGGCGGCCACCAGACGTCGCCATCGAGCACGGTGCGCACCGCCTGCTGAATGACTTCAAGGGGGCTGGATTTAGGAATGAACCCGCTGGCACCAAACTCTCTGGAACGCACCACTATCGACGCCTCTTCCTGAGCCGAAACCATCACCACCGGTATCTGCGGATATTGGCCGCGCAACAGGACCAGCCCGGAGAAGCCATAAGCCCCTGGCATGTTCAGGTCCAGCAGAACCAGATCCCAATCAGCCTTCTCTCCCAGACGGGATTCAAGCTGGGCAATGCTTTCTGCCTCGACGAGCCGCGCTTCAGGCCCCAGGCCAATGCTCAGCGCCTGATGCAGCGCACTGCGAAACAGGGGATGATCATCAGCGATCAGGATGTCGTAGGTCATGTAGTGATCCTGTTTTTATAGTGAGGGCCGACAGAATCGGCCACCCAGCAAGACTGGCGAATGCGCATCGCGACAACCCGAAAAGAGCGTCGGTGCCACACCAGACAAGATGAATCGGCTTCCAGGCGGCGCCAAGCATGCCCAGCAAGACCATGACGGTCAAGCGCGAAGCGTTATTGCCCGAGAACATGGATGGCAATTAGCCCATACAGGGCAGATCCGCAACACTGCGTGATAGAAAGCCTTCAAATAAAAGCCTTCAAATGAGTGTGGGCCGCGTCGTCGGGGTCTATCGGCTTGAGGTACTTGGCGCCCAGATAATGAGCGCTGAACACGTCCAGATAAGCATCCAGTACGCCACTGGCGCAGGTGTCCCCGGCCAGTTCCAGACAAAGCGCGGCGACTTCGGCAGTACAGAAGTGGTCGTCGCGCCTTGAGCGGCGCAAACGGTAACGCGAGATCTGCTCGGGCTCCAGCGTCAACACCGGAAACCTTTCCAGATATGGGCTTTTGCGGAACATCTTGCGCGCTTCGGTCCAGGTAGCATCCAGCAGAATGAACAGTGGGCGCTTGCCATCCATGCGCGACACCTTATTGACCACACGCTCCTCGGCAACGAATTCACCGGGAAAAACGATATACGGCTGCCACTGCGGATCGTCCAGCAAGGCGAGCAATTGCTCGTCGACATCTATTCGCGACCAGCCGAAGGCATAGGTGTCCTTGATGACATCGGCGATCAGCCAGCCGGTGTTGGTCGGCTTCAAAGGCTCGGTGTCGTACATCAGCAGGCACATGCCTGACTCGGCAGTCACGGCAGGTCGCCACGCGCACAGGCAATAACTGGAGATAACCCGGCAATCCGGACAGCGCGGCGCGCGCGAGCCGCGAGCAATAAAGGGCTTGGTACTGCGGGCCAGACGCTCGTCGCGCAGACGGGAAACGGCATGACTCATTACAGGACACGCCTGCGGGGGGAATACATCGACACCACAAAGACTCGGCAGGATTAAAGTCCGCGCAGTTTATCAGAGCACCGGCACTTCAACCCGCTTTCGGTCCTCGGGCTGTTCCCGTGTCAGAGAGACCGTGTTGAAACGGGTACAGCCCCTAGGCCCGATGAAGACTCCTGCTCTATACTGCTGCGCCATTGCAACCCGCGTTATCGGCGGGCTGCCCGGAACGCACTTTGAAGTCGCTGGTCCAACGGCCAGCCACTTAACCAGGAGAGTTTAATGCTGCGCCTTATCGTACCCACCCTTACGCTTTTGCTCGTTGCTCCGCTATGCGCCCAGGCGGCGTCGAAACAGGAGTTCGAACTCAGCAAGATGCTGGAAAAAGTCGCTAAGGAAAGCAGTGTCGGCACGCCAAGAGCGATCAACGAAGACATCCTCGATCAGGGCTATACCGTCAGTGGCAACGAATTGATCAACCATTTGAGCGTACGCGAAGGTCAGGCCCAGCAAATGCGCGCCAACCCGGACGTGATGCGCAACCAGTTGGGCAACAGCGTTTGCCACAACAACGGTTTCCGCCAGTTGATGACCAAGGGAGCCGTCCTCAAGTATCAGTTCACCGAGTACAAGACCAACCGCCCGGTTGCGACCCAGACCTTTCAGGCGTCGGATTGCACTGTAAAGCCGAAAAAGTAAGCCACCCCGGCACGTAGCCCCCTCCCCGCGCGCCTGTCCCTCAGGCGCGTCAGTTCAGCAACGCTCAAGACATCCTGCAACGAATCCGCCCTGGCAATGAACAGGGAATGGGTAGCCTTTCTCTGCAAACCGGGACATCATCGATTCAACACGCCCCACCGGGCCATTGATTCTGCAGGAGGATAAACCCCGAATGCCGTATGTACCTGACGATCTTCTATCCCGACACTTTCAAAGCAACGGGCTCGACCTGACCAGCAAAATTGAAGAGCACATCAACGAGGTTGCTCCTGGTACCAGAAACCTGCCGCTGTATCGCGACATGATGCTCACGGTGTTGCGCATGGCCCAGGACGACCGCAATCGCTGGGACGTCAAGATAACGCTGCAAACCCTGCGCGAACTGGACAAAGCCTTTCGGGTGCTCGAGCGCTTCAAGGGCCGCCGCAAAGTCACCGTATTCGGCTCTGCTCGCACCCCTCAAGAGCACCCCCTTTACGCACAGGCCAGAGAGCTGGGCGAAAAGCTTGCCCGCTCGGACATGATGGTCATCACCGGCGCAGGTGGCGGCATCATGGCGGCAGCCCACGCAGGTGCAGGTCTGAAACACAGCCTGGGGTTCAACATTACCCTGCCCTTTGAGCAGCACGCCAACCCTACGGTGGAGGGCACGGAAAACCTGCTGCCTTTCCACTTCTTCTTCACACGCAAGCTGTTCTTCGTCAAGGAAGCCGACGCACTGGTGCTGTGTCCAGGCGGGTTTGGAACCCTGGACGAAGCGCTGGAAGTGCTTACATTGATACAGACCGGCAAAAGCCCTCTGGTGCCCGTCGTGTTACTGGACACCCCTGGCGGCAGCTTCTGGCAAGGTGCACTGGACTTCATCAAAAACCAGTTGCAGGACAACCACTACATTCTGCCAGCCGATATGAAACTGATGAGACTGGTCTACAGCGCCGATGACGCCGTGGAAGAGATCAACCAGTTTTATGGCAACTTCCACTCCAGCCGCTGGCTGAAGAACAAGTTTGTGATCCGCATGCGCCACGCGCTCAGCGCGAAGGCTCTGGAGCACATGCAGGAAGCTTTCGCCGATCTGTGTATCAATGAAAACTTTCATCAGCACAGCTATCAGGGCGAGGAGCACGATGAAGTTCAATTCAGTCACCTGACACGACTTGCGTTTACCTTTACAGGACGCAATCAGGGCAGGCTTCGTGAACTGGTGGACTACATCAATCAACAGGAAAACTGGGAGGACGCCTCAGCGACAAGAGATGGCGCGCAGGATCAAGCGCCACAGAAAACGCTCTGATACCTCAGTCATCCCCGCCACGGCCGCTTAACAAGCGGCCGATCATATCCAGCGGATAGCCGCGATAACTCAGAAACCTTCCCTGCCTGGCTCGCTCACGAGCATCAACAGGCAAAGCACCGGCAAACTTGCGCTGCCAGAGCTCGTGAAGCTTCTCCTGCCAATCCACACCACATTCCCTGAGCGCCTGCTCAATGTCGGCCCGCTGCAAGCCACGCTGATTCAGCTCTTCTCGAATACGAACAGGGCCATAGCCCGAACGTGCCCGATAAGAAACGAAGCTTTCAAGGTAACGGGACTCGGAGAGCAAACCTTCCTCGACCAGACGATCAAGGGCTGCATCGATAAGCTCGGGGGGAGCGCCGCGCTGACGCAATTTACGCGTCAGCTCGACCCGACCGTGCTCGCGACGTGCGAGCAGATCCATTGCAGTGCGCCTTACGGCGACAGGTGTATCAAGTACGACAGGCATGACTATCAGATATCAGCGTCTGCTTCGGCCATATCATCAGCAACGGCAGCTTCGCGGGAACCGACAGCTTTGGTGTCGACACCAGGGGTGAGCAACTTGTCGCGAATCTGCTTCTCGAGCGCTTTGCAGATTTCCGGGTTATCTGCCAGGAACTTGGCCGAGTTGGCTTTACCCTGACCGATCTTGCTGCCTTGGTAGCTGTACCAGGCACCGGACTTCTCGACAAAGCCATGCAGCACGGCCAGATCAACGATTTCGCCGTTCAGGTAGATACCCTTGCCGTAAAGAATCTGGAACTCGGCCTGACGGAATGGCGGAGCCACCTTGTTCTTCACGACCTTGACGCGGGTTTCGCTGCCGACAACCTCGTCGCCTTCTTTCACTGCGCCTGTACGGCGGATGTCCAGACGTACCGAAGCGTAGAACTTCAGAGCGTTACCACCGGTAGTGGTTTCCGGGCTGCCGAACATCACACCGATTTTCATGCGGATCTGGTTGATGAAGATCACCAGGCAGTTGGCGTTCTTGATGTTGCCGGTGATCTTGCGCAGTGCCTGCGACATCAGACGCGCCTGCAGACCCACGTGCATATCGCCCATTTCGCCTTCGATCTCTGCCTTAGGCACCAGCGCAGCAACGGAGTCGACAACGATGACGTCGATGGCGTTGGAACGTACCAGCATGTCGGTGATTTCAAGCGCCTGCTCACCGGTATCCGGCTGCGAAACCAGCAGGTCGTCGACATTGACGCCCAGTTTGCCGGCGTATTCCGGATCAAGCGC
This sequence comes from Pseudomonas syringae group sp. 243L2, assembly GCF_032587875.1. Lineage (NCBI taxonomy): Bacteria > Pseudomonadati > Pseudomonadota > Gammaproteobacteria > Pseudomonadales > Pseudomonadaceae > Pseudomonas > Pseudomonas syringae group sp. 243L2. The sequence goes on from NZ_JAWHPL010000010.1 coordinate 263,367, forward strand.
GTGCTCGGCGTCGACAAACGCACAGGTAGCACCCATTTTCTGGGCTTGCGCGATAACCGACAACGTCAGCGTGGTTTTACCGGAAGACTCTGGACCGTAGATTTCCACGATCCGGCCTTTCGGCAGACCGCCGATGCCCAGTGCGATATCCAGACCCAGCGAACCGGTGGAGATGGCAGGAATAGCCTGGCGATCATGGTCGCCCATGCGCATCACGGCACCTTTACCGAACTGACGCTCGATCTGACCCAAGGCCGCAGCCAAGGCTTTCTTCTTGTTGTCGTCCATTGAAGTCCTCACGTAATCAAATTCAATTAGGGCCTTGATGGCCACAACACCTGTATAAGTAGACAGTATTATTCCACAGCGATGAGCGCGCGCCTACCCCTGTTTTGGCATTTCTCCACGCGCAAGCTGTATAAGCCCTTGCAGCGCGGCTTCGACCGTCTGTCGACGGACCTGATCCCGGTCGCCATCGAACTGGCGACGCTGTGCGACAAGCGCGTCATCCTTGCCCCAACACAGCCATACGGTACCGACCGGTTTATCCGGCGAACCACCGCCAGGCCCTGCAACACCGCTGACTGCGACGGCGAATCGCGCGCCGCTTTCACGCTGCGCACCTCGCACCATGGCTTCGACAACAGGCTGGCTGACCGCCCCGGCCTCTACGAACAGTGCCTCGGGCACGCCCAATTGCCGAGTCTTCTGGGCATTTGAATAAGTCACATAACCCGCTTCGAACCACGCCGAGCTGCCGGCGATGCGTGTGATCGCTTCGGCGATTCCGCCTCCTGTGCAGGATTCGGCGGTGGTCACTTGAGCGTTCATTGCGCCGAGAAGCCTGCCAAGCGTATTGGCCAGCCCGGTTATCTCGTCCACGGTGTCCTCATTCATGCTGGAAGCCTGTAAAAGTGATTCCTGAGACAAGGCAGCCGCCTTGAAGCGGGTCTGCCATTGCCGGTTTATCGCGCATCTTTCCTGCGTTCCGGCTTTTTGACCGTTTCGACCGTCGTTTCTCTCGGCCTTTTTCTGGCTTCTTCCAGCGGGATGAAGCGACCGTTGACGGAATCCCTTGCTCGTTTGTTTTTCATATAAAAGTCCTTTTTTATAGCGTGCCGCCCGGTTATCGAGTAGCAGCGATGAAAGTCTATACGCCAAATCGAGGTTGATGGCTGTCAGGAAACGCCCGGTCACCAATAAGCGGAAGGTACGCTCTAACTGCACCGCATGATTGAGCGTGATAACCTTGCGACCATCGCACATACCCGGCAGACGCCCCTCGATTCAAGGAGGGACCACCCGTCATGCCTCAAGGTTGCCTCACTCCTCTCAAGAACTTGCCTAAGCCACTGATGAATAAAGCAATTTCCGACCTGTCCTCACATACTCCGATGATGCAGCAGTACTGGAAACTCAAAAACCAGCACCTGGATCAACTGATGTTTTATCGCATGGGCGATTTCTACGAGATCTTCTACGAAGATGCGAAGAAAGCCGCCAAGTTGCTGGACATCACCCTGACCGCGCGCGGTCAGTCGGCAGGCCAGAGCATCCCCATGTGCGGGATTCCTTATCACGCCGCCGAAGGCTATCTGGCCAAACTGGTTAAGCTGGGCGAATCGGTCGTGATCTGCGAGCAGATCGGCGACCCGGCCACCAGCAAGGGCCCGGTGGATCGTCAGGTGGTCCGCATCATTACGCCCGGAACCATCAGCGACGAGGCCTTGCTCGATGAGCGCAGGGATAACCTGATTGCCGCCGTACTGGGTGACGAACGCCTGTTCGGCCTCGCCGTGCTGGATATCACCAGCGGCAACTTCAGTGTGCTGGAGATCAAGGGCTGGGAGAACCTGCTGGCCGAGCTTGAACGCATCAACCCGGTCGAGCTGTTGATTCCGGACGACTGGCCGCAAGGTCTGCCTGCCGAAAAACGCCGTGGTGCGCGACGTCGTGCGCCGTGGGATTTCGAGCGCGACTCAGCCCATAAAAGTCTGTGTCAGCAGTTTTCAACCCAGGACCTGAAGGGTTTTGGTTGCGAAAACCTGACACTCGCCATCGGTGCTGCGGGCTGCCTGCTCAGCTACGCCAAGGAAACCCAGCGTACCGCCCTGCCCCACTTGCGCAGCCTGCGCCACGAACGCCTCGACGATGCGGTAATCCTCGACGCCGCCAGTCGGCGCAACCTTGAGCTGGACACCAACCTTTCCGGTGGCCGCGACAATACGCTGCAATCGGTCATGGACCGTTGCCAGACGGCGATGGGAACGCGGCTGCTGACCCGCTGGCTGAACCGGCCGTTGCGCGACCTGACGATTCTTCAGGCACGCCAGACGTCCATTACCTGCTTTCTGGAGCGCTACCGCTTCGAGAACCTGCAGCCGCAGCTCAAGGAAATCGGCGACATCGAGCGGATTCTGGCGCGTATCGGCCTGCGTAATGCGCGACCACGAGACCTTGCCCGTCTGCGCGATGCCCTGAGCGCTCTGCCCGAACTGCAACAGGCGATGACCGATCTTGAAGCGCCGCACCTGCAACAACTTGCGCAGACCGCCAGCACCTATCCGGAACTCGCTGATCTGCTGCAGCGCGCGATCATCGACAATCCGCCTGCCGTGATACGCGACGGCGGTGTTCTGAAGACTGGTTACGACGCTGAGCTGGATGATCTGCAATCGCTGAGTGAAAACGCCGGTCAGTTCCTGATCGATCTGGAAGCCCGCGAAAAGGCCCGTACCGGTCTTGCCAACCTGAAAGTCGGTTACAACCGCGTACACGGCTACTTCATCGAGCTGCCGAGCAAACAGGCCGAGCAGGCCCCGGCTGATTACATACGCCGCCAGACCCTCAAGGGGGCCGAGCGCTTTATCACGCCCGAGCTCAAGGAATTCGAAGACAAGGCGTTGTCGGCCAAAAGCCGCGCACTGGCACGTGAAAAGATGCTCTACGAAGCGCTGCTTGAAGACCTGATCGGCCATCTAGCGCCGCTGCAGGACACGGCAGCGGCGCTGGCCGAGCTGGACGTGCTGAGCAACCTTGCGGAGCGCGCGCTGAATCTGGACCTCAACTGCCCACGGTTCGTTGCCGAACCCTGCATGCGCATCGAGCAGGGCCGTCACCCGGTCGTAGAGCAGGTACTGAGTACCCCGTTTGTCGCCAACGACCTGGCGCTGGACGACAGCACGCGCATGCTGGTCATTACCGGCCCGAACATGGGCGGTAAATCGACCTATATGCGTCAGACGGCGCTGATTGTACTGCTGGCGCATATCGGCAGTTTCGTGCCCGCTGCCAGCTGCGAACTGTCGTTGGTCGACCGGATCTTCACCCGTATCGGCTCCAGCGACGACCTGGCCGGTGGACGCTCGACGTTCATGGTCGAAATGAGCGAAACGGCAAACATCCTGCACAATGCCACTGACAAAAGCCTAGTGCTGATGGACGAAGTCGGACGTGGCACCAGTACCTTCGACGGCCTTTCTCTGGCTTGGGCAGCGGCGGAATGTCTGGCGCAACTGCGTGCTTATACACTGTTCGCGACGCACTATTTCGAGCTGACAGTGCTGCCGGAAAGCGAACCGCTGGTGAGCAATGTGCACCTCAACGCCACTGAGCATAACGAGCGGATCGTTTTCCTGCACCGCGTACTGCCAGGGCCTGCGAGCCAGAGCTACGGTCTGGCCGTGGCGCAACTGGCCGGCGTGCCGGGCAAGGTCATCAGCCGCGCCAAGGAACACTTGCAGCGTCTGGAAACCACCAGCCTGCCGCACGAGCAGCCGCGCGCCAAACCCGGCAAGCCCGCAGTCCCGCAGCAGAGCGATATGTTCGCAAGTCTGCCGCACCCGGTGCTCGACGAGCTGTCGAAGGTCAAGGTCGACGATATGACCCCGCGGCAGGCGCTGGATTTGCTATACACATTGCAAACTCGCCTGTGACGCGAAGCGTTACATACTGTTAGAATCCCGCGCGGTTTGGGACGCTCTCGGCTTTTAGCCTGGTCGAGGCGTTTTTCGAGCCGCGTGAAAATGCAGCGAACCATCGGTAGGTGGCAGGGACAGGTAGCAGACGACGCAGTCTTACCGCTTCAAGGCCACCCACCAAAAGCACGTGTTTTCATAGGGCCGGGAAACCTCCCGAACCTGGCACCCCTGTCTGGAAGGGCTCTGCCGCAGCCGCCTGAGGAGAAAATTAGAAATGACCTTCGTCGTCACCGACAACTGCATCAAGTGCAAGTACACCGACTGCGTAGAAGTCTGTCCGGTGGACTGCTTTTACGAAGGCCCGAATTTCCTGGTGATCCACCCGGACGAGTGTATCGACTGCGCGCTCTGCGAGCCTGAGTGCCCTGCCGTGGCCATTTACTCGGAAGACGAGATTCCCGCTGGCATGGAAAACTTCATCGAGCTCAACGCTGAGCTTGCCGAAGTCTGGCCCAATATCACCGAAAAGAAAGACGCTATGCCGGATGCGGCAGAGTGGGATGGCAAACCCGGCAAGATCGCTGATCTGGAACGCTAGATTCCATACAGACAAAAGGCCCTCTAGAGGGCCTTTTTTGTTGGACAGTCCGGTTTTCTGCAGACAAAAAAAGGGGCGGTATGACCCGCCCACATTTTATCCCTGATCCCTGTATTCCCTGGTCATCATCCTGATGAATCGCATCCCGCGATGTCCTTGACCGTCGTCCTTGATGGCCTGTGCCTGTCCGTTGGCACAGCTTCGATATTAGAGATTTACCCCGGCAGAGCAACACCTCAAACGCTCCAGGATATTTCCATGGCAATCGCCTTCGAAAATATAATGTCCATTTAAAACAAGGTGTTAAATCCTAAAACGCAGCTGTTTGGCGACAAGCCTCACTCTTGTTACCTGAATGACTTACAGCAACCGTACGCAATGACTTACAGGCTTTGAAAGCTGAAAGGCCGAGCAGACGCATTGACCTACGACATTCAAATTACGAAAGACATATAAAAAGGCCGATATACACAGTCTGTGTTATATCGGCCCTGGATTGACGTTACGAAGAGAGGGTTACTGGAAGAGGGACTCGCTGGACAGCCCGTTCTTTTCAAGGATCTCACGCAGGCGCTTGAGCCCTTCAACCTGGATCTGCCTGACCCGCTCACGCGTCAGACCGATCTCAAGCCCTACATCTTCAAGTGTGCTGCTTTCATGCCCGCGCAAGCCAAAGCGGCGGATGACAACCTCGCGCTGCTTCTCGGTCAACTCAGACAACCATTGATCGATGCTCTGGGACAGGTCATCGTCCTGCAGTAACTCACAGGGGTCGGTTGGACGATCGTCGGTCAAGGTGTCGAGCAGGGTCTTGTCCGAATCAGGCCCCAGCGAGACGTCCACCGAAGAGACACGCTCGTTGAGGCCGAGCATGCGCTTGACTTCACCTACCGGTTTTTCCAGCAGATTGGCAATTTCTTCGGGAGAAGGTTCGTGATCCAGCTTCTGGGTGAGCTCTCGGGCCGCGCGTAGATAAACGTTCAGCTCCTTGACGACGTGAATCGGCAGCCGGATGGTCCGGGTCTGATTCATGATCGCGCGTTCGATGGTCTGACGAATCCACCAGGTGGCGTAGGTAGAAAAACGAAAGCCTCGTTCAGGGTCGAATTTTTCAACCGCCCGAATCAACCCCAGGTTGCCCTCCTCGATCAGGTCAAGCAATGACAGCCCACGATTGACATAGCGTCTGGCAATTTTCACTACCAGACGCAGATTGCTTTCAATCATGCGCTTGCGCCCGGCCGGGTCTCCACTTTGCGACAGACGCGCAAAATGAACTTCTTCTTCCGGGGACAGCAGAGGAGAAAAACCGATTTCATTGAGGTACAGCTGGGTAGCATCAAGCGCCCGCGTGTAGTCAATGTACTTGTGTTGTTTGAGCGATGTTGAATGCTTGACCTTGGTGCGTCCGGAGGCAGCGGGTGGCTGCTTCTCGTTTGACGCTTCCTTCAGGACAATGCCGGCTTCCATAAGGAGCACTTCATCATCGATGTCAAACTCCGGCGCTTCGTTGCCAAGAGCCATTGTTTTAGTCCTTTGGTGAGTTCGACCTCAAGCTCCAGTATCGCCTGATTCCATGGCAACACTTGAGCCTGTTCCTAATACGCCCGGAACAGGCTGGCAACTATCAACGACGTGGCAAAAATCCCAATGGATCTACAGGTTTCCCTTGGCGGCGAATCTCAAAATGCAGTTTCACCCGGTCAGTTCCTGTTGACCCCATCTCGGCAATCGTTTGCCCTGCCTTGACCTGTTGACCTTCCCGTACCAAAAGCCTGCGATTATGACCGTAGGCACTGACGTAGGTATCGCTGTGTTTGATGATGATCAATTCGCCGTAGCCCCGTAATCCACTTCCGGCGTAAACAACTGAACCATCAGACGCTGCCAAAACAGGCTGTCCCAAATCACCAGCGATATCAATTCCTTTATTCAAACTGCCGTTTGAGGAAAATTTTCCTATCAAAATGCCACTTGAAGGCCAGGTCCAACCCGTCGGAGACTTGCCCGCCGGGCCTGTGCCGGTGGTCGCAGAAGGAGGTATTACCACAGGTACAACCGCAACAGGCTTGGAAATAACCGTAGTTTTGACGGACCCGGAACTGCTGGTGCTGGTTGATGTAGAGGTCACCGGACGTCCTGCGCCAGAAGTCGACGCTACGTCCTGCGTTGAAGAGGAGCGCCCGTCAAAGCGAATTGTCTGACCTGGCTTGATGGTAAACGGCTCGGGGATCTGATTACGGGCAGCCAGCGCTTTCCAGTCCCAGCCGTAACGGAATGCAATAGAAAAAAGCGTGTCGCCGCGCCTGACCACGTATTGGCCGGTGGTTACCGTCGGGCGCTGGGCAACGGCATTACCGTTACGATCAACGACACGAACACCGCCTGAAGGCGTGCTGGAGCAGCCGACCAAAAGGACACTGAGAGCAATGCCAATCACCAGACGCTGATAACTTCTTGAAGACCTGAGCTGCTGAATGACTGTGAGACTCACCCGCCACTCCCTTTACTGGTGACTGAATTCAAAAAAGATGCCTATTGTGCCGTAATAGCGACGGGCAGCCAGTGATTAACCGTTGAAAAAACGTTGTTATGTATCAATCAGCTACATGGAATGATGCCATCAGGCCATTCAACATTCCGGGCCGCGCGCTGTAGACCAATGACTGAAGCCAGAATTCACTGTTTACCGCAGACAATCTTCACGCGATTGGCCCGTTGAGCAGTGGCACGAAGCGCACAGCCCCCAGTACGTGCCGGGAAAAACCGTTTTCTTCACGGATGATCAGCATCAATTGCTGAACCTCTCCCGAACCCACCGGTATGACCAGCCGACCTCCAGGTGCCAGTTGATCAAGCAGCGCCTGCGGTACGTCGGTTGCCACTGCCGTGACGATGATGCCGTTATAAGGTGCCAGAGCAGGCCAGCCTTCCCAGCCGTCGCCCCAGCGGAAAACCACATTACGCAGATTGAGCTCGACCAGACGCTCCTTGGCGCGGTCCTGAAGGACTTTGATACGCTCGACCGAAAATACACGCTCCACCAGCTGCGCCAGCACCGCGGTTTGGTAGCCCGACCCTGTACCGATCTCCATGACCTTGTCCAGCGGACCTGCTGCCAATAGCAGCTCGCTCATCCGCGCGACCATGTAAGGCTGGGAAATCGTCTGGTTGTGGCCGATGGGCAGCGCTGTGTCTTCATAAGCGCGATGCGCCAGCGCTTCATCGACAAACAGATGCCGGGGCGTCTTGCGAATGACGTCCAGCACCCGCTGGTTGGAAATACCCTCTTCGCAGAGGCGCTGGATCAGACGTTCACGGGTGCGCTGCGAGGTCATCCCGATCCCGCGACGCAATAGATCATCCTGCTCGCGCGACATCAACGAAGACCCTCCAGCCAGGTATTCAGGCTGCTGAATCCGTCCTGATAAGTTCGATCCAGCTGCAACGGCGTAATCGATACATAACCCTGTATGACCGCATGGAAGTCGGTGCCAGCACCGCCGTCCTCGACATCGCCGGCAGCGGCAATCCAGTAGCCGGCACGACCACGCGGGTCGACAACCTTTACCGGCGCCGCAGCACGGGCACGGTGCCCCAGTCGGGTCAGTTGAATGCCGCGGATATGCTCAAGCGGCAGGTTCGGAATATTCACGTTCAGTACCGTGCGGGGTGGCAGGTCGAGTTGCTCATGGGCCTCAACCAGCAAACGCGCATAATGCGCCGCCGTCGCCAGATTATCCGGCTGACGTGACAAAAACGAAAAGGCAAACGACGGACGCTGCAGAAAACGCCCTTCGAGCGCTGCAGCGACCGTTCCGGAATACAGTACATCGTCGCCCAGATTGGCACCCAGGTTGATACCTGAAACCACCATGTCCGGTTGATGCTCCAATAACCCATGAATCCCCAGATGCACGCAGTCGGTCGGCGTACCATTGAGACTGATGAAGCCGTTGGCCAGTGCATGTGGGTGCAAGGGCCGGTCGAGTGTCAGGGAACTGCTGGCACCGCTTTTGTCCTGATCAGGGGCGATCACCACGCACTCGGCATAGTCCGCCAGCGCCGCATGGAGCGCGACAAGACCGGGCGCGTTCACCCCGTCATCATTTGATATCAGAATACGCATGGGCTGTCCGTCTGCCCAACCGGCACCAGATCAATGAGTTCGCGCACTAAAACGGTGGCGAAGCATCCGGGCGGAAGGACGAATTCCAGTTGCAGAATGTCAGACTCGGGATAATGCCACGTCAGCCGCCCAATGGGCAGTCGCAGGATGCGTCGTTCGTGCTCCATGCCCGCTCTGACCAGCCAGTCACGCAACGCAGACTCATCATTGGCGATGGCATTTTCCAGTTCTGCCGTCGCGCCTCCGGCTGGCGAAGGGCCTTCACCCCACTGCGGCCCGGTAGGGTGCAGATCGAGAATCGCCAGCCGAGGATCGCTGCACTCATCAACACCCGCCGGAAAAAAGCTGCGGCTGTCGGTGAAAGCGAGCAAATCCCCTACCTGAGCCTTTTCCCAGCTGCCATCGGCAACGCGGGCTGCCAGAACCCGATTGAACAGGTAGCTGCGCGCCGTTGATAACAGTCGCGAACGCACCGCACGTTGCTCAGGCAGCGCTTTGCGGGCAGCGTAATCGCGTGCCTCGCCAAGATTTCCGCCCTGATAACCGAAACGCTGCGTACCAAAGTAGTTGGGGATGCCCTGCCGGGCAATTATTTCAAGGCGCTGGTTCAAAGCGTCCGTATCAGCGTCCAGTTGCGTCAGCCGCAGCGTAAAGCCATTCGCTGCGTGAGCACCGCGTTGTAGCTTGCGCTTGTGTCGAGTGCTTTTGAGAATCTGCAGCGTATCGTCCTGCGCGGCCGACAGATCAGGATCGGCCTTGCCCGGCAGTTGAATGCTGAACCACTGGCGGGTCAGTGCCTGGCGGTCCTTGAGACCGGCATAGCTGACCGTACGCAACTGCACCCCCGCGGCCCGGGCCAGCCGACGTGCCGCCTCTTCGGTATTCAGACCGCGTTTTTCGACCCACAGCCATAAATGCTCGCCATCGCCTGAAAGCGGAATGTCCAGCACCTCGTCGACCTGAAAGTCTTCGGCAGTCGCCTTGAGGGCTGCACGACCCAGTGCATCGCCGTAGGCCCTGGGGCCAAGCAGTTCAAGTTCATTCATGCGCGCAGCAACAACGCAACGGCATGCACCGCGATGCCTTCTTCACGTCCGGTAAAGCCGAGTTTTTCTGTCGTTGTCGCTTTCACGTTCACCTGGTCCAGCTCAACCTGTAGATCTTCAGCGATCAAGGCACGCATGGCATCGATATGCGGTGCCATTTTCGGTGCCTGGGCAACAATGGTGGCGTCGACATTACCCACTTTCCAGCCTTTGCCGTGGATCTGCTTGAGGACATGACGCAGCAGCACGCGGCTGTCGGCACCTTTGAACTGCGGATCGGTGTCAGGAAAGTGCTTGCCGATATCACCCAGTGCCGCGGCACCCAAAAGCGCATCGCTCAGGGCATGCAGCAGGACATCGCCATCGGAATGGGCCAGCAGGCCGAACCCGTGTGCAATCCGCACGCCGCCCAAGGTAATGAAGTCGCCTTCAGCGAAACGGTGCACATCATAGCCATGGCCAATACGCATAAAAAAACGCCCTGAAAAAAGTCAGGGCGTGATTCTACCTGCTTTGGCGCTCGTTAGCTGTTCAAGGCTTCAGCGTGATGCCTTAGATGGTCTTCGATGAAGCTGGCGATGAAGAAATAGCTGTGGTCATAACCTGGCTGCATCCGCAAGGTCAGCGGATAGTTCGCAGCCTTGGCGGCCTGAACCAGAACTTCAGGCTTGAGCTGATTGACCAGAAAGTCATCACGATCACCCTGATCCACCAGCGTCGGCAGTTTTTCCGACGCTTGCCCAATCAACACACTGGCGTCCCACTCGCGCCAACGCGAACGGTCTTCACCCAGATAACGGGAGAACGCCTTTTGCCCCCACGGGCAGTCAATCGGATTGCTGATCGGCGAGAACGCCGATACCGACCTGTAGCGACCGGGATTGCGCAGTGCGCAGACCAGCGCCCCATGCCCGCCCATCGAGTGCCCGCTGATACTGCGCGCCTCTGACGCCGGGAAGTGCTCTTCGATAAGGGCTGGCAGTTCCCTGACGACGTAATCATGCATCTGGTAATGCCGCGCATATGGCTGTTCGGTGGCATTGAGATAGAAGCCCGCCCCTTGACCGAAGTCCCAGGCACCCTCAGGGTCGTCTGCTACGTCGGCACCGCGCGGGCTGGTGTCGGGAGCCACGATAATAATGCCCAGCTCGGCAGCAAGCCGGTGAGCTGCGGCTTTCTGCATGAAGTTCTCGTCGGTGCAGGTCAGACCGGACAACCAGTACAGCACCGGGAGCTTGCTGCCCTGCTCTGCCTGGGGCGGCAGATAGACCGCAAACACCATGTCACAACCCAGTACTTGAGAGTGGTGTTTGTAACGCTTGTGCCAGCCGCCGAAGCTTTTCTGGCAGGAAATGTTTTCCAAAGGCATGTCGCTTCCTCCAGTTGCAAGCGGCAAGCTACAAGCATGTAACAAATCTTCGTGCTTGCCGCTTGCCGCTGCTCCTCAAAAATGAATGACGGTGCGGATGCTTTTGCCTTCATGCATCAGGTCGAACGCCTTGTTGATGTCTTCCAGGCCCATGGTATGGGTGATGAACGTGTCCAGGGGGATTTCACCGGTCTGCGCCATGTCGACATAGCTTGGCAGTTCGGTGCGGCCACGCACGCCACCAAATGCCGAACCGCGCCAAACGCGTCCTGTCACCAGCTGGAACGGACGGGTAGAGATTTCCTGACCGGCACCGGCCACGCCGATGATGACCGACTCGCCCCAGCCCTTGTGGCAGGATTCCAGTGCTGCACGCATCAGTTGCACATTACCGATGCACTCAAACGAGAAGTCGACGCCGCCATCGGTCATGTCAACAATGACTTCCTGGATCGGACGGTCGAAATCCTTCGGATTGACGCAATCAGTCGCGCCCAACTGTTTGGCGATCTCGAACTTGGCCGGGTTGATATCGATGGCGATGATTCGAGACGCTTTGGCTTTGACCGCGCCGATCAACGCTGAGAGGCCGATACCGCCCAGACCGAAGATCGCTACGGTATCGCCAGGCTTGACCTTGGCAGTGTTGAGCACCGCACCGATACCGGTGGTGACACCACAACCCAGCAGGCAGACTTTTTCCAGCGGTGCCTGTTTGTCGATTTTGGCCACCGAGATTTCCGGCAGTACGGTGTATTCGGAGAAGGTCGAAGTGCCCATGTAGTGGAAAATCGGCTCGCCCTTGTAGGAAAAACGCGTGGTGCCATCCGGCATCAGGCCTTTACCCTGCGTGGCACGAATCGCCTGACACAGGTTGGTCTTGCCCGAACGGCAGAATTTGCACTGGCGGCATTCCGGGGTGTACAGCGGAATAACGTGATCACCGACCGCGACAGAGGTGACACCTTCACCAATGGCTTCGACAATCGCACCGCCTTCATGACCGAGAATCGACGGAAAAATCCCCTCGGGATCGGCACCGGAAAGTGTGTAGGCATCGGTATGGCAGACGCCGGAGGCCACTACTCTGAGCAGCACTTCTCCCGCCTTGGGCATGGCGACATCGACTTCAACGATCTCCAATGGCTTTTTGGCTTCAAAAGCGACAGCAGCGCGCGACTTGATCATCAAACTTCTCCGACGGGTAAAAACAAGGTATGCAGTGTAGTACAGTGCCAATTGGCGAGTAATACAACTAAAAGCAAAACATTAATGCTGTACAGGGATAATCCATGCACATCAATCGCTGGGAAGGTCTGGACGAATTCGTTGCGGTCGCTGAATGCGGCCAGTTCACAGCGGCAGCGCAAAGGCTCGGGGTTTCCTCGTCACATATCAGCCGTCAGATCGTGCGCCTTGAAGAACGACTGCAAACCCGTTTGCTTTATCGCAGCACGCGCAAGGTCGCGCTGACCGAGGCTGGTCAAACTTTTTTGCATCACTGCCAACGTTTGCAGGACGGCCGCGAAGAAGCACTGCGCGCTGTAGGCGATCTGGCCAGCGAGCCGAAAGGGTTGCTGCGCATGACCTGCGCTGTGGCTTATGGCGAGCGCTTCATCACGCCCCTGGTGACACGCTTCATGGACCTGTATCCGCACTTGCGGGTCGACATCGAGCTGAGCAATGAAACGCTCGATCTGGTGCATGAAGGGATGGATCTGGCGATTCGCCTTGGCCGGCTACAGGATTCGCGCATGGTTGCAACTCGCCTCGCGCCACGGCAAATGTATCTGTGTGCTTCGCCTTCCTACATTGAACGCTATGGACGACCTCACAGCCTGTCGGAGCTGAATCGCCACAACTGTCTGGTCGGGGGCAGCGATACCTGGCAGCTTCAGCAGAATGGCCGCGAGTTCTCTCAGAGAGTGCAAGGCAACTGGCGCTGCAACAGCGGCCAGGCGGTGCTGGATGCCGCGTTGCATGGGGTCGGCCTGTGTCAGTTGCCGGACTATTACGTGCAGAAACACCTCAACGATGGAACGCTGGTTTCATTGTTGGAAGCCCATCAACCGCCCAATACTGCCGTCTGGGCGCTTTATCCTCAGCAAAGGCACCTGTCGCCCAAGGTGCGCAAGCTGGTGGACTATCTTAAAGAAGGCTTGGCGATGCGCGATGAGTACCGCCAGTAGTCAGCGACCGAACTCAGTGCGGCGTTGACGCAACCATTCAAGATCCTCGGGGCGAGTGACCTTGATGTTATCGGACCGCCCTTCGACCAGTCGCGGCGACTGCCCTGCCCACTCGATCGCCGATGCTTCATCGGTGATGCTCACATTCGACACCAGACTGTCCGCCAAGGCGCGATGCAGGGCCCCAAGACGAAACATCTGCGGCGTGAATGCTTGCCAGATCAGGCTCCGGTCCACGGTTTCAAGCACGCGACCACTGCTGTCGGCACGTTTGAGGGTATCCCGGGCCGGTACGGCCAGCAGGCCGCCAACCGGGTCGTCAGCCAGCTCGCCGAGCAGATTATCCAGATCACTACGCGCCAGATTAGGACGCGCAGCGTCATGCACAAGCACCCAGTCATTGTCGCTCGCGCCCTGAGCATGCAGGTGCAGAAGCGCATTGAGCACCGAGCCCGAACGCTCGCTGCCGCCATCCACTCGCTGAATGCGGGCATCTTTAGCGCAGGGCAATGCAGCCCAGTAAGGGTCGTCCACAGCCAGACTGATCACCAGGCCCTTGAGCCGAGGGTGATCGAGAAAGCAAAGCAGGCTGTGTTCAAGAATTGTCAGGCCGCCCAGTTGCAAATATTGCTTGGGACGGTCAGCTGCCATGCGAGCACCAATGCCCGCTGCAGGTATCACTGCCCAGAAGGCAGGAAGAAAGTCTTTCATGGCACCAACTTGATTATTGCGCGAGCTGGTAAAGGGTTTCGCCGTCCTTGACCATGCCGAGTTCATGTCGGGCACGTTCTTCGACGGTTTCCAGACCCTTTTTCAACTCCATGACCTCGGCATCAAGCACGCGGTTGCGCTCCAGCAGCACCTCATTCTCAGCGTGCTGGTCGGCAATCTGCTGAGTCAGGCTGGCCACTTGCGCAAGGCTTCCGTTACCGACCCAAAGGCGGTACTGCAAGCCAGCCAGCAACAGGAGCAGGACGAGGAACAACCAGTTAGGACTGCGCATTGAAATATCAGGTACCCAGTAAAAAAGACAGCAGAGCCAACGTGAACAACAAACGACTGAGGGCATTGAGCCTGACATAAGCCAGGCTCAATCACTCCAGATTACCGCGGAGCGTCAGCATCGGAGCTGCACAGGCAAGTCAGGTGACTCGAGTCTGTGCAGCACTCTGCGTCTTTTTACCATCTATGGCTCAACCGCGAAACTCGGCACGACCACGATACGCGGCCTTGGAGCCCAATTGCTCCTCGATGCGCAGCAGTTGGTTGTACTTGGAAACGCGGTCGGAGCGGCACAGCGAACCGGTTTTGATCTGACCGGCAGACGTGCCCACAGCCAGGTCGGCAATGGTCGAATCTTCGGTTTCGCCGGAACGGTGAGAGATGATCGCAGTGTAACCGGCAGCCTTGGCCATCTGAATGGCTTCCAGCGTTTCGGTCAGGGAGCCGATCTGGTTGAACTTGATCAGAATCGAGTTGGCGATCTTCTTGTCGATGCCTTCTTTCAGGATCTTGGTGTTGGTTACGAACAGGTCGTCACCGACCAGTTGGACTTTCTCGCCGATCTTGTCGGTGAGAACTTTCCAGCCATCCCAGTCGGACTCGTCCAGACCGTCTTCAATGGAAATGATCGGGTGCTTGCGCGTCAGCTCGGCAAGGTATTCGGCAAACTCGGCGGAGCTGTACTCGCCCTCTTCGCTGAGTTTGTACTTGCCGTCCTTGTAGAACTCGCTCGCCGCGCAGTCCAGCGCCAGGGTCACGTCGGTGCCCAGCGTGTAACCCGCATTGGCGACGGCTTCGGCAATAGCGTCGAGCGCTTCCTTGTTGGACGCCAGGTTAGGCGCGAAACCGCCTTCGTCGCCAACAGCGGTGTTCAGGCCACGCGCCTTGAGCACTGCCTTGAGGTGATGGAAAATCTCGGTGCCCCAGCGCAGGCCTTCAGCGAAGGTTTTGGCGCCGACAGGCTGGATCATGAATTCCTGGATGTCGATGTTGTTATCAGCATGCTCGCCACCGTTGATGATGTTCATCATCGGCACCGGCATGGAGTACACGCCCGGTGTGCCATTGAGGTTGGCGATGTGCGCGTACAACGGCAGATCCTGATCCTGAGCCGCCGCCTTGGCAGCTGCCAGGGAGACCGCAAGAATTGCGTTTGCACCCAGGCTTGCCTTGTTCTCGGTGCCGTCCAGCTTGATCATCGCGTGATCCAGAGCCTTCTGGTCAACCGGGTCCTTGCCCAGAAGCAGGTCACGGATAGGGCCGTTGATATTGGCTACGGCCTTCAGAACGCCCTTGCCCATGTAACGGCTCTTGTCGCCATCACGCAGCTCCAGCGCTTCGCGCGAGCCGGTTGAAGCACCAGACGGCGCGCAGGCGCTGCCAACGATGCCGTTATCGAGGACCACATCTGCTTCTACAGTGGGATTGCCACGGGAGTCGAGAACTTCACGACCTTTGATGTCGACGATTTTTGCCATTGTTGTAAACACTCCAAGATTGACGAAAACGACGCAGCTGGGAAAACAATGCTCGCAGTCAGACGCAGAAAAAGGCAGGTCTGAATGCGACAACCCCGTCACGAATGACGGGGAACGGCACTTTACCGGAGAACCCTGTTCAAGCGGTCTCTACGATCGGAAAACTTTTGACAAGTTCATCCAGTGACTTGAGCTGGGCCAGGAACGGCTCCAGCTTGTCCAGACGCAGGGCACACGGGCCGTCGCATTTGGCGTTGTCAGGGTCCGGATGCGCTTCAAGGAACAGGCCGGCCAGATTCTGGCTGATGCCTGCCTTGGCCAGATCCAGGACCTGAGCGCGGCGGCCACCGGCAGAATCGGAGCGACCACCCGGCATTTGCAGGGCGTGTGTCACATCGAACAGGATCGGGTATTCGAACTGCTTCATGACGCCGAAGCCGAGCATGTCCACCACCAGATTGTTGTAACCGAAGCTGGAACCCCGCTCGCAGAGAATCAACTGATCATTACCCGCCTCTTCGCACTTGGTCAGGATGTGTTTCATTTCCTGAGGTGCGAGAAACTGGGCTTTCTTGATGTTGATGACTGCGCCGGTCTTCGCCATCGCAACGACCAAATCGGTCTGACGCGACAGGAAGGCCGGCAACTGGATGATGTCGCACACTTCGGCAACCACGGCAGCCTGATGAGGCTCGTGCACGTCGGTGATCAACGGCACGTTGAAGGTGCGCTTGATCTCTTCGAAAATGCGCATGCCCTCTTCAAGGCCCGGCCCGCGGTAGGAATTCACCGAAGAGCGGTTGGCCTTGTCGAAGCTGGCCTTGAACACATAAGGGATACCGAGCTTTTCGGTCACCCTTACGTACTCTTCACAGACCTGCATGGCCATATCCCGGGATTCGAGTACGTTCATGCCGCCGAACAGCACCATTGGCTTATCGTTGGCGATCTCGATCGAACCTACGCGAATTGTTTTCTGAGCCATGTGTGAAGTCCCTGTCAGGAGTTTTTCTGATGTTGAGCCAGTGCCGCCTTGACGAAACCGCTGAACAGCGGATGACCGTCACGGGGCGTGGAAGTGAATTCCGGGTGGAACTGGCAAGCGACGAACCATGGATGATCCGGTGCTTCGACCACTTCAACCAGCGCACCGTCGCCGGAGCGACCGGAAATCTTCAGGCCAGCCTCGATCAGTTGTGGCAGCAGATTGTTGTTCACTTCATAGCGATGACGATGACGCTCGACAATCACGTCCTTGCGGTAGCAGTCGTGTACCAGCGAACCGGCTTCAAGCTGGCAATCCTGCGCCCCAAGACGCATGGTGCCGCCCAGATCGGAACTTTCGGTACGGGTTTCGACTGCACCAGTGGCATCTTCCCACTCAGTGATGAGACCCACCACGGCGTGCGCGCTGGTACGGTTGAACTCGGTGGAGTTGGCGTCTTTCCAGCCCAGCACGTTACGTGCGAACTCGATGACCGCCACTTGCATGCCCAGGCAGATGCCCAGATACGGAACCTTGTTTTCCCGTGCAAACTGGACGGCAGTGATCTTGCCCTCGACCCCACGCAGGCCAAAGCCGCCTGGAACCAGAATCGCATCCACGCCTTCAAGCAGGCCGGTGCCCTGGTTTTCGATGTCTTCGGAATCGATATAACGCAGGTTCACCTTGGTACGGTTGGTGATGCCGGCGTGGCTCATGGCTTCGATCAACGACTTGTAGGCGTCGAGCAGTTCCATGTATTTGCCGACCATCGCGATGGTGACTTCGTGCTCGGGGTTGAGCTTGGCGTCGACGACCTTGTCCCACTCGGACAGATCGGCACCCTCACATTGCAGGCCGAAGCGCTCGACCACAAAATCGTCCAAGCCTTGCGAATGCAGGATGCCCGGGATCTTGTAGATGGTGTCCGCGTCTTCAAGGGCGATAACCGCACGCTCTTCAACGTTGGTGAACTGAGCGATCTTGCGACGCGACGACACGTCGATCGGGTGGTCGGAGCGGCAGACCAGCACATCAGGCTGCAGACCGATGGAGCGTAATTCCTTCACCGAATGCTGAGTCGGCTTGGTCTTGGTCTCGCCGGCAGTAGCGATGTACGGCACCAGCGTCAGGTGCATCAGCATCGCGCGGCGTGCGCCCACTTCGAAACGCAACTGGCGGATGGCCTCGAGGAACGGCTGCGACTCGATGTCACCCACCGTGCCGCCGATTTCGACCAGCGCCACGTCGGCATCGCCTGCACCCTTGATGATACGGCGCTTGATTTCGTCGGTGATATGCGGAATGACCTGAATGGTCGCCCCCAGATAATCACCACGGCGCTCTTTGCGCAGGACGTGTTCGTACACACGGCCGGTGGTGAAGTTGTTGTTCTGGGTCATGGTGGTGCGGATGAACCGCTCGTAGTGACCAAGGTCCAGGTCGGTCTCGGCGCCGTCGTGAGTGACGAACACCTCACCGTGCTGGAACGGGCTCATGGTGCCTGGGTCCACGTTGATATAGGGATCCAGTTTGAGCATGGTGACCTTGAGTCCCCGCGCCTCCAGGATGGCCGCCAATGAAGCCGAGGCAATGCCTTTCCCCAATGAAGAAACAACACCGCCCGTGACGAAGATGTAGCGCGTCATGAAAAACCCTAGAAGTCTGCGTTAAAGCGGTCAGAGCCGCCGGGGATAGCGAAGGAAGGCCGAAGCCCCCGATTACCGACAAAATTCACGGTGCACTCCCGAAACTGCTGCGTTGAAACCGACCGGCCGAAGCCAGTGTGGTGTGCGCTACATTTTAAGAATTACCCAGCAAACACTGGTTGGTAACCGGCAACTTGCGTTGTTTCAAAAGAACCAACAGAAGTTGTATCAAGAAGGGAGCGTAGTCTACCTGAAAGGGCCTTTCAGCTCAAACTTTGGTCGCTGGTCGGTACAACCCAGTGCAAACGCCAGCTTTCATTGGGCGAACCGTCCAGTCCAGGCAGGTTGGCGACGGCCAGCAAGTCATTATCGCAGTAGAGCAGCGGCAATCTGCCGCGCAGAAAAACCGGTACAGCCTGTTCGTTGAGCAACCGTTTCAGATCACGACTGCCGCGTCCGCCGAGGTGCATCACCTCACCTCCCCGCCGGTAGCGGATTTGCAGAGCGCCACACGGCACATCACCTTCAAGGCTTACCCAGCCATTGCCCGGCAAGTGCAACGGTGTGCGGCAGTCGGGCCAGTCTGTTACCGGGTGACGGACATGCTCCCAGTCAGCGGGCACCCACCAGATGCAGCCCTGCGCCCTGTGCAGCTCGCCATCGGCAAGCCGCCACAGCGGACGGGCATCCTGCGCTGCGTCGCGCAATGCCTCCCAGCCAGCCCAGTGATCGGTATCCGGCAGACGCGTCAGCGGCGCAAGCCAGTGGCGCAGTGCATTGCGCTGCCTTGCTGCGGACAGCACGGCAAGCGGGCCAATGCTCAGCACCGGCAAACCAAGCCAGGCAAATGGTGTCGTGACCTGGGCACCGGCCAGATCCTGCACCGCAAGCTCGTCCAGCAATTGCTGTGCTTCGCCGAGGTGGCACGCCGTGCGCGCCAGACTGATCGATGCCTGAGGCCATCTTGAGGTCAGCAATGGCAGCACGTCACTGCGCAAGAAGTTGCGCGAGAACCGGGAGTCGTCGTTGCTCGGGTCTTCGACCCAATGCAGACCGTGCTGATGTGCGTAGCCTTCAAGTTCGACACGAGACACTGCCAACAGTGGTCGCACCAAATGCCCACGCCCCAGAATTCGCTGATCGGGCATGGCAGCCAGACCGCGTACACCAGCGCCGCGCAGCAGACGGAACAGCAGGGTCTCGGCCTGATCGTCACGGTGCTGGCCGGTGAGCAACACATCCCCCTCAGCCAGCCTGTCAATGAACGCGGTGTAACGCGCCTGCCGGGCAGCCTGCTCGATGCTCGCACCAGGATCGACGTTTACCCGAACCAGCTCAAATGCCACACCCAGCGCCTGACAAACCCGCCGACAATGTTCAGGCCACGCATTGGCTGCGGCCTGCAGGCCGTGATGAACATGAATGGCGTGTAAGACAGGCAGGCTTTCGCACTTGGCGAGCTTAGCCAGAAGATGCAACAGCACCGTGGAATCGAGGCCACCGGAAAAGCCGATATGCCAGGTTGGCGCGTTGCGCCAGGGAGCCAAAGCCTGAAGGAGCCTGGCAGGAAGGTCATGACCGCTGTGTGTGGAGGTGGTCATTGGTGTTTCTCACCGAACTTCGCTTATTCACGCACTGAACGGTTCAATGCTCAAGCCAGCCCTTTCGCGAACAAACGAAGTGTCGCGCGGTTCGCTCCCACGCCTTTCGGGCAAAAGCCCGCAAGACGTGGGAACGATCGTGGCAACGCAGCTTACAGACCGTAGCTCATCAAGCGGTCATAACGGCGGGCCAGCAGCTCATCGTTATCGAACTCCTTAAGCATCGCCAGCTGACTGCTCAACTCTTCGCGAATCAAGGCAGCGGCGGCGACCGGATCACGATGCGCGCCACCCAATGGTTCGGCGATGACCTTGTCGACGATACCCAAGCCTTTCAGGCGGTCAGCGGTGATACCCATGGCTTCGGCAGCATCCGGTGCCTTCTCGGCGGTTTTCCACAGAATCGACGCGCAGCCTTCCGGAGAGATTACCGCGTAGGTCGAATACTGCAGCATGTTCAACTGGTCGCATACGCCAATCGCCAGCGCACCACCGGAACCGCCTTCACCGATAACAGTAGCGATGATCGGGGTCTTGAGACGGGCCATCACACGCAGGTTCCAGGCAATTGCCTCGCTCTGGTTGCGCTCTTCAGCATCGATACCAGGATAAGCGCCCGGCGTATCGATAAAGGTCAGGATCGGCATCTTGAAGCGCTCGGCCATTTCCATCAGGCGGCAAGCCTTGCGATAGCCCTCGGGGCGCGGCATGCCGAAGTTGCGACGAACCTTCTCGCGCACCTCACGACCTTTCTGGTGACCGATAACCATGACCGGCTGGCCGTCGAGACGGGCAATACCGCCGACGATTGCTGCGTCATCGGAGAAATGACGATCACCGTGCAGCTCATCGAACTCGGTAAAGATGTTTTCGATGTAGTCCAGCGTGTAGGGACGACGCGGATGGCGTGCCATGCGCGCGATCTGCCAGCTGGTCAGGTTGCCGAAGATGCTTTCGGTAAGCGTCTTGCTCTTGTCTTGCAGCCGGGAGATCTCGTCGCCGATGTTCAGCGAGTTGTCGTTACCCACCAAGCGCAGTTCTTCGATTTTGGCCTGCAAGTCAGCGATAGGCTGTTCGAAATCAAGAAAATTCGGGTTCATAGGCATCCGTCTTGGGTCGACGGCCAAGAGGCCGGCCGGTTGATCCGTCTGCGCCTTTCCTGTTCGGAACAGGCGCGGTCAGGTCGAAATTAAAATTCAGGGTTGAGCGCAAGTCGAGCCTGCGACGTTCAACGATACTGGAGAAAGACGTTCTCACGTCCGAACTGGTCACGCAGAGCTTGAATCAAGCTGTCAGCGGGATCAATGCGCCATGCTTCTCCCAATTGCAGCAATGCACGGGCGTCCTGCCCCGTGTAGTCCACCGTGATCGGGCAGGCACCGCGATGGCGCTTGCACAGATCACCCAGCCAGCGCAGCCGGTCGCCCTTGAGTGCTTCGGCGCGTACCGTCACTCGCAGGCTCTCGGCCAGATTGGTGCGCGCATCTTCGATACTCATGACCCGCTTGGCGCGCAACCGCAGCCCCCCGGAGAAGTCATCATTACTGACTTCGCCTTCGACCACCACCATAGCATCGGTCTGCAACAGTGATTGAGCCGAATGAAACGCTTCGGCAAACAGGGATGCTTCAATGCGTGCAGAGCGGTCGTCCAGGGTAATGAACCCCATCTTGTCGCCCTTCTTGTTCTTCATCACGCGCAAGGCAATGATCAGGCCGGCCACCGTCTGGGTGTCTCTGGCGGGCTTTAGATCGATGATCCGCTGACGAGCGAAGCGACGAATCTCGCCTTCATACTCATCGATCGGGTGCCCGGTCAGGTACAGCCCCAGGGTTTCCTTTTCACCGCGCAGACGGTCTTTGAGGCTCAGCTCGCGAGTCTTGCGATGATTGGCGTAAACATCGGCGTCCGCTTCAACGAAAAGGCCGCCAAACAGGTCCGCGTGACCACTGTCGTGACTGCGCGCGGTCTGCTCTGCCGCCTGAATGGCTTCTTCCAGCGCGGCAAGCAGCACCGAGCGATTACGGTCAATGTTGGCCTGATAGGCCTTGGGTTCGAGTTCGAAGTACGGCCCGAGACGATCCAGCGCACCGCTGCGAATCAGGCCATCAAGCGTTCGCTTGTTGACCCGCTTGAGGTCGACGCGGGCGCAGAAATCGAACAGATCCTTGAACGGCCCGTTCTGACGCGCATCGGTAATCGCCTCGACCGGGCCCTCGCCCACCCCCTTGATAGCGCCAAGCCCGTAAAGAATGCGGCCATCATCGCTTACCGTGAATTTGAACTCCGATGTGTTCACGTCCGGCGCGTCGAGGCGCAGCTTCATCGTGCGCACTTCTTCGATCAAGGTCACGACCTTGTCGGTGTTGTGCATATCCGCCGACAACACGGCAGCCATGAACGGTGCCGGGTAGTGAGTCTTCAGCCAGGCGGTCTGATATGACACAAGTCCGTAGGCAGCCGAGTGGGATTTGTTGAAGCCGTAACCGGCGAATTTCTCCACCAGATCGAAGATGTTACCGGCCAGGTCCGGATCGATGTTGTTGGTCTTGCAACCCTCAATGAAACCGCCGCGCTGCTTGGCCATTTCCTCGGGCTTTTTCTTACCCATTGCGCGACGCAGCATGTCCGCACCGCCGAGGGTGTAACCGGCCATGACCTGCGCGATCTGCATCACCTGTTCCTGATACAGGATAATGCCGTAGGTCGGTGCGAGTACCGGCTTCAGTCCTTCGTACTGATAATCGACGTGCGGGTAGGACAGCTCGGCGCGACCGTGCTTACGGTTGATGAAGTCGTCAACCATGCCCGATTGCAGCGGGCCGGGGCGGAACAGCGCCACCAGTGCGATCAAGTCTTCCAGACAGTCGGGCTTGAGCTTTTTGATCAGCTCTTTCATGCCGCGCGACTCTAGCTGGAACACAGCCGTGGTTTCGGCGCGCTGCAGCAACTGATAGGTCGGCATGTCGTCGAGCGGGATGAACGCGATGTCCAGCGGTTCTTCGTTGACCTTGGCGCGGTCGCGGTTGATAGTCTTGAGCGCCCAGTCGATGATGGTCAGGGTGCGCAGACCGAGGAAGTCGAACTTCACCAGCCCCGCCGCCTCGACATCGTCCTTGTCGAACTGGGTTACCAGGCCGTCACCGGCCTCGTCGCAATAGATCGGCGAAAAGTCGGTCAGCTTGGTCGGGGCAATAACCACACCACCGGCGTGCTTACCGACGTTACGCACAATGCCTTCAAGCTTGAGCGCCATCTCCCAGATTTCCGCAGCCTCCTCATCAACCTTGAGGAAATCGCGAAGAATCTCTTCCTGCTCGTAGGCTTTTTCGAGGGTCATGCCGACTTCGAACGGGATCATCTTCGACAGACGATCCGCCAGCCCGTAAGACTTGCCCTGCACCCGCGCCACGTCACGCACCACCGCCTTGGCCGCCATGGAACCGAAGGTGATGATCTGGCTAACCGCATTGCGACCGTATTTCTCGGCCACGTATTCGATCACCCGATCACGGCCGTCCATGCAGAAGTCGACGTCGAAGTCGGGCATGGAAACCCGTTCCGGGTTCAGAAAGCGTTCGAACAGCAGATCGTATTCCAGCGGGTCGAGGTCGGTGATCTTCTGTACATAGGCAACCAGCGATCCGGCACCCGAACCACGACCCGGCCCCACCGGTACGCCGTTGCTCTTGGCCCACTGGATGAAGTCCATCACGATCAGGAAGTAGCCGGGAAAGCCCATCTGGATGATGATATCCAGCTCGAAATTCAGCCGGTCGACATACACCTGACGCTTGGCTTCGTAATCTTCGGTGGTGTCCTTGGGCAACAGGACGGCAAGACGTTCTTCGAGGCCATCGAAGGAAACCTTGCGGAAATACTCATCGATGGTCATGCCATCAGGAATCGGGAAGTTGGGCAGGAAGTGCGTGCCCAGCTTGACGTCGATGTTGCAGCGCTTGGCGATCTCGACGGTGTTTTCCAGCGCCTCGGGCAGGTCGCTGAACAGCTCGGCCATCTCTTCCGGGCTTTTCAGGTATTGCTGATCGCTGTAGTTATGCGAACGACGCGGATCGTCCAGCGCCCGGCCTTCGCCAATACACACGCGGGTCTCGTGGGCTTCGAAATCAGTCTGCTTGATGAAACGCACATCATTGGTCGCAACCAGCGGCGCGCCATGGCGTTCGGCCAAGGCAACAGCGGCATGCAAATGCTCTTCGTCATTGTTGCGATTGGTGCGCTGTACTTCGATATAGAAACGCTCGGGAAATACCGCCATCCATTCGCGCAGCAGTTCGTCCGCCTCGCCGGGGTTGCCGCCGAGCAACGCCATGCCGATCTCGCCTTCCTTTGCAGCGGAAAGCGCAATTACGCCTTCACTGGCCTGCGCGACCCACTGGCGCTGGATGACGATCTGACCGTTGCGCTGGCCTTCGATAAAACCACGGGAAATCAGTTCGGTCAGGTTGCGGTAGCCTTGGGCATTCATGGCCAACAGGCTGATGCGACTGAGCGCAGCGTCTTCATCCCTGCCCGCCAGCCACAAGTCGACGCCACAGATCGGCTTGATGCCCGAGCCTTGCGCGGCCTTGTAGAACTTGACCAGCGAACACATGTTGTTCTGGTCGGTCACCGCCACGGCAGGCATGTTCATGCCGGTCAGCGCCTTGATCAACGGTTTGACCCGGACCAGACCGTCAACCAGCGAGTATTCGGTGTGCAGGCGTAGATGAACGAAAGAAGCCGGCATGGTGATCCTATAAAACGCGAAAATACAAAAAAACGAAGGGCAGGATTGTAACGGGCCCGAGATGAAACGTCAGTCCTGCAATAAACCGACTGGTAGCGGGATCGACCCGCCGATCATTATGGATGCTCGCGCCTCGTGGGCTGCACGCACAGGTGCAAAGGAGCGTCGGTGAATGGGCGTAGGTCCGAGCCGGGCCAATGCCTCCAGGTGCACCGGCGTAGGATAACCCTTGTGCCCACCGATGCCATAACCCGGATAGATGAGCTCGAACGCTGCCATTTCCCGATCCCGGCTGACCTTGGCGAGAATCGACGCGGCCGCGATGGCAGGCACCCTGGAGTCGCCCTTTACAACCGGCGCAGAAGGCACTGACAACTGCGGGCAACGGTTACCGTCGATGAGCGCCAGCTTCGGCGTGATACTCAGCCCCTCGACGGCACGTTTCATGGCCAGCATCGTGGCGTGCAAAATATTCAATTGGTCGATTTCTTCAACTTCAGCCCGGGCAATGAACCAGCACAGGGCCTTCTCCTGAATTTCGACGTAGAGTTTTTCGCGCCGGGCTTCAGTCAGCTTCTTTGAGTCGTTGAGCCCGAGAATAGGTCGGGCAGGGTCGAGAATGACTGCCGCCGTTACAACCGCGCCGCACAGCGGGCCACGGCCTACTTCATCAACACCTGCTACCAGATCCTCGACGAGTGTGAAATCCAGACCTGTTTGCATGATGGGCGACCTCACTGTGAAGACGACTGGCCGAGCAGGCTCAACACCGCGTCGGCGGCCTGATTGGAAGCATCTCGGCGCAGAATACGGTGAATGGCATCAAAGCCTGCGGTTTGCGCCTGACCGTCATCGATCAGCGGCAGCAGCGTCCGCGCCAACGCTTCGGGGGTGGCGTCATCCTGCAGCAGTTCTGGCACCAGCAGGCGCTGGGCAAGCAGGTTAGGCAGCGATACGTAAGGGCTTTTGACCATCCGCTTGAGTATCCAGAAGGTCAGCGGTGCCAAACGGTAGGCCACCACCATAGGTCGCTTGTAAAGCAGGGCTTCCAGAGTCGCGGTGCCGGAGGCGATCAGTACCGCATCGCATGCTGCCAGCGCCACATGCGACTGCCCGTCGAGCAGCGTGACTGGCAGATTGCGGCCTTGTAACAGCTGCTCTACCTGAGCCCGTCGTTGAGGACTGGCGCAGGGCAGTACGAAGCGCAAGCCAGGGCGCTGGGCGAGAAGAAGCTCGGCAGCATCGAAAAACAAACCGCCCAGACGCCCTACTTCGCCGCCCCGGCTGCCCGGCATCAACGCAACAACGGGCGCTTCCTGAGCAAGGCCAAGCCCTGCGCGGGCTGCGGCGCGATCTGACTCCAGAGGGATGGTGTCTGCCAGCGGGTGACCGACAAAGCGTACCGGTACGCCCTTCTCTTCATAGAAACGGGCTTCGAATGGCAACAATGTCAGCATCAGATCACAGCCTTCACGAATCTTCAGCACACGCTTCTGACGCCAGGCCCAGACTGACGGGCTGACATAGTGCACGGTTTTGATGCCCGCGCGGCGTAGCTGAAGTTCGATATTGAGTGTGAAGTCGGGGGCGTCAATGCCGATGAAGACGTCCGGCTTTTCATTGATGAGGGTCTGTACCAGCAGCTTGCGCCGGGCCAGCAGCTCACGCAGCCTGCCAAGCACCTCGACCAGCCCCATCACCGACAGGCGCTCCATCGGGAAGTAGGACTGCATGCCCTCAGCCTCCATCAGCGGGCCACCCACGCCAATGAAACGGATATCGGGATGGCGCACCTTGAGGGCACGCATCAGGCCGGACCCGAGGATATCGCCGGATGCTTCACCAGCGACCAGAGCGATACATAATGGCTTGGTCATGATTAGCGAATGATACCGCGGGTCGACGTCTGAATAGACTGAAGGAATACGGCCACTTCAGGGAACTGCGCCGCCGGCTCGGCAAGGTCGGCCGCCGCCTGAGCGATGGTCAGCCCCTGACGATAGACTGTCTTGTAGGCTCTGCGCAGCGCATGAATGGCTTCTTCGGAAAAACCGCGACGGCGCATGCCCTCGAAATTCATGCTGCGCGCTTCGGCCGGGTTGCCAAACACCGTCACGAACGCCGGAACGTCCTTGCCGATGGCCGTACCCATGCCGGAAAAGCTGTGAGCACCGATATGGCAGAACTGATGCACAAGAGTAAAACCGGACAGGATGGCCCAGTCATCGACATGAACGTGGCCTGCCAGCGCGGTGTTGTTGACCAGTATCACGTGGTTACCGATCACACTGTCATGGCCGATGTGTGCATAAGCCATGATCAGGTTGTGATCGCCCAGCGTGGTTTCGGCACGGTCCTGAACAGTCCCGCGGTGGATGGTCACACCTTCACGGATCACGTTGTGATCACCGATGACAAGACGGGTTTCCTCGCCCTTGTATTTCAGATCAGGCGTGTCTTCGCCCACCGATGAGAACTGGTAGATGCGATTGTGCTTGCCGATCCTGGTGGGTCCCTTAAGGACAACATGAGGACCGACGACTGTACCCTCGCCAATTTCCACACCGGCTCCGATGATCGACCAGGGGCCAACCTCAACGTTGTCGGCCAGAATGGCCGTCGGATCGATGATTGCGCGAGGGTCAATCAAACTCATAGCTTACGTTCCGCACAGATGATTTCGGCAGAGCATACCGCCTTGCCATCAACTGTAGCCTTGCATTCGAACTTCCAGATCTGACGCTTGCTGCTCAGGAACTTCGCTTCAAGAACCAGCTGGTCGCCCGGCAGAACCGGTTGACGGAAACGCAGTTTGTCCGAGCCCACGAAATAATAGAGCGTACCGTCTGACGGCTTGGAGTCGAGCATCTTGAACGCAAGAATACCGGCAGCCTGCGCCATAGCTTCGATGATCAGCACACCCGGCATGATGGGATGCTCAGGGAAGTGGCCGTTGAAAAAAGGCTCGTTGACGCTGACATTCTTGTAGGCGCGAATGTTCTTGTTCTCGATATCCAGCTCGGTCACGCGGTCCACCAGCAGGAACGGGTAACGATGAGGCAGGTATTCGCGAATTTCTTTGATGTCCATCATTTCGAGGGGAAGCCTGTAGTAAAGATTAGGGGTGCGTCGCGACTGCGCAGCACCCCTCTACATCAAGGAGGCAGTTTATCGACTGTGCACGCTTGATATTAAAAAGGTATCAGCCATCAGATGAGCGATTATCGGCGCAGGTCACCGTCTCTACAGCCTTTTCAAGCTTTTGCAGACGTCGCGCCATATCATCGATCTTGCGCAGACGAGCTGCACTCTTGCGCCACTCGGCGGCCGGCTGCATGGCAGTACCGGACGAGTACGAACCCGGCTCGGTAATGGAATGCGTCACCATCGTCATGCCGGTGATGAAAACACCATCACAGATTTCGATATGCCCTACCAGGCCGACACCGCCGGCCAGCATGCAGTGCTTGCCGATTATGGTGCTTCCGGAGATGCCAACACACGCAGCCATCGCTGTGTGATCGCCAACCTGTACGTTGTGGGCAATCTGAATCTGGTTGTCCAGCTTCACGCCGTTGCCAATTCGCGTATCGGCCAGAGCACCGCGATCGATCGCCGTGTTAACGCCGATCTCGACGTCATCACCCAAAGTGACGCCACCGATTTGTGCAATTTTCTGCCAGACACCCTTCTCATTGGCAAAGCCGAAACCTTCACCGCCCAGCACCGCGCCCGACTGAATGACCACACGTTTGCCGATGCGCACATCGTGATAAAGCGTTACCCGCGGAGCCAGCCAGCCACCTTCACCGATTTCGCAACGAGCACCGATGAAGCTGTGCGCACCAATGGTGACATCGGCTGCAATACGGGCACCGCTCTCGATAACGACGAAAGCGCCAATACTGGCGGCAGAATCAACCTGAGCATCGTCGGCAATCACTGCCGTCGGATGAACGCCCGCCACGCTTTTGGGCTTGGGGTCAAAAAAGTGCGAAATGCGCGCATAGGCCAGGTAAGGATCCGGGACCAATAGCGCATCTCCGGTGTAGCTGTCGGCATCTGCAGGCTTGAGCAGCACGGCAGCAGCCTGGGCATCGACCAGAAATTTACGGTATTGAGATTTTGCCAGGAAACTGATTTGACCAGGGCCGGCCTCTTGTAAAGCAGCCAGCCCGGTGATGTCCTTGTCCTTGTCGCCACGTAGCGTAGCGCCAAGGAACTCGGCCAATTGGCCGAGCTTGATGGTTATGCTCATGGTTACTTCAGCTGGTTCATGCGCTCGATGACCTGGCGAGTCACGTCATACTGTGGCTTGACGTCGATCACCGCACCGCGCTCGAAAACCAGGTCGAAACCACCTTTCTTGATGACTTCTTCAACAGCCTGATCCAGTTTTGGCTTCAACTGCTTGAGCATTTCACGGTCAGCAACGGCCTTGGCTTCGTTCAGTTCCTTGGACTGGAACTGGAAGTCACGAGCCTTTTGCTTGAATTCAAGCTCCAGACGCTCGCGCTCAGGCTGAGCCATCTTGTCGCCGCCGCTGACCAGACGGTCCTGAATACCCTTGGCGCTGCTTTCCAGGCTCTTCAGCTTGGTCAGTTGCGGACCGAATTTTTTCTCGGCATCAACAGCGTATTTCTTGGCAGCATCAGATTCCAGCAAGGCCATCTGATAGTTCAGTACGGCAATTTTCATGTCGGCAAATGCAGGGCTTGCGACCAGAACGGTTGCCAGCAGTACCAATTGAGTCAACTTACGCACAATACAACTCCTACAAAATTCGTTGCGTTATCAAAGATCAGACGCTTAGAAAGTCTGACCCAGGGAGAATTGGAAGACCTGAGTTTCTGCTTCGTCGTCCGGCTTCTTGATCGGCATCGCCAAGGCGAAGCTCAGAGGGCCGAGCGCAGTGATCCAGGTGACACCGATACCCACAGAGCTGGCCATGCCGGAAAGGTCGATGTTGTTGCATTCGACGTTTTTGCCACTGGCTGTCTTCCTGCTGGAATCGCAGTTTGTATCAAATACGTTGCCGACATCCCAGAACACGGAGGTGCGCAGGGAACGCTGGTCCTTGACGAATGGCAGCGGGAACATGACTTCTACGCCACCCTGCACCAGAGCATTACCACCGAACGGCAGTGGATCCTGGTCCGGATCGGCCAACGTACCGGGTTTGGAACCATTACTAGGCGTGCTGCGCGGACCGAGCGTGCTGTCCTTGAAGCCACGAACCGAGTTGAAACCACCGGCATAGTAGTTCTCGTAGAACGGCAGACCCGAGGTCGAACCGTAGCCGTCGCCATAACCCAGCTCTGTGTGCAGACGCAGAGTGTAGTTATCGGTGATCGGGTGGAAGTACTGCGCACGGTAATCCAGCTTGAAGAACGACAGGTCGCTGCCCGGTAAGGTAGATTCGAACACCAGGCTTTGCGAGTGACCACGGGTCGCCAGCACGCCTTTGTTTAGAGTCGATTCAGACCAGCCGACCGAGCCCTTGAAGTTCAGGTACTTGTCGCCTTCTTTTTCAACAAAGTCGAAGATCTCGTCAACGGTGTACTTGCCGGTCTTGATCTCATCCTGCTGCACGGTCAGGCCGTAGGTCAGGCGCGAGGTTTCGCTGATCGGGTAGCCAAGGTTGATACCGGCACCCAGGCTGTCTACCGCGTAGCTTGCAACATCAACGTCGAGGTCATCGTAGTTGGTGGTGCGGTAGAAGGCGCTGTAACCCAGGCTGACACCGTCCGGCGTATAGTACGGATCGACGTAGCTGAAGTTGTAACGGCTCTGATATTCGCTGCGGGTCAGGCCAATGCTGACCTTGTTACCGGTACCGAGGAAGTTGTTCTGGCTGATCGAACCACCGAGGATCAGACCGGCGCTTTGCGCGAAGCCGACGCTGGCGGTGATCGAGCCGGACGCCTGCTCTTCAACCGCGTAGTTCACGTCAACCTGATCGTCGGTGCCCGGAACAGGCGGCGTCTCGACGTTGACTTCCTTGAAGAAGCCCAGACGATCCAGACGTGTTTTCGACTGGTCGATCAGGTAGGTCGAAGCCCAGCCGCCTTCCATCTGACGCATTTCGCGACGCAGCACTTCATCTTCCGACTTGGTGTTACCGCGGTAGTTGATGCGGTTGACGTAGGCACGCTTGCCAGGATCGACCACGAAGGTGATGTCGACCGTGTGGTCTTCGTTGTTCGGGGTCGGCACGCCGTTGACGTTGGCGAAGGTGTAGCCTTCGTTACCCAGACGACGGGTGATCAGTTCGGACGTGGTAGTCATGACCTTACGCGAGAACACCTGACCCGGCTGTACCAGCAGCAGAGACTTGACCTGGTCTTCAGGAACCTTCAGATCACCGCTGAGCTTGACCGACTTGACGCTGTATTTCTCGCCTTCGTTGATATTGACCGTGATGTACACGTTCTTCTTGTCCGGCGTGATCGAGACCTGGGTCGAGGCGATATCCATGTTGATATAGCCGCGATCGAGGTAGTACGAACGCAGACGCTCAAGGTCACCCGACAGCTTTTCACGGGCGTACTTGTCATCATTCTTGAAGAACGACAGCCAGTTGCTGGTCTTGAGCTCGAACAGGTCGGTCAGGTCTTCGTCGGAGAAGACCGTGTTGCCCACCACGTTGATATGCTGAATGGAGGCAACGGTGCCTTCATTGATGTTGATTTTCAGGCCTACGCGGTTGCGCGGCTGTGGAACGACCTCGGCGTCAACCTCGGCAGAGTAACGGCCTTGGGCAACGTATTGGCGTTGCAGCTCGTTACGCACACCTTCAAGGGTTGCACGCTGGAAAATTTCACCCTCGGCCAGACCGGACTGTTTCAGCCCCTTCATCAGGTCTTCGGTGGAGATGGCCTTGTTGCCTTCGATTTCGATACTTGCAACCGAAGGACGCTCGACGACGTTGATGACGAGTACGTTGCCATCGCGACCCAGCTGGATATCTTGAAAGAAACCGGTTTTGAACAGCGAACGGGTAGCATCGACCAAACGACCATCGTCCGCCTGCTCGCCTACGTTCAGCGGCAACGCGCCAAAGACACTGCCGGCGGATACCCGCTGGAGGCCATTGACACGAATATCGGAGATGGTGAAGGACTCGGCGTGAACTTCAGCGATCATCAGTGCGGAAAGAACCGCAGTTAGCAGCAGACGTTTCATGAAGTCCTTTCTTATTCCAACTGGCAATAAACAAACTGCCGCAAAATGCGGCAGATTCGCAACTCGGCAAAGCGTTACAGTCGGCCCAGATCGTTGACCAGCGCGAGCAACATTACGCCCACTACCAGACTGATACCGATCTGCGCCCCCCAACCTTGAACCTTTTCCGAAAGGGGACGACCACGCGCCCACTCGATCAGATAAAACAGCAAATGCCCCCCGTCCAGGACGGGAATGGGCAGCAAATTCAGAACACCCAGGCTAATACTCAGATAAGCGAGGAAGTTCAGAAAATCTCCGATGCCCGACTGGGCCGAAGCGCCCGCCACTTTAGCAATGGTTATCGGTCCACTCAAGTTTTTTACCGAGAGCTCGCCGAACAACATTTTCTTCAGTGAGTCCAGGGTCAGCACGCTCATGTTCCACGTGCGCTTTATCCCCTCGCCCATCGCGGCGAAAGGACCGTAGCTGACCTCGCGCAGCATTTCCGGTGGCCAATCGACAGCTTTAACGCCAGCCCCCAGATAACCTGCGGCCGCCTTGCCTTCGCCTTTCGCGGCGAGGGTTACAGGGACGTCCATTTGTACACCGTCACGCTCGATGCGCAGCGATACTTTTGCTTCAGGGCGCTCGCGTACCCGGTCAACAACCTGCTGCCACTCATTGAGCGGCTGACCGTCCATCGAAATCAGGCGATCTCCGGTTTTAAGCCCGGCACTCTGCGCCGGACCTTTCGGGTCGATCTCTGCCAGCACCGGCAGCAAGGCCGGGCGCCACGGACGAATACCCAGCGACTTGATCGGATCAGGCTCTTCAGCCCCCCGGAGCCAGTCATTGAGCACCAGTTCACGAGACGTGTCGCCCGTCGAACCCTGATCCCTGAGCTTCAAAGCGATGGTGCCGCTCTCACCCAGACGGCGGACCAGTTGCAGATTGACCCCCGCCCAGCCCGACGTCGGCTCGCCATCGACTGCGACGATTTCCTGCCCGGCAGTCAGACCCGCCTGCTGAGCGATGCTTCCGGACTCCACGGCACCGATAACCGGACGAACCTGCTCGCTGCCCATCATCGCCAGCACCCAGAAAAACGCGATGGCCAACAGGAAATTGGCTGTCGGGCCTGCGATCACGATTGCGATACGCTGCCCGACGGTCTTGCGGTTGAACGACTGATCGGCAAGCTCGGGCGGGACATTGCCTTCGCGCTCGTCGAGCATTTTGACATAGCCACCCAGCGGAATTGCAGCGACCACGTACTCGGTACCCTGACGATCACTCCAACGCAGAAGAGGCGTGCCGAAGCCCACCGAAAAACGCAGCACCTTGACGCCGCAACGCCTGGCCACCCAGAAGTGGCCGAATTCGTGGAAGGTCACCAGCACGCCCAACGCAATCAGGGTGCCGAGAATCATGTATAAAGCGCTCATCAGCCTTCTCCGGGTACCGACTGGTCGGCCAGCGTGTTAATCATCGCAGACTTCAAAGCCTGCCGTTGACGCACCACATCGACCCTTTCATTCAAATCCTGACGGGTCATCAGATCGCTATCGCGCGTTTCTTTCAAGCCATTGGCCCGCGAGCAAACGCGCCTTTGCATCCGCGGCAAACACCGCGTCGAGCCCTTCGACCGCAGTCACAGGCTCATGATTCAGAACCTCCTCGATAATACCGGCGATTTCCAGGTAACGGATACGCCCATCGAGGAATGCAGCGACAGCCACTTCATTGGCTGCGTTAAGCATGGCAGGCGCACTGCCTCCAGCCTCTGCCGCATGACGCGCTAGCCGCAGGCAGGGGAAACGCTCCTCGTCCGGCTTTTGAAAATCAAGCTGGCCGATACGGAACAGATCCAGAGGCGCAACGCCAGAGTCTACACGTGCAGGCCAGGCCAATGCATTGGCGATGGGCGTGCGCATGTCGGGATTGCCCAATTGAGCGAGCACAGAGCCATCAACATAATCGACCAGCGAGTGGATCACGCTCTGTGGATGGATGACCACCTCGACCTGATCCGGACGTGCATCGAACAACCAGCAGGCTTCGATCAGCTCAAGCCCCTTGTTCATCATGGTCGCCGAATCAACGGAAATCTTGCGCCCCATCGACCAGACAGGATGCGCGCAGGCCTGTTCGGGCGTTACATTCTGCAACTGTTCGAGCGGGGTTTCGCGGAAAGGCCCGCCCGAGGCCGTCAACATGATCCGCCTGACACCCACAGCACCAAGCCCGCGAGCAAAATCGCCAGGCAGGCACTGGAAAATCGCATTGTGCTCACTGTCGATGGGCAGCAGCACTGCGCCGCTCTGCCGAACAGCCTGCATAAACAGGTCGCCGGACATGACCAGCGCTTCCTTGTTGGCCAGCAAGACCTTCTTGCCCGCCTCGACCGCAGCCAGTGTTGGGCGCAGACCGGCAGCGCCGACAATGGCGGCCATGACAGCGTCCACGCGCGGGTGCGCAGCCACTTCACACAGACCGCCCTCGCCCACCAGAACCCGGGTGTCGAGCCCGGCCGCAGCAAGGTCGTCCTGCAATTTACGGGCGACGACCTGATCGGGAACCACGGCGTATTGCGGGGTATGCCGGACGCACAGGGCCAGCAACTCATCGAGACGACTGAAGCCCGTAAGCGCGAACACCTGATAAAGCGAAGGATGACGTGCGACGACATCCAGAGTGCTCAGACCGATAGAGCCTGTTGCACCCAGAATGGTGATGTGTTGCGGCCCACTCACATGACACCCCAGTCGGCGGCCCAGAGCAGAACCGCAAATACCGGAATGGCCGCAGTAAGGCTGTCGATACGGTCCAGCACACCGCCGTGTCCAGGCAGCAGGTTGCTGCTGTCCTTGACCCCTGACTGGCGCTTGAACATGCTTTCAGTCAGGTCGCCAATTACGGAGATGAACACAATCACAGCAGCGCCAAGAAGCCCGGCGATGAACTGAGCAACCGTCCAGTCACGAGAAACGCCCACAGCAGCCGTGATGCCCAGACTGACCGCAAGACCGCCGTATACGCCTTCCCAGCTCTTGCCCGGACTTACCTTGGGGGCCAGTTTGCGCTTGCCGAACGCCTTGCCGGAGAAATAGGCGCCAATGTCGGCAGCCCAGACCAGCACCATCACTGACAGAATCAGCCAGTTACCCAGCGGCCACTGCTTGATCAGCACCAACCCCTGCCAGGCAGGCAGCAAAATCAAAAGACCGATCACCAGCTTGCAGGCCGCGCTTGCCCAGTGGCTACTGGAGTCCGGATAGGTAAGAACCAGAAAGGTCGCCACGCCCCACCAGATGACTGCAGCGACGAGCACCCAGGGCTCCAACCCTGGCAGCAGGTACATGAGGAATAGCAGAATTGCGACCACAGCCGCATAACCGATGCGCATCGACTGCGCAGCAAAACCTGCGAGCCGCGCCCATTCCCAGGCACCCAGCACGACAACAACCCCGATGAACAGGGCGAAATACATGCCGGTCAGCAGGAAAAAACCACACAAGGCGATCGGCAACAGAATGAGTGCCGTGATGATCCGTTGTTTCAGCATTAAGCCCGGGCTCCAGCTTCTACCTGTTCGCTGGTTTTACCGAAGCGACGTTGGCGAGAAGCGAAATCTGCCAGCGCGGCGCGCATGGCATCGTGTTTGAAGTCCGGCCAGAACAGGTCGGAGAAGTACAGCTCGGCATAGGCCAGCTGCCAAAGCAGGAAGTTACTGATACGGTGCTCGCCGCCGGTGCGAATGCACAGGTCCGGCAACGGCAGATCGCCCGTTGCCAGACAGGTCTGCAGCAGCTCGGGGGTTATATCCTCCGGTTGCAGATGCCCGGCCTGAACCTCGCGCGCCAGCCGCTGGGCAGCCTGTGCGATGTCCCATTGCCCACCGTAGTTGGCAGCGATCTGCAGCACGAAACGGCTATTGCCGGACGTACGCACTTCCGCCTCGCGCATTGCAGCCTGCAGCTCGGGATGAAAGCGCGAGCGGTCGCCAATGATCCGCAGGCTGATGTCGTTCTCGTTCAGGCGCTTGGTTTCACGGCGTAGCGCCGTGAAGAAAAGCTCCATCAGCGCACCAACCTCTTCGGCCGGGCGCTGCCAGTTTTCACTGGAGAACGCGAACAGTGTCAGCACCTCGACCTTGGCTTCGGCACACACCTCGATAACGGCCCGCACAGCGTCGACGCCCGCCTTATGGCCAGCAACGCCTGGCAGCAGGCGCTTCTTGGCCCAGCGATTATTACCGTCCATGATAATCGCGACATGGCGCGGTACCGAAGACGGCACGGCCGGTTTTATCTTTTCCATGAAAGCGTCCGAAACCTTAAACAGCCATCAGATCAGCTTCTTTCTGCTTGACCGCAACTTCGATTTCAGCAACGAATTTGTCAGTCAGCTTTTGCACGTCGTCCGCCGCGCGACGCTCTTCGTCTTCGCTGATTTCCTTCTCCTTGACCAGATCTTTCAACTGGCTCAGAGCGTCACGACGAATGTTGCGTACAGCAACACGAGCATCTTCAGCAGCGTCGCGTGCCTGCTTGGTGAAGCCCTTGCGGGTTTCCTCGGTCAGCGCCGGCATGGAGATCAGCAGCAGCTCACCCAGGTTGGTCGGATTGAAGCCCAGACCGGAGCTCTGGATAGCCTTGTCGACAGCAGCAAGCATATTACGCTCGAACGCCACGACCTGAAGAGTGCGCGAGTCCTTGACGGTCACGTTGGCAACCTGACTCAGCGGCGTATCGGCACCATAATAAGGGACCATGACACCACCCAGAATGCTCGGGTGCGCCTTGCCGGTGCGGATTCGGGTGAACGCGTGGGTCAGCGACTCCAGACTCTTCTGCATGCGGGTCTGAGCGTCTTTCTTGATTTCGTTGATCATTGTTGGGCTTCCTCGATCAGGGTCCCTTCAGCGCCACCATGGACGATATTCAGAAGGGCACCCGGCTTGTTCATGTTGAAGACGCGCAATGGCATCTTGTGATCGCGACACAGGCAGATTGCGGTCAGATCCATCACGCCCAACTTACGATCCAGCACTTCATCGTAAGTCAGATGATCGAACTTCTCGGCATTCGGGTCCTTGAACGGATCTGCGGTATACACGCCATCCACCTTGGTGGCCTTGAGCACTACATCGGCGTCGATCTCGATAGCGCGCAGGCAGGCAGCCGAATCGGTCGTAAAGAACGGATTACCCGTACCCGCAGCAAAAATCACCACTTCCTTGGCGCTGAGATGGCGCATGGCCTTGCGGCGATCATAATGATCGGTCACACCCAGCATGGAAATGGCCGACATCACGATGGCCGTGATATTAGCGCGCTCCAGCGCATCGCGCATTGCCAGGGCGTTCATCACAGTGGCCAGCATGCCCATGTGGTCGCCTGTTACCCGATCCATACCCGCAGCACTCAAGGCTGCGCCACGGAAAAGGTTACCGCCGCCGATCACCAGACCGACCTGAACACCGATACCGACCAGCTGGCCGACTTCCAGCGCCATACGGTCCAGCACCTTGGGGTCAATGCCGAACTCTTCCGAGCCCATGAGGGCCTCACCGCTGAGCTTGAGTAGAATGCGTTTATAGCGAGCCTGATAACCACTGCCCTGCTGAGCCATTGCGAATCTCTCCTGCGGCGTTTTCTGAAAAAAATCTGTGCCGGCTATTTCAAGCCTGCGCTTACTTTAGCTTGACGCTCTGCGAGCGTCGGGAGAATGCAGCCTTGTGAGCACAATCTCCAAGGAAAATTTCCTTTTCTCTTTCGACAAAGAGGCCGCACGCGTGAGCGGGCAGCCTCTTTGGGGCGACAGTTGAAAAACCGTCTTACTGCTTGGCAGCAGCCAGCTGTGCAGCCACTTCGTCAGCGAAGTTATCAACTGGCTTCTCGATGCCGTCGCCTACTTTGAAGTAGGTGAAGGAAACGATTTCAGCGCCGGCTTTCTTGGCCAGATCACCGACCTTGACTTCCGGGTTCTTGACGAAGGCTTGCTCGACCAGGCTGGCTTCTGCCAGGAACTTGGTGATACGACCGCCAACCATTTTCTCAACGATGTCAGCCGGCTTGCCTTTGATCTTGTCTTCGTTCAGTTGCAGGAAGACGTTTTTCTCGCGCTCGATCGCTTCAGCAGACACTTCCGAAGGGAACAGGAACTCGGGGTTGCTTGCGGCTACGTGCATGGCGATATCTTTGGCCAGCTCGACGTCGCCACCCTTGAGGGTAACTACCACACCGATCTTGTTGCCGTGCAGGTAAGTACCTACAACGTCGCCCTCGATACGCTTCAGGCGGCGGATGTTGACGTT
The DNA here is from genome assembly GCF_032587875.1 of Pseudomonas syringae group sp. 243L2. Classification (NCBI taxonomy): domain Bacteria; kingdom Pseudomonadati; phylum Pseudomonadota; class Gammaproteobacteria; order Pseudomonadales; family Pseudomonadaceae; genus Pseudomonas; species Pseudomonas syringae group sp. 243L2. The sequence goes on from NZ_JAWHPL010000010.1 coordinate 301,566, forward strand.
TTCGCCAACCTTGCCGACCAGCACCAGACGTGCAGCTTCCTGAGCTTCGATCAGCGGAGCAGCATCAGTCAGCTTGTCAGCAAAGGCTTTTTCGACGCTTGCAGCAACGAAAGCCTTGAAGTCGTCCTGCAGAGCCAGGAAGTCGGTCTGCGAGTTGACTTCGATGATGACAGCAGCCTTGCCGTCATCCTTGATGGCGATCGCGCCTTCAGCAGCAACGTTGCCTGCTTTCTTGGCGGCCTTGATCGCGCCGGAAGCACGCATATCGTCGATTGCTTTTTCGATGTCGCCGCCAGCCTTGGTCAAGGCCTTTTTGCAGTCCATCATGCCTTCGCCGGTACGCTCGCGCAGTTCTTTGACCAACGCTGCAGTAATCTCTGCCATTTCAAAATCCTCTTGGATAGGTCTTCAACCATTCCACCCGGCTCGCCGGGCGTGCAATTCTTGAAAAATCAGGGTGGCAGCAACACATGACAGCAAGGTCATGGCTACAGACCGACAAATCATTTCCTAGGTGGCAAAAAGGGGGCTAAGCCCCCTTTTCGCGTACTGAGTAAACGCCAGGCGTTTGTACTCAGCCTTCTACAGCAGCTGCAGCTGGAGCTTCTTCGACGAATACGTCGGTGCCGCCAGCAACATTGTTACGACCACGGATAACAGCGTCAGCCATCGAACCCATGTACAGCTGGATGGCGCGAATGGCGTCATCGTTGCCCGGGATGATGTAGTCAACGCCTTCCGGGCTGCTGTTGGTATCGACAACGCCGATAACCGGGATGCCCAGCTTGTTGGCTTCGGTGATCGCGATGCGCTCGTGATCAACGTCGATAACGAACAGTGCGTCTGGCAGACCGCCCATGTCCTTGATACCACCCAGGCTGCGATCCAGTTTTTCCAGATCACGGGTGCGCATCAGGGCTTCTTTCTTGGTCAGCTTGGCGAAAGTACCGTCTTCGGACTGTACTTCCAGCTCGCGCAGACGTTTGATCGACTGACGGATGGTCTTGAAGTTGGTCAGCATGCCACCCAACCAGCGATGGTCGACGTACGGCGAACCGCAACGTGCTGCTTCTTCAGCAACGATTTTGCCAGCGGAACGCTTGGTGCCGACGAACAGAATCTTGTTTTTGCCCGAAGCCAGGCGCTCAACGAAAGTCAGAGCTTCGTTGAACATAGGCAGGGTTTTTTCAAGGTTGATGATGTGAATCTTGTTACGCGCGCCGAAAATGTACTTACCCATTTTCGGGTTCCAGTAACGGGTTTGGTGACCGAAGTGCACACCGGCCTTCAGCATATCGCGCATATTGACTTGGGACATGATAGTTCCTTGATAAGTCGGGTTAGGCCTCCACGTATCCCAATGACCAACCAATGGCATCTGCCAAGGGCACCCAGGTCATCGTGTCGACACGTGTGTGGGTTTGTGCTTCAAGGACGGACCTTGGAAAGCGGCGCATTTTATATCACAAAAGGGAAGAGAACGGAACTCCCATCAAGTTCTTGTTTTGCGGTGCTTTTAAAGCCGCATCCGCTGCCTATAGAAGGAAGCGATGATTACCCGGCACCGGCGGTCTGATAGAATTGCGCCTTTGCGCACCAACCGCGTGCCAGCCACGCCGAGAGATTCTGTATGACCATCACCCTCAAAACCCCGGAAGACATCGAAAAGATGCGCATCGCCGGTCGCCTGGCCGCCGATGTTCTGGAAATGATAGCGCCTCACGTAAAGCCCGGTGTAACCACCGAAGAGCTGGACCGCCTCTGCCACGATTACATCGTCAACGAGCAACAGGCGATCCCTGCCCCGCTGAACTACAAAGGCTTCCCCAAGTCGATCTGCACGTCGATCAATCAGGTAGTCTGCCACGGCATCCCGAGCGACAAGAAGCTGAAGAACGGCGACTCGCTCAACATTGACGTTACCGTCATAAAGGACGGGTACCACGGGGACACCAGCAGGATGTTCCATGTCGGCACCGTTCCAGTATGGGCCGAGCGTCTGTCGAAAGTAACTCAAGAGTGTCTGTATAAGGCTATCGAAATCGTCAAACCCGGCACTCGCCTGGGCGACATCGGCGCCGTTATTCAGAAACACGCTGAAAAGAATGGTTTCTCTGTGGTTCGGGAGTTCTGTGGTCACGGCATCGGCAAGGTGTTTCATGAAGAGCCGCAGGTCATGCACTTCGGCGAGGCTGGAACCGGTATCGAACTGCAGGAAGGCATGACCTTCACCATTGAGCCGATGATCAACCAGGGACGCCCTGAAACCAAGATCCTTGGCGATGGCTGGACGGCGATCACCAAGGACCGCAAGCTCTCGGCGCAATGGGAGCACACGCTGCTGGTAACCGCTGACGGTTACGAAATCTTCACTTTACGCAGCGACGACACTATTGCACAAAAAGCCCCCTGACCGGAGGCTGCACGACTGAACACCCGACCCGACATGAGGAATACTGCTCCATGCCGCAAGTAGATCCAGACTTGTTCGATCGTGGCCAGTTCCAGGCCGAACTGGCCTTGAAAGCCAGCCCCATCGCTGCGTTCAAGAAGGCTATCCGCAGGGCGAAAGACGTCCTTGATGATCGCTTCAGGTCAGGGCGCGACATTCGGCGACTGATAGAAGACCGGGCATGGTTTGTAGATAACATCCTGCAGAAGGCCTGGGATCAGTTCGAATGGAGTGAAGATGCCGATATCGCCCTGCTTGCAGTGGGCGGCTACGGGCGCGGCGAACTGCATCCGTACTCGGACATTGACCTGCTGATCCTGCTGGACAGTGATGACCACGAAATTTTTCGCGAACCTATCGAGCGGTTTCTGACGCTGCTCTGGGACATCGGTCTGGAGGTCGGGCAAAGCGTGCGCTCTGTCAATGAATGTGCACAGGAAGGCCTGGCCGACCTGACTGTCATCACCAACCTGATGGAAAGCCGCACCATCGCAGGTCCCGAGCATCTGCGCCAACGCATGCTGGAAGTCACCAGTACGCAGCATATGTGGCCGAGCAAGGAGTTCTTTCTTGCCAAGCACGCCGAACAGAAAAAGCGTCATCACAAGTACAACGATACCGAATACAACCTGGAACCCAACGTCAAGGGCTCGCCCGGCGGCCTGCGCGACATTCAGACCATTCTGTGGGTTGCGCGACGCCAGTACGGCACGTTGAATCTGCATGCACTGGCAGGCGAAGGCTTCCTGCTGGGCAGTGAAAACGCCCTGCTGGCCTCCTCCCAGGAGTTTCTCTGGAAAGTGCGCTATGCGCTGCACATGCTGGCCGGACGATCAGAAGATCGGCTTCTGTTCGATTATCAGGTCCGCATCGCAGGCTTGCTGGGCTATGAAGACAGTGACGCCAAGCTCGCCATCGAGCGCTTCATGCAGAAGTATTACCGCGTGGTCATGAGCATCGCCGAACTCAGCGATCTGATCATCCAGCATTTCGAAGAAGTGATTCTTTCCGACGACAGCGGCACAGCGCAGCCGATCAATTCGCGCTTCCAGCTGCACGACGGCTATATAGAAGCCACCAACCCGAACGTTTTCAAGCGCACCCCGTTTGCCATGATCGAGATTTTCGTGCTCATGGCCCAGCATCCCGAGATAAAGGGCGTGCGCGCCGACACCATTCGTTTGCTGCGTGAACACCGGCACCTGATTAACGATGATTTCCGTAACGATATCCGTAACACCAGCCTGTTCATAGAGCTGTTCAAGTGCGAGACAGGCATTCATCGCAACCTGCGCCGGATGAACCGCTATGGCATTCTCGGGCTGTATCTGCCGGAATTCGGCCACATCGTCGGGCAGATGCAGCATGACCTGTTCCACATCTATACCGTCGATGCGCACACGCTGAATCTGATCAAGCACCTGCGCAAGCTGCAATACACAGAAGTGTCCGAAAAATTTCCGCTGGCAAGCAAAATAATGGCTCGACTGCCAAAGCCGGAGCTGATCTACCTGGCCGGGCTGTACCACGACATTGGCAAGGGCCGTGGCGGCGATCACTCGGAGCTGGGCGCAATAGATGCACAGGCGTTCGGTACGCGCCATCATCTGCCTGACTGGGACACCCGTCTTATTGTCTGGCTGGTGAGCAACCATCTGGTCATGTCGACCACCGCACAGCGCAAGGACCTTTCAGATCCCCAGGTCATCCACGATTTCGCCCAGTTCGTCGGCGACGAAGTGCACCTGGACTATCTGTATGTGCTGACCGTTGCCGACATCAACGCAACCAACCCGACCCTCTGGAATTCGTGGCGCGCCAGCCTGCTGCGCCAGTTGTACACCGAAACCAAACGCGCCTTGCGCCGCGGCCTGGAAAACCCGGTTGATCGCGAGGAGCAGATTCGTCGCACCCAGACTGCAGCGCTGGACATCCTGGTACGCAACGGCACCGACCCTGACGATGTCGAGCAACTCTGGTCAGCGCTGGGAGACGATTATTTCCTGCGTCACACCGCTGGCGATGTTGCCTGGCACAGCGATGCCATCCTGCAGCAGCCAGCCGACGGCGGCCCGCTGGTGCTGATCAAGGAAACCACTCAGCGGGAATTTGAGGGCGGCACGCAAATATTCATTTACGCCCCTGACCAGCATGATTTCTTCGCTGTGACCGTGGCGGCGATGGACCAGTTGAACCTGAACATTCATGACGCGCGCATTATCACGTCCAGCAGCAAATTCACACTCGACACCTATATCGTCCTCGATAACGAAGGCGGTTCGATCGGCGACAACCCGGAACGCGTTCAGGAAATCCGCAACGGCCTGACCGAAGCGCTGCGCAACCCGGATGATTACCCGACGATCATCAAGCGCCGCGTGCCTCGTCAGCTCAAGCACTTTGCGTTCGCACCGCAAGTCACCATTCACAACGACGCCCAGCGCCCTGTGACGGTACTTGAACTGCTGGCACCTGACCGCCCCGGCCTGCTGGCGCGCATTGGCAAGATATTCCTGGAGTTCGATCTGTCATTGCAGAATGCCAAGATTGCGACCCTGGGCGAACGCGTGGAAGACGTGTTCTTCATCACCGACGCGAACAATCATCCGCTGTCCGACCCACAGCTGTGCAGCCAGCTGCAGGACGCAATCGTCAAGCAACTGAGCGTCAACTCAGAGCCCGGCCATGATTTGCGAATCAGCATATGAGCACTCGGCCAAACGAATCGACTCAACGCAGTCCATTGAGGAACACTCCCCATGAATAACGCCATGCAACTGCTTCAGCCTTACCCTTTTGAGAAGCTGCGCGCCTTGCTGGCCGGCGTAACGCCCAACCCGGAAAAGCGCCCTGTTGCATTGTCGATTGGTGAGCCGAAGCACCGCTCACCTGATTTCGTCGCCAAGACACTCGCAGACAACCTCGATCAGATGGCGGTTTACCCGACCACCCTGGGTATCCCGGCGCTGCGCGAAGCCATTGCCGGCTGGTGCAACCGTCGATTCGGCGTACCACAGGGCTGGATTGATCCGGCGCGCAATGTATTGCCGGTCAATGGCACACGCGAAGCGCTGTTCGCCTTCACCCAGACAGTAGTCAATCGTAGCGATGACGGCCTGGTGATCAGCCCGAACCCGTTTTATCAGATCTATGAAGGTGCCGCCTTTCTGGCCGGAGCCCAGCCTCACTACCTGCCATGCCTGAGCGACAACGGTTTCAATCCCGATTTCGACGCAGTCAGCGCGGACACCTGGAAGCGCTGCCAGATCCTGTTCCTGTGCTCGCCGGGTAACCCGACCGGAGCACTGATTCCTGTTGAAACCCTGAAAAAACTCATCGCCCTGGCCGACGAACATGACTTTGTCATTGCTGCGGACGAATGCTACAGCGAGCTGTACTTCGATGAGCAGGCTCCACCGCCTGGCTTGCTCAGCGCCTGTGTCGAGCTGGGTCGCCAGGATTTCAAGCGTTGCGTGGTGTTCCACAGCCTGTCCAAGCGCTCCAACCTGCCGGGCCTGCGTTCAGGTTTTGTGGCAGGTGATGCCGACATTCTCAAGGCCTTCCTGCTGTATCGCACGTATCACGGCTGCGCCATGCCGGTACAGACTCAGCTGGCGAGCATTGCTGCCTGGAATGACGAGGAGCACGTACGCGCGAACCGTGACTTGTACCGTGAAAAATTCGATGCTGTGCTCGACATCCTCGCGCCAGTGCTCGACGTCCAGCGCCCGGACGGGGGGTTTTACCTGTGGCCGAATGTAGGCACCGATGATGCTGCATTTTGCCGAGACCTGTTCATCGATCAGCATGTGACTGCAGTACCGGGTTCGTACCTTTCCCGCGAGGTGGATGGCGTCAACCCGGGTGCCGGCCGGGTTCGCCTGGCGCTCGTTGCACCTCTGGCCGAGTGCGTCGAAGCCGCCGAACGTATCCGCGCATTCCTGAGCAAATAAACAGCGAAACTTCAGGAAGACAGCCCCGCCGCCTTTGATGTGTGGCGGGGGTAATTAGTTACCACCTGCTACACCTTGCACAAACGTACCTTCAACCTTCATTTTCCAGCCTTCCTGAAAGGAAGCGAACTACGATGAAGGTCGATCACATGTCCGCCCCCACCACAAAGAGCCTGAAGCTGCCTGCATCCTGCGCCATGCGAAGCGCAACGAATCATCAGGCCTCGTACGAAACCGCCATTCGCGAAAACCCCGCCAACGCAGCAATCACTCCTGCCTACGAATCAGGAGCACGCCATGGCTGCGAAGAGTCAACGCACATAGCGCGTCTTCTGGTTTCGTTCAGCAAATACTGGGCACGTGGGCGGACCCTGAAAATGCTTTTTCAGAAAGACCCTCCTGCCATTCTGACAACCCCCGTTGTCGAAGCTGCAAAGAAATGGCTGCCTCACATAAATCTGAAATTCGAGTTTGTGACAGGCGGGGTCAGCGATATCCGAATCGGTTTCAACGAGCATCTGAACTGGAGCGCCATAGGGACTGATGTCCTGTTGGCCGAGCAGAATGAAGCCACCATGGAATTCAACGTCAAGGAGCTGTTCACGGCAGACCTGAAACCCATGCCGGACTTGACGCGCATCGTGCTCCATGAATTCGGGCACGCCTTGGGAGCAGTTCACGAGCACCAGCATCCTCAGGCAAACATCCCCTGGAACGAACCGCTTCTACGCCCTCTGCTTTTACAATCCGGATTGACTGACGAAGAAATCAATACCAATTTTTTCGACAAGTACGAAGCTGCTGATTTCTACCATTCGGCTTACGACCGTGATTCCGTCATGCATTACGACATTCCCAACGGCCTGGCCCTTGGCGACTTTGAAATTATCAACACAGACAAGACGCTCAGCCCTAACGACATCAAAGTGATGGGTTCCATATACGGGGACCGGAAAAACTCAAAGTTCGAGGCGAACTGACAAGGCATCGTAAAGAAAATACTGATCGTCAGGCAGTAATGCGTAAGCAGTGCCTGCAATGCACTGGCCGCTACCCTGCCGAATTAGCCAGCAACCGCATGAGACATCGCGCCACGTACTTCACCCCGTGTGGCGCGAGGGCTTTACAGCGCTACCGGTCACTGTCGTGTTCGCAGTTTTTCCGCAACCCACCCGACCGCCCAGCTTACCGGGTCATGGGACTGCATGGGCAGCAACGGTTTTCCTTCACGTGCGGCCAGCCTGCCTTGCGTCTCAGCCTCACCATGAATCCAGATCGTACTTTGCTTGAATCCCTCGGCACGTTGACGTTCCCTGTAATAACGTTGCCGGACAAGCGCTTCTTGACGCTTCTTCTCTTGTTCAGACATAACGCACCCAGCCTTTAAATGGAAAGCAATAATTGCCCGCCCGGGCTTGCCACTCAAGCGTGGAAGGGTGAAGTTTTCTTAATGGCAGTTAGGGTTATTATCTAGTTTTTGTTCAGTCTTTGTACCAGCGCTGTCACAACACGATGCGGTCTGACGTGGCATAATATCCGGCTAAATTGCGAGGAGAGAAAGTGGGGAGTATCGAGCAAGATCAGCCACCCCACCCCAAAACGATGACTTACACTCTATTTGGCATCAAAGCCTGCGACACCATGAAGAAGGCCCGCACCTGGCTCGACGATAATTCCGTGAGCTACGATTTTCATGACTACAAGACACAGGGCATCGACCGGGAACACCTCGCGCAGTGGTGCAATGAACACGGCTGGCAGGTCGTGCTGAACCGCGCAGGCACCACCTTTCGCAAGCTCGATGACGGACAAAAGGCCGATCTCGATCAGGCGAAAGCCATAGAACTGATGCTCGCGCAGCCGTCCATGATCAAGCGTCCGGTGCTTGATCTGGGCAATAAAACCCTGATCGGCTTCAAGCCCGACCTGTATGCAGCGGCTTTACAGTAAGCCAGAGCGCTACTGAAAGCCCCTTGATAAAGCCAAGAGGTATTTACATGTCCACTACCCTGTTCAGCCTGGCCTTCGGCGTCGGCACTCAAAATCGTCAAGGCTCATGGCTCGAAGTATTTTACGCTCAGCCGCTGATCAATCCTTCCGTAGAACTGGTCGCGGCCATCGCGCCTGTTCTTGGTTACACCAACGGCAATCAGGCAATCACCTTCAATGTAGACCTGGCATACAAGCTGGCCGAGGCGGTCAAATCCGTGGACGCGACCCAGGCCGCGCTGCTGACTCGTCTGGCGGAAAGTCAGAAGCCGCTGGTTGCCACCCTGCTGGCTGAAGACGCAACCCTGACGTCGACTCCAGAGGCCTACCTCAAGCTGCACCTGCTGTCGCATCGCCTGGTCAAGCCACACGGCCTGAACCTGGCAGGTATCTTCCCGTTGCTGCCAAACGTAGCCTGGACCAGCCAGGGCGCGGTCGATCTCGCCGAACTGGCCGAACGTCAGCTTGAAGCACGCCTTAAAGGCGAACTGCTGGAAGTGTTCTCGGTCGACAAATTCCCGAAAATGACTGACTACGTCGTCCCGAGTGGCGTTCGTATCGCTGACAGTGCTCGCGTACGTCTGGGCGCTTACATCGGCGAAGGCACCACCGTCATGCACGAAGGCTTCGTCAACTTCAATGGCGGCACCGAAGGCCCAGGCATGATCGAAGGCCGCGTTTCTGCAGGCGTATTCGTCGGCAAGGGCTCGGATCTGGGTGGAGGCTGCTCGACCATGGGTACGCTGTCGGGTGGCGGCAACATCATCATCAAGGTTGGCGAAGGCTGCCTGATCGGTGCCAACGCCGGCATCGGTATTCCGCTGGGCGATCGCAATACCGTGGAATCGGGTCTGTATGTGACCGCCGGCACCAAGGTCGCGCTGCTCGATGAGAACAACGAACTGGTCAAGATCGTCAAGGCACGCGAGCTGGCAGGCCAGAACGACCTGTTGTTCCGTCGCAACTCGCAGACCGGCGCAGTGGAATGCAAAACCCACAAGTCGGCCATCGAGCTGAACGAAGCACTGCACGCTCATAACTGATGCTGTGTGCGGGTTCAAGGCTGCGGCCTTGAACCCGCCTCCACATGCTGGACGAACAATGCCCCTCATTTCTCCCTGGCGTGGCGACTTCCCCGCTATCGCCGCCCTGCAACGGCAAGGCCAGACCTATCTGGACAACGCCGCCACCACGCAAAAACCCCAGGCGCTGATCGATGCCCTGACTCATTACTACGTCAACGGTGCGGCCAACGTGCATCGTGCCCAGCATCTGCCGGGCGCACACGCCACCCAGGCGTTTGAAGCCAGCCGTGGCAAGGCCGCGCACTGGCTGAATGCCGGCGAGAGCGGACAAATCATCTTTACCCACGGGGCCACTTCTGCGCTCAACCTGCTGGCCTATGGGTTGGAGCATAGTTTCACTGCGGGCGACGAGATCGCCATTAGCGCACTGGAACATCACGCCAACCTGCTGCCGTGGCAGCAACTGGCTCAGCGCCGCGGCCTGAAACTGGTGATACTGCCGCTCGATCCCGATGGTGTAATCGACTGCCATGCTGCGGCCAGTCTGATCGGCCCTCGCACGCGTCTGCTCGCAGTCAGTCAGTTGTCCAACGTGCTCGGCACCTGGCAGCCGCTCGCCCGCCTTATCGCACTGGCGAAAGCGCAAGGTGCGCTCACGGTCGTGGACGGATCACAAGGTGTGGTGCATGGACGCCACGATGTACAGGCACTGGGCTGCGACTTTTATGTGTTTTCCAGCCACAAGCTTTATGGTCCGGAAGGGCTAGGTGTGCTGTACGGACGCAACGACGCGCTACCGAACCTGACGCACTGGCAGTTCGGCGGCGAGATGGTGCTGACCGCCGATTATCAACACGCGAAATTTCGCCCGGCACCGCTGGGCTTTGAAGCGGGCACCCCGCCCATCGCCAGCGTGATCGGTCTGGGCGCTACGCTGGCTTACCTGGAAAGCCTTGATCATCAGGCGGTCGCGGAACACGAAGCAAATCTGCACCGGCGCCTGCTTGAAGGCCTGCAAAGGCGTGAAGGTATTCAGGTATTAGGCTCTCCGGACCTGGCACTGGCCAGTTTCGTCGTGGACGGCATACACAACGCCGATCTGGCTCATCTGCTGACCGAACAGGGTATTGCCGTGCGCGCTGGTCGTCACTGCGCGATGCCACTGTTCGATACACTCGGTCTGCCCAGCGCAATTCGTGTTTCACTTGCGCTCTACAATGATTCAGATGACTTGCTGCGGTTTTTCAGCGCACTGGATCAGGCACTGGAGCTGCTTCAATGACTCTCCCCGCATTGGCGCAGACCGCGCTCGACAGCTTTTCCCAGCCACAGAGCTGGGAACAGCGGGCACGCCTGCTCATGCAATGGGGGGATCGCCTCCCCTCGTTGAGCGACGAAGAAAAGACGGACGACAATCTGGTACACGGCTGTGAAAGCAAGGTCTGGCTGACGGGCGAAGTCAGCGCAGGAGCCTGGCTGTTCCGGGTCAGCAGCGACGCCCGGCTGATTCGAGGTCTGGTGGCGCTACTGCTGGCCCGCGTTAACGGTCTGTCGGCCCCGGAGCTGGAAGCCGTGGACTTGTCTGACTGGTTCGATCAGTTGGGCCTTGGTCGCCAGCTCTCACCGTCACGCAGCAACGGCCTGAATGCCGTGCTACAGAAGATGCGCCAGCTGACTCAAGCCTGATCGGGCGTTGCAACCGCTGGCTTGACCCGCTCCGAAGGCCGTCGCGCACCTGCAACCAGCTTGTCCACTGCACGCGTGGCGGCGACCATGCCGAACGTGGCAGTGACCATCATCACCGCGCCGAAGCCGCCTGCACAGTCGAGCTTTACACCCTCACCGACGAACTTCTTTTCCAGGCAAATACTGCCATCAGGCTTGGGATAGCGCAGCTGTTCGCTGGAGAACACGCAAGGCACGCTGTAGTGGCGGTTAGGCGTGCGTGAAAAGCCATAGTCGCGACGCAGGGTGGAACGTACCTTGGAGGCCAGCGGGTCGTTGAACGTGCGGTTCAAGTCGGCGATCTGAATCAGGGTCGGATCAATCTGCCCACCGGCACCACCGGTGGTGACCATCTGGATCTTGCGCCGCTTACACCACGAAATCAGTGCTGCCTTGGCGTTGACGCTGTCGATACAGTCGATCACGAAATCCATGTCCGGGGTGATGCACTCAGCCATCGTGTCGCGGGTCACGAAATCAGAAACCGCATGCACGATGCAATCAGGATTGATCGCACGAATCCGCTCGGCCATCACTTCGACCTTCGGCCGACCAACTGTGCTGTCCAGTGCATGCAATTGGCGGTTGCTGTTGCTGACACAGACGTCGTCCATGTCAAACAGCGAAATCTCGCCCACGCCACTGCGTGCCATGGCTTCCGCCGCCCACGAGCCCACGCCGCCGATACCGACCACTGCCACATGAGCCGCGCGCAGGCGCGCCAGGCCTTCAATGCCGTACAAACGGGCGATGCCAGCGAAACGTGGATCTTCTGCGCTCATGATCAATACCTCAAAAACCGGCGCGCATTATAGGGGTTTGTGGGAGGTTAAGGCACCCGGCTTGTCGCCCCGTCGAAATCAGGGCTGAAGGGGCAAAAGCTATCTCGGACCTCTCATATAACCCCTTTCGCTCCGCACAAAGCCTCTACAAACATATTTGTCCGACCCGCGAGCAAATAAGAGACGAGACTTCCGGTCCGGGCCCGAGATTCTGGATAGCCATACTGTTCGCACAATCCCTCCCTTATCTGGCAGCCATCATTATGGCCGTCCTGTCTGCTCACGCGACCCGCCCTGCGCTGTCGACTGCTTGACATATCCACAGCACACAATAAACGACGGCCCCAGGTCGTCGTTTTGCTTTAAGATATCCGCCTTTTCGCGCCCAAAGTCTTGCTACCGGAGTTCTGTACATGACTGCCCCTACCGACCTGTCGCCCACCCTTCAACTTGCCTGCGATCTGATCCGCCGCCCGTCAGTGACGCCGGTCGATGCCGACTGTCAGGCAGTGATGATGCAACGCCTGGGCAATGCCGGCTTCAAGCTGGAGCCCATGCGTATCGAAGACGTCGATAACTTCTGGGCCACACACGGCACTACCGACGGCCCGGTACTGTGTTTCGCAGGTCATACGGACGTGGTCCCTACCGGCCCGGTGGAGAACTGGCAGAACGACCCGTTCGATGCGTTGATCGACGAGCACGGCATGCTCTGCGGACGCGGCGCAGCGGACATGAAAGGCAGCCTGGCAGCCATGCTCGTGGCCGCCGAGCGCTTTGTAGCCGATCACCCGAATCACAAGGGTTCGGTGGCATTCCTGATCACCAGTGACGAAGAAGGCCCGGCGCACCACGGCACCAAGGCTGTCGTCGAACGTCTGGCAGCGCGCAAGGAGCGTCTGGACTGGTGCATCGTCGGCGAACCTTCGAGCACCACGCTGGTGGGCGATGTGGTCAAGAACGGGCGTCGCGGCTCGCTGGGCGCCACCCTCACCGTGCGCGGCAAACAGGGCCATGTGGCTTACCCGCATCTGGCGAAGAACCCTATTCACCTTGCAGTTCCGGCACTTGCCGAACTGGCTGCAGAGCACTGGGACCATGGCAACGATTTCTTCCCGCCAACCAGCTTCCAGATCTCCAACCTGAACGCCGGCACGGGTGCAACCAATGTCATCCCGGGTGATCTGGTAGCAGTGTTCAACTTCCGTTTTTCGACCGAGTCGACCGTCGAAGGCTTGCAGCAGCGTGTCGCCGCCATCCTCGACAAGCATGAGCTGGACTGGCATGTGAACTGGGCGTTGTCCGGCCTGCCGTTCCTGACCGAGCCGGGCGCATTGCTGGACGCCGTGTCGTCCAGCATCAAAAGCGTCACGGGCCGTGACACCAAAGCCTCGACCAGCGGCGGAACCTCCGACGGCCGTTTCATCGCGACCCTGGGTACGCAAGTGGTTGAACTGGGGCCGGTCAACGCGACGATTCACCAGGTCAACGAGCGGATTCTGGCCAGCGATCTCGACGTGCTGACCGAGATCTACTACCAGACCCTGGTCAAGTTGCTCGCCTGATGCTGACCTGCCCGATCTGCTCTGCGCCGCTCAGTACCGCCGACAACGGCGTGGTATGCCCGGCCAACCACCGCTTCGACCGTGCACGTCAGGGGTATCTGAACCTGTTGCCGGTGCAGCACAAGAACAGCCGCGACCCCGGCGACAATCAGGCCATGGTTGAAGCACGGCGGGACTTCCTCAACGCCGGGCATTACGCCCCGGTAGCCCGGCGGCTGGCTGAACTGGCCGCCGAGCGCTGCCCCGCGCACTGGCTGGACATCGGCTGCGGCGAAGGTTATTACACCGCGCAAATAGCCGAGGCCCTGCCCCATGCCGACGGCTATGCGCTGGACATCTCCCGCGAAGCCGTGAAACGCGCCTGCCGTCGTGACCCCAGGCTGACCTGGATGGTTGCCAGCATGGCCCGTGTTCCCTTGCCGGATGCCAGCTGTCAGTTTCTGGCCAGTGTGTTCAGCCCGCTGGACTGGCTTGAAGCCAAGCGCTTGCTGACGCCTGGCGGCGGACTGATGCGGGTCGGCCCGACCAGCGAACATCTCATGGAACTGCGTCAGCAGCTTTATGATGAGGTCCGCGATTATGCCGACGACAAGCACCTGTCTCTGGTGCCACCCGGCATGCAGTTGCAACACAGCGAGACCCTGCGCTATACGCTGAAGCTGATCGATGGCCAGTCCCGTGCCGATCTGCTGGCCATGACGCCTCACGGGTGGCGCGCCAGCGCCGAGCGCCGGACTGCCGTCATTGAGCAATCAGGACCTTTCAAGGTCACCGTTTCCATGCGCTACGATTATTTCGTGCTGCAATAAGCATTCAACAGAGGCACCCATGCGCCAACCCGATATCGAGATTTACCTGAAAGACGAAGACGTCGACCACAAGGCCATCGCTCAATGGTTGAGCGTCGCCCTGGGCCCGTGCAGTGACTGGAACCAGAAAGGCCAGACCTGGAAGTGCAAGGCCGGCAATGTGACCGTAACCTGGCTGCCCAAAGCAGTCGGTAAATGGAACAGTCTGCATCTGGACAGCGATCAGACCCCGTGGGAAGACGACATCGCCTGCGCCCGTGCGGCATTCAAAGCCTTGAACGTCGAAGTGCGCTGCGCACCCGGCACCTGGGTTGAAGAAGAAAGCGATGAAACCGCCGACCGCTGGATACGCGTCAGCGCCGATGGCGAGGAAGAAATCACCTGGCGCACCTCGTAAGCCTTTTGCAGCGACGGCATCAGGATGTGCCGTCGTGGCTCTCGAAGGTGGCCGCTCAGTATTTACTCTTCTACAAACACCAGGCTTTTTGCCGATCGCTTCGGGATACGTCACACTGACGCCCATCTCGGGCAGTCGCCCGTCCCTGACTCAGCAGAAGCCGTATGACCCGTTCTCCGTTCCGTCGTCTTGTGTTCGGCACCCTGCGCCGATTGTTGTATCTCTGGGTGCGCTCGGAAACCATCAATCAGTCGTCTTTTACGCTCAACCTGGACCGTAGCCGTCCGGTGTTCTATGCCCTGCAGTCGCCGTCGATCAGCGATCTGGCGGTGATCGACACAGAATGTCGCAAGGCTGGCCTGCCTCGCCCCGTATTGTCGGTAGCGGTCGGCAACCTGATAGAGCCAGCTGCATTCTTTTACCTGACTCCGGCACCTGACTGGCTTGGCCGCCAGGACAAGCGCGGCGCACCGCCGACACTGGAGCGTCTGGTCGCAGCCGTGAGCCAGAACCCCGGCGAAGATGCGCAGATCATCCCGGTCAGCGTGTTCTGGGGCCAGTCACCTGACCGCGAGTCCAGCGCCTGGAAACTGCTGTTCGCCGACAGCTGGGCAGTGACCGGTCGCTTGCGTCGTCTGGTCAGCATTCTGATTCTGGGTCGCAAGACCCGTGTACAGTTTTCCGCGCCCATTCACATGCGCGAGCTGGTGGGTGAAAACAAAGGTTACGAACTGACCCTGCGCATGACCCAGCGTCTGCTGCGCGTGCACTTTCGCAACCTGAAAAGCGCGGTCATCGGCCCGGACGTTTCGCACCGGCGCACCGTGGTCAAAGGGCTGCTGGACGAGCCGCTGGTCAAGCAGGCGATCATCGAAGAAGCCGAACGGGAGAACATCACCCAGGACAAGGCACGGGACCGGGCGCTGAGCTACGGCAACGAGATCGCCTCGGACTACACCTATTCCGTCATCCGCTTCATGGAAGTCGTCCTCAGCTGGTTCTGGAACAAGATTTACGACGGCATCAAAGTCAGCCACATCGAAGGCGTGCAGGAAGTGGCGCCAGGGCATGAAGTCATTTACGTCCCTTGCCACCGCAGCCATATCGATTACCTGCTGCTGTCCTATCTGTTGTTTCGCAACGGGCTCACGCCGCCGCACATCGCTGCCGGCATCAACCTGAACATGCCGGTCGTCGGCAGCCTGCTGCGCCGTGGCGGGGCGTTTTTCATGCGCCGCACATTCAAGGGCAACCCGCTGTATACAGCGGTTTTCACTGAGTACCTGCACACGCTGTTCATCAAAGGATTCCCGGTCGAATACTTTGTCGAAGGCGGTCGCTCGCGGACCGGGCGCATGTTGCAACCGAAAACCGGCATGCTTGCCATCACCCTGCGCAGCTTCCTGCGCAACTCGCGGATGCCGATTGTGTTCGTCCCGGTGTACATCGGCTATGAGCGCGTGCTGGAAGGCCGTACCTATCTGGGCGAATTGCGCGGAGCGACCAAGAAGAAAGAGTCGATCTTCGACATCTTCAAAGTCATCGGTGCGCTGAAGCAGCGTTTCGGCCAGGTATCGGTGAACTTCGGTGCCCCCATCAAGCTGGCCGAATTCCTTGACGGCGAACAACCGGACTGGCGCGAGCAGGCGCTGGCACCGCAATTTCGCCCGGAATGGCTGAGCGAAACCACTCATCGGCTGGGTGAACGTGTGGCCCAGCACCTGAATGAAGCCGCCGCCGTCAACCCGATGAACCTGGTTGCTGTGGCCTTGCTGTCAACGCAAAGGCTGGCGCTGGACGATCAGGCCATGGAGCGTGTTCTCGACCTTTACCTGACGCTGCTGCGCGCCGTACCTTACTCGCCGCACACCACGTTGCCGGAAGGCGACGGGCGCTCGCTGATCGAGCACGTCAAAGGCATGGACCTGCTCGCCGAACAAAAAGATGCATTGGGCAAAATTCTGTACCTCAACGAACAGAATGCAGTCCTGATGACGTACTACCGCAACAACGTCTTGCACATCTTTGCCCTGCCCGCATTGCTGGCCAGCTTTTTCCAGAGCTCGTCGCGCATGAGCCGCGAACAGATCCTGCGCTACACGCGTGCGCTGTACCCGTTCCTGCAATCTGAATTGTTCATTCGCTGGCCGCTGAGCGAGCTGGATGAGGTGGTCGATCAATGGCTGGCTGCGTTCGTCGAGCAAGGCTTGCTGCGCTTTAAAAAGGACGTCTATGTGCGTCCGGAGCCCAGCTCCCGCGAGTTCGTGCTGCTGACCCTGTTGTCACGGGCCATCGCGCAGACCCTGCAGCGCTTCTACATGGCAATCGCCTTGTTACTCAACAGTGGACAGAACACGTTGAGTGCCGAGCAGCTGGAAGACCTGTGTACGGTCATGGCCCAGCGCCTGTCTATTCTGCATGGCCTTAATGCACCAGAGTTCTTCGACAAGAGTCTATTCAGGCACTTCATCCAGACCTTGCTGGACCTGGGCGTGCTGCGCAAGGACAGCGCCGGCAAGCTGAGCTATCACCCGATGCTGGGCGAACTGGCAGAAGGTGCGGCCAAGCGGGTGTTGCCGGCCGAAATCCGTCTGTCGATACGGCAAGTGGCGTTACACAGCAATGAAGAAGAGCAGGATGCGGGAAATGGTGAAGGGGTAGCGTAGGGCTTTTCCGCAATTAGCCGGGGATATTTAGGCACGTGTTTTATGCTCCCCGGCCGCTGCCAAGGTGTGGTTTGTACCCATGACTGGTACTCATCACACTCAATAAGGAAATTGAAATGTCCAGCGAACCCCTGGTACGTCTTCAGGGTGAAGTTTATTACCTGCCACGCCTCTCTCTGCCAACTGGCTGCAAGTTGATTGTCACCCTGAGTGACAGCAGCCTGGCTGATGTGCCAGCCACTGTCATTGACGCCCGCGAAACACAGATTACCCAGCAAGTGCCATTGCCGTTTGAACTGGGCTATGCCGCAGGATCAGAGCGGTCTGAAGATCAAGGTCATTCAAGTGAACGGTTGATTGTTCTTCGCTGCAAAGGCTTTCATCAACGGCGCGTTTTCAACGCGCCGTTGTTGTTTTTGTTGTTGCACGCCGCATCATTTCCATCGGCACTAAACAGCACTGTTTCTTTCCGGCTTCGGGTGGATACCGCAAGTTCCTGATACGCTTGATCCCGTACCCACTTCTCACAAGGACGCTCTCATGCCTCGCTTTTCGTTCACCTTCGCTGGTCTATGCGCCGGGCTGCTGCTGTCGGCCAACGTCTTCGCCCTGTCGCTGAACGACCTCTCGCAATCGGATGCGACCGGTGGTCTCAAAGACGCGCTGACCCAAGGCGCACAGGTCGCGGTCAAACAGCTCGGTGTTCCCGGCGGTTTCAGCAAGAATGAAGCGGTGCGTATCGAGCTGCCAGGCAAACTCGGTCAGGTCGCGAAAAAAATGAAAATGCTTGGCATGGGTGCTCAGGTCGATCAGCTGGAAACCAGCATGAACCAGGCCGCCGAAGCTGCAGTGCCTCAGGCTCAGGCGTTGTTGGTAGACGCCGTGAAAAAGATGAGCGTGACCGACGCCAAGGCCATTTTAAGCGGCGGGAAGGACTCGGCCACCCAGTACCTCAACAGCACCAGCCGCGAACAGATCCGCGCCAAATTCCTGCCTATCGTCAAGAAATCTACCGATCAAGTCGGTCTGGCACAGAAATACAACGCATTCGCCGGCAAGGCGGCGGCATTTGGCGCGCTGGACAGCAAAAATGCCAACCTTGAAAGCTACGTGACCGAACAAGCGCTGAACGGGCTGTTCGAGATGATTGCAAAACAGGAAGAAAGTATTCGCGCCAACCCGGCGGCGGCCGCTACAGGCCTGGCGAAGAAGGTATTTGGCGCGCTTTGAGTGCAGGGTTAGCGCCTGTATTCACGGGCGCATCTGCGTTTGATTCGGGCTCAGGCCGTCGACGCTACAGGCGCTATGCACCGCTATCGTCTGTGACTGCCTTAGGCTTCAAGGCCTTCTTCGGGTAGATGTCGTAGCGGCTGGATTTTCCATCCAGCGCATAACCTGGCGTTGGCCCGTCAATGCAGGGGGCCTTGCGCGGGCGTTTGACCACAACACGGTGGGTGGCAAGCGCAAGAGCCGCTTCCAGCAATGCAGGCGCATCCATGTCATCGCCGACCAGAGGCCGGAACAGGCGCATTTCCTTTTTGACCAGAGCGGTTTTTTCCCGATGCGGGAACATCGGGTCGAGGTAAATGACCTGCGGCGGCTCCGCTGTCCAGCCACGAATGATTTCAATGGAGTTGCCGGTCAACAAATGCATCCGGGCAACGATCGAACCCACATCACGATCATCGCGTCCGCGCGCCAGACCGTCTTCCAGCAGTGCAGCAATAATCGGCTGACGCTCGATCAGGCTCAGCTCGCAACCAAGACTTGCCAGCACGAACGCATCCTTGCCCAAACCTGCCGTGGCATCCAGCACGCTGGGACGAACGCCTGGCTGAATACCGACGGCCTTGGCAATCATTTGCCCGGTGCCACCGCCAAACAGACGACGATGTGCCACTGCACCCTCGACAAAATCAACTCGCACAGCGCCAGGCGCATCGTCGCCCAACTGCTGCAATTGCAGGCCATCGTCGGTCGATTGCAACGCAAAATCAGCTTCCGCGTCGTGCAACGGCAAGCCTAGACGCTGCGCCCAATGCTCCGCCTGCTCCTGCCCTGCGACCGCGAGCGCTTCGACCCGGATACGACTGCCTGTTTGCTGCTCAATCATTACGCCCACACACTCAAAAATTGTTAATGATCGGCAAAGTCTGCCGATAACCAAGTATCCGGCATTTTGCCAGACCCAAGGCCAGTACTGATCGCTATGTCAGAGATTGTTCAATCATCCATCGGCTATTTGTCGCACTCAGGCGACTTTAGCGTTCGCAACAGCCGCACACTGGGTGGTGTGACGCAGCTGTGGTCGGATGCATTTGCCCGAGCGATGGCGGATCAGGTCAGTGAAAGCACTCCCGTGCCGGTGCACCCGACGGCCGTTGAAGTGGATGTTGAAACAGGCGAACCGGTCGCTGGCGCAAAAACCCTGAGCAAGATTGTCGAGCAACGTGCCTGCCCGGTCACCGACACCGAGGTCAAACCACCTGAGCCGCTGTTCCTGCCGATTGCCGAGTTCGACCTTGACTTGCTGCCGCCGCCTGCCGAGCCCTTCAGCATGGCTGAGCTGATCGAACAACAACGCCATCTGGAATTCGAGAGCCACTGGGTACGCCCTACCGTTCTGAACCCGTACAGCGACAGCGTCAACCCGGGCCCCGGCCCTCAACCGCGCCCATTGCACCTGCCAATCGCCGAATTCGAATGGGAACTGGCCGACAAGCCTGCCCTGCCCCTGGATGAGCAGACCATTGCTGCCCAACAACGCCAGTTCGACTACGAGAACGGCTGGGCTCGCCCGCTGATCCTGCAGAATCTGCGGATGGCGGCATAAGCCCCAACGCTCTTGCCGGCAGCTTACAGGCTCGCTACCTACACACCGACCAGCGCCCCATATCAACGTGAAAATGATCGCGATGCGCCGCGTTGTACTCAGGCCCGAGCACCGTACTGAAGTTTTTGCAGGCGCCGTCACGTAACAGCCTCAGAAAACGCCCCTTGTCCCCTTCGTCGTCCCAATCCTTGAGAACCCCGATGCGCTGACCGTCTGCGAGGCGAAAACCTGCCATATCCAGTGCATTGGCGGTCGCGTGCTGACTGAGGCGGCCGTTGGCCCGGTTGTAGATGTTGCGGCAGGCAAAGCTGCCCAAGTGATCTACTCGCGCTACCCGCTGGCCGAAAACCGCTTGGGCAGCGGGCTGCAAGGTGTGGACATCGAACAGCGCATAGGCCACCGCCAATGGGCAACTGGCCAGGAAACTGCTGCTCAGCGCCACGTCGCCGCCCTGAATGCGCAGGGTATTTTCCAGAGGGCAGCGAGCAGAAGGTTCACTGTCGGCCTGACGACTGAAACGCAGCCCGGACGTACTCAGCACCTGGTCGCACAGCGCAGGGTCGTTCTGCAGTCGTGACAGCTTGTAAGACGTCAGAAAATTGGGCTCGGCCCGCACATCCAAAGGCGCCCAGGGGTTCCAGCGCGCAGGCACATCGACCCAGCCTCGCCAGACTGCAAACGCCCCTATTGCACAGAGCAGCAGGAATACCAGCATCACGCGCATGCTAAGCCCATGCTCCATACAACAGGGGTGGATTTGACGAAAGGTTTGTAAGTGGGTGGCAAATAGCGCAGTTGCGAATCCATAAGCGGGCTCTCCACAAGGTCGGGCTCTGTCAGCCCCCTCTGGAAGACCTCAGAGCAAGCCCAACTGTTCCACTTGAGGCCCACGATCCAGCTCAAACAATGCCGGCAAGCCAGGCAATCGCGCCATCAGTTGCTGGTGAAAGCGCATGGCCTGCTCGGCAGCCCTGACGTTGTCCGGGGTGTGCAGGAAGACATAAGGCGTGCGCCCCTCTTCGATCCACACGGCGACCTTTTCCACCCACTGCACCAAAAACTGATCATTGGCCTCCAGGTCAGGACCGCCGATGAAACGGACCTGGGGAAACAGCGTCAGCGCAGCCGGACGCGGTGGCACCTTGGGCTTTTTCGATTGCGCGTGCAGGACGGCAGGATCAGTCGATACACAGCTGAACAATGCCCGGGAGTCGAGACAGATGCGCTCAATGCCTCGATCCAACAGCAGGCGATTGAGCATGCGTTCTTCGTCACCTTTCATGAAAAAGGCCATGTTGCGCACTTCCACAGCCAAAGGCACATTGAGTTCATCGAGGAACCCGACCAACTCGGCAAGGCGCTGCGGTGTGAAGCTGGCGGGCAACTGAAGCCAGAATGGCGCAATCCGCTCACCCAACGGCGCGAGCAGACGGATGAATTCCTCGGCGGCGCCCACCTGATCACGCAGGTCGCCGTTGTGGCTGATGTCTTTGTGAAATTTCGCAGTGAAACGAAAATCGGCAGGCATTATTTCCGCCCAGCGTTGCACCGTTGTGGCAGCTGGACGGGCATAGAATGTGGTGTTGCCTTCGACAGCGTTGAATACCTGAGTGTAGAGATTCAGGAAATCATTGGGGCGGGCGTCTTCCGGGTACAACGAGTCTCGCCAGGCGTTTTCACTCCATGACGGACAACCGAGGTAGTAAGGCAGGCGAGACACAGTCAAACGTGAAGATCGAGCCCCGATACTTCAAGGTCCCAATCGACAAAGCTGGCGGTGGTCAGGTAGCTGGCCAGTGCGTGAGCGACACGAGAGCTCATGGAGCGCGGGAAAATGATGTCTTGCGGACGCGCAGGCACATTGGCAGTGCTGCCAATCGGTGAATCACCCGCATCGCGACGAGCCTGCGCCGGAGGCGGCGGCAACTCGGCATCAACTACGACTTCCTCGAAAGAGCCTTCAACGGTCGAAGGCGTTTTCTGCGGCTTGCGCTTGATGGGGTAAGAGCGTGATGAGGTTCCGTCTATGCGCATCGATTATATACTCGGCGTCGATAGTGGCAATTTAGCGTTACTGCCTTGTAGTTCGCAAATTGCTTAACGATAACTAGACCACACATATTGCAAATTGTTTTCGCCAAATGAGATTAAAGACCATTCAGACGATAAACGGTAGCTGGCGAATTGATATTTTTCCAGCTATAGACGGAATAGCATGACTTGGACAGGCACGACAGCAGAACACTGTGGCGTGCCTTGAAGCCAATCACATCAACGCGCTTTGGGTGTTGCAACCTTGTCGCGCAGGTAGACCGGCTGGGCGTCGTCTGCCGGCAGGGCTTCGCCACGCGCCCAGGCGAAGGACGCCAGCGTCAGCAAGTCCTGCGCATGGGGCAGCATGCCTGCGTCATGCCCGGCAAGACTCACCGGAATGCGCTCGGCATAGCCCCAGCCGGTACCGGCACCAAACCATTGTCCACTGGCGTGCGCAGGTAGCGTTGCCAATTCGGGTGCCATGACCGCCTCGTTGCCGAGCAGACGCATCTCCCCGGCTGTCTCGTGATAGCAACCCCAGTACACCTCATCCATGCGCGCATCAATGGCCGATGCCACCTGAGACACGCCATGCTCACGAAAGGCACGCTGGGCAAGCACGGCAAGATTGGAAACAGGCAATACCGGGCGCTCCAGCGCAAATGCCAGACCTTGCACGACGCCAATGGCAATGCGCACGCCGGTGAAAGCGCCAGGGCCGCGCCCGAACGCGATGGCATCGAGCGCCGACATCGCGATACCCGCCTCGGCCAGCAGGTCCTTGATCATCGGCAGCAGCCGCTGGGCATGCAGGCGCGGGATCACCTCGTAGTGGCTCAGCACTTTGCCGTCGTGCAGCAAAGCGACCGAGCAGGCTTCAGTGGCGGTATCCAGGGCCAGCAAGGTGGTCATCGGTGTTTCCATCATGGTCAAGGTGAAAAAGTGCAGCAGTATAAATGACAAATGGCCCGCAAGCGGGCCATATATTGTTCAGACTGAGAGTCTTACTTCTGTGCTTCAGGCTCCAGTGCTTTCAGTACTTTTGCAGTGATTTCTTCAACCGAGCCAACACCTGGAATATGGCTGCACTTGGGCTTGCCGTTCTTTGCTTCCAGCTTGCTGTAGAACTCGACCAGCGGCTTGGTCTGGGCATGGTAGACCGACAGGCGATGACGCACGGTTTCTTCGACGTCGTCCTTGCGCTGCAACAGCGGTTCACCAGTCACATCATCGATACCCTCGACTTTCGGCGGGTTGAAAATGGTGTGATAGATGCGACCAGAGCCTTCGTGAACCCGGCGGCCCGACATGCGCTTGACGATTTCTTCGTCATCAACGGCGATTTCCAGCACGTGGTCGATTTCCAGACCTGCTTTCAACAGGGCTTCGGCCTGAGGAATGGTGCGCGGGAAGCCGTCGAACAGAACGCCGTTCGCACAATCCGGCTGGGCCAGACGATCCTTGATCAGACCAATGATCAGGTCATCGGAAACCAGACCACCCGAGTCCATGACGCTCTTGGCCTTCAGGCCAAGCTCGGTTTCAGCCTTGACTGCAGCGCGCAGCATGTCGCCTGTCGAAACCTGCGGGATGCCGAAATTTTCAGTGATGAATTTTGCCTGAGTACCTTTACCGGCCCCGGGAGCTCCTAGCAGAATCACGCGCATCGTCATGCTCCTCAAAATTTTTATAGTGAAATCAACGGATTCGCCTCGGGGGCCAATCTAAAAATAATCAGGCCAACAGGCCGAAAGGCTGATCAAGATACACAGCCGACCGAGGCCGCACAAGCCGCCAAAAGTCGCATTAACCGCGTGCGCACCGGCTTGCGCGCCCCGATTGTCGAGCGGCGTGACCTGTATCAACGTTTCCGGCAGGCCAACCTGCAAACCCGGTCTTGCCAATGCCGGGCCAAAACGGCCCGGCAATTAAAGTAATGCGCGTGTTTAACCAGTGTTACGCAGACCGGCAGCGATCCCGGCTACAGACACCAGCAGCGCCAGTTCCAGAGGGCTGTCCAGACTGGCTTCGCGACTGCGGGAGCGGGACAGCAGCTCGGCCTGGAGCAAATGCAACGGGTCGAGATAGGTGTTGCGCAGACTGATGAATTCCAGCGTTTCAGGGCTGTGTGCCAGGAGTTGCTTCTGCCCGGTCAGCCCCAGAACCACCTTGCACGCCTGCGACAATAGGTCGCGTAAATGTGCGCCCAAATGTTGCAGCTCAGCACTGACCAGACGTTCGTCATAGAGTCGGGCAATGTCCGAATCAGCTTTGGCGAGGACCATTTCCAGCATGTCGATGCGGGTTCTGAAAAACGGCCACTGTTCGCGCATTTGCGCCAGCACCGTACCCTCACCACGCTCCAGAGCCTTGCTCAGTGCGGCTTCCCAACCCAACCAGGCGGGCAGCATCAAACGCGTCTGCGTCCAGGCGAAGATCCACGGAATGGCGCGCAGGCTTTCCACGCCACCTTCGCGGCGCTTGGCCGGGCGACTGCCGAGTGGCAGGCGCCCCAGTTCCTGCTCGGGCGTTGCCTGACGGAAATACTCGACGAACTCAGGGTTCTCGCGCACTACCGCGCGATAGGCGCTGACCCCGTCAGCGGCCATCTGGTCCATCATCGTCCGCCAAGACGGTTGCGGAGGTGGTGGCGGCAGCAGGGTCGCTTCCAGCACCGCTGCCAGATAGAGATTGAGGTTCTGTTCGGCGATGTCCGGCAGGCCGAATTTGAAACGAATCATTTCCCCTTGCTCGGTGGTCCGGAAGCGCCCGGCTACCGAACCTGGCGGCTGCGACAGAATCGCCGCATGCGCGGGGCCGCCACCACGGCCAACCGTACCGCCGCGACCATGAAACAGCAGCAGTTCGACCTGCTGTTCGCGACAGATCTCCACCAGCTTTTCCTGCGCGCGGTACTGGGCCCAGGCCGCCGCCGTAGTGCCCGCGTCCTTGGCCGAGTCGGAATAACCGATCATGACTTCCTGCGGGCCGTGCAGACGCGAACGATAGCCCGGCAAGCCGAGCAGCGTCTCGATCACCGGCCCGGCGTTATCGAGGTCAGCCAGGGTCTCGAACAACGGCACCACACGCATCGGCCGTTGCAGCCCGGATTCCTTGAGCAGCAACTGCACGGCCAGCACGTCGGATGCCGAACCTGCCATCGAAATGACGTAAGAGCCCAGCGACGCTGCCGGAGCGGCTGCCACTACCCTGCAGGTTGCCAGCACTTCTGCGGTGTCGGCTGCCGGTTTGAAGTAGCTTGGCAGCAACGGCCTGCGGTTGTTCAGTTCGCGCAACAGAAAGTCGATGCGGGTCTGCTCGTCCCACTCTTCGTAGCGACCCAACCCCAGATAATCGGTAATTTCAGTCATCGCCGCACAGTGGCGACTGGAGTCCTGGCGGACATCCAGACGCACCAGAAACAGGCCGAACGTGACGGCACGGCGCAGGCAATCCAGAAGCGGCCCGTCGGCAATCACGCCCATGCCGCACTCATGCAGCGACTGGAAGCACAGCAGCAGCGGGTCCAGCAGCTCGCGGTTGTCTCGCAGCACCGCTTCAGGCGCAGGCAAGGTCTCGCTCAATGAGGCATTGGCCCAATTGCGCGTCGCGCGCAGGCGCTCACGCAGACGCTTGAGTTCTGCCCGATAAGGCTCGGCACTGTCACCGACGCTGGCCCGCAAGGCGTCGCTGGCCTGTTGCATCGACAGCTCTGCGGCAAGGTTGTCCACATCACGCAGATACAGGTCAGCCGCCATCCAGCGCGCCAGCAACAATACTTCACGGGTAACTTTGGCCGTGACGTTCGGGTTGCCGTCACGGTCTCCGCCCATCCAGGAGGCAAAGCGGATCGGCGCGGCTTCCAGCGGCAAATGCAAGCCGGTCGCTGCGTGCAGTGCATGGTCAGCCTTGCGCAGGTAGTTCGGAATGGCGTGCCAGAGGGAGTGCTCGATAACCGCAAAACCCCATTTGGCCTCATCAACCGGCGTGGGACGGATACGCCGTATCTCTTCGGTATGCCAGGCCTCGGCGATCAGACGCTGCAAGCGCGAGGTAATCTGTGCGCGCTCGGTGCTGTTGAGGTCGCGATGATCGAGCGCGGCCAACTGCGCAGCGATGGCGTCGTATTTCTGAATGAGCGTACGGCGCGCAACTTCGGTGGGGTGAGCCGTCAACACCAGCTCGATTTCCAGCTTGCTCAGTTGGCGCGCCAAGGCATCAGGCGTGTGACCTTCCGTTTTCAGGCGGTCAAGCAGCTCGGGCAACACCCGCGACTCAAAGGGCAGAGGCTGGGTATCGTCACGGCGATGCATGAGCTGATACTGCTCGGCAATATTGGCCAGGTTGAGAAACTGGTTGAACGCACGGGCCACAGGCAGGAGTTCGTCATCACCCAACCCGTCGACACTGGCGCTGAGTTGCTCGGCACCTTCTGCAGAACCGCGCCTGCCCGCCTTGGCGCCTTTGCGAATACGTTCGATCTTGTCGAGGAATTCAGCGCCTCGCTGCTCACGAATCGTGTTACCCAACAGCTCACCCAGCAGGTGAACGTCTTCGCGCAGACGCGCATCGATATCGGCCATCGTTCCTCTCCCGTTTTTTGTCTGGGCTCAGTTGCGTACCCGCAAAACAGCGCGGGCGTACGTGAATTCGAATCCGCATTGCCAACAGTGCACCAAAAGCCTGCAATTGGACAAATGGTTCGACAAAAAGCCGCGCCTCAACGCCTGATTAATCCTGCAGCGACGTCCGTTCACATGCCGATCAACATGCTGACCGCTTCCTGAAGCCCCCTGAAAATTCCTGACCACACAGTAGATATTTATCTGAACTATTCAAAAACAGCGCAGGTCGGAGCCTTTAACCATTACAGGAAAGCCCGAAAGGCAGCAGGCGGTTGTACGACCTCATGCCCGGACTTGATGCAACAACTGTCATGGATAACCACGTTCGGAGTCAGACAATGGAGTTGATCACCATGAACACCTTAACTGCCAAAACCAAGTTCAAAGGCCTGCGCGGTCTCAAGCTGGCTGCGCTGGCGCTCGGTAGCACCTTTATTCTCGCCGGTTGCGCAGGTAACCCGCCATCCGAGCAATATGCAGTCTCGCAATCGGCCGTCAACAGCGCCGTCAGCGCTGGCGGTACCGAATTCGCAGCGGTGGAAATGAAGTCGGCTCAGGACAAGCTCAAAGAAGCTGATCTGGCCATGCAGGATCACAAGTACGACGAAGCTCGCCGCCTGGCTGAACAAGCCGAGTGGGACGCTCGTGTAGCAGAGCGCAAATCTCAGGCCGCCAAAGCTGCCAAGGCTGTGCAGGATGCTCGTCAGGGCGTCAACGAACTCCGTGAAGAAGGCCTGCGTCAGGTGCAGTGATTGCCCTGAACCCTTTCTGTTTTCATGAATTCGTAACTGATTAAAGGACGACCATATTATGCGTAAACAATTGATGATCCCTGCTCTGCTGGCCATGAGTGTTGCCCTGGCAGCCTGTGCAACCAAGCCTAACCCTAATCTGGAACAGGCCCGCAGCAACTTCACCGCGCTGCAGACCAACCCGGAAGCTACCAAAGTCGCGGCGCTTGAAACCAAAGACGCCAGCGAATGGCTGGCCAAGGCAGAACAGGCTTTCCGTAACGATGATGACGTCAAGAAAGTTGACCAACTGTCTTATCTGACCAACCAGCGCGTAGAGCTGGCCAAGCAGACCATCGCCCTGCGCACCTCCGAAGCTGCTCTGCAGAATGCTTCTGCCGACCGCGCCAAGGCACGTCTGGAAGCTCGTGATGCTCAGATCGCTGCGCTGAAGAACAGCCTGAACGCCAAGCAGACCGAACGCGGTACGCTGGTGACTTTCGGTGACGTGCTGTTCGACTACAACAAGGCCGATCTGAAGCCGACCGCTCAAGGCGACATCGGCAAGCTGGCTGCTTTCCTTCAGGAAAACCCTGATCGCAAAGTGATCGTTGAAGGCTACACCGACAGCACAGGTTCTGCTTCCTACAACCAGTCGCTGTCCGAGCGCCGCGCCAATTCGGTTCGCATGGCACTGGTACGTATGGGTGTAGATCCAGCACGCGTTGTGACCATGGGTTACGGCAAGGAATATCCGGTTGCTGACAACACCAGCAACTCGGGCCGTGCCATGAACCGTCGTGTGGAAGTCACCATCTCCAACGACAACCAGCCTGTTGCACCGCGCTCGTCGATGAAATAAGCGACTGAGCCGCTGCACTGAAGCCCCGCCTGCGCATACAGGCGGGGCTTTTTAATGCCGAAAATTTATCGCCGTGTTTATTGCTGTGGCGTCTGCTGGCCGATGCACCGCACCGCTTGCCTGTGGTCATCGATCAACACACCTGACAAGCCCTTTCGCGATGTGTCGAACAGCACCAGCACGCCATCAACGCATTGCGCCACCTCGACAGCTGGCGTCGCGGCGATCTTGTAGTCCTCGCCTGGCACGGTCTTGAGCAGAGTGAATTCGCCGAGCAGCAATGCATCCTCAGGCTTTGCGAAGTGCAGGTAGCCGTAAAACCACAGACAGCCGACGGTGCCGATGACTGCACCGACGGCGCTGAGAATCATGCCGTTGACGTTACGGTCGCGGCTCATGGCGCTGGCGGTGTATCGGGGATCGGGTAGTTGGGCACTTGCGCAAGACGACGCAGGCCATTGAAATGCGTCGGGTCGTCCAGATAGCGCAGCATCACCTGACGCCAGAGAGGGTCTGCGAACGTCTGTACGTGCTCGCCACGGGTCAGTTGCAATACGCGCGGTGGAGGCGCGGCCTTGTACAGCTCGATACCGTTGGCGAGCGGCACCAGTGTGTCGTCCATGCTGTGAAAGATCAGCATCGGTGTGCCGGCCAATCGTGGCAGGCCGTTGACGGCACTGTCGGCCTCCGGGATCAGCCAGGACAAGGGCGTCTTCAATGGCCAGGTCAGCCACGACTTGCTCAGCGAGTTTCGCGCGACGCTGCGATAGCTGGCCGGCACGCTGTCCAGCACCAACGCCTTGAGCCGCGAGCGCTCCTGCGGGTGTTCTGACAAGTAATGCACCGCCAGCGCTCCACCAATGCTTTGCCCCAGAACCATAAGGGGTTTGCCTTGCACTTGCGGTGCAGTGTTCAACCAGTCGAAAGCGGCCTGAACATCCTGATAGACCGCCGGCAGGCTCGGTTCGCCCTGCGACTCGCCATAGCCACGGTAATCCAGCATCAGCACCTGATAACCCTGCTCGGGCAACCACCAGACGCCACCAAGGTGCCAGGACAGATTGCCGCCGTTGCCATGCAGATGCAGCACCGTACCCTTGACCGGCACACCCTCTTTCGCGGGCAGCCACCAGCCATGCAGGCGTGTACCGTCGGCGGCGGTGAGGTTCACGTCCTGATACTGTAAACGAGCCTTGTCTGGTGTGAACGGAACACCTTGCTCGGGATAGAACAACATCGAACTGCAGCCTGTGAGCGCGAGGACCAGGGTGAAGATGCCGAGCAGTTTCAAATGGGGTTTCCTTGTTGTTTTCATCGCCACATCACTGCCGTGCTGGCGCAGAGCAATGGCACGATAGTTACAAGATTATCGTTCCTCACGCTCCAGCGTGGGAATGCCGTTCTGGACGCTCTGCGTCCGATCCTGACTGTGCAGCGCGGCGCAGATTTGAGACGCCGAGCGTCACCCACTGCGTGCCAACGCGGAGCATTGGCACGATAGTCAGTTCGGCCTACAAAATATTCGAGTAGTCCGCTTCGATACGGTCCAGGCTCAGGTGGTTGAGGAAGTTGGAGAAGCACATCCAGGCCGACAGCGCGTTCATGTCACGGAACTGCTCAGGCAGGTATTTGGGTGCCACTACCAGTCCTTCATCTACCAGTTGGCGCAAGGTACGCATGTCTTCCAGCGTGGTCTTGCCGCAGAACAGCAGCGGCACCTGTTCAAGCTTGCCCTTGCGCACGGCCAGCTGAATGTAGTTGTAGACCATGATGAAACCCTTCAGATAGGACAGGTCTTTAGTGAACGGCAAGCCGTTGGGCACCGAGCCGCGGAATACGCGACTGGCATTACCATAGCTCTCCGACATGCCGAAGCCCTGCTCGCGGTAGAACTCGAATACCTGCAGAAAATCAGCGCCCTGCTCGGCCATGTGAATGGCACGGGTGCGATTGGTCAGTTTGCGCAAACGGCTGGGGTAGGAGGCAAAGGCGATGACTTCCATGAGAATCGCCAGGCCTTCCTGAGTCACCGTCGATGAAGGCGGACCTTTGGAAAGGAACGTACAGATAGGCTGGTTTTGCCCGTTCAACGTGGTGCCGACATGCACCAGCCCTTCGTGAACCTCCAGTGCCCGTACATCCCGCTCGTTGAACATCGCATCGGTGCGAATCTTGATGTAGTCGGCACCGGCAGCCGCGTCGGCGACGATACCGTCAGATTCGAAAACCCGAATGGTCTCCTCGGCTTCACCGAACACACGGTTCAAACGCGATTGCAGCAACGAAACAGCGTCCTTGGCCGTGAGGGTTTTCGGCTCGTCCTTGAGGTCACCACGCCCGGCGATGTTGTTCAGGTAATCCGAGAGCATCAGGCCCAGATCGGCCAGCGTCGGGTCACCGGCGTGAAAGGCGTCGGATGCCGCGCCGTACAGTTCCTGAGAAATCAGGCCGAAGTCGGACGTACCGCGGGCCTCGAGCATACGCACCACCATGCGGTACTCACGGCACATGCGGCGCATGATCTGCCCGACCGGGTTGAACTGCCCGAGTTGACGCGTGACATCCCGCTCGATGTTCTGAAACTCTTGCTTCAAGGCGACCGAATCGAAGCCCAGCGGACGGTTTTCGTAATAGGCACGGTCCACGGCAGGAAGCGCCTTGCCCTTGGCGGCCAGAAACTCCTTGCGAACTGTCTCATCCCATTTAACTGCATCCAGAATGCGAATCGGCGTCTGTGCAACGACGATCCGATCCGATAACGCACGAATAGTCTGTTGATACTCGTCCACCGGTACTCCTTGGCTGGCTGTTTCGCTACTGCTCGGCGGCATGAGAACACGCCACCGCTGGAAAATATCGAAATTGGCAGGGTCGTCAAGCTGTCTGAACCGCCGACCCAGAGCACGTCGAACGAAGTATAGTCACCCTCGAACCGGCTGCGGCGTCCCCAAAACCAGACGCATCTGCCGGGTCAGAATACAGAGCATTTCTTCGTCCGCCTGACGCTGTGGGCCATGCAGCAGGCCTTGATACTCAATGCGCCGGATTAGCCCCGTCAACACCTGAGCATCCTGATAGGGCTGCAACGAACCAATCACCTGAAAGAACTGACAACTGCCTTGCAGCAGAATTTCCTGATGGGCCATCACCAGCGGGGTCAGACGCGGGTTGATCAGCGCTTCGTGGTAGAACGCCTGCTCGGCGATCAGATAGTCGCGTCGGGTCAGCAATTGGTGCCGGATGTGCTCCATCACCATACGCGCAATATCGTCAGCCAGTCGAAAACGGTCGGTCGGGCTGCCCGAACTGCGGCTCATCATCTCACGCAGAATACCTTCGGTGTTCTGCCAAAGCCGCGCCAGATAATCGGCACTGCGCTGTACATACTGGGCAAAGGCATCGGTGAGCAGGTCATTGATGTCCTTGAAGTAATAGGTGGTTGCCGACAATGGTACGCTGGCCTCAGCGGCCACTGCACGATGACGTACAGCGCGCACGCCGTCGCGCACCACAATACGCATGGCCGCATCGAGAATGACCTGTCTGCGTTGTTCACTGCCTTCGCGGGCCGCCTTGCGGCCTTGATACTTGACACTTTTGGCCACCGCGCTCGCTACCCCGGCGGCCCCTTCTCTGGCAATCGTCACGACAGCTTCCTTTTTGAATTGTCCTGAAAAACACCTAAAAAAAAGCCGCTCATTGAAGGCGGCTATTTTTTCATTGATTACGCTTGCGGGCGCATGTGCGGGAACAGAATGACATCGCGGATCGAAGGCGAGTCGGTGAGCAGCATCACCAACCGATCGATGCCGATGCCTTCACCCGCAGTGGGCGGCATGCCGTATTCCAGCGCACGCACAAAGTCGGCGTCGTAGTGCATGGCTTCGTCGTCACCGGCATCCTTGTCGGCTACCTGAGCCTGGAAGCGTTCGGCCTGATCTTCGGCGTCGTTGAGCTCGGAATAGGCGTTGGCGATTTCACGGCCGCCGATGAACAACTCGAAACGGTCGGTTACGCTCGGGTTTTCGTCATTGCGACGAGCCAGCGGAGACACTTCGAACGGGTACTGAGTAATGAAGTGCGGCTGTTCCAGCTTGTGCTCGACCAGCTCTTCGAAAATCATCACCTGCAATTTGCCCAGGCCTTCGAAGCCGAGCACCTTGGCACCGGCCTTTTTGGCAATGGCACGAGCCTTGTCGACGTCCTGCAGATCGGCAGCGGTCAGATCCGGGTTGTACTTGAGGATCGAGTCGAACACCGAAAGGCGCACAAACGGTTCGCCGAAGTGGAACACCTTGTCGCCGTAAGGCACGTCGGTGGTGCCCAGAACCAGTTGAGCCAGTTCGCGGAACAGCTCCTCGGTCAGGTCCATGTTGTCTTCGTAATCGGCGTAGGCCTGGTAGAACTCGAGCATGGTGAACTCGGGGTTGTGCCGGGTCGAAACGCCCTCGTTACGGAAGTTGCGGTTGATCTCGAAGACTTTCTCGAAACCACCGACCACCAGACGCTTGAGGTACAGCTCCGGCGCAATGCGCAGGAACATTTCCATGTCCAGCGCGTTGTGATGGGTTTCGAACGGCTTGGCTGCCGCACCGCCGGGGATGGTCTGCAACATCGGCGTTTCGACTTCAAGGAAGTCACGCTTCATCAGGAAGCTGCGGATGTGAGCGATAACCTGCGAGCGCACACGGAAGGTCTCACGCACGTCTTCGTTGACGATCAGGTCGACGTAACGCTGGCGATAGCGCTGCTCGGTGTCGGTCAGGCCATGGTGCTTGTCGGGCAGCGGACGCAGCGACTTGGTCAGCAGGCGAACGGTGGTCATCTCGACGTACAGGTCGCCCTTGCCGGAGCGTGCCAGGGTGCCTTCGGCAGCAATGATGTCGCCCAGGTCCCAGGTTTTTACCTCGGCCAGGGTTTCTTCAGGCAGGGTCTTGCGGTTGACATAGACCTGGATACGCCCGGTCATGTCCTGGATCACCATGAAAGAGCCACGGTTGAGCATGATGCGACCGGCGACCTTGACCGGAATCGCTGCCTCTGCCAGTTCTTCCTTGGTCTTGTCGACGTACTGTTTCTGCAAGTCGTTGCAGTAGCTGTCGCGGCGGAAGTCGTTGGGGAAGGCCTGACCCTTGGCACGGCCTGCAGCAAGCTTTTCCTTGCGCAGAGCGATCAGGGTGTTTTCTTCCTGTTGCAGGGCTTGCGGGTCGAGTTGTTGGTCGCTCATGTCTTTAAATATTCCATCACAGGTTCGCCCTCGTCTTGCGACGAGGGACTTGAGGTGTCGGCTGACGGTTTACAGCCCTTGCTTGAGGCTCGCGATCAGGTATTCGTCGATATCGCCATCAAGCACCTTGTCGCAGTCGCTGCGTTCGATGTTGGTCCGCAGGTCCTTGATACGCGAGGCGTCCAGTACATAGGAACGAATCTGATGACCCCAACCGATATCGGACTTGGTGTCTTCGAGCGCCTGGGACGCTGCATTGCGCTTCTGCACTTCCTGCTCATACAAACGGGCCCGCAGCATTTTCATGGCGGTGTCCTTGTTCGCATGCTGGGAACGTTCGTTCTGGCAACTGACCACGGTGTTGGTCGGAACGTGGGTGATACGAACCGCCGAGTCTGTGGTGTTTACGTGCTGACCACCGGCCCCGGAGGAGCGGTAGGTATCGATGCGCAGGTCCGACGGGTTGATGTCGATTTCGATGTTGTCATCGATTTCTGGCGAAACGAACACGGCCGAGAACGAGGTGTGGCGACGGTTGCCGGAGTCGAACGGGCTCTTGCGCACCAGACGGTGAACGCCGATCTCGGTACGCAGCCAGCCAAAGGCGTATTCACCCTTGATGTGCACGGTAGCGCCCTTGATACCAGCGACTTCACCGGCAGACAGCTCCATGATGGTGGCGTCGAAACCGCGCTTGTCAGCCCAACGCAGGTACATGCGCAGCAGAATGTTGGCCCAGTCCTGCGCTTCGGTGCCGCCGGAACCGGCCTGGATATCCAGGTAGGCGTTGTTGGGGTCCATCTCGCCACTGAACATGCGACGGAATTCGAGCTTTTCCAGCGATTCGCGCAGGCGCTCGACTTCGGCAGCGACGTCATCGACGGCGGCCTGGTCTTCTTCTTCGGCAGACATCAGCAACAGGTCTTTGGCATCGGCCAGACCCGAGGACATTTCGTCCAGGGTTTCTACGATCTGCGCCAGCAGGGAGCGCTCACGCCCCAGTTCCTGGGCGTAGGTCGGGTTGTTCCAGACGTTTGGATCTTCGAGCTCGCGGTTGACTTCGGTCAGACGATCATGTTTGTGATCGTAGTCAAAGATACCCCCGAATGGTTTCGGAGCGCTCGGACAAATCCTTGATGCTGTTTAGGATCGGGTTGATTTCCATGGTAGGCAGCACTCGCAGGCGAAATTTTCAAAGCCGACGAGTATACCCCAGGCAAGACCACGAAAGCAGCCCGTCGAGCAGGCGTTGTGAGGCCTATTTTACCGGTCACTGGCGGCGTCAGCCTGCCGCAACCTGATTGCGTCCATTGTTCTTGGCCAGATAAAGCCCCTTGTCGGCATCCAGAATCAGCTGACGGCTGTGCATCCCGACCTGCGGCGTCACGGTAGCGACGCCAATACTTACGGTAAGGCTGGAACCCGGCGTTGGAGCGATATGCGGGATATTCATGCCTGACACGCTCTGGCGCAGTTTTTCAGCCAGCAGACGCGCCCCGCCCGGAGAGGTATTGGGCAGGACCATGGCAAACTCCTCGCCGCCGTAGCGCGCGGGCAAGTCGGACGGGCGACTGCAACTGTTGCGGATGGCTTTCGCCACCTGACGCAGGGCCTCGTCGCCCTCCAGGTGCCCGAAGTTGTCGTTGTAAGCCTTGAAGTAGTCGACATCGATCATCAGCAGCGACAACTGCGCCTGATCGCGAATGGCACGCCGCCACTCCAGCTCGAGGTACTCATCGAAATGGCGGCGATTGGACAGCCCCGTCAGGCCATCGGAGTTCATAAGGCGTTGCAGCACCAGATTGGTGTCAAGCAACTGTTGCTGGCTGACCCGCAGGGCACGATAGGCCTCGTCACGCTGCAGCAGTGTCATATAGGAGCGCGAGTGGTAGCGAATGCGCGCCACCAGTTCGATGTTGTCCGGCAGTTTGACCAGATAATCGTTGGCCCCGGCCGAGAATGCGGCGCTCTTGATCAGCGGGTCTTCCTTGGTGGACAACACGATGATCGGGATATCGCGGGTCAACGGGTTGCTGCGGTACTCGCGAACCAGCGTCAGACCGTCCAGGCCCGGCATGACCAGATCCTGAAGAATCACGGTCGGTTTGATCTGCACGGCCTGGGCAATTGCCTGATGCGGGTCGGCGCAAAAGTGGAAGTCGATCGATTCGTGGCCAGCCAGCCCACGCCGGACAGCCTCGCCAATCATGGCCTGATCATCAACCAGAAGCACCATGGCGGTGTTCTCATCCGGGGTCTTGATCTCATCCGTCTGCAGGTCATGCATAGTGTTTCTCCTGATCGCCGACCACAGGTGAATGCACCTGAGCAGTCATTGAGTAAATACCTCGACCAAGCGAGGGGCAATGGCGGGCAGCGGACGTATCTCAACAGCAGCATCAATGGCTGCAGCCGCTTTGGGCATGCCATACACAGCAGAACTGGCCTGATCCTGGGCGATGGTCAGAAAACCTCGCTCCCGCATTGCCTTGAGTCCCTGCGCACCATCGCGCCCCATGCCGGTCAGTAGAACGCCGACTGCCTCACCACTCCAATAACGGGTTACGCTCTCGAAAAACACATCGATCGAGGGCCTGTAGACTTCATTCACTGGCTCTGCGGTATACGCCAGCGTACCGTCCTTGAGCAAACGAATATGATGATTGGTTCCGGCCAGCAGCACCACCCCTGGCTGCGGCGTTTCGCCTTCCTTTGCCAACCGCACGGGTAGGCCGGAAGCGGAACTCAACCACTCCGCCATACCGGCCGCGAACACCTGATCAACATGCTGCACAAGGACGATCGCTGCCGGAAAGCTCACCGGAAGCCCCTTCAGGAGGATCTCCAGCGCCGCGGGGCCGCCCGCCGAGGAGCCGATGGCAACGAGCCTGTCGCGCCTCGCCGGCTCCGATCTCGGCGCAGCCACCACATGCTCGCGGCCGACACGCTGACCGATCAGCCAGTCGATATTGAGTATCTTGCGCAGCAGGGGTGCTGCCGCCTCTTTGGGGTTAGGACCGCCGATGGCAGGCGTATCCACCACATCCAGCGCACCATGCCCCATCGCTTCGAATACGCGACGCATGTTCTGCTCGCGGTCGACGGTCACGATGACAATAGCGCAGGGTGTTTCGGCCATGATCCGACGGGTGGCCTCTACGCCATCCATCACCGGCATGATCAGGTCCATCAGGATCAGGTCCGGGGTCTGCTCGACGCAGCGCTGCACGGCATCGGCACCATTGGACGCCACCCATATGATCTGGTGCGCGGGCTCGAAGGCCAGCGCGCGACGCAGGGCTTCGATGGCCATGGGCATGTCGTTGACGATGGCAATCTTCATCCTTGCGCGTCTCCTATCAATTCGACAACAGCGTCGAGCAAGGCATCATCGTGGAAACTGGCTTTGGCCAGGTAGTAATCCGCTCCGGCGTCCAGGCCGCGGCGTCGGTCTTCTTCACGATCCTTGTAGGAAACAACCATGACCGGCAATGACTGCAAACGGGTATCACGGCGCAGCAACGTCACCAGTTCTATACCGTCCATGCGCGGCATGTCGATGTCGGTGATGAGCAGGTCGAAGTCACCGGCACGCAGGGCATTCCAGCCGTCCATCCCGTCCACGGCAACCGACACTTCGTAACCGCGACCGACCAGCAGCTTGCGTTCCAGCTCGCGAACAGTCAAAGAGTCATCGACCACGAGAACCCGTTTACGCGATACATGGTCGACCTGACGGTTGCGCCGGTCAATACGCTCCAGGCGTCCGGTATTCAGGAGTTTTTCCACCGAGCGCAGCATGTCTTCTACATCAACGATCAACACCACCGAACCGTCATCGAGCAAGGCCCCCGCCGAAACGTCCTGAACCTTGCCCAGCCGCGCATCGAGCGGCATCACCACCAGCGTACGCTCACCGATGAAGCGTTCGACGGCTACGCCATAAACTGCATCACGCTCGCGAATAACCACAACCTTGAGCGCTTCGCCGGCATTCTGGGCGGGCGGCCGATTCAATAACTGACTGGCCGAGACCAGACCGACATGGCGCTCTTCATCCCAGAAGTGCTGACGCCCTTCCAGTTGCAAAATATCATTCGGCTGCAAGTCGCGCATGCGCTCGATATGGGCCAGAGGGAAGGCATAGGCTTCTCCGCCCACTTCCACCACCAGGCTACGCACTACTGAAAGCGTCAGCGGCATTTCAATCCTGAAACGACTGCCCTCGCCCGTCCACTGCTGCAGCTCGACACTGCCGTGCATCTGGCGAACCATATGCTGCACAGCATCAAGCCCGACACCACGACCGGAAATTTGCGTGACCTTGTCGCGCATGCTGAAACCCGGCAGAAACAGAAAACTCAGCAGTTCCTCCTCGCTCAACTGCGCGGCGGTTTCTGCTGGCGAAAGCTTGCGTTCAACAATGCTCTGGCGCAAACGCTCCAGGTCTACGCCGCCACCGTCGTCACTCAACTCAACGACCAGCAAACCAGCCTGATGCGATGCCTGCAGACGAATCAGACCTTCAGGGTCCTTGCCCGACGCCGCGCGTTTTTCGGGCGACTCGATGCCGTGGTCCACCGCGTTGCGCAACAGATGGGTCAGCGGCGCATCAAGCTTTTCCAGTACATCGCGGTCGACCTGGGTCTTCTCCCCTTCGATCTGCAGACGTACCTGTTTACCCAACTCACGCCCCAGATCGCGGACCATGCGCGCCTGACCGTTCAGCACATCGGCGAAGGGCCGCATGCGGCAGGCCAGTGCGGTGTCATACAGCAGCTGCGCGCGCTGCGCCGACTGCCAGCCAAACTCATCCAGCTCTGCGGTTTGCTGGACCAGCACCTGTTGCGCCTGGGACAACAGGTTGCGTGCATCTTCCAGGGCTTTTTGCACATCAGCCGGGGGGCCTTCTTCGCCAAAGCTCGCACCCAGCACTTCAAGCGCGCGGTCGCTGCTGCTTTGCAAGCGTTTGAGGCGCTGCATACCGGCCAACAGCGGCTTGAGTCGCTGGGTCTCGACCAGCGATTTGCTGGACATGTCCAATAGCCCGTTCAAACGCTCGGCAGTGACCCGCAAAACACGCTCGCCGCCCTCGGCCACTCGACGTTCACGCAAGGGGGTAAAAGGTGCTTCCGGTTCCGGAGCCGGAGCCGGAGCCGGCTTGGCGGCGGACCTGGATGGCGGACGCGGCTCTGCTGTCAGTGGATCAGGGGCAGGGTTGATTACTGGCTCAGCCCCTTGGGCTGAAGACTCAAGCTGCTGCATCGCGCTGGCCAGCAATGCGTCCGAAGCCGGGTCAGGCAGCGGCGTATTGACCGTGCGCGCTGCGCCAGCACCGGAGGCCAGCAGCGCGTTGAGCCTTTCAACATAACTGTCGATATCGGGCTGACCGACGCTATTACCGCCTGGCGTAGCGATACGCATCAACAGGTCAGTGCCGGACAGCAGCGCATCAATGTGCTCGGCCTGCAGCAATAGACGGCCTTCTTGCGCGCTGACCAGACAGTCTTCCATCACATGCGCAACGCTCACACCGAAATCGACGCCGACAATGCGCGCCGCGCCCTTGAGCGAATGTGCCGCCCGCATGCAGGCTTCCAGCTGATCCGCCTGGGTCGGGTTACGCTCAAGCGCCAGCAGGCCCGCACTCAATACCTGGGTCTGCGCATCGGCTTCCAGCGTGAACAGTTCAAACAGTGAGGCGTCACGCATTTGATCTGGCGTCATGTAAGGCTCCGGTGCACCGCCGACAACAACTCTTCTTCGTCCAGCCAACGCAGGCTGCGGCCCTTCCATTGCAGAACGCCGCGAGTGAAGCGGGCGTTGGCATGAGTACCGGACGCAGAAGCGGCTTCCAGCTCACGCTCGTCAATGGCGTGAATGCCGTCTACCTCGTCCACCGGTACCACGACCGGGCCGCCTTCAGCGGCAACGATCAACATGCGTGGAACCACCCGCGCCGACTGGTCACTCGCTGCATTGCTGTCCAGCCCTAGCAGCTCGACCAGCGATATGCACGCTACCAGAGCACCCCGTACGTTGGCGACACCCAGCATCGCACGCGAGCGCTGGTGCGGCAGCGAATGGATGGTCTGGCTGGGGGCGACCTCCGAGAGGCAGCGGGAAGCCAGCCCCAGCCACTCTTCGCCAAGACGAAATACCAGGATGGAGCGGGTCTGTATGTCCCGCAGCAATACAGAGCCCTGAAACTGCTCATGCGATTCCTGGGCCAGTGCGTAGCGGTCCAGCAGACGAGTGGCCGCCGCAGAATAAACCGCGCAGTTGCGACAGTGGATGTGCTCTCCAAGCAACGGGCAGGAACGATCACCGTGAATACCGATACGGTTCCAGCAGTCATCGATATCCAGGGCTTGGTCATGGGTAAGACTGGAAAAACCGGACACACCCGTCATCAATGGTTTCCTTGTTTATTCGCGCCACGTGCAGCGCGGTCCTGCAAGCGCCGGGCCCCGGCACTGTCGCCCTGGGCGGCCAGCAACGCAGCCAGTTGGGCCAGCGATTCGGAGTGCTGCGGTTGCAGGTACAACGCCTTGCGATAGAAACCCTGAGCCTGCGCCACGCTGCCTTCTACTTCGCTGAGCAGGCCCAGCCAGTAAAACACCTGTGCAACCGGCTCATGCTGTTGCAGATAGCGCTCGCAGGCAGCCCGCGCCTCGGCACTTTTGCCTTCGTTGGCCAGGCCGGCAATCCTGTCGAGCAGCGCCGAAACCTCGCTATTGCCAGTGACAGCAACCGGCTTGACGATGGGCGCAAACGCTGCGGACGTTCGTGCGACAGGTCGTGGCGCAGGCGCTCTGGCAGGTGCATCGGGGGCCGGGCGCGGTGCAACCGGGGCGGCTACCGGAGCCGGGGTCCAAGCCGGAGCCGGAGCTGTCGGTTCGATTGGCGCATGCCGGAAGGCAAATGATTGCGCAATACCGATCGAGCGCATGCCAATACCTGCCAGCAGGTTGCCCTCCGCCGGCCCGATGAACAGCAGGCCGTCTTCCCGGGTCAGTTGCTTGAGGACCTTGAACACATGTTGCTGGGTCTGCCGATCAAAATAGATCACCAGATTGCGGCAGAAAACGATGTCATAGGCGACCTGCGAAGCCAGTTTCGGATCGAGCAGGTTGCCAGCCTGAAAACTCACACAGGCGCGCACACTGTCGGCGATTTCAAACCCGTCAGCGACCGGGTTGAAATACCGCTCGCGAAAACCGGTGTCGCTGCCCCGGAACGAGTTCTTGCCATAGATGCCGTGCTCGGCCTTGGCAATCGAAACAGGGCTGATATCAATGGCATCAACCTTGAACTGCCTGGCATCGACTCCCGCATCGAATAACGCCATGGCAATCGAATAGGGTTCCTCGCCGGTCGAGCACGGCAGGCTGAGAATACGCAACGGGCGCACACCGGCAAGGCTGGCTATACGTTCACGGGCCAGCATGCCCAGTGTGACGAACGATTCCGGGTAGCGAAAAAACCAGGTTTCGGGAACGATCACCGCCTCGATCAGCGCCTGCTGTTCTTGAGGCGATGACACCAGAAGATGCCAGTACGCATCACTGTCGGGGCAATGGGCGGCCGTCGCACGCTGACGCAAGGCACGCTCGATGATCGCCTCGCCGACCGAGGTCACATCCAGCCCGATACGCTCCTTGAGAAAGCTGAAGAAGCGTGAATCGTCGACCTTCATGGCGCGTCCTCAAGCAGTTCAAGGTCGATTGGCGGCACCGGGTACAACAACTCGCGAACCGGCTCGCTCAACAGTTCCTGAACGTGAATCCATTGCAGCAGCCCCTGCTCATCCTCCCGAACCGGCCCCAGGTAAGGTGACAGGCGATTGTCCAGCCCGTACGCCTTGAACTGTGACACCGGGCAACGCAGCGTTTCGGTGGCCTGCTCCAGAATCAGCCCGAGTAATTGCGCCGGATGCGCGTCGTCGTGCCGATAATGCACCAGAACCATGCGGGTGCTGGTGCGCGAGCGCGCTGGCTGACCGGAGTTCAGCGCACTGATGTCAATCACCGGCACGATCTCGCCGCGATGGGCAAAGATCCCCGACACCCAGTGCGGAGCCTGGGCAATTGCCTTGAGTTTCACGCGA
The DNA here is from genome assembly GCF_032587875.1 of Pseudomonas syringae group sp. 243L2. NCBI lineage: Bacteria > Pseudomonadati > Pseudomonadota > Gammaproteobacteria > Pseudomonadales > Pseudomonadaceae > Pseudomonas > Pseudomonas syringae group sp. 243L2. Next base: position 343,351 of record NZ_JAWHPL010000010.1, read on the forward strand.
GGCAGGATCTCGGCAATCTCTGTCGCGTCCAGTGCATAGCGGTCTTCGCCGATGCAAAACAGCAGAAAGAGTTTGCTGGTGGTCAGTGGCGTGCCGTTGCGCCTCGGCGATTGATCCGTCATTGGAGTGTTCAGACCTTGAATCGCGAAACGCCACCGCGCAGCCCGACCGCGACCTGACTCAACTCGTCGATGGCGAAACTGGCTTGACGCAGAGACTCGACGGTCTGGCTGCTGGCATCCGCCAGTTGCACCAGCGCCTGATTGATCTGTTCGGCACCGGTAGCCTGAGCCTGCATACCTTCATTGACCATCAGCACACGTGGCGCCAACGCCTGTACCTGCTGAATGATCTGCGACAACTGCTCGCCGACCTGAGTGACCTCGAACATGCCACGGCGCACTTCTTCGGAAAACTTGTCCATGCCCATAACGCCTGCGGAAACCGCCGACTGGATTTCCCGCACCATTTGTTCAATGTCATAGGTGGCGACAGCGGTCTGGTCGGCGAGGCGCCGCACTTCGGTGGCGACCACCGCGAAACCACGGCCGTACTCACCCGCCTTCTCGGCCTCGATGGCTGCGTTAAGCGACAGCAGGTTGGTCTGGTCGGCCACCTTGACGATGGTAACGACGACCTGATTGATGTTGCCGGCCTTCTCGTTGAGGATCGCCAGCTTGGCGTTGACCAGGTTGGCAGCGCCCATTACCTGATGCATGGTGTCTTCCATGCGTGCCAGCCCCTGCTGGCCGGAACCGGCGAGAATCGACGCCTGATCTGCTGCCGAGGTGACTTCGGTCATGGTTCGCACCAGGTCGCGCGAGGTGGCAGCAATTTCCCGCGAGGTTGCGCCGATCTCGGTGGTGGTTGCCGCGGTCTCGGTAGCGGTGGCCTGCTGCTGACGGGAAGTCGCAGCGATTTCAGTGACAGAAGTCGTTACCTGCACCGAAGAACGCTGGGCCTGCGCAACCAGCGCAGTCAGCTCGGTCATCATGTCGTTGAAGCCGGTTTCGACCGCATTGAACTCGTCCTTGCGGGACAGGTTCAGGCGGGTGCTTAGATCTCCGGTACGCATGATGTCCAGAATCCGCACGATCAGTTGCATCGGAGCCATGATCGAACGCATCAGCAGCAGCCCGCAGGCCGCAGCCGCCAGCACTGCCACCAGCAGCGACAGGATCATGCTGATCTTGGCAGCCAGCACGGCATTGACGATATTGGCGGTAGCCTGATCAGCCAACTGCTTGTTGGCGACAATCAGGTCGTTGAGCTGCTTGCGGCCCGTGAGCCAGACCGGGTTCACCTCGCCATAGAACTCGGCGCGCGCACCGGCATAATCGCCGCGATCATACTTGGCGTGGACCTCGGCAAGCATGCGCGAGTAGGCCTCGCGGCGTTTTTCAAAAAGCGCAAAACTGTCGCGGTCTGCGTTATCGAAAATGGACTTTTTGTAGCCGTCCATCTGCGCCTGCAGGTTCTCGTCAAAAGCCTGAAACTGGTCTTTTTCCTGCTTGGTCATCGCACGCGCTTCGCCTTCGGCAATCAGCTCCAGCGTACGGATATAACTTTCCCCCCACGCGCTACGCACCAGAGTGCTGTAGTAGACGCCAGGCAGCGCATCGAGACGGACCTCTTCCTCACTGGACTCGATGGACAACAGCCGTGAATAAGATACAACGACCATCAGCAGCATGATTGCGATGATGACGGCGAAACTCGCCAGAATCCGTTGGCGCAAAGTCCAGTTCTTCACAGTCAGCCCTCAAGAGTTCAACGACGGCATCGGGCCGTGTTCAAGAAGCGGACCGACGAGCGGTCCAAGCGGCGTGAGTATAGCCCAGCCGTCAACGGGTACACGGGGAATGAAAAACCAAATCATCGCACCTGCTCATTAACCCGCTTTCCTGCCTTCTTGTCGGCACTTGTCACCACTACTTGAACACAACACGTCAGGAACCTGTGCAGCCGATAAATAGTTAGCACTTGCCGGCCTGACCTCAAACGTAAGCTTTGTCGCCTGCTCACTCACGACAAGGCACTTCAATGCTGGACCAAACTTCGCCGGGCAAGGCACCTGCCGCCCCGCATGTGCAACTTATAAAAGATAAATCACCCCGATGGCTGCTTGACGCAGAACCGTCAACCCATGCAACTCTGCGCAAAACCTCCGGACGCCCCTTGCAATGGCTGACGAGCGCGCGCACGTCCAGCCTGGAGCAAGTCGATAAACTTCAGCAGCTCTATGCCGAGCATCGCCAGAATGAACAAAAGGTTCGTCCGACGCTTGATCGCCTCTCGACACTGGAAGACTTCGCGACCCCTCTTCTGACGGCGGCGATCAAGGACCGCTTCGGTCTGGACGTCGACGTCGCCCGGACCTGGCTGTTTCACGCCAGCCGGGCCAGGGTCGACCAGTCGTTCCAGGCGGCATCCCGAGACCCCATCACTCAAGCCAACATTGCCTTGAGGGCCGCCTGTCAGAGCCTGCTCAAGGCTGCGCTGCAGAATTTCGAAAAGTGGGAAACCGCGCCTGGCGCGATGGATTCGGACTCGGGCATAGAGGCTCAGGTGTTTTCCGCCTTTGAAATCATCGGTCAACAGATCGCCGGCCAGTCCTTGCCGATATCTGCGACCGGGTTCGCAGCGATGTGCCGCGAGCTGGACCTGGGCGGTAAATACCAGACCCACCTGGAGTCCGTCTTCAATGCACCTTCGACACCGGAAGAAACGGCGGACGCTGCGGCATCCAGGCTGCGCAAGGACTTCCTGAAACTTCAGTCATCGTCCATCCGGCTTCAACTGCAGATTGCCTCCCTGCAGGAACTTGTCAGCCCGCCATTGCAGGGCGCGTTACTGGACATTCTCGACGGCAAGCAAAACGTCCGACTTGATAACAGGCCGGTCAACTGCAGCGTGCTGTGCCTGGGGGATGTCGAACTTGACGGCCCGTTCGTTATTGGCAAAGACCGCGACATGGCAACTCAGGCAGAAAAAATTGTCGTCTACATTCCAGACGATCCGGTTGCGCCATTGAAGGAATACGACTCGGTCGAGGCGTTTATAAACTCGTTGCGCGACCGGATGTTCATCGATGGATATCTGAATTTTTTCATGCGTTTCATACCGGCGCGCCATCGAAGCGCCTTGTTTGAAAAGCTGTCCGAGCGTCTGCACCCCAAAATCAAGAAAGGGGGGTTCTTCGAGCGCCAGTGGCTGGAACGTGAAGCGGACCGAAACGCCCGGCTGGACCTGAGAGAGACTCCTCTGCAAGGCCCCTTGCCGGAGGCCCTGTACGATCGCAAACGGGCAGCGTTGAAGGACAATGCGCTGTTTCATGGCGTGCCAACGGCGGCGCAGGACCAGAAAACTGTCGACGAGCGTGTGCAGTATTTTAAGGACAAAGCCTTCGACGTCTTGAACATCGCCGCTTTTGTCGTTCCGGTATTGGGCGAAGTGATGATGGCCGTCACAGCCATTCAGTTGGCCCATGAAGTCTATGAGGGCATAGAAAGCTGGGCCAAGGACGAAAAACAGCAGGCGCTCGCCTACCTGTTCGACGTGGTGGAGAATATTGCCCTGATGTCGGCCCTTGGCGCTGCGGCGACGGGCTCAGCAGGCATACCTGCGATACAGGTGCCCGAGTTCGTAAACGGCCTCAAACCCGTGGAATTACCGGGTGGAATGACTCGTCTCTGGAAACCGGACCTGACACCCTTTAGCCATGACATCGTGCTGCCAAAGGGTCTGCTACCCAACGCCACAGGCCTGTATACATGGCAAGGCAAGCAGTGGCTGCCACTTGAAGGACGCACCTATTCGGTGAGCCCTGCCCCGACCGGCGATGGTTATTTGATGGAGCACCCGAGCCGTCCGGACAGCTACCAGCCCGCCTTGCGCCACAACGGTGCTGGGGCCTGGTTGCATGAGCTTGATCGCCCGCTGGAGATGGAAGGCCTGACGCTGTTCCGACGGCTGGGATATTCCAGCGAAGCGTTCCCCGACAGCGCAGCCAGACGCATCATAAAAGTCAGCAACACACCTGAATCCGTGATGCGCCAGGCACTGGCCGAGCAGCGCCGCCCACCCGCATTGCTCGAAGACACAGCGCACCGCTTCAGGCTGGACCAGGAAATCGATCGTTTCATAGAGCAGATGGAAGCCAACGATGCAGACGCAGCAGCGCCTCTTCAACTTGAACTGCTGAGCCAAGACTCTGGCTGGCCGAACAATCGCGCGCTGGTGCTGGTGGATGCCCAAGGCAATACACTCCAGAAATTCGTCGCGGCGCAGCAGTCTGGCGCTGCTGCCCCCCTCGACATCCATATTCGTGCCGATCAGCCAGATGCCCTGCGCCAGGTCCTAGAAAAACTGAACAACATCGAAATCCGGACTCTGCTCAACGAAGAGTTCGGTGCGGGTCAGCCGGGCACCGCACCGCGGCTGATCGCTTTACGCGCGCAATTGGTGGCGCGTGCCCGGACAACCAGAGCCTGGTTGTTCGAATCACGTTACCGCGCCCTGAAAGTCGCTGATACCGACGGCGCGCAAACCCTCCAGCAGGCGTTTTCCGGCCTGCCGCCGCTGGTTGTCGAGGAATTGGCCAGCCACGCCTCGCCAGCCGAGCGGATACAACTCACTACAGAGCGCCGCGTACCCTTACGCATGGCCGAAGAAGCCAGTGCCTATTTGCAGCAAGTACGGCTGGCACGAGCCTATGAGGGCCTTTACCTGACCTCGGTATCCAGCGCAGATACCGATTGCCTTGCCCTGCACAGCCTTGAAGCCCTTGCGCAATGGCCTTCTCAGGTCAGGCTGGAGGTGCACAATCGCTTCTTTGGCGGCCAACTGCTCGACAGTATCGGGGCTCAGGAGGCTCCCGTTCGCAAGGTGCTGATCAAAGATGGCAATCGTTATGAGACCCGTGACGCTGACGATCAGCACCTGCACGGGCTGGACGATCTGTATTCATCCGTACTTCACGCCCTGCCCGATGCCGAGCGCAGCCAATTGGGTTTTGCCCATACCGGCCAGGGGCAGGCGCTGGAGGCTCTGATTCAGGAAACCCCTCTGCCTCGCCAGACTCTCGCGCCACTGCTGAAAATGCAGGCGCTCAAACCCGGCTCCAAGTCCCCCATGCGTCTGGCCGATGGCCGCCTTGGTTATCCCTTGAGCGGTAACGGCAGAACCGACTGGCATATGACCGATGAAAGTCTGCTGGACAAGATCCGTTTGCTGGAACTGGAAGACGCGTTCCCCGAAGACATTCTCAGCCGCCTGCGCCACACAGGCAGGGATAATCGGGCTATCGATGAACGACTCAACAGCCTGCTGGGCGAGCAAATGATGCTGCGGGAAAGTCTTGACGCCTGGACCTTTGAAGTCGTGGCAATGCCCCCCATGAGTCAGACGCATATCGATAGCCGGGCGCGTATTAGCGAGGCGATCTGGAACCACTGGCGCATCAATAACCTGCCTGAAATCGGGCGAACGCTTGAGCCACTGTATCTGCAGCAGGTATCCCTGACTGACTTCCCACGGCATCTGCCAGATTTTGTATACGCGCGGGTGAGCGGACTCTATCTGGAGAATATCTCGATCGAACCTCGAGTTCGCCCGGGCGCAGAGCTTTCAACACCGGTAGCCACGGATCTGCCCAGACAGTTGACCAACAGCTTCGAACTTGGACACTTTCTGCAACGCTTCCCCCACACGCGCTCACTCATTCTGGTCGGCGAACCCGGCACCGGTGCGGATCCGCAGATATCGGCCTTCCTCAACCTGCCCCAGCAAGTGTCCAGTGTGCTGCCGCAACTTACTGAACTGGGACTGATAAACCAGAGCATTTTTCTGGATCAGGCGCAGATGGACAACTTGCGCGATATGCCTGATCTCAGGTCGCTGAACCTCAGCGGCAACCGGCTGGTCAGCTTGCTGCCTATGGACCTTGGCTGGCTGCATCTTGACCGGTTGATACTGGAACGAGTCGGCATGCACCGCTGGCCTTCCTGGCTGACGGACATAATCCCGAACAATATTCGTGAGCTGTCGGTGGCTCATAACAACCTGACCGAACTGCCGGACTGGATCCTCGACAATCCCCTCAACCCCGAGCATCAGACCCTGATCGATTTGCGCGGCAACAGCCTGTCCAGGCATACGGTGATGCACGCACGCATCAACGAGGCTGTACCCGACTGTTCGTTTCGCTTCCTGATGGACACGCCGCTCGCTGTGCAAGCCGCTATAAACATGCAATTGCGCGAAGGTGCCGAATTATCTGCCGCGCTTGATCAGTGGACACATGCCTCAAATTCGCTGGCCATTACGAGTGAACGGACCATCGAAGCCCGCCGCGAGATCGGCAGGATACTGACCGATCACTGGCGAGCGTTCAGCCTGGGGCAAATCCACCGTCCACTGCGCCTGGAAAACCTTTCGCTGGCCGACTTTCCCCGCCAGCTGCCGGAGTTTTTCTATCGTCAGATACGCTATCTGCACCTGAGCAGAGTCACGGCCACGGGATCTGATCTGGACCAGCTGCTGCGCCGTATGACTGATCTGAGCTCACTGGTAATGAACGGGCATGTCGCACCGCTGCTGCAACTGCCTCCGGCGCTGCTTGAGCTTCCATCACTTCGTTCGCTATTGCTGATTGACCAGGGAATGGTGATCGAGCAAAAGCACATCGATTTCTTCAGCCGTATTCCGACGCTTGCAAGGCTGGAACTGGATGGCAACCGGATAGGTGTGATCAGCGATCTGTCTGCCCTTAACAATACCGCGCTCAACTGGCTATCACTCAATAACGTCGGATTAACCGAATGGCCGACCTGGGTGGATGACATGATTCCAGCACATCTGGGGACGCTCCTGCTGGAGGGCAATCTGATTACTGACTTGCCGGAGCATATTCTAGCCAATCCCGGCAGCGAATCTGCGCACACGGAAATAAGCTTGCTGAACAACCCGCTTTCCGAAGACAGCATGCGTCGAGCACATTTTTCAGAACGTTATGGACGCTCTTTCACCTTTGACATGGACCTGCCACCCGAACTCGCAGCGATGGACTGGACGGAGCAGCATGATTCGGACTCATCAATATCAGACTACGAGTCAGAAGACAGTCGGGCATCGACTCCAGAGCCAGTGACTGCCGAACCCTGGCTGGACGACAGCAACCCGCTCAGCGCCACGCGGCGTGCGCTCTGGGAGCAACTGGAGGCCAGCGACTACAACCGAAGGCTATTGGACCTGATCGGTTCGCTGCGCCACAGTGCCGACTATCGCAATATCGCCAACCGGGCAGCACTGCAGGAGCGCGTCTGGCGAGTACTCGGCGCGGTGAGTCAGGACCCTCAACTGGGAATGACCCTGAGTGCTATCGCCGAAGAACCACTCAGGCTGTTCCGTGACAACAACACTTGCCCGGACGGCATCCTGCTGGAGTTCAACCAGATGGAGGTGATGGTGTTCATTCGTCAGTCACTGCACGATGTTGTGCCGGAGCAGCGAGGTGCATTGCTGTACAGGCTGACAACCCGGCTTTATCGCCTGTCCGAACTGGATGCTGCTGCCCGAGAGCAGACCGGGGGCCGCGATGAAGCTGAAGTTCGTCTGGCGTATCGCATACACTGGGCAAGCGCGCTGGACCTGCCCGTACCACCAGAAGGCATGTTGTATCAGGCCCACGCCGCCATCAGGCCGGGTGAGTTCGAGGCAGCCCTGCTTCGCGTGCAGTCCGGAGAACAAGGCGAACCATTCCTGCGCTTCGCCGAGCAGCAGGATTACTGGATCAACTATCTGCGCGAAACCCATGCCGGACGGTTCGATGCACTCGAACATCTTTACAGGACTGACCTGACCCGACTCACCGACGAATTCGAACAGCGCAACATCAGCCTGGACAATCCGGAATACGAAAGACGCATTCGGGAATTTGAAGCCAGCTTCAAGGCACAGCAAACAGTGCTGATAAGGGAGCTGACCAACGCCGAGGGGCTGGAGCATCATTGATGGCATGGGCCGCCTGACGCACAGTGCGCCATGCGGCCCGGCAGCGGACGTGGCAGCTTACTCGGCGCCCCGCACCTGTGCTTCCAGTTCGGACTTGAGACCGGGCTCCAGTTTCAACTGGCGCGCCAGCTCATCGAGATAGGCGCGCTCCATGAAGTGCTCTTCATCCACCAGCATGACACTGGCGATATACATTTCTGCTGCCATTTCAGGCGTGGTCGCAGCGCGAGCCACTTCTACCGGGTCCAGCGGTTTGTTCAGCTCGGCCTGAAGCCATTGCTGAAGCGCCTGATCGCTGTTCAATTTGCTGAACTCGCCCTCGATCAGTTCTCGCTCACGCTCATCCACATGACCATCGGCTTTTGCAGCGGCGACCAATGCACGCAGGATAGCCTGGCTGTGCTGCTCGGCTTCAGCCTCGGGCAAACGATCAATGGTTTGCGGCTCACGCTGACCGACGAGGCCCTGACTGGACTGCCAGTTGTTATAGGCCTTATAGGCCAGTACGCCCAATGCCGCCAAGCCTCCGTAAGTCAGCACCTTACCGCCCATACCGCGCGAGCGTTTGCCGCGCAGAAGGCTCATGGCACCTGCAGCCAGCGCACCGCCACCGGCGCCGGACAGCAGGCCGCCAAGACCGCTCTGGGAGGTCCCTTGGCCTTTGCCGCCGCCGAGCAGGCTGCCCAGACCATTGATCAATGAGTCGCTGCCCGAAGACTGCTTGGCGGATTTGCCGTTAGCCTTGTCCTGCAACATGCTTTGTCCGGATTTGAGCAACTGATCGAGTAAGCCACGCGTATTCACAGAAAGCCTCCTACAAGGTTTGTCAGATGAGTCATTGACCAACAAGTTGACAGGAAGTCACTGACTCAAGATTACCGGTGTGCTTCCGAATGTTACGATTCCCGGCCAGCCCCATTCATCCAATCATTCCCGATATCAGCGAAACACGTGCAACGCGCGGCTCTGATAAAGGGTCAATATCAGGGCAGCCGGTACGAAAAGCAGTTAAAAAGACTGCTCGTCCAGATCGATCAACCTTAAGTACACCCCTATGAACGCAAGACGCATGCCGTCAGGAGCTTGCCTGAAGTGATATCGCCCACTGGTTTCCCGACAGCTAACGGCACGGCTGCCGGGATTATCCGATCAAAGGACTGGAGCCAGACACCACTCGGCCCCATCGAGCATTGGCCGGTATCGCTGAAAAACACCCTGAATCTGATTCTGAATTCGCCGGAATCGATGTATCTGCTCTGGGGACCGGAGCTGGTGTTTTTCCATAATGATGCTTATACCCCCATCCTCGGCCCGCGTAAGGATAACGCCATCGGCGCACTTATTCCGGACCTCTGGGCTGATGTGTGGGATCAGGTCGCGCCACTGGTCATTGATGCATACGCCGGCAAGCCCTGCCATTACAAGGACATGCCACTGAGCATGGCGCGCTATGGTGAGGTCGAGCAGACATGGTGGTCATTCTCCTTCTCGCCGGTGATCGACGAGCAAGGGATGATCGTTGGCATGTTTTGCATCACCAACGAAACCACCGAGCATGTTCTCAGTCAGCAAGCGTTGCAGGACAGTGAGCGCGAACGCCTGAAACTGATCGAGGATCTGGTAAATCTGGAACGGCGGCAGACCGCCAGGCTGGCACAGCGGACCCTGGAGCTGGATACATTCTGGGAGATTTCCCCGGATCCGCTGGCGATACTCGATTTCAACGGCATTTTCCTGCGGGTGAACCCGGCCTGGACAGTACTGCTGGGCCACACTGAACAAGAGCTGCTGGGCAGCTCGATCATGAGCCTGCTGCATCCCGATGATGTGCGTAATACCGAGGATGCCCTGAAACACACCATCAATCATGTTTTGCCGCTGTTCGAGAATCGCTACCGGCATGTGGACGGGACCTATCAATGGTTCGGCTGGACCGCTGCGCCAGGCAATGGAATCATTTTTGCGCTGGGCAAGCACCTGACCCACGAGAAAGATCGCATCGAAGCATTGCGTATTGCCGAAGAAGCACTGATTCAAGCGCAGAAAATGGAAGCGGTCGGGCAGTTGACCGGCGGTTTGGCACATGACTTCAACAACCTGCTGATGGGCGTGACCGGCAACATGGAGTTGCTCCTGTCGAGGATCAGACAGGAGCGCTTCACGGAGCTGGATCGCTATATCAATGCAGCACTGGAGGGCTCGAGACGCGCAGCCTCCCTGACGCACCGCCTGCTGGCATTCTCGCGCCGTCAGACACTGGCCCCCAAGGCGACGGATATCGACCTTCTGGTGGCGGGCATGGATGAACTGATCCGGCGTACCGTGGGCCCTGCCATCGATATGCAGGTCATTGCTTCACGAGGGCTGTGGTCGACCCTGGTGGACCCGCATCAGTTGGAAAACTCGCTGCTCAATTTATGTATCAACGCCAAGGACGCCATGCCCGACGGCGGGCAGCTGCTGATTCAGACCGGTAACCGTCATCTGAATGCAGCCGCAGCGGCGAGGTATCAGTTGCCCGCAGGTCGTTACGTGGAGTTATGCGTCAGCGATACAGGCACGGGCATGGACAAAGATGTCATGGCACGGGCCTTCGATCCGTTCTTCACCACCAAACCGTTAGGCATGGGGACGGGCTTGGGGCTGTCGATGATTTACGGCTTTGCACGGCAGTCCGGAGGCGGCGTCAACATCACCTCAAACGTTGGAGAGGGCTCGAGAGTCTGCATCCTGCTGCCGATGCATGAAGGTGAGCCTGAAGCGGTGGCACTTGAGGACAGCCCTTTACAAGTACCCGCACCTGGCATCAGCGATGAAACCATTCTGGTCGTTGATGACGAGCCCGCTGTGCGCCAGTTGATTGTCGAGTTGCTTGAAGACCTTGGCTATACCATTTTGCAGGCCGAGCGAGGTGCCGATGCTCTGACCATTCTGCAGTCCAAAGCGGCTATCGACCTGTTGATTACCGACGTCGGTCTGCCCGGCGGCATGAACGGTCGTCAGGTCGCAGACGCCGCCCGGGATGTTCGGCCCGACCTGAAAATACTGTTTGTGACCGGCTATGCTGAAAACGCGGCGCTGGCCCACGATACGCTTGAACCTGGCATGCATGTACTGCCCAAGCCTTTTGCCATTGCCGAACTGATCGGACGCGTCACCGAACTGCTGGAAGGCGAATAAAAATGAGCGCCCTGCGGCGCTCACTTATTGGCTGCTTCCTTTCGTAAACCGAACGGGCATCAATCCCGCAGATCAGACTCATGAATCGGCTGATCCCGGTGTGTGGCGCGTTGGTACTGTGCAGGCCAGGTCGCCAGACGCCCGCCCAGGTCTTCATCGGCACGCAGCGGCCAGTACGGATCACGCAGCAGCTCACGCGCAAGCAGAATGATATCGGCCTGCCCGGTACGCAGAATATGCTCTGCCTGGGCCGGATCAGTAATCATGCCTACCGTCCCTGTAGCGATTTCGGACTCTTTGCGAACCCGTTCGGCAAAACGCGTCTGGTAGCCGGGGCCAACCGGAATTTCTGCGTTGGCTGACGTGCCGCCCGACGACACATCGATCAGGTCTGTACCCAGCGCCTTCAGACGGCGCGCCAACTCTACCGTTTCATCGGCGTTCCAGCCGTCTTCCACCCAGTCGGTGGCGGACACGCGAACGAACAACGGCAGCTCTTCAGGCCACACTGCGCGCACCGCTTCGGTGACTTGCAGCGTCAGGCGAATGCGGTTCTCGAATGAACCACCGTATTGGTCAGTACGCTGGTTGCTCAATGGCGACAGGAACTGATGCAGCAGATAACCGTGGGCCGCGTGAATTTCTACCACCTTGAAGCCTGCGGTCAGGGCGCGCCGTGCGGAATCGACAAACGCCTTGATCAGTTCCTGAATCTGCGTTTCGCTCAGTTGCACAGGCGCCGTGTGCTGCGGATCAAAAGCAATTGCCGAAGGCCCGACCGGAGTCCAGCCGCCTTCATTGAGGGAAATGCTGCCGTGCTTGCCAAGCCACGGGCGCCAGGTGCTGGCCTTGCGACCGGCGTGCGCCAGCTGGATGCCAGCCACCGCACCCTGAGCATTGATAAAGCGGGTAATGCGTTGCAGCGGCTCGATCTGTTCATCATTCCACAGCCCCAGGTCTTCGGGGGTTATGCGGCCGTCCGGCGTCACAGCCATCGCTTCAGTGATGACCAGGCCGGCGCCGCCAACTGCTCGGCTTCCCAGATGAACCAGATGCCAGTCGTTGGCCAGGCCGTCGACACTGGAATACTGGCACATCGGCGAGACTGCGATACGGTTGCGAAGGGTCAATTGGCGCAGGGTGTAGGGTTCAAGCAGCAGGCTCATGGCAACCTCTCGTAATGAAAATTCAGGTGTCCAAGCTCCGTTCATTCAATGAACAGGTTTTGCAGACAGTCTGTTGTCGACAACCCGGTAGCGAGAGGGGTTCCTGCTGATTGTCAGCGTGGCGCGATGTGCACCACCATCAACTGCACGGTTTCGTTGCCACGAAACTCGTTGAGGTCCAGTTTGTAGGCCAGTTCGACCCAGCGAATGTTGGGGTTGGGCCAGATGTCGCGGTCGACGCCGAACGCAATGCCATCGAGCTTGACGCTGCCGCACTCGGTCTTGAGCACCATCTTCAAGTGACGCTCGCCCACCACCCGCTGTTCAACAAGCTGGAATACGCCGTGGAACAAGGGCTCGGGGAAGTGCTGTCCCCAGGGACCGGCGTTGCGCAGTGCGCGGGCCAGTTCCAGATGAAATTCCTCGACGGCCAGCGAACCGTCAGACAGCAGACGTCCGGTCAGGTCCTGCTCATCGAGTTGACGACGCACTTCCAGATCGAACGCTTCGGCAAACGCCGGGAAGTTCTCTTCAGGCAGCGAGAGACCTGCCGCCATGGCGTGGCCGCCGAACTTGCTGATCAGATGCGGATGACTGGCCGCCACAGCGTCCAGCGCATCGCGAATGTGAAACCCCGGCACCGAGCGAGCCGAGCCTTTGAGCACGCCCTCCCCGGCACTGGCGAACGCGATGGTAGGTCGGTGGTAGCGCTCCTTGAGGCGCGAGGCCAGGATACCGATGACACCCTGATGCCATTCGGCATCGAACAGGCACAGGCCGAACGGCATGGACTCCAGCGGCAGGTCCTTGAGCTGCGCGAGCGCTTCACGCTGCATGCCCTGCTCAATGGATTTGCGATCCTGGTTCAATTCGTCCAGTTGCACGGCCATTTCTCGCGCCAGTGTCGGGTCGTCGCAGAGCAGGCATTCAATGCCCAGGCTCATATCGTCCAGGCGCCCCGCCGCGTTCAAGCGTGGTCCGATAATAAACCCCAGATCAGTAGAGGTGATGCGCGAAGACTCACGCCGTGCAACCTCAAGAATCGCGCGCAGCCCGGGGCGGGCACGGCCAGCACGAATACGCATCAGGCCTTGGTGCACCAGAATGCGGTTGTTGGCGTCGAGCGGCACGACATCGGCCACGCTGCCCAGCGCGACCAGGTCCAGAAGCTCACCCAGGTTGGGCTGGGCACGCTGGTTGCTCTCGAACCAGCCGGTGTCACGCAAACGCGCACGCAAGGCCATCAACACATAGAAAATAACCCCGACACCGGCCAGCGATTTGCTGGGAAAGGTACAGCCTGGCTGGTTGGGGTTGACGATGGCGTCTGCCGCCGGAAGCTCGTGACCCGGCAAATGGTGGTCGGTGACCAGTACCTGCAAGCCTGCCGCCTTGGCAGCGGCCACACCCTCGACGCTCGAAATGCCGTTATCCACGGTGATCAATAGCTGAGGCTCGCGCTGCAACGCCACTTCGACGATTTCCGGCGTCAGGCCATAACCGTACTCAAAACGGTTGGGCACCAGATAATCGACGTGCGCCGCGCCCAGCAGGCGCAGCCCCAGAACACCCACGGTGCTGGCAGTCGCACCGTCGGCATCGAAATCACCGACAATCAGCATGCGCTGGCCTTCGCGCAGCGCCGTTACCAGCAGATCTACCGCAGCATCGATTCCCTTGAGTTGCTGATAAGGGATCAACCGCGCCAGGCTTTTGTCCAGCTCGGCCTCGCAGGCCACGCCCCTTGCAGCATAAAGACGAGTGAGCAAGGGCGGCAGGTCGCCGAGAAACGGCAAGGTATCGGGCAATAGACGGGGTTCGATGCGCATGCGGGTCAGCTGATTCTCTTTGCAGTGTCGATGGATGTTTTTTCGATCGGAACCGGCGGCTGTCAGCCGCGTTCGCCCGCAAGCCATTGCAACTGGACTTCATGCTGGCCACGGTCGTCGGTGACGAATACCGTTCCTTCACTGATCATCACATCCCACTTGATGACCCGCGGCATATCCTTGGCCAGCACTTCCAGCACGTCCTGCGGGACGGCGGCAATATTGACGTTTTTCAGGTTCTTGATCGCCGGGATGACCTTGCCTTCCCAAACGCGCAAGCTGCCGTAGGCAAGCAGGCTGGTGCGTTCGGTGCGACGCGAGCACCAGGTCAGGCGGTCGGCATCCGGCTGTCCGACTTCAATCCAGTGCAGAACCCGATCATCCAGGCTTTTTTCCCACAGTGCGGGTTCGTCCACATCAGACAGGCCGCGACCGAACGACAATTGTTCGTTGTACCAGAAGGCATAGGCCAGCAGGCGCACGGTCATGCGTTCTTCAGTTTCCGAAGGATGGCGGGCAATGGTCTGTTTGACGCTCTCATACACTCCGCGATCGAGGTCGGTGAGGTTGAGTTCGAATTTGTAGGTCGTGGACGGCTGGGCCATGAACGGGCTTCTAGAGTCTGGAGGTAAGACGGCAAGTCTAACCGATGCCGGGCCTGTGAACGAACTTGCTCGCGCAGGGGATGCAATTGCTCCTGCTTGCGGGCTATAAAAAATCGATAGCCTGAAACAAAATTCTGATACAGATTGGCTTTATAGACGATCTGCTCCGAGTACCTGGATCCCGGCAAGGGACTGCCGAAGCACCTGAATGTGACGCCACAGGCGCAGCGCCACTCAAAGAGCTGCCACTCTACTCCAGTTTGCTGAATCTTTTTCGAGGATGAAACCAGCGAATGTCCCTTCCTGCCTCGTACTGCACAACGGCTCGATTGATGCTCGCCCTGTCGCTGGCTGCCCTGTCATGCGCCAGCCAGGCAAGGGAGACATTGACCTGGTTGATGCGCGACATACCACCTTCGACGATTTTTTCCGGGGTCATGCGCGGGCAAGGTGCCATTGATCAGCTCATGCCTTTGTTAACTGCGCGAATGCCCGAATACGATCACATGCTGATGCGCGTCAATCGTGCCAGGGGCCTGCAGATGCTTAACGACGCCACGTCTCTGAGTTGTGATCCCACCATGCTGTGGACTGAGGAGCGAGCCAGAACCCTGCTCTTCTCCATACCGATCGGCGCCATATTCAGCAGCGGCCTGATTGTACGCAAGGAAGACATGTCGACGTTCGAGCCGTATGTCGAGGACGGAAAAATCGACTTCGCGGCGCTTATGGCCAGCCGGGCGATCAAATTGGGCATAGTCGCCGAACGCAGCTATGGCGAACTGATCGACCATACGCTGCAAGGCGTCGACGAAGATGCGCTGGTGCTCCATTACGGTAACGATGCCACCGGCAGCCTTCTGCAAATGGAACGCCTGGGGCGCCTGCAAGCCTTTATCAGTTTCTGGCCGGAAGCACGCTATCAGGCCATGCAACAAGGTATCAGACCGGATGAACTGGCCTTCTTGCCGATCAGGGGCAACCCCGCCTACCAATTCGTCTATATCAGTTGCAGCAACTCACCTGAAGGCAAAAAAGCCCTCGCACAGATCAACCGCGAGATGCGTACGTTGCGCGAAAGCAGCCTGATGGGCTTTTACGCGCAGTGGCTGGACCCCGAGCAACGGGCAAGCTACCTGGAAGACGTCAAAGCGCTGTTCGAGAAGAACTGAGCACCTAAAAGAAACCCCGGGCAGAGGGGGACCTGCCCGGGGTAAACATGACCATGATGGTCAGTACGCCAACCTTCGATCACCGGAGCACAATGATCAAACCTGACGTAATGGATAGGAGTGCAACGAGCGCGTCAGGTTCCGACCTTGTTGACGCAAGCCAGACGACTGTTTAGCAACTGTTAAGCAAAAGACGGAGTGCGGATAAACGTTCGGCTGATTGCAGCATTACGCATCGCGGCAATGACGCAGGGTTCGATTCGACCTTCGGCGACCATCAAATCCCGGCGCAGGCCGTCTACCACGTCGGTGAGCTGACGTTTGTCGCTCAGTTGATCAGCGCCGAATGTACGCTCGATCACACAGACGCCCGCTTTATCCTTAAGCGTCACCAGACGTTCGCCCCGAGTACCCGCCGGGCCAATACTGGCCTGATAAGGAGCCAGCGCTTCGCTTAGCAGTAAGCTGATATTTTCCATCCGGATCACCACTCAACAGTTTGAATGCAAAGGTGCTAACCAATGACCGTCGGCGACAGCAGAAAGTTCTTTCTATCGCCTGATCACAGCACCGGTCTGTCATTTCGAGCATGCCTGTTGAATGTGACAAGGAAAAAACCGGAGGCCAATGGCGACAGGAAGTGGGCTTGTAGGAAAACTCAACATAATTACGCTACGCCTCCTACAAGGTGCCTATGCTATTGATCACTGCGTTAAACAACCCTGTCGTCTGTAATACCAGTCAGCCTTTTTGATGGAGCCACACCTTGAGCGATTCCACTGATCGCCCGTTGCGCGTCATCGTGGCTGATGACCACCCTATTTTTCTCATCGGCCTGCGTGTCGTACTGGAACAGGACAATCTGGCTACCGTTGTCGCCGAAGCCTGTAATCCGGATGAACTGCTACAGGTACTCGCGCGCCATCCCTGCGATGTGCTGGTGACTGATTTCATGATGCCGGTCGAACTGCAGAACGATGGCTTGCGTCTTTTGCAGCGCATACACCGGGATTTTCCGGCATTGCCGGTGATCGTTGTAACGACACTGAGCAATGCCGGACTTTTCCAGTCCATGCTGGGCCTTAACGTGCGCGGCCTGTTGAGCAAGGCCAGCCTTACCGGAGAACTGCCTGCGGCCATCAGGGGCGTTCAGCGCGGTGAGTTTTTTGTCGCTGATTCCGTGCGCAGGGTGCTGAGGGAAGCCCGTCAGTACGGCCCTGACGCGCTGTTGCCGGCAGAAAAATTGTCGCCAAGAGAGCTGGAGGTGCTACGCCTGCTCTCGGCCGGTCATACCGTCGGCCAGATCGCTGCGCAGCTCAATCGCAGCAAACAGACTGTCAGCGCACAGAAAGTCGCGGCCATGCGCAAGCTCGGTCTGGCCAACGACGCGGCACTGTTCATTTATTTGCAGGAAAGCGGCATGTCCTGAGGCCGGCCGTCTGTCAGCATGGCCTGCAGATGAGACTCGCGCTCGGCGGCCCAGCGCACCAACTCTGATGAAGGCATCGGACGCGCAATGAAATAACCCTGAATGGCCGGGTTGCCCAATGCCAGCAGGCTGTGAAAGTCGTCAATCGTTTCGACCCCCTCCACCACTACCGACATGGACAGCCGCTGTGCCATGAGCATGGCTCCAGCCACCACTGCAGACTTGCGCGCATCGTCGGCCATGCCACGTACAAACTCGGTCGGTATCTTCAACTCGCTGAAGGGCAACTGCAGGAGCCTGTCGATGTTCGAAGCGCCCATCCCAAAGTCATCAATAGACAATTTGCAGCCCTGCATGCATAACCTCAACAGGCCCTCCATCTGCCAGGTTTCCGGGCGGGCGGCATCCTGTTCGAGAATCTCCAGGGTCAGCGCAGTTGCCGGCACGCTGTGACGGGTGAGCGCCTGCATGATCTGCCCGGCGAAATCCGCCTGTTGCAGCACTTGCGGGTCGATATTGACCGCAACCGAGAGTACTTCGCCCTGCTCGCGCATGAACTGTGCAGAGAACTGCAGGGCCTGATCCAGCATACGCCAGGTCAACGCAACGGTCAGTTCCTCAGCTTCGATGGCGTCCATGAATCGTCCGGGAGCCAGCAAGCCATGTGTGGGGTGCTGCCAGCGGACCAGCGCCTCGACACCCAGCAACTTGCCCTGCAGATTCACCTTGGGTTGAAAATAGGCAATCCACTGTTCGGCAACAGACGCAACGTCTATGGGCATATTGTCTTTCGGATCAAACAACTCCACGGCAGACAGTGCCCCGAACGCACGCTTTACCGGTGACTGTGGTGCACTCCCGGCACGGCCTGGCCCGTACGCCTCAAGCATGTCATGGAGTACAGCGGCCGAAGCAGGTTTTTGCACATACCCCAACACTTCCAAACCTTGGCTGAGCGCCAGCTGCGCAACACCTTCCAGCACGCAGGCAGCTGAACTGCTGACGATGATCAGCGCCCTCGCCAACCCGTTTTCGGCCATAAAGCGGATCAGCTCAAGGCCGTCGGGGCCGTCCATCTGCAAGTCACAGATAGCAATGTCGACAGGACCACGGCTTTGCAGGGAAAGCCTGGCAACCTCAACGCTCTCGGCAGCCAGCACATCGAACACCTGATTGGCGTTGAGCATCTGGTGCAGAGCCATCAGCTGGAAAGGATGGTCTTCGAGAATCAGAACCTTGAGTGAGTGCACGGTCACGCCTACGGGAGTCAGAGCCAGCGGCTCAGGGGAACACTTACTGTAGCTCCTCCCGCACGCATGCCCCATAGGACATGTCCTAAACCCGGTAGCGATTAACGTTTTTTTTCAGCACGCATCAATCGCAAGCCGGTGCAATGTCGGGCACTGCCACCAATTGCAACTCGATATCAGCGCGCAGGCCGGTCATCGCAGCCTCCAGCGCCAGCCAGCGCTCAGGCACACTGGCCACACACTCAAGCCGCACACTTTCATCGAGCGCCGCGCACGCCTTGGCCAACGGCACTGCGTCAACCAGACTCGCCGCGCCCTTGAGCCGATGCAGGCAAGCGCTCAAGGCGTTCCAGTCATTTGCCAGCACCGCAGGCTCCAGCAAGGCGTGTTCATGCCTGAGGTTCTTCCACAACTCGCCCAACAACCGTTGCATCTGTTCCGGGTTGGCCCGGGTCATGTTTTGCAGCGTGCTGATGTCGAACGTCGGCTCACGTACCCGATCCGCCAGCTCCTGGGCCAGACGCGCCAGGGAAAGCGGTTTGATCAGCAGACCGTCCATCCCCGCCTGCTCACACCGTGCAGCCTCGTCACTCATTGCGTTAGCGGTACAGCCAATGACCGGGCAGCGCCGGCGCTGCTCTTTCTCTTCGATCTGTCGAATGGCTTCGGTCAATGCATAACCGCTGATACCCGGCATGTTGCAGTCGGTGATGACCGCATCGAACGGCTCTTCGCACCACCTCGACAGCGCAGTCTTGCCATCTTCGACAGCCACCACCTGATGGCCAAGAAACTCCAGCTGGCGGGTCAACACCAGCCGGTTGGCCGACATGTCATCGACCACCAGCAAGCGAAGGCTGCGCGTATCCACAGGTGCATCCGGGACATCGCTGGAGGGCGAAACCGGCTCGCTCACCCTGACCAGCGGCAAATCGATGTTGACCAGCGTACCCTCGCCCGGCGAGCTGTGCAGGCTGATATCGCCCTTCATCAACTGCACCAGTTGCCGGGTGATACTCAGTCCCAGCCCACTCCCGCCGTAATGGGCGGCAGTGTCATCGCTGGCCTGAATGAAGGGCTGGAATATCTGCTGTTGACGCTCTGGCTCGATACCTTCGCCACTGTCCTGGATAGCGATGCGTACGCGAGATGAGTCATCCAGCGCCGCCACCCTCAAGACGACCGACCCTTGCCGGGTGAATTTCAGGGCGTTGCCCAGGACGTTGTGCAGCACCTGACGCAGCCTCAGCGGGTCAAGCCAGTAATCGCCCTGAGCCTGTTCGGAGAATTCCAGCCGCAGTTCCAGGTCCTTTTCCCGGGCCTGCGCTGAAAAAAGCTCGATTACGCCCTCGAAAAGAGCCTGCAAGGATGTGACTGTCAATGATAACTGCATGCCGCCCGCTTCGATTCTGGCCAGATCAAGACTTTCGCCAATCAATGCCACCAGCTCCGTAGCCGAGCGATGGGCGACCTGCAAGCCTTGCGACGGTGTATGCCCCTTGCGTAAAGCGTGTACGCATTCCAGCTCCAGCAAACCGATGATTGCACCCATTGGGGTACGAATTTCATGACTCATGCTGGCCAGAAAGACACTCTTCGCCTCGTTGGCCTGAGCGGCCAGACGCATTGCTTCCTGGAGCTGCTGCTCAAGCTGCTTGCGCTCGGTGATATCGACCCAGCCGCCCAGCAACCCCTGCAGCTGTCCGTCGGCGGCGAAGAAAGGGACCGTCCATTGCCAGACGTCCATGCGTTTTCCGGACAGTTCGATGGTGCGGTCGGAAAAGACTGGCTGGTGATTTTCCAGCAAATTGAGGTAGTCGGTATGCATCTGCTCAGCCAATGCACGCGGTATCAGATTGACATCCGTAAGGCGTCGACCATTCATCTGCTCGAAACTGATGCCAAGGCTCTGCTCGTAGCTACGGTTGCAGGAAATCAGTCGTCCCTTGAGATCGCGAACATAAATCGGATTGGGGATACCATCGAACAAGGCGTGTTTGAAGGCCAGTTGGTCATTGAGCTGCCTTTCAGCCTTGAGGCGCTGGCGAATCTGCACCTTGAGGCGACTGCTCCAGACCAGTGACACCAGCCCGGTCAGTAAGGCCAGGGCCAGTACCCAGAATACCCACTGCGGTATCCGCCCCCAGAGCGAAGGCTGAGGCAGTGCCGAGCCCAGCCACTTCAAGCGGATAGAGCGCAACTCGGCCACCGGGAACTCTTCCAGCGCCTTATTCAGAATGCCCAGCAGTTCGGGCTGGGTCTTGATCACCGAAAACCTGTCGGGTGACCATTGGCCATCGACACTGCGGGCGACCTTCAGTTGCCCGGCCGGGAACAGGTAGGCACCTACTTCATTCTGAATGGTCGCGTCGGCAACACCGCTTTCCACCAGGGCGCGGGCCTGGTCGTAGGTGTCCACCAGACGCAGCTGGATCAAGGGGTGCTCGCGCCTGATCAGGTCCTCGAGCGCATGCCGGGCAGGCAGTGCCAGCACTTTACCGGCCAGACTGTCGAGCGATACTCGGGATGAGCGCTCGGAGCGCACCACGAACATCCAGCTGTTGCCTCCGAACGAATAGGTAAAGTCCAGAAACCGCCGACGCTCGGCATTTTCTGCAAGCGAGGTGTTCATCTCGGCAAGACCGGCACGCAGCACTTCAATGCTCTGCTGCGTGGAAGGCACTTCCTGATGGACAAACTGCAACCCGGTCATGCGTGAGATACGGGACAGCACATCTGCGTTCAGCCCCACCCATTGGCCATTCTTGTCTTTGTAGATGTACGGCGGATGCTGTGTGGTGGCGATGGTCACGCTCGGGTGCTTGAGCAGCCAGCGCCGCTCGGCACCGGTAAGGCGAATGCGTTGTCCCTCCACGTCAGCGCCCAGCCCCATCGTCCAGCGGCCGAGCACTTCACGACCGATCGACGGTTCAATACTGTCCAGCGCACGATTTATGAAGGTCAGCAAGCGCTGCTCATCGTCACGCACTGCAAAAGAAAACCCTACCGGAGGCAACCGGCTTTCGAACTTGATCTGCAATCCGAGATAAGGACGCAGGGCGGTGTAGGCCCGGACAATGACTTCGTTGCCGATAAAAGCGTCGACCTCGCCTTGGCTCAAGGCCTCCAGAGCACTGTAGAGGTTAGGCGCGATAATCAGCTCGCTGTCAGGATAAACGCGGTGAGCGACGTCCGAGTCGGCATAGCCATCAAGCAGCACAACCTTCTTGCCGGCCAGGCTTGGCGGCGGGCTCAGATCGTTGCCACGACCGACGACAACAGATCGGTCAGGCATGTATTCGGTTGAGAACGACAGCCCTTTCACGCCCCGCTCAAAGCCATTGGCGCTGGTCAGCAGGTCTATCTTGCCGTCGTGCAATGCCTCGATGGCCTCGTCACGCCTGGCAAACCCGGTCACCTGCACCGGAATGTTCAACTGGTCGCTGACCAACCCCAGATAGTCGGCACTGATGCCCTGATAACGGTTGCGGTCACTGGTGATATCAATCGGCTCGTAGTCGGCAATCGCAATGCCGACCCGAAGTACCTTGCGCTGATCTAGCCATGCACGATCCTGATCTGTGAGGGCCAGATCCGCTGAAGCCACGAAAGGGGCTGTCAGGGTAAACGGCAAGCTTTGCGCCGCATCGGCTGGCCCGACAAAAACCAGCGCCAACAACATGCATGCCATGCGCCATGCGCGGCCTCTCAATGTGCTGTCTGCCTCCCTGACTACGCTTTGCATGCTTGCCTGCTTCACTACAAATGACCCAACTCTATGGTTCGAAAACCAGCGAAGTTTGGCACGTAGAAACAGAAAGGCCCGCCAAGTGGCGGGCCTAAAGTTGTTACACGACGCTTCTGTCAGAGTGGTTTGCCGCGATTGCCATGCTGGCTGACAAATGCCTGTATGGCTTTCAGGTCATTTGGCAGCACAGTGCAGCGCTCGTCACGCTCGAACAAATCAGACAAATGTGCAGGTAGCTCAAGCGCTTTTCCTACACCGGCCTTCTCCACTGCCTCCGGAAACTTGACCGGATGCGCCGTACCCAGAATCACCATCGGCGTGTCCAGGCTGCGACGGCATTCGCGAGCAGCCTTCACCCCGATAGCGGTATGCGGATCAAGCAGTTCGCCGGTGCTGGCAAACACTTCAGCAATGGTCGTGCAGGTGTCCTCGTCGCTGACTGCCAGCGAATCGAACAGTTTGCGGGTTTCGGTCCAGCGCTCTTCTTCGACACTGAAACCGCCGCCCTGCCTGAACGTGCTCATCAACTCGGCAATGGCAGAACCGTTGCGACCGTGCATATCGAACAACAGGCGTTCGAAGTTCGACGACACCATGATGTCCATGGAAGGCGACAACGTAGCGTGCAGGGTTTCCTTGACGTACTGATTGCCGCTCATGAAACGGTGCAGAATATCGTTGCGGTTGGTGGCGACGATCAGTTGATTGACCGGCAGCCCCATGTTGCGTGCCAGGTAACCGGCAAAGATATCGCCGAAGTTGCCGGTCGGAACCGAGAACGATACCGAGCGCGCGGGACCGCCCAACTGCAGCGATGCATGGAAGTAGTAGACGATCTGGGCCATGATTCGCGCCCAGTTGATCGAGTTGACGGCGACCAGACGCGTGCCCTTCAGGAAGCCCTGATCGGCGAAGCTGGCCTTGACCATTTCCTGGCAGTCGTCGAAGTTGCCTTCTACTGCAATGTTGTGGATGTTGTCGCCAAAGATGGTGGTCATCTGCCGGCGCTGGACATCAGATACCCGATTGTTCGGGTGCAGAATGAAAATGTCGACGTTGTCACAGCGACGGCAGCCTTCGATGGCTGCAGAGCCGGTGTCACCCGAGGTAGCGCCGATGATCACCACACGCTCGCCACGCTTGGCCAGCACGTAGTCCAGCAAGCGGCCGAGCAATTGCAGCGCAAAGTCCTTGAACGCCAGGGTAGGACCGTGGAACAGCTCAAGTATCCACTCGTTGCCATTCAACTGACGCAACGGTGCTACCGCACTGTGGGCGAAGACACCGTAGGTCTCTTCAAGAATTTTCTTGAAATCGGCATCCGGGATGCTGCCAGCTACAAAGGGGCGCATCACCCGGAAGGCAAGTTCGTGATACGGCAAACCGGCCCAGGAAGCGATCTCTTCCTGAGTGAAGCGTGGCAGGTTTTCCGGCACATACAGACCGCCGTCGCTGGCCAGACCAGTCAACAGCACATCTTCGAAGTTCAGGGCCGGCGCCTGGCCGCGAGTACTGATATAGCGCATGGGATCAAACCTTTGGTTTGAGCTGAAAGCCTCAAGCTTCAAGCTCAAAACGACTGGCGTCTGACTTTGAGCTTGCAGCTGACGGCTCGCAGCTGATGTTAATTAAGATGTTCTACGCGAATACGAACCACCGGGCCAACCACGTCCTGAAGAGCTTCCAGGGCCTGAATGGCGTCATTGATGCGCTGCTCCACAACACGGTGTGTCAACAGGATCATCGGCACCAGACCATCGTGCTCCTCGACTTCCTTTTGCATGATCGACTCTATATTGATGCCGCGCTCGGACAGGATGCTCGCCACCTGGGCCAGCACGCCTGGGTGATCCTTTGCCTGGATGCGCAGGTAGTAGGCACTTTCACAGGCTTCGATCGGCAGAATCGGGTGCGCGGACAGCGAATCGGGCTGAAAGGCCAGATGCGGCACACGGTTTTCCGGATCGGATGTCATCGCCCGCACCACGTCCACCAGATCGGCCACCACGGAGGACGCCGTAGGCTCCATACCGGCACCGGCACCGTAGAACAGCGTCGAGCCGGACGCATCGCCATTGACCATCACCGCATTCATCACGCCGTTGACGTTGGCAATCAGGCGATCGGCCGGGATCAGCGTCGGGTGTACGCGTAGCTCGATGCCCTGGGCCGTGCTGCGTGCAACGCCCAGGTGCTTGATGCGATAGCCCAGCGCTTCAGCGTAGTTCACGTCGGCGGTGGTCAGTTTGGTGATGCCTTCGGTGTAGGCCTTGTCGAACTGCAACGGGATGCCGAAGGCAATGGAGGCCAGAATGGTCAGCTTGTGCGCTGCATCGATACCCTCAACGTCGAAGGTCGGATCGGCCTCGGCATAACCCAGCGCCTGGGCTTCGGCCAGAACATCCGGGAAGGTACGGCCCTTCTCGCGCATTTCGGTGAGGATGAAGTTTCCAGTGCCGTTGATAATGCCGGCCACCCAATTGATACGGTTTGCCGACAGCCCTTCGCGAATGGCTTTGATGACCGGGATGCCGCCAGCGACAGCTGCTTCAAAAGCAACGATTACGCCCTTTTCACGCGCTTTGGCGAAAATTTCGTTGCCGTGAACCGCGATCAGCGCCTTGTTGGCAGTCACTACGTGCTTGCCATGCTCGATGGCCTTGAGCACCAGATCACGGGCGATGCTGTAGCCACCGATCAATTCAACGACGATGTCGATTTCAGGGTTGGTCGCAACGGCAAACACATCACTGGTAGTAGGCGTACCGGCAATCTGGCAGTTGGGGTTTGGTGTACGAACCGCAATTTGCGCAACTTCGATTCCTCGCCCGGCACGGCGGGCGATCTCCTCGGCGTTACGCTGAAGTACATTGAAAGTACCGCCACCGACAGTACCCAGCCCACATATGCCTACTTTGACCGGTTTCACTGATGAACTCCCCGAAAAACAGCTGATGCTTGATCAGCCGTAAAATCCGCCGCATGTTGCCATGCGGCTACAAATGTGAAGAGGCGCCAAAAACACGGCCTCGTGTAGCGCATGCTCATATGAAGCATGCTGATGTGACAAAGCGTTATTTGGCGCCCATTGCCAGTTTGGCAACCTGAGCAGCAGGCTGATAGCCCGGAATCACCTGACCGTCGGCGAGGACAATCGCCGGGGTGCCGTTGACGCCGATCGACTGACCCAGCTCATATTGCTTGCTCACCGGATTGTCGCACTTGGCGGCCTTGATGTCCTTGCCGTCTACCATGCGGTCCATGGCGCTTTTGCGGTCCTTGGAACACCACACGGCCTGCAACTGCTCGTCACCCGGAGAACCCAGGCCTTGGCGCGGGAATGCCATGTAACGGACTTCAACGCCCATTTTGTTCAACTGCCCGACTTCTTCGTGCAGTTTGTGGCAATACGGGCAGGTAGTGTCGGTGAATACCGTGATGTGCGATTTGGTCTCGCCCACCGCCGGGTAGATCACCATTTCAGAAAGCGGAATGGCGTTGATGGTCTTGGCAATGGCCAGTCGCTCGGTCTTCTCGGTCAGGTTGACCGGCTTGCCGTTCTGCACCTGAAACAGGTAGCCCTGAACCACGAACTGGCCGTCGGCGCTGGCGTAAAGCACGCGACCGCCCTTGAGCTTCACTTCATAAAGGCCATTGAGCGGGCTCGGCGAGATGCTCTCGACCGGCAACTGCAATTCCAGCGAATCGAGGGTCTTGCGGATGGCCTGATCAGGGGCAGCATCAGCCAGGGCAGACATACTGAATGTGCCGGCCAGCAGTAAAGCGGCGGCAGCGAAAATCTGGGGCAAACGCATGGAAACTCCTATGACGACGGGCAGACTGGCGGCGGTCGAAAAAAGGGGCGCCAGCCTTGATATGCGAAACCGGCAAAGCCTACCACATAAGGCTCGCGGGGCCGACTCGGAGCGACGTAAGAAGCTTCGCAAAATACGTCGTGAGTCAACCGCGTGGATGATGCTTGGCATGCATTTCCTGCAACCGCGCCCGTGCCACATGGGTATAAATCTGGGTCGTCGAAAGATCGCTGTGTCCCAGCAACATCTGCACCACCCGCAAGTCAGCACCGTGATTAAGCAGATGGGTGGCGAAGGCATGGCGCAGGGTGTGCGGTGACAGGGATTTGCCGATGCCCGCAACCGTTGCCTGATGCTTGATGCGGTGCCAGAAGGTCTGCCGGGTCATCTGGTCGCCTCGGGTGCTGGGGAACAGTACGTCGCTGGGTTTCCCGCCCAGTAGCTCGTCGCGGGCACCGCGCAGGTAGCGCTCGACCCAGACGATGGCCTCTTCGCCCATAGGCACCAGCCGTTCCTTGCTGCCTTTGCCCATCACCCGCAGTACGCCCTGGCGCAGGTTGACCTGTTCCAGTGTCAGGCTGATCAGTTCGGTCACCCGCAGGCCGCAGGCATATAGCACTTCCAGCATGGCACGGTCACGCTCGCCGATAGCCTCACTCAGGTCGGGTGCTGCCAGCAGCGCTTCGACGTCGGCTTCGGAGAGTGACTTGGGCAATGGCTTGCCCAACTGAGGCATGTCGATCTGCAGGGTGGGATCGACGGAAATCAGCTTTTCGCGCAGCAGGTAGCGGTAGAAGCCACGTGCGCCGGACAGGAAACGCGCCGTGGAGCGCGGTTTGTAGGCATTTTCAACGCGCCACGCAAGATGATCGAGGATGACCTCGCGTCCGGCACTGGGCAGATCAACGTTGCGCTCCTGCAGCCAGCCATTGAACAACGCCAGGTCGCTGCGGTAGGAATCGCGAGTGTTATCGGACAGCCCCTTTTCAAGCCAGAGCGCATCCAGAAACCGGTCAATCAGCGGGTGGTCGATGGCAGCCATTTCAACTCAGTATGTGTGCGTGTACGCCAAAAACGAATTTTCAAACATCAGATAGCAAAAAGGCAGCCCGAAGGCTGCCTTTTTATGCATCGAAAAACTGTATCAGGACAGTTTTTCCTTGATGCGCGCTGCTTTACCGGACAGGTCACGCAGGTAGTACAGTTTGGCCTTGCGAACGTCACCGCGACGTTTCACAGCCATGCTGTCGATTTGCGGGCTGTAAGTCTGGAAAGTACGCTCAACGCCAACACCGTTGGAGATTTTACGAACAGTGAAAGCACTGTTCACGCCACGGTTACGCTTGGCGATTACAACGCCTTCGAATGCTTGCAGACGAGCGCGGTCGCCTTCCTTCACTTTAACCTGAACGACGATGGTGTCGCCTGGTGCAAAGGTAGGGATCTCTTTGGTCATCTGCTCTGCTTCGAGGGCAAGAATGATTTTGTTAGTCATGCTGGTGCTCCTAAGGTAATCCGTATGGATCGACCATCGATACGTTAACTATCGTCCCGCTCGCGGATGTATTCCGCCAGCAGCTTCTTCTCTTCTCCAGAAAGCGAGCGGCTTTCCAGAAGATCAGCGCGTCGTTCATAGGTCCGCCCAAGGGACTGCTGTAAACGCCAACGCCGGATGTGCGCGTGATTGCCACTTAGCAACACGTCGGGAACACGCTGATCCGCATACACCTCAGGTCGGGTGTAGTGCGGGCAATCCAGCAGACCGTCCGTGAAGGAATCTTCCTCCGCGGAGTCCACATGCCCTAAAGCTCCAGGCAGCAGCCGCGTAACCGCGTCAATCAGGACCATAGCCGGCAGCTCGCCACCGGAAAGAACATAGTCACCAATCGACCACTCTTCATCGACATGAGCATCAATAAAACGCTCGTCAATGCCTTCATAACGACCGGCGATGAGGATAATCGCTTCCTCCTGCGCCAGTTCGCGTACCGCAGACTGATTCAGCTGACGGCCTTGTGGCGACAGGTAAATAACCTTAGCCGCATCCCCTGCCGCTTGCCTGGCCTGAACCAGAGCATCTTCGAGGGGCTTGATCTTCATCACCATGCCAGGACCACCGCCAAATGGGCGATCATCCACAGTGTGATGGCGATCAGTGGTGTAATCCCGCGGATTCCAACAAGTCAGCTGCAACAGCCCTTGTTTCACCGCACGGCTGGTAATGCCGTATTCGCTGATGGCGGAAAACATCTCGGGAAACAGACTGATGACTTCTATGCGCAGGCTGGCCATGGCATTCAGAAGTCCGCGTCCCAATCCACCTTCATCTCGCCAGCAGCCATATCGATTGCCAACACACATTGCTCCGTATAGGGCAACAGGCGTTCACGATCATCCAGGCTACCCGCGCAGGGCTTTACAACCATTACATCGTTCGAACCGGTTTCGAGCAGGTGATCGATTTTCCCGAGCAGTTGCCCGAGTTGGTCGATGACCTTGAGGCCTTCAAGCTGGTACCAGTAGTACTCGCCATCGTCCAGATCAGGGAACAGGTTACGCGGCACGCAGATTTCGTAACCGGAGAGAAGACGAGCTTCTTCACGATCATCGAGACCTTTGAGCTTTGCTACCAGAAACTTGCTTTGCAAGCGTCCGCTGACCAGCTCCACCTGTTTCTCAACGCTGCCTTCGCGCCGAAGCGTCCAGGTTTTGTAGTCCAACAGGTTTCCAATCGGATCAGTAAAGGAAAAGACCTTCACTTCGCCGCGAACGCCATGAACCGAGTAAATCTTGCCAATGACGATCAGATCGTCGGCAGATGCAGGCGTCGCGTTCATAAGACTCAGGCCGCGGCCTTGGTCTTGTTGTGCTCTTTGAGCAGCTGGGCAACGCGCTCGGAAGTTTGTGCACCAACGCTCAACCAGTAGTTGACGCGTTCTTCGTTAACGGACAGACGGATTTCCTGACCACGGGCAACCGGGTTGAAGAAACCAACCTGTTCCTTGTGGGAACCGTCACGAGCGTTGCGGCTGTCGGTTACGGTCAAGTGGTAAAACGGGCGCTTTTTGGAGCCGCCAAGGGCAAGACGGATGGTTAGCATTGAACATCGTTCCTGTAGTCGGTGCTGCAAATCTAAGATGCACAGCGGGCATAGGTGCCCGAAAGGCCGCATATTCTAAGGAATATCCCGACTTTTGCAAATGTCTTTTTCCGGCGCCTATCGGCATGCCTTCCAGATTTGCGAGGGAGCTGTCGGTATGACAGCAGGTAAAAGCCCGCATAACGCGGGCTGACCGGGGGTCGCCCCCCGTGTGGGACGCGTGCAAAGAAGCTTGCACGCGACGCAATTACATTTTTGGCATGCCGCCGCCGGGGAGCATTCCGCCCATGCCGCGCATCATTTTTGCCATTCCGCCCTTGGCGGAGAACTTCTTCATCATCTTCTGCATCTGTTTATGCTGCTTGATCAGACGCCCGATGTCCTGCACCTGGGTACCCGAGCCCATTGCAATACGGCGCTTGCGCGAGCCGCTGATCAGGTCCGGGTCACGGCGTTCGCCAGGCGTCATCGAGTTGATGATGGCTTCCATCTGCTTGAACTGCTTCTCGGCCGCGCCCTGGGCATTGCCCATCTGCGCAAGATTGACGCCGCCGATACTTGGCAGCTTGTCCATGAGACCGCCAAGGCCACCCATGTTTTTCATTTGTTGCAGTTGATCGCGGAAGTCTTCGAGATCGAAGCCTTTGCCTTTCTTGAGCTTTTTCGCCAGTTTGTCGGCTTTATCCTTGTCGAGGGTCTGTTCAGCCTGCTCGATAAGGCTGAGCACATCGCCCATGCCAAGGATTCGCGACGCGATACGATCTGGGTGGAACGGCTCCAGCGCCTCGCTCTTCTCACCCATACCGATGAACTTGATCGGCTTGCCGGTAATTGCACGCACCGACAGGGCCGCACCACCGCGAGCATCACCGTCGACCTTGGTGAGGATCACACCGGTCAGCGGCAGTGCATCACCGAAGGCCTTGGCGGTGTTGGCCGCATCCTGACCGGTCATGGCATCGACCACGAACAGCGTTTCAGCTGGCTTGGTCGCAGCATGCAGCGCCTGAATCTCGCCCATCATCTCGACGTCGACGTGCAGACGACCGGCGGTATCGACGATGACCACGTCAATGAACTTGAGCTTGGCTTCTTTAATGGCCGCCAGGGCGATGTCGACCGGCTTCTGGCTGATATCGGAGGCGAAGAACGTCACACCGATGTCGTTGGCCAGGGTTTCAAGCTGCTTGATGGCGGCAGGACGGTAGACGTCGACCGACACAACCATCACGGTCTTCTTCTTGCGCTCTTTAAGGAAGCGCGCCAGCTTGCCAGCGGTGGTGGTTTTACCCGCACCCTGCAGGCCCGCCATGAGGATGACCGCAGGCGGCGTGACATTGAGCACCAGATCTTCGTTGGCAGCGCCCATCAGGCTTTCGAGTTCGGCCTGGACGATCTTCACGAACGCCTGGCCTGGCGTCAGGCTGCGCGACACCTCGGTGCCGACGGCGCGTTCCTTGACGTTGTTGACGAAGTCTTTGACCACCGGCAAGGCGACGTCGGCTTCAAGCAACGCCATACGCACTTCGCGCAAGGTATCTTTGATGTTGTCCTCGTTCAGCTTGGCCTTGCCAGTAACATGGCGCAGCGTCTGCGAGAGGCGGTCAGTCAGGTTTTCAAACATGCGCGATCCTTTCAGGCTCTCGTCGAACCCCGGTTGATGCGGCCCGGCCCGTAATGCAGAAATGGCGCTCGGCGAGCCTGCGGCTTGAGCAGGTCGCGGATTATAGCGAAGACTCCGCCGCACGGACACCACGCAGTCTGCTTCTGTGGTCTTTCGTGATTTGCCGGTTATATGCCAAACTCAACGTCTTTTCAGGCCCGTCCATCAGGATCTATGTCCCCTTTGCCACCCAGCCTGCTTCCCAGCCTCGCCGCCGCCGCTCTGTACGCCGCTGCGACCGTCTATCAGAGCCTGCGCCTGAGCCAGGCCGTCAAGCCCGACAAGCGGCTGCTTTGCCTGCTCGGTACGCTGGCGGTGATCGCACACGCCATCGGTCTGTTTTCCCAACTGACGCATTCCGTCGGTCTGGGTCTGGACTTTTTCAACTCGGCCAGCCTGATCGCCGCGTCAGTGATCGTTGTGACCTTGATCGCCACGTCACGCATTCCGGTGGAAAACCTGCTGGTGCTGCTGTTCCCATTGGGAATGGTGACCGTGCTGCTCGCTCAGTTCGCCCCCAGCGGCACCGTACAGCCGATCATGGAAGAACCCGGCATCCTGAGCCATATACTGCTGTCGCTACTGGCTTACGGAATGTTCACCATTGCCGTATTCCAGGCGTTGCTGTTGCTGTTGCAGGACTACCGACTCAAGCACAAGCACCCTTCCGGACTGATCAAGAACTTCCCGCCGCTGCAAACCATGGAAAGCCTTTTGTTCGGCTTCCTCTGGGCTGGCTGGACGCTGCTTTCGCTGTCGCTGATTTCCGGCTGGCTGTTCGTTGAAAACCTGTTTGCCCAGCATCTGGTGCACAAGACCCTGCTGGCTTGCCTGGCCTGGGTCGTATTCAGCGTACTGCTGTGGGGGCGCAACCGCCTTGGATGGCGAGGTCACAAAGCCATTCGCTGGACCCTGGGCGGCTTCTGCCTGCTGATGCTCGCCTACTTCGGCAGCAAGCTGGTACGCGAATTCATCCTGCACATCTGACGGGCCCTGATCATGGATAATCTGCCCCTTGGCCCACTGCTTGGCGTCCTCGCCCTCCTTATGCTCTGGGCTGGTCTGCTGACGTCAGTCGAAGCCGCGCACCACCAACTCAAGGCAATGCGCGCCGCCAGCCGTTCGGACAAGGCCGCGCCGCTTCCCGAGCTGGCGTTCAACCTGAACAGCCTGATCCTGGGCAATACGCTGATAAGGGTACTGATCACCGTAATCGCAACACTGATTGCTGCCAATTACTGGTTCTACAACGGCCCGACCGTGGCATGGCTGGGTACCGTGAGCGTCATGCTGGTGTTCGCCGAATACATACCGCGCCGCCTGGCGAACCGTCACCCTGTCTCGACACTGCTACTGGGCAATGGCGTATTGCGCATTCCAATGAAGATCGTCTGGCCGTTGGCCTACGTGTTCAACGTGCTCGCCAAGACGCTGCTGCGCCCGTTTTTGTCACGCCACGTGCAGCAACAGGAGCAGAACTTTGAAGACGATGTGCAGAAAACCAACCGCCACGATATTGTTCACGAGCATTATCCGCGCGCCAGCGTGCTGTCGGGCATCCGCGCACTGGACAGCATAACGGTCAATGACATCCTGATACCGCGCAACGAGGTGGATGGCGTCAACCTTGATGATCCGATGGAGCTGATCATCGAGCGCCTGATCATTTCACGTCACACGCGCCTGCCGGTCTATCACAACGACATAAATCAGGTTCAGGGCGTCATCAATACACGCGACATCAGCCACCTGCTGCCCAAAGGCACACTGACCAAAGAGCAGTTGCTGGCAGTCTGCTACGAGCCTTATTTCGTTCCGGAAAGCACTCCGTTGCAGTTGCAGTTGCTGAATTTCCACAAACAGCAGCGCCGCCTCGGCGTGGTGGTTGATGAGTACGGGGAAGTGCTGGGTATCGTCACCCTTGAAGACATTCTTGAAGAAATCGTCGGCGAATTCGAAAGCGAGCAGCGGCTGGACAATCCCCACGTCAAGCAACAGGAAGACGGACGCCTTGAGGTAGAAGGTGCTGCATCCATTCGCGAACTCAATAAAAGCCTTGGCTGGCACCTGCCTTCGGATGGTCCGAAAACCGTTAACGGGTTGGTTACAGAAGCATTGGAAACCATTCCAGAGGCTCCGGTCTGCCTGAAAATAGGGCCTTACCGGCTGGAAATCCTCGAGACCGAAGACAATCGCGTCAAGCGCGTGGCCATGTGGCAGAACACCCTCGTTCGCACCTTCAAATAGATTTCTGCCTTCAAATAGATCCCGGCGACACCCTTGTCTCTCGACCCATTCGGGTTACTCTGCTCGACGCTTTACCCACAATCACAATAATGAATGCTAGCCGGAGCACGGTCCTTGCCGCCCGGCGAGTCGACAGCCAGGGAATCCGCATGACCAGCACCCCGCTCTCTCGCGAAAATAATACCGAGTCCGTAAAACCGGTGAATTCGGCAACCCGCGTCGCCACAGCCAGTTTTATCGGCACAGCTATCGAGTTCTACGACTTTTACGTTTACGCCACTGCCGCCGCGCTGGTGATAGGTCCGGTGTTTTTCCCGCAGACCTCAGGTACGGCGCAGATGCTGTCGTCATTTCTGACCTTCGGTATCGCCTTTCTCGCGCGCCCGCTCGGGTCGGCGCTGTTCGGTCATTTTGGCGACCGGATCGGGCGTAAATCGACCCTGGTGGCGTCGCTGCTGCTGATGGGTATCTGCACCACGCTGATCGGCGTATTGCCCGGTTACGCGACTATCGGCGCGTGGGCACCGATTCTGCTATGTGTACTGCGCTTCGGTCAGGGGCTTGGCCTGGGCGGGGAATGGGGTGGCGCTGCGCTTCTGGCGACCGAGAACGCCCCGAAAGGCAAACGCGCCTGGTTCGGCATGTTTCCACAGTTGGGACCTTCAATCGGTTTTCTGGCCGCCAATGGCCTGTTTCTGGCACTGGCCATGACCCTGAGCGACGAGCAGTTTCGCGCGTGGGGCTGGCGAATCCCGTTTCTGCTCAGCGCCGTGCTGGTCATGGTCGGGCTGTATGTGCGCCTGAAGCTGGAAGAAACTCCCGTCTTCGCCAAGGCTATGGCCCGTCACCAACGCGTCAGCCTGCCGATCGTGGAAACCTTCAGCCAGCACTGGAGGCCAATGCTGCTTGGTGCAGCGTCGATGGTCGTCTGTTATGCGCTGTTTTATATCTCGACGGTGTTTTCATTGAGTTACGGCGTGGCCACGTTGGGCTATACCCGTGAAACGTTTCTGGGGCTGTTGTGCTTTGCGGTGCTGTTCATGGCGGCTGCCACGCCATTGGCTGCACTGGCAAGCGACCGCTTCGGGCGCAAGCCGGTACTGATTGTTGGCGGTGTGCTGGCGATTCTGTCAGGTTTCACCATGGAACCACTGTTAACCCACGGCAGCACTTGGGCTGTGGCGTTGTTTCTATGCATCGAGCTGTTTCTGATGGGCATTACGTTTGCCCCCATGGGCGCGCTGCTGCCAGAGCTGTTCCCGACACAGGTTCGCTACACAGGCGCATCGGCGGCGTACAACCTGGGCGGAATCGTCGGCGCCTCGGTTGCCCCCTTCTTCGCCCAGAAACTGGTGGCGATGGGCGGCTTGAGCTGGGTGGGCGGGTATGTATCTGCAGCTGCGCTGATCAGCGTGCTGGCGGTGTTGAGCCTGAAGGAAACTCGGGATAGGGATCTATAAGCCTCAAGCTGCAAGCAAGAGCACCACACTCCTGCTTGTAGCTTGCAGCTGCGCCCTTACAACTTTACGTCTACCGCTTGCGACGCTCGGGTCGCTTTGGCCCGCGCGGCTTCGATGGACTCGTCGCGAGCCAGGGCGACGCCCATGCGGCGTTGACCGTTGACTTCCGGTTTGCCGAACAGACGCAACGCGGTGTCAGGCTCGGCCAGCGCCGCGCCGAGGTTGGCGAAAGCGGTCTGAGTGGACTGGCCTTCGACCAGAATCACTGCGGAAGCAGATGGCCCGAACTGGCGGATCAACGGAATCGGCAGGCCGAGAATTGCGCGAGCGTGCAGGGCAAATTGCGACAAGTCCTGAGAAATCAGAGTGACCAGACCGGTGTCGTGCGGGCGCGGCGAGACTTCGCTGAACCACACTTGATCGCCCTTGATGAACAGCTCGACACCAAACATGCCACGACCACCCAATGCCTCGGTCACTGCCCTTGCAACACGCTCTGACTCCGCCAACGCTACCGGGCTCATGGCCTGCGGCTGCCAGGATTCCTGATAGTCGCCCTTCTCCTGGCGATGGCCAACCGGCGCGCAGAACGTGGTGCCACCGATGTGACGCACGGTCAGCAGGGTGATTTCGTAATCAAAGTCGATGAAACCCTCGACGATGACGCGGCCCTTGCCAGCGCGACCGCCTTCCTGCGCGTAATCCCAGGCTTTCTGCACGTCATCAGCGCTCTTGAGCAGGCTCTGCCCTTTGCCCGACGAACTCATGACCGGCTTGACCACGCAAGGGAAACCGAGGTCTTCGACAGCCTTGCTGTACGCCTCGAAGGTGTCGGCAAAGTGATAAGGCGAGGTCGGCAGTTTCAGCTCTTCGGCCGCCAGACGACGAATGCCTTCGCGGTTCATGGTCAGTTGCGCGGCGCGCGCGGTCGGAATCACGGTAAAGCCTTCGGCCTCAAGCTCAACCAGGGTTGCGGTGGCGATGGCTTCGATTTCCGGAACGATGAAATCCGGCTTCTCGGCCTCGATGACTGCACGCAACGCAGCACCGTCGAGCATGTTGATCACATGGCTGCGATGAGCAACCTGCATCGCGGGCGCGTTCTCATAACGGTCAACAGCGATCACTTCAACGCCAAGGCGCTGCAGCTCGATCACGACTTCCTTGCCCAGTTCGCCGCTGCCGCAGAACAGTACGCGAGTCGCGGTGAGCGACAGTGGAGTTCCGATTTGAGTCATCTCAGGTCCTCGTGAAGCAGATATCGAGGGCTGCCTGCCTTATGCAAGCAACCGCTGTGGAGAAAGGCGCGCAATTTACCACGAAGCCCCGGTAAATGGGCGCTCAGCCCGGACAAGCGTTGTTGCGCGCTCGCCAGGCCATGATCATCCAGACCAGGGTCACGCCGGCGAACTTCGATGCCAGCGCAGTGAGCACGACCGGTGCAGTCAGCGCGTCGATCATGCCGAAGAAGATAAAGGTATCCAGCGGGATGCTGAGTGCCGAGCTGATCCATAACCGGTCACGCAACGGGCGTCTGGTGATGCTGAACACCAGCCAGTCAATGCACTCGGAGACCGCGAACGCAGTGGCGCTGGCCAGGGCAATGGTCGGGTCGCTGGTGACATACGAAAGCACCAGCGCCACCAGCATGGCGATGATCGCGCCATGACCAAAGCGAATTTGCACCATATCGCGCAACACAAACACCAGCCCGCCCCAGGCAGACCAGATGATGTCCAGATGCGGCGCACTGGAGAAGGCGAAGTTGATCAGCACGACACTGCCGATGTAAGCGATCAGGAAAAGCATGGAGGGTTTGGGCCTGTGCAAGCGAGCGGCAATGATAGCAAACGCGGGCAAGGACCGTGCCCGGGCATAGGCGAAAGCGCTATTTCTGACGAAGATAATGCATCGACTGCACCGGCCTCTTCGCGAACAAGTTCGCTCCCACAACGCCCACGGATAACCTGTGGGAGCGAACTTGTTCGCGAAGGCTATATTCCAAACGCAGCAAATTCTTCTACTGCACCGGCCTCTTTACGAGCAAGTTCGCTCCTGTAAGGCCATGGGAACGTCAGCGTGCCCCGCCCACCGTCCACATCAACCCGCTGGCCCTGGCGCGCTCGTCGCACAGCCCCAGCACGACACGGCGCTCGTCGTTGCTCATCCGGCTCCACCGGGTGATCTCGTTCACGGTTCGCTGGCAACCGGTGCATATGTCCTGCTCATCGAGCGCACAAATGCTCACGCAGGGAGAACGGACCGGCTTTTCAATCGGGGTATCGGTGCTCATCACTCTTCCTGCACAACCAGGTCACGGGCGTAACGCTGGGCATTGTGTACGTAATGGGCGGCGCTGGCTTCCAGCATTTTCTTCTGCACGTCGGTGAGTTCGCGCACCACTTTGCCCGGAGACCCCATGACCAGCGACCCGTCGGGAATAACCTTGTTTTCTCCGATCAGCGAATTGGCGCCGATGATGCAGTATTTACCAATTTTCGCCCCGTTGAGGATGACCGCGTTGATGCCGATCAGGCTGTAATCGTCAACGCTGCAGCCATGCAACATCGCGTTATGCCCAATGGTCACACTCTTGCCGATGCTCAGGGGCGAGCCCATGTCGGTGTGCATTACTGTGCCATCCTGCACGTTACTGTTTTCGCCGATATGGATCAGCTCGTTGTCGCCACGCAACACCACGTTGAACCATACACTTGCTCCGGCTTCCAGCCTGACATTACCGATCAGCACCGCATTAGGAGCAACCCAGCTCTGCGGGTCGGTCTGAACACGGGATTCCCCCAGGCGATATTTCATGCAGCTTCCTCAGGCGGGTCGTACTCATGGGTACGGATTGTTATGAACAGCACTTCCTGTCGACAGCACTTCTGCAGCAAGCCACTCAGGTTCAGGTGGTCGAGCGTTCGGGCGGATGATGCAGACTGATTTTGGTGTCGTACAGCACATTGACCAGCTCGACGATCATGATCGCGGTAAGCCCCCAGATCTTGTAACCGCCGTAACGGTAACTGGGCACGTACCAACTGCGGCCTTCGTAATCGATGCGGTGCGTATGTTCACGGGTGTCCTGACGGAAGAACTCCAGCGGTACGCTGAACACCGCCGCGATCTCGCCGTCATTGGGCTGGTATTCGACAAAGTCAGGTATGACACCGACATACGGCGTGACTTTGATGCCATGTTTGGAGATGAGCGGGCTTAACGGGCCGACTACTTCGACCAGCCCGGGAGGCAGTCCGATTTCTTCCTCGGCCTCGCGCAGGGCAGTAAAAATCAGGTCCGGGTCGCCTGGATCGCGTCGTCCCCCCGGAAAAGCCACTTCGCCACCATGTGTCGACAGACCACTGGCACGCAAGGTCAAAATCAGCTCGGGTTGCTCACTGCGGGTGACAGGCACCAGAACAGCCGCCTCGGGGAATCGTCGATCCGAGTCGAGGGTTTCGGGCGTATGACTGACTACACGGCGAAGTAGCTCATCCAGCATGGGAAATCTCGATCTGTTGCCTGTCTGGCATCATGCACCAAAGCGAGGTTGCGCCCAACCCCTCGCAAGGCAACTCCTGTCACACAGAGGGTTGCCGAGCCGCAGCACGACAGGCCAAGATAGCGACTGCGTTCACTATCGACTGACCCCATGAAATTTTGCAGCCAGTGCGGCAACCCCGTTATCCAGCGTATTCCCGAAGGCGACAGCCGATTGCGGTATGTCTGCGAGCATTGTCACACCATTCATTACCAGAATCCGAACATCGTGGCGGGCTGTCTGGTGACGCTGGGCGACAAGGTCCTGCTGTGCCGCAGGGCCATAGAACCGCGCCTGGGCTTCTGGACACTGCCGGCAGGTTTTATGGAAAACGGCGAAACCATCGAACAGGCCGCGCGGCGCGAAACCATCGAGGAAGCCTGCGCCACTCTGACCGAGCTGCATCTGTACACGTTGATCGACGTTCCGCATATCAATCAGGTGCATGTGTTCTATCGGGCAGAAATGGCGACTGAGGCGTTTGCGGCAGGAATCGAGAGTCTTGAAGTGCAGTTATTCGACGAAGCCGACATTCCGTGGTCGGACCTGGCTTTCATGACAGTCGGACGTACCCTAGAATACTTCTTCGCGGATCGGCGTCGGCAGGTCTACCCGGTTCATACCAGCGCCCTTCCCCCGTCACGTCCGTTGCTGGACACCTGAAAGTCAGGGTCGCACACAATATCGGCGCTTTTTATAGAAAGAAGCACCTTCAGGGAAATCGTAATGCGCTGGTTGTTCGCCTTCTTTTGCATGTCATTCGTACCGCTTTCGCAGGCTGCGTTTACCCAGACCATCGTGCCCAAGGGCAGCGAACAGAAAATCATCAACAATAAAGTCATCAATACCGAGAGTATTGCCAGCAAGCCGATCGACAAGGTGCTGGTGCTCAAATCGGTTCGCCAGTTGCAACTGATCAGCGGTGGCGAGGCGCTGAAGACCTATCGAATTTCTCTGGGCAAGAACCCCAAGGGCACCAAATTGCAGGAAGGCGACCAACGCACGCCAGAAGGTTTCTACTGGCTCGACTGGCGCAAGCCCAGCAATAACTACAACCTGTCGATGCACATTTCCTACCCGAACATTTCGGACTCGGCACGGGCACGTCGCGAAGGCGTGAAACCGGGCAGCATGATCATGATTCACGGCACGCCGGTGGATGAAGAGTACCCGGAATGGTACTTCCACACGCTGGACTGGACCAACGGATGCATCGCGCTGAAGAACAACGACATGCGGGAGATATGGGATCTGGTGAAAGACGGGACGATGATCGAGATTCGGCCTTGATCATTGCAGCGAGCAGTCAGGATCAGACGCAGAACGTCCAGAACGGCATGCCGACGCGGAGCGTCGCACGATAGCTGTCAATCGTTTACATCGTGGGGGCATCCGGGCGACGCGCCTAGCTTGCTCGCGAAGAGGCCAGTACAGCCCCTCAGAACTCTTCCAGCCGCCATACTTCGTAAGCAGGCGTTTCGTAGGGATGGCTCTGCTTAAGCGCCAACACTGCTTGCTGAATCAGATCATCAGCCACGACCAGCTCGACCTTCCATTCCTCCACCGATTCGACCACTCCGCTCTGCCCGACAAATGGCTGACTGCCATTCAGCGGGCGGAACTGGCCCTGGCCGAGCACTTGCCATGAACAGTGATCGTAAGCGCCGATTCGCCCTGCACCAGCAGCGAATACGGCGTTCTTGACCTCGTCCACATGGCTCGGCGGAACAAAGAAGGCGAGCTTGTACACGCGCCTTAGTTAACCCAGGCCCGCGCGTTGCGGAACATGCGCATCCAGGCAGCGTCCTCGTTCCAGTCCTCGGGACGCCATGAGTTCTGCACCGCGCGGAACACGCGTTCCGGGTGCGGCATCATGATCGTCACGCGACCGTCCAGGGTGGTCATGCCGCCGATACCGCGCGGCGAGCCGTTCGGGTTGGCCGGGTAGGTTTCAGTGACCTTGCCGTGGTTATCGACGAAGCGCAGTGCCACAGTACCGGACACATCCGCTTCAAGCAGCGCGTCGTCATTGCGGAACTCTGCGTGACCTTCACCGTGAGCGATGGCGATTGGCATGCGCGAACCGGCCATGCCTTGCAGGAAGATCGATGCCGACTCCTGAACCTGAACCATTGCCACGCGCGCTTCGAACTGCTCGGAGCGGTTACGCACGAAATGGGGCCAGAACTCGCTGCCCGGAATAAGCTCGTGCAGGTTGGACAGCATCTGGCAACCGTTACACACACCCAGCGTGAAGCTGTCGGCACGCTCGAAGAAGCCCTGGAACGCATCGCGGGCGCGGCTATTGAACAGTGCCGACTTGGCCCAGCCTTCACCGGCACCCAGCACGTCGCCATAGGAGAAGCCGCCACAGGCAACCATGCCCTTGAAGTCGTTCAAGTCGACACGACCGGCAAGGATGTCGCTCATGTGCACGTCAATCGCATTGAAGCCTGCGCGATCAAAGGCTGCCGCCATCTCGACCTGACCGTTGACACCCTGCTCGCGCAGCACGGCAACCTGAGGGCGGATGCCCGTCTTGATGTACGGCGCAGCGATGTCTTCGTTAACGTCGAAGCCCAGTTTGACGGTCAGGCCCGGATTGTCTTCTTCCAGCAGCGCATCGAATTCCTGATCCGCGCATTCGGCGTTGTCACGCAGGCGCTGGATCTGATAGCTGGTCTCGGCCCACTGACGTTGAAGCAGACGACGCTGGCCACTGAATACCGGCTCGCCATGGAAGCTGATCGATACTTCATCGTTGTTGATCGGCTGACCGATCACCGCAACGCAATCTTCCAGACCGGCAGCGCTGAATTGCGCCAGCACCAGCGGAGTCGCGTCCTGACGCACCTGGATGACCGCGCCGAGCTCTTCGTTGAAGAGGATCGCGCTTAGCTCGGAAACGTTGTCGGCCACACCGTCGAGGTGCAGGTTCAGGCCGCAGTGACCGGCAAAGGCCATTTCCAGCGTGCTGACCAGCAGACCACCGTCGGAACGGTCGTGATAGGAAAGGATATGACCGTCTGAATTGAGGCCCTGAATCACGGCGAAGAAGGCTTTGAGGTCTTCAGCGTCATCGACGTCTGGTGCCACACGACCCAGTTTGCCGTGGGTCTGGGCGAGAATAGAAGCGCCCATGCGGTTCTGGCCACGGCCCAGATCGATCAGGATCAGGTCAGTGATGCCTTTATCCATGCGCAATTCAGGCGTCAGGGTCTGACGAATGTCGACCACTGGCGCAAAGCCGGTCACGATCAACGACAGCGGCGAAGTCACGCTCTTCTCAGTGCCTTCATCGCTCCAGCGGGTTTTCATGGACATCGAGTCCTTGCCCACCGGAATGGTAATACCCAGCTCCGGACACAGCTCCATGCCCACCGCTTTCACGGTGTCATAAAGACGCGCGTCTTCTCCGGGATGACCGGCAGCCGACATCCAGTTGGCCGACAGTTTGATGTCAGACAGCTTTTCAATACGTGAGGCCGCAATGTTGGTCAGCGTTTCGCCGATCGCCATGCGGCCCGAAGCCGGAGCATCCAGAAGAGCCAGCGGCGTGCGCTCGCCCATCGCCATGGCTTCGCCCGTATTGACGTCGAAGCTGGTCGCGGTCACGGCGCAGTCAGCCACAGGCACCTGCCACGGGCCGACCATCTGATCGCGAGCGACCAGACCGGTAATGCTGCGGTCACCAATGGTGATCAGGAAGCTTTTGCTGGCAACTGCCGGGTGACGCAGTACGCGTTGCACGCTTTCTTCGATATCCAGCGTGCTCGGGTCGAAATCATCGCCGATCTCGGCTTCGCGCTCGACCGAACGGTGCATGCGCGGCGCCTTGCCCAGCAACACTTCCAGCGGCATGTCCACCGGGCTGTTGCCGAAATGGCTGTCGGTAACGGTCAGCTGCGGCTCGGCAGTGGCCTCGCCGACAACCGCAAACGGGCAGCGCTCGCGCTCGCAGATGGCCTTGAAACGGTCGAAATCTTCGACGCCGACGGCCAGCACGTAACGCTCCTGGGATTCGTTGCTCCAGATTTCCAGCGGGGCCATGCCCGGCTCGTCGTTGGGCACGTTACGCAGTTCGAAACGCCCACCACGATCGCCATCGTTGACCAGTTCGGGGAAGGCGTTGGACAGACCACCGGCACCGACGTCATGGATGAAGCTGATCGGGTTACGGTCGCCCAGCTGCCAGCAGCGGTCGATCACTTCCTGACAGCGACGCTCCATCTCAGGGTTTTCACGCTGAACCGAAGCGAAATCCAGGTCGGCAGAACTTGTACCGGTCGCCATCGAGGACGCCGCGCCGCCACCCAGGCCGATCAGCATTGCCGGGCCACCCAGCACGATCAGTTTGGAACCCACAGTGATCTCGCCCTTCTGGACGTGATCTTCGCGGATGTTGCCCATACCGCCAGCCAGCATGATCGGCTTGTGATAACCACGAACCTCATCGCCGTGCGGCGTGGTAATGGACTGCTCAAAGGTACGGAAGTAGCCGGTCAGCGCCGGACGGCCGAACTCGTTGTTGAACGCCGCGCCACCCAGCGGGCCTTCGATCATGATGTCCAGCGCGGTGACGATGCGCTCGGGCTTGCCGTATGGCACTTCCCAAGGTTGCACGAAACCGGGAATCTGCAGGTTGGACACGGTGAAACCGGTCAGACCTGCCTTGGGCTTGGCACCGCGACCGGTTGCACCTTCGTCGCGAATCTCGCCGCCGGAACCGGTCGCTGCGCCAGGAAACGGCGCAATGGCAGTCGGGTGGTTGTGAGTTTCGACCTTCATCAGAATATGCACCGGCTCCTGCACCGCGCCGTACTGGCGGGTTTCGGGGTCCGGGAAGAAGCGGCCGGCAACGTTGCCGACGATCACCGAAGCGTTGTCCTTGTAGGCGGACAGCACGCCTTCGCTGTGCATCTGATAGGTGTTCTTGATCATGCCGAACAGGCTTTTTTCCTGGCTCTGGCCGTCGATATCCCAACTGGCGTTGAAAATCTTGTGACGGCAGTGCTCGGAGTTTGCCTGGGCAAACATCATCAGCTCGATGTCGTGCGGGTTGCGCCCGAGACCGTTAAAGCTGGTGATCAGGTAATCGATTTCATCTTCAGCGAGGGCCAGGCCCAGCTCGACGTTGGCTTTTTCCAGCGCCGCGCGGCCGCCACCCAGAATGTCCACCGCGGTCAGCGGTTTGGGCTGGGCGTGGCTGAACAGGCTAGCGGCCTGCTCGTGATCGCCCAACACCAGTTGCGTCATGCGGTCGTGCAGGCTGTCGGCGATTGCCTGAGCCTGGGCCTCACTGAACTGACCTTCTACATAGAAGGCAATCCCGCGCTCGATGCGCTGGATTTTCGTCAGGCCGCAATTGCAGGCGATGTCGCTGGCCTTGCTCGACCAGGGTGAAATGGTGCCAAAACGCGGCAACACCAGAAACAGACGGCCGCTCGGCTCTTGAACCGGCACGCTGGGGCCGTATTTCAGGAGACGGTCGAGAACCTGCTGTTCTTCGCTGGTAAGAACGTCGTTGACGTCCGCGAAGTGGGCGAATTCGGCGTACAAGCCACTGACAGCTGAAACTTTTTGTTTCAGTTGTTCTAGTAATTTGCTGTGGCGGAAGGCAGAAAGGGCAGGAGCACCGCGCAGGATCAACAT
Organism: Pseudomonas syringae group sp. 243L2; assembly: GCF_032587875.1. NCBI lineage: Bacteria > Pseudomonadati > Pseudomonadota > Gammaproteobacteria > Pseudomonadales > Pseudomonadaceae > Pseudomonas > Pseudomonas syringae group sp. 243L2. Next base: position 387,224 of record NZ_JAWHPL010000010.1, read on the forward strand.
CTTCGGGACAGCCTCGAGAAGGGGGTGTGCTTTGAGGCCGCACATTCTAGCCTAAAGCGGGCCTTTGATCACCCAAAACGGCGGCATCGGGTGCGCCCGAATGTCGCTCCAGGCAAAAAAAGTCTGAAAATGCCTGTAAAACCCCCTCGCCTATCAGACGCAGGCGTCACTGTCGAGATATGGCGCCCGGTGCGCTTTGCGTATACTGCACCGATGTTCTTCAGACCAGATTTCCGCCCACGTTGCGCCAAGTGGCTCATCGCAACCGGACTCTTCCTGATGCTCGGCGCCTGTGTGGAGAAACCCACCACACTGGAGCGAGTCAAGGAGGACGGCGTGCTGCGGGTGATCACCCGTAACAGCCCGGCGACTTATTTTCAGGATCGCAACGGCGAAACCGGCTTCGAATACGAGCTGGTCAAGCGTTTCGCCGATGATCTGGGCGTCGAACTGAAGATCGAAACGGCCGACAATCTGGACGATCTGTTCGACCAGATGAACAAACCGGGCGGTCCGGTCCTGGGTGCTGCGGGTCTGATCGAGACGCCAAAGCGCAAGCAACAGGCGCGTTTCTCGCACTCTTATCTGGAAGTGACCCCTCAGGTTGTCTACCGCAACGGCCAGTCGCGTCCCACCGACCCGGGCGACCTGGTGGGTAAACGTATCGTGGTCCTGAAAGGTAGCGCGCATGCCGAGCAGCTTGCGGCACTCAAGGCGCAGAATCCCGGCCTTGAATATGAAGAGTCGGACGCGGTCGAGGTCGTCGATCTCCTGCGTATGGTCGATGAAGGCCAGATTGACCTGACGCTGGTCGACTCCAACGAGCTGGCGATGAACCAGGTGTACTTTCCCAACGTGCGTGTAGCCTTCGACCTGGGCGAAGCCCGCGAACAACGCTGGGTGGTTGCACCGGGCGAAGACAACAGCCTGCTCAACGAAATCAACGCGTACCTCGACAAGGTCGAGAAGAATGGCACGCTGCAACGTCTGAAGGACCGTTACTACGGCCACGTCGATGTACTTGGCTACGTTGGCGCCTATACCTTTGCCCAGCATTTGCAGGAACGCCTGCCTAAATACGAGAAACACTTTCAGACATCGGCCAAGAAAGAACAGGTCGACTGGAGATTGCTGGCCGCCATCGGCTATCAGGAATCAATGTGGCAACCGGCCGTTACCTCGAAAACCGGTGTGCGCGGCCTGATGATGCTGACCCAGAACACCGCTCAGGCGATGGGCGTGACCAACAGGCTCGACGCGCGACAAAGCATTCAGGGCGGTGCAAAGTATTTTGCCTACGTAAAGGATCAGCTGGACGACTCGATTAAAGAGCCAGATCGCACTTGGCTAGCTCTCGCGTCCTACAACATTGGCAGCGGTCACCTCGAAGATGCGCGCAAATTGGCCCAGAACGAGGGGCTGAATCCTGATAAATGGCTGGACGTGAAAAAAATGCTGCCGCGTCTGGCGCAGAAGAAGTGGTACAGCAAAACGCGTTACGGCTACGCCCGAGGCGGCGAGCCGGTGCATTTCGTTGCCAACATTCGTCGTTATTACGACATTCTGACCTGGGTCACGCAGCCTCAGCTCGAGGGCAGCCAGGTCGCCGATGGCAACCTGCATGTTCCCGGAGTCGACAAGACCCAACCACCTGCGCCGCCTGCACCTGCTTCAGGCAGTAGCCCCGACAAGCCTGCGCTCTAGACGCCGCCCTGGTTTTTATCTGCATCCTTGGCAGCCCGGCGCATTCTGAAAAACTCGCTCAGCATTGCCGCGCACTCCTCGCTCAATACCCCGCCTTCAAACAGCACGCGGTGATTGAGAAAGCCCTGACTGAAGAATTGCCCCTGGCTTTGAACGATGCCTGCCTTGGGCTCAAGCGCGCCGTAAACCACGCGCGCCACCCGCGAATGCACGATCAACCCGGCGCACATGCTGCATGGTTCCAGCGTCACGTAAAGCGTACTGCCTGGCAGCCGATAATTGTCCAGCGCCCTGGCGGCATCACGAATAGCGACCATTTCGGCATGCGCACTGGGGTCGCTTGCGCTGATCGGGCAATTGTAACCACGACCAATGATCTCGCCGTTCTGCACCACGACTGCACCGACGGGCACTTCGCCCAGCAATGCGCCTTGCGCGGCGAGCGCCAGTGCCTCGCGCATGAAGTCCTGATCCTTGCTGCGGTCGATGATTTGCGGCTGACGCATCACGACACCTCGATGGCGGCCATGAGACCAGTTTCCATGTGATCGATCACATGGCAGTGGAACATCCACACACCGGGGTTATCCGCCACCAGCGCGACCCGCGCCCGCTCGTTGCGGCCCAGCAAGAACGTGTCGGTAAAGTACGGGATGATCTTGCGCCGATTGGACGCGATCACCTTGAAACTCATGCCGTGCAAGTGAATCGGGTGTTGATACTGAGTCATGTTCTTCAATTCAAAGATGTAGCTCTTGCCCAACTTCAATTTGGCGATAGGCCGGTCGGCGCAAGTCTTGTCGGTAATGTCCCACGCTTCGCCGTTGATCTGCCACAAGCTGGGCGGCTTGCCGTTGTCGGTGTTGACCGACATTGAGCCCACCCATTCGAAGTTGAAATTGATCTTCTCGGCGTTATCCATATCCGGCTCGGCCACCGGATTGGCCGGCAGCTCAGGTGGCCATTGGCCGGGCGCGTCGTTATTGGCGACCGACCGAAACGTCCCCAGACGCACCGGGCCGTTACGCAATGAAATTTCCTCACCCGCAGGCGGTGCCTTGATTGCCAGACAGATGCGCATGCCCGGCCCCAGCCAGTACTCGTCGCCAAACGGCCGCGGCGTGACCGGGTTGCCATCCAGTGCATAAATCTGCACCTCGGCGTCCGGCAGGTTGAGGCGATAGGTGACGGTATTATCGAGGTTGAGCAAGCGCACGCGGGTAATCTGCCCAGCAGGCAATTCAATGACCGCCTGCGGAATACCATTCAATGTCGAAAGCCGACCCGCCGTACCTTCACGCGCCGCCTCACGCAGCACGCTGAACTCGGTAAACGCGCCAACTTCATCCACATGCCAGCTTTTCAGGCTGACCGTGCGCTCATGGGCGAAACCGGTGGGCTCGCGCTCTTCAACGATCAGCGGCCCGACCAACCCGCGCCCCAGCTCTTCGCTGCTGCTGACGTGCGGGTGATACCAGTAGCTGCCAGCATCCGGCACACGGAATTTATAATCGAAATACTCACCCGGTTTGACCGGCAACTGTGACACGTACGGCACGCCGTCCATCTCCAGCGGCAAGCGGATGCCATGCCAGTGAATGGTCGTCTCGACCGGCAGCTGGTTGATGAAGCGCAAGCGCAACCACTCGCCCTGCCGCACCCGCAATTCGGTACCCGGCGCAGAACCGCCAAACGCCCAGGCAGGTGTCTTGTGGCCAGAGACCAGTTCTATATCCAGCGGTGCAGCGATCAGCACGAAGTCCGAACCCGCTTGCGACTCACGACGCCCCATCCAGTAACGCGAAGCACCACCCGCGCCAAGGCCGACTACAGCAAGACCGGCGATGCCTGTGAGGATCTGACGACGGGTAAAGGACATGAACGGCGGGACCTCGAAAACGACGACTGAGCGCATCTGCGAGCAAATGCGAGGGGCGAATACGATACACCTGCATTTGCGTAAAGATAAGGGTGGATACCACGAACTGAAGTTGAGGCGTAAAAAAGCCGGGCAAGGCAGTGACGCCCGCTCCGGCTTTTTGCATCAATTAACCGCGCTACGACTGACTAACCCGCTCCAGCCATTCGATATATGCCGGCTCTGCATCAGGCGGTACATTGGCGCGGTGACCCTGCAACTCTGCCTGCATGCCAAACCCTTTCCATATCAGCGGTGCGAGGCGCGATGCCGGGCTGTTCGCCCGTTCCAGTTCGCTCAGCACTTGCAGGCTTCGTTGCTTGTGCTCGGCCACTGTATCCGACTTGTAATCGAAAGCCTTTCCCAACCCGGAGAGGTACATCAGTTTTGCGGTTTCTATCTCAGGCCACTGGAGCGCCATATTCAGGGGCCATTCGAGCATCGCGCGTTCGCCCCACATCGACGACTTGGGTAAATGGTCGTTCGCAAGCAACGTCAGCATGAATGATTGGCCCAACTGGGTCAGATACACCGGCAAGACCTCAGCGGTGGGCTGCCGGTAAAACACATCCAGTGGTTGCTCACGCGTGAGTCCGATACCGGCCAGCAAGCGCTGTTGAAGATCAAGTACCAGCGCGCCAAGTTCCGCTTTGCCTGCACTACCGTTTTCAACGGTTTGCCGGGTGCGGCTCGTGCAGTTCCACAGGCTCAGTGAAATCCGCCACTGGGCTTGATCGCCCTCACCCGAACACCCCACCTCGCCCGTGACGAAATACTTCGTCGTTGGCGGGACGATATCGAACAATGTGTTGCCGTCGACTTCAACCCCCGATACAACCGGCCCCGCACCCTCCGCGACCTGGACATAACAATTGGCTGCATAGTCATTCCAGTAGTGAACCGACTCAGCCATGTAAAGAGGGATGGCACGCGTATAGCGCCCGATATCATCCTCGCGCTGCGATTCGGCAGGTTCTGCTTTCTCCATGATTTTGGACAAGGCGAAGAAACCAATTTCTGGCGCACCTTCCGGTTTTTGCGCGAAGAGCCAGTCAGCATTGCGCAAACCGTAGTGCCAGACCGGCTTGGTAAGCGCCACGGTATTGATCGTCACGCTGGCAGGATCAATCGGAACACCTTTGTCTTCCTGCCTGCGCACGTCCTCGAAAGCGTGCGCAAACTGGTCAAGGTGACTTTTGATTGGCGCAAAGCCGAGGGCATACAAGCGCGTAAGCAAGGCCTCGCCTTCATCCACCCTGCCCAGCTCCTGATAGGCACGCAGCAAGTTGAGACCTGCCGTCGAATCATGTTTGTGCTCATCGTAAGCAGGCCCGACAAGCTCGACGATCAGCGGGATGTGGCCATTGTTGCCCAGATCCCCCGAGATCATCTGCAGCGCGCTTCGGTCGAACTGGCCACCTGCCAACACTTCTTCATACAGCACGCGCGCCTGCGCGACGTTGCGCTGTTGCAGGTAATGCCGCGCCATCCACAACTGCGCACGCCAACTGCCCGGCAACGCCGCTACTGTGTGAAGAGCAGCGAGATAGGCCGCCTCGCCGCCCCGCTCCTGCTGGATGCTCAGCCACCACATCACACCATTCTCTTGATTCGGATCGGCTTCAACCGCCTGCCATAGCGTTGCCTCTGCAACTGATTGCTCACCACGCTCGGCAAACACCTTGGCCAGATTGGTCAGAATGATTCCCGACACACCGACTTTCGCCATCCCGGCCCGCAGGGTGGCTTCAGCAGCATCAAGCTGAGCGTTGTGCATCAGCACGATGCCGTTCACCACATGACTGCGCTCGGGATTAGCGTCGATCTCGACCAGTCGTTCGGCTGCTGGCATGAGGTCAGTCGCAAATCCATCGTTCAGGCCCGAAACAATGAGGTTGTAGAGCTCGTCAGCATCACCCCAGTGCTGCTTCAGATTGGGCAGGAACACCTTCTCGCGCCACTCGGCCCGAGTGATCTTTATCTCGCGTCCGTAACTGTCGTAGGCAGTGATCAACTCGCCGTCGTGGGCTTCTGGCGACGTCGTATCAGCAGGCGCGTTATCTGTTGAAGCTTGAGGTTTCTTGCCGCTGAGAGCGGACAGAATGCGTTTGAACATGAGTGGAGTCGCCGCGGTTTGGGGTTAATGGGTACTGGCAGATCCAGGGCGAGGCTTGCCAGTGAATTCAACGCTGTACTGGAAGAGGCGATCAAGTCTGGTTTGGCCTGGAGCCACCGGAATCTGGTTTAACAATAGCTTGTCTCGATACCGCTCAATTTGATGAACGGGCCCTCATGCTGAACGTTAGAGCCACCTTCAACCCGGCGAAACTCTACGACTTTCATCCCGCGCAGGTGGCGTCCATTGATCCAGAAACGCCGCAACCTTCTCTTCAATACGGCTCTCGATGGTCCGCAAACGAAGCAAAGGAATACCGCATTTATTCAGAATGCTGTTTTTCACAGCGTCTCGTTCAATCTGTAACGGATCGTCATGGTAACCACCGTCGACTTCAATCACGCCCAAGGGGGTCTTACCCACCTTGAAATAGAGCACGAAATCGCATCGCGCAGCGTTTCTCATAAACTCCAGCTCTCTCTCCGTGAAGCTTGCGCGGGCCACCGCTGCCAGTTGCATCAGCCGGATCTCACGGTGGAACATGATCCCTCGGCGGGGTTCCTGAGCCAGTGCCTCACGAAGTATCTGCGCCACAATCTGCTCGGACTTGAATAACGAGTCATCGGGATTGAGCCTTTTATTGAGACGCTCAAGTGATCGGTCGTACTCTTTATAGAGCAGATCGAATGCCGAGATAACAGGCGCTCGATGGACCTGCCCGTCATCCGCGTAATATTCCATGTAGCGGATCAGCGCAGCGATATGGCCATTACTGGTTTTGAAAACGTTATCACCCGTGACCAGCGTGAACCTGCTTTTGGCTCTGGAAACCGCGACGTTGACCATACGTGCATCGTCGACGAAACTCAGGCGCTCCGGGCTTTTGTACTTGTCCAGCACGGTAGAAAAGACAATTTCGTCACACTCCCTGCCCTGAAATTTATGCACGGTGGCTCTGACAAAATCAGCTGGCAGGCAGGAACCTGAAAGCATCGCTTGATTCTTGAAGGGGGCAATGAACCCTCTGCCATCTTCGCCCTCCCAGAGGCTTTCCCCGTCGGCCTCAAGCACTGCCAATAAAGAGTCGAGTTCTCTGAGATTGGAATTGTTGCGCGTGTGGTTTCCCTTGGCAGTCACCAGCAGCGTCAACGGTTTTTCGCCATTGTCCATTGTCATCGGTACTAGCTGATTATCGTAAAACTGCTGATTGCAGAACTGAATAATCCGGGGATGACACCGATAGTGCTCTTTGAGCAACGTCATCGGTATCGAGTTGCCGAACACACTGACGCATGAGTCCAAAAGGCTGTACTTCTCACAGTCATACCAGGGCGCGGGCGCTTCCAGCCCGAGTTTTTCCGGGATGTGTGCAAGTTGCTTCCTGTCCCCCACGATGATCAGATTTTTCGCACAACTGAGTGCCAGTACACCTGGGACGATGTCCTGTTGCGAGGCCTCGTCAATAATCACGTAATCGAGAACAGCCTTGCCGCCAAGGGAGTTGACGATTGAATGCGTACTGCTGCCAATGACCGGGTAGCGCTTCAGGAACGCATCAAGCCGCTTTCTGTAAGTAGTGTCGAAGGTATCGTCATCAGAGATATGACGATGCAGGTGGTGTTTCAGGTGAAGCATGGAAGAAGTGGTCAACTCCTCCAGCAGCGCCTTGAAGTTACCGAGTCGCAACGCTTCTTCATGGGCAGCCAACTCCGTCTTTTTATCTTGCAAGACCTTGTCGTAATAATGGAGCTGCAGGCTGTAGAAGGCAGACATGCGCTTGTCCCAATTATCGAAGGGTCGGGTGCGCAAAATTCTGAAATTGAACAAGAGCTCGATACGGTCCTTGATTCTGATGCGCTCGCTCGCAAGCTGCTCGAGGTAAGCCATCAAGTCCGTCGTCTTTTGTGGCGACAGTTTATATCTGTCCAGAGAAGGACCGGCCACAACGTTATCCCGCTGCCACTCAGTAAGGTAGCGACGCTCTATCTCCAGTTCGCTAATCTCGATCTGCAACTGCGCCACCGCGTTACGAGCGCCCAGGTAGCCTTTGAGCTGTTGCAGCACAGCCTGGATATGCTCAATGGCAGGCGCTGGTGAAGGATCTGCGGAAGGTCGAGAAGGACGGTTGGCAAAAAACTCCTTCTGATTGTCGTTTTTACCCAGCCTCGCGACCAGATAATCCAGGCCACACTTGCCTAGCTTTTCATAAACATTCTCGACCGCGGAATTGTTGTTGGACACCACCGCCACTGTTTTTCCCTGCAAAAGAATGTTGGCAATGATGTTCAGAATAGTCTGCGTCTTGCCCGTGCCGGGAGGACCTTCAATCACGCTTACCTGTGAAAGGAACGCTTGCTCCACCGCCCTGAGCTGACTTTCGTTGAGGCCGAAAGGAAAGATGAAATTACCCGACGACTCCAGCTTTCCATGCTGCCCTTTGCAGTAAGCATGCAGCGCCGTGGCCGGAGACAACGAAAGGCCCCCCATTTGGCGGTCAATATTTTCGGCCATGCCCTTTTTATCACCGGCAGCGGCAGCGGCAGCGCTGACCTTGGCTGTGGCCACTGAGCGAAAATAAGTGAATGCAGGCTCATCAGTGATTGAGGTCGGGGAAAAGAACTCAACACTGTCCATGTTAAAAATGTATTTTTTCGATTTTCCCGGGTATTGAACGAGGGCGTGTTTATCACCGTATATCTCCACCCTATCGACGGGATTGAATTCCGAGCTTCCTTTTCTCAGAAGAAGCATGTCCTTCAATTCCAGGGTAGGCACGACCCTGCAATCACCCAGCGGGCGGGAATAAGTTTTTTGAGAGGGGTAGTAGCACGTCAGGGTGAACTCGCCCTTGCCATCTGGCTTTATATCCCAGCCACTGATCTGCCGGGTTTTGTCCTCGCCACACACATAGATGGAAACCATAAATCCCTTAAACAGGCGTGATGACCGCCTGTACGCATCCGTGCCGTAAGAACCCGAATTTATTGATTCGGGTAGCCAGTGACATTCTGGCATTGCTAAACGGACCAATGCCAGCGCGACGTGTGGCGAGGGGCCGTTGATAGGTCACGCCACATGAACAAAGTGCTTGGCGATGCGCAAAGCTGCGAGAATTTACCGGGCCCAAAAAGCCAAAAGCCCGCAATTAAGCGGGCTCCAGGGCGTTTTTTGCTAGCGGATGCCGGACAGTGCCGGACGCGGAATCACTCCACTCGATTGTTAACGATAGATAAAAACCCATCAATATCATTAGCTTATGGCACGAAAGGCTCTCAATGCCATGAAATGTGCCATACCCTGTTATGTAGACGATAGTTTGCGCTCTGCATCGGCAAGACTCCACCCCTCATCCTGCCCGAACGCCTTGGTCATCTGTCGCAATAGGATGGCCAGCTCAGTCGAGTCGCCGTTACGGCGCACTTCAGTCAGCAACTCGGCCGCATAGGCCGGATTGGCGTGGAACTGCTCGACCATTGCCTCGTCGTGTGGTCGGTCTTTCATCTGCGGCCATCCTCTTTATTGAGGGTACGGTACAGGGTGACGCGACACACGCCCAGGAGCGCCGCGACTTCGGTTGTCGTTTGCTCCCCTCCGCCAGCAGCCGTCGCGACGTTGCTGGTAGAAGGGTTGGATTCAGCAACAGTAGGAAAAATAAAATTTTGTTATAGCACTTGGAGCTACATACGCCTGTCAATGCGTGCTGCTGGTAGACTGGATGCTATTTTCTCAACGAGCTGAACGTTCTTGCGATACCCAGCTCAGTCAAAATTGGATGCTTTAAAAAGGGATTTCCAATGCGTTGGTTACACTGCTCAGACTTTCATATCGGCAAAGATCGGACTGCACAAGAACGGTTGCTTGCAAGGATCATTGATCACGTAAAAGCAAAAGTTGATACAGGGTTCGTTCCAGATTTCGTTTTCATTACCGGCGACATAACCAATCGCGGGCTGAAAAATGAATATAGAGACTTCCGTAATGGATTCCTTAATCCTCTGCGAGAGGCTCTTGGCGGTGCTAGTTGGTCGGGCCGCATTCTTGCCGTGCCTGGAAATCACGACGTTGATCGCACTAAGAACGATAATTTTGACCGTCTAACACCTCTAAGTGGCAGTAGCCAGTTCTTCGAAGCAAACCGACTAGGCAAAACCAAACGGGATATTTTATCGCCCCGGTTTAAGGCTTATAGGCAGGGTGCTGTTGCTGATTTATCAGGCGATTGGATCACTACCCCCCACGGAGCATTTGCCGAAACTGCCTCGATTAATGGGGTACAGGTTGGAATCGTTGGGATAAACACAGCATGGCTGTCGATGGACGATCGCGACCAGCTGAAGTTGACACCTGGCGTTGAGTTGGTGGAAGCAGCCTTGGAGCGAGTAAAAGACTGTCCTATACGCTTCGTACTTGGGCATCATCCGCTTGCATGGTTGCATGAGGAACACGCGCGTAGGTTGCGAGCATTATTTGGGCACCACCGCGTAATTTATCTGCACGGACATCTGCATAAAGCCGAAGGCAGTCAGGAGGATGGCGCAGGCGAAAGTTTCCTAGTGTTACAGTCCGGATCAGCGTTCCAAGCAAGGGATGGCGAACCGTGGCGCAACGGTTTGTTATGGGGAGAGATCGACATCCGTGCGGAGAAAGTTAAGCTCGCTCCCTATTTCTGGAATCCTGACAATTATGACTGGCCGGTTGAAACCGGAAGGTTTCCCGAAAAGCGGCGTCTAGATAATACAGATTGGTGGGCATACCCATTGCCAAGGCTGCAACCTGTCATCGCGAATACTAGCCAATGGAGCACGCCGAATGGATGGGAGCTCCTGACCGTTAAATCGATAGATTCCAAACGTCGCGATATTACTATTGAAGAAGCCGAGCGCTTTTTCAATGGCGGCGAACCGGATTGGGGCTTTGCTCTTTGCCCGCAGATACCTCACAGAGCCGTTGTTACAAGCTTGGTTAATCAGATCGTTTCCTATCGTAACCCAGAGCGCCCATTGCTCATGCTACTTACCGGCCCGGGTGGTGAAGGCAAGTCCTTGGCTCTACGTCAAACATTAGCAGCCACACTGGAATTAAATAAAGATATTAATATCCTCTGGCATGTTGATGAATTGAGCCCACTACCTATCGATAATTTAACTCGACTCCCCAAAGGACCTTGGATAATCGCGACAGATAATGCCGACCTAGTAGCTAGGTCTCTGTTTGAGGTCGTGAAAAAATCGCATCTGGAAAAGCGCACCGATATCATATTTCTATTGTGCTCCCGAGATACCGACTGGCGTGCTACTAAATCTGAATCAATTGAGTGGTCGAGACATGCGGATCACCGCAAGACCTCAATGAGCGGTCTTACGGAAGATGACGCTCTATTGATTTCAACAGCATGGAGTTCATTCGAAGGTTCAGGGAAATCATCTAAAACAGCAGATCAAATTAGGGAGAGCGGCCGAGTTCTGTTCGACGCGACTCAGCATGAGGCAGAGGTTACTGAAGGTTCGCTCCTAGGAGGAATTCTCGCAGTACGACTCGGAACCGGATTGCGGCCACATGTGGCTCGTCTAATTGATCGTCTAGGAGGATATCAACTACCATCGGGCCGTACTCTCTTAGATGCTTTTGTCTACATTGCCGCGATGCACGCAGAGGGCCTAGGCTTCATGTCAAGGCCAGTATTGGCTAAAGTGTTGGGCTGCGATTCGCGTCAACTTGGTCAACAGGTCATAGTCCCTTTGGCGCGGGAAGCTGCTGTGAGCGGCGGTTCCATTCTGCTGACACGTCATCGACGCATAGCCGAAGCGGCAATCGCAATCATGAAAAATGAGTTTGGAGAGGATATTGCGTGCCGGTTCGAGGATTTAGCACGCGCAGCCAAAGCAGCCAGACCAACCGAATTTATCCTCGAATACTCCAAATGGGAGTATAATTTGCCTAACCATTTCCTCGAAAAATCTCCAGAAACTGCGGTGCGCGTAGCGCGCGCGCTGGTCGAGGTTGATGTCAAGTCAGCGGAGCTAGCGATCAACCTTGCAAGTATTTACCGCGGATGTGGTGCCGCTGCTTCGGGTGCCGAAGTTCTTTCTCGGTTCGAAGATAAGGTCGGAAACAAGCGGGGATTTTGGTTTGAGTGGGCAACATGCTCGGGCGCTTCGGGAGACCAGTCAACTGCCGCAGTGCTCTCTGGGTGGTCAATTGCAGATCAAGCTGCGACGACACCACCAGACATCAAGCGAGCAAAGTTGAGTCTGAGTGGGATAGGCTTTTCCTTCAGCGCGCTGTACGAACAATTCAACAACCGTTGCTTCCTTGCCGGACTCAACGCAATTGTTCATTTAGGCATGCAATTGCCTTTGGATGCCGCTACAAAAAGTTATTTTACAACCCATAAAGCTCGCGTAGAACTCGAGAAAATTAAAAACATTAATAACGATGAAGCCTTAGAGCACCTTCAAGGCGCGCTGATTTCCGCATGGGAGGTTTGCAACCAGCAAGCACTAAACACAAAAGTAACTTCCCCTTACGCATTAACCTTCGGAGGACTTGCTAAGTTAATCAATCGCTAAACTCTGACCAAAACAATAATTCATACAGGTGAAATGCTCGCGAGTAATGCCCACATTAATTTCTTAGGCCAGAGCACTATAGATTAATTAAGCTCCTAAAAGCACTTCCACTTATAGACCAAACTCTCGTCATCAGCATCTAAAACTGATGACGAGGGCTAGACTCCCTTCAACCGCGCCACTGCTTTCAATCCTTCCGGTATTTGTGCACAACGATAACAAGCTGAGGACTATATGTGGAATATTTAGTCACACATGCCAAAATGGTGAAGGCCGAAGTCACAGACGGCGTACTGGTCAAACTGGAGAAACCCTCGAATAATGCACCAAAAGGAAATACCGAAACCGACCTCACGAGGCCGTTTTCATTTCCTCGCATACACAACCCTGCTCATAATCGTTCTAACCTCTCCTTGTAGTTCGCAAAATTCCACCATGATGGCATCAACGTCTACTGCTCGTGCTCCTTGCCCATGCTTCTCGGCGAGCCACAATTTCAACAACCCCGCGACCCGCCCAAGGTCGCCATTGACCTTATCAAGTCACCTACGGCGGCCAAGTCTACAACCGACCTTATTGGCGTGTTCATGCCAACCGCAAGCAGATACGCGGACAGGGAAAGTCCTGTCTGATCTGCTCGTTCCTGAATGGCGGCGCGCTCGTCAACAGACACCCAAACCTTGATCGGTGGAAGCTCCCGCCGTGGCCGTGGCTTTTGCTCTGTTCCCATGCTTTTTCCTTTCTGCTTTTGAGTCGCGGCAGCGACGGTAAGCCTCGCAGAGCAAGACTGTCCGTTTAGCCGAAGGCGAATAAGGCAAGTGGTGGAGGCCCTAGCTGCGGAGCAGCGTAGGCCTACAACACACATCTTGCCGTCCAGCCGAGTGCAATTCAAGGCTACTTCACACTTTAGCTACGCAACCTTCTAAACAATTTCCTTTAATTTATCTGATTATCCTAAAGTTGCCTTGAGCTGCATTAACCTCCTCCAGAGTTGCCTTAAATTTCCTTAAATTGCGCTCAAGTGCTTTCGATTTCCTTCAATTGCATTGATTTTATTATCTGAGGGCCCCATAGCGCACGCGTTGCCCTGCGAAAGGAAAATCCCATATGATCATCATTCAGGCACCGCTAGAATTTTATGTACCGCGTCAAAATCAGAGCATTAGACCGACACCAAAAGGAGAGTCCAATTGGCAAGAAAGACCCTTTCAGAACGTAGGAGCGATGCGCTTTCCGAATTGGAAACAGCTAAGGCTCGTCTTGCAAAACTCGACAACGAGACTGCTGACAGAATCGGAAGAATTGCAATAAAATCAGGATTGGTTAATCTTGAACTTACGGATGATCAAGTCCGAGAGGAATTTGACAGAATCGTCGAAAAGATAAGCAAGGGAATTGACCATGAAGACAGCTCATCGCATCAACGAATTGGCTAATCAACTCAACGAGCTGCAAGCTTGTCTAGGCCGGCCCAGCAGGCGCACTAGAGAAAAGATTGTGGCAGCTCAACGTCTTGCGGCCGAGCTGGCTTTTCTAGTTGAAGAATGGCAGCTCGAAACACTGCGTATTCCTGAAGCAGAGCGTGGCACGTATCGCACACCAAACCCCTACTGCGCACTACACTGACGGCTCGGTTATCACCAAAAAGCCCACTTCGGTGGGCTTTTTTTCTTAAATTTCACATTAAGTCAGACGGCCACATGATCGCCCCCGCCCGACTGAAATCCTCAATAAAATCAATATTCTCCGCCCGAAAACCGTTTTGATTTCGGGACACTTCTGGGACTCAATCCATTGATTTGTATGCGGATAGAAACTTATCCGCATATTCATAAGCTGACCATATAGGTGAATAATTGAGCGTCGGATGATGGCAAAACGAGGAATTCAAGATGAAACCAGAACCGGGGAAATTATCGGCGTACACCGCCAGAGATCTTAGGCGAAGCGTGAGGCTTATCGTAGCGAGCTTATGCATTGGTTCGAGTCTCTACATAGCACCAAGTCCGGCTTATGCCATCTACTGCTCAAACTGCTCAACGTTTTACCAACAAATGTTCGAGTACGCCGAACAGGTAAACACAGCTTTGAACACTGCTGAGCAACTCCAAACCCAAATCCAGCAGTACCAAAATATGCTCACTCAGGGCTCTGGCTTACCCAATTCTATGTTTGGTAGCATCGCCGCCGACCTGAGAAGCGTGGTGAACACCTATAAGCGTTCACAAGCACTCGGCCGTTATATTCAGAACATGGACGCGCAGTTCAACACAGCCTATCCCGGTTTCGAAGACTATCTAGCTCAAGCGGCTATCTCTGGAGAGGTGCAGACGCGGGATCGTTATGAAAGGTGGTCTGAACAAGGTCGCGACAACCTTAGGGAAGGTCTGAAGTAGCCGGATGTTTTCCGGCTACCGAGTCCTCAGCACTTTCAA